>JAZLAM010000017.1:0-33912 GCA_045613125.1 Alphaproteobacteria bacterium | reverse complement strand
CAAAATTTAAAATTTGCATTTTATTGTTTTTCAAATAGTTAGAAGAAACTGAAGTTCGAAAAAAACATCAAAAAAACTGCTTGATTTAAACGTACGTTTAAATCGAGCAGTTTAAAACGCTTAAAACCATTGTAAATAAACGGCTTTTAGCGATTCTTGTTTGTTAAAAAAATATACCCTTTTTATGCCATAAAAATGCAAAAAAACACAAACCTGTCTTCCCTCGTTTCTGCCAAGAAACGTCAAGGGACCTTCCGATTAACTAATTTGAAGGCCGCTTGACCTCGCTTCGCTCGGAGCGGTGACAGTATTATTTTTTTGCTCGGAGTGGTGACAGTATTATTTTTTCGTTCAAAGCGGTGACGATTCTAATAAAAGTCATCGCTTGCTGAGGCATAAAATAAACCATTGTCATACTTCCAAAACATTAAGAAAAAAATCACCGTCCTGCCTGTGTAAGTCAAGAAAAATAAAACCCTGTCATACCTCGATTCCGCTAGGAATCGTCAAGGCATCTTCCGATTAAATTACACTAACCAACAACATTTCCGATGATAGATTTTTAACTAATTTGAAGCCCTCTTGAATTTTTTGCAAGCAAAAATAAGGGGGGACTATATAGGGAGTGCAAATAAAAAAACAGGTAGTTTCAAGTCATAGGTCTTGTAATTTATTATAAAAAAGGGCATTTTGAAAAATGCCCTTGTTAAAGATTAAGCTTGATTTGAAACTAGCAATTTTTACCGATAACTTTTTTACCACCCAAATAAGGCTGTAATTTTACCGGAATATTTACCGTACCGTCCTCATTTTGATGATTTTCAATAAATGGCACCAAAGCACGAGGTGTTGCAATACCCGTATTATTAAGCGTATGAACAAATTTTACTTTTCCGTCGGCATTTTCTCTATATCTTAAATTTGTTCTTCTTGCTTGCCATTCTGTTATATTAGAGCAAGAGTGTGTCTCACGATAACAGTTTTGGCTTGGAACCCAAGCTTCCAAATCATACTGGCGATATTTTGGTGCACCCATATCACCGGTACAAACTTCCAGCACCTGATAAGGAAGTTCCAAATCTTGTAAAACTTCTTCAGAAATTTCTAACAATTTTTTATGCCATTTTTCACTTTCAGCAATATCATTTTTACAAATAACAAATTGTTCGGTTTTCATAAACTGGTGAACACGAACCAACCCTCTGGTATCTTTTCCGGCAGCTCCGGCTTCGCGTCTGAAACAAGGAGAAAATCCGGCATATAAAATCGGCAATTCGTTCTCAGGCAAAATTTCATCAGCTCTTAAAGAATTTAATATAAGTTCGGCAGTACCGGAAAGATATATGTCATCATTAGGCAAGTGATAAACTTCATCTCTTGAAAAAGGCAAATAACCTTGTCCGTAAAGAGGTTTTTCCTTTGAAATGGAAGGAACCGTAATTACGGTGAAACCATGCTCACGAAGTTTATCTAACACCATCATATGCATAGCAAGTTCTAATTGCGCCAAATCATTTTTGATAGCATAGGTTCTTGAACCGGAAACTTTCGCGATTCGTTCCATTTCTGCCCAATCATTTATCTCCATCAACTCTATATGATCACGAGGTGTAAATTCAAACTTTCTGATTTCACCTACTTTACGACGTACAACATTTGCACTGTCATCAGGTCCAATAGGCGATTCCGGAGAAGGCATATTAGGCATTTTTAACATCATTAAATCAAACTCAGATTGTTTAACGCCAAGTTGTTCTTGCAACACCTTAAACTCTTCACCTAAAGCCTTACTTTTTGCAATAATTAACGGACGTTCTTCAGATGAAGCTGATTTTATGGCATTACTTAGCTTATTTTTCTCTTCTGCAAGCAATTGAGAAGATGTTTTCAGCTTGTTAATTTCTTTGTGCAAAGCAATTAAAGCATCTAAATCTAAAACATCTTTCGTGTATCCTTTTTTCTCTAAACCGTCTTTAACAAAATTTACGTTTTCGATAATAAATTTGATATCCAACATCTTTTAAGCGTCCTATTAAAAATATATTGATTTAAACTAAAAAGCAGATTATCTTTTTTTAAAATTAAATACAATACTAAAAATTTAAAAAAAGCAAGAAAACGAGGATAAAAGAAAGATGTTTGAAAATAAAACTATCTTAACCGGTGTCAAGCCCACCGGAACACCACATATCGGCAATTATTTCGGCGTTATTAAACCGGCTCTGGATATAGGTAAAAAAGCATTGGAAAACAATGGTAAGCATTTCATGTTTATTGCTGATTATCATGCAATTAATGCTGAAAAAGATGCTAACGTTTTAAATCAAAAAATAAAAGAAGTTGCCTCAGTTTATCTCGCATTTGGGCTGGATACCGATAAATCTGTATTTTATCGCCAATCGGATATTCCAGAAATTCACGAATTTACAACCATATTATATGCGTATACGCCTAAAGGTTTTATGAACAAAGCTCACGCTTATAAAGCTTGTGTTGATAAAAATCGTTTGAACAACAAACCCGACGATGATGGCATAAATATGGGGCTTTACACATATCCTACCTTAATGGCAGCCGATATTTTAGCCTATAACACAGATATTGTTCCCGTCGGTAAAGATCAAATACAACATGTAGAAATTGCTCGTGATATTGCCGGAGCAATTAATGCCCACTATAATAAAAACATATTAAAATTACCAACATATTGTATCAAAGACAATGCATCGGCAATTATTGGTATTGATGGCAGAAAAATGAGTAAATCATACAACAATGTTATACCTATTTTTGCTGAAGATTCAATAATTAAAAAAGCGATTTTTTCCATACAAACAGATTCGCGTCCAATGGAAGAACCTAAAGATCCGGACGAAATTTTGGTATACCAAATATATAAAGCCATTGCCTCAGAACAGCAAATTGCTGAAATGGCTGACGGATTAAGACATGGAAAACTTGGTTACGGACATATAAAAAATATGCTTCTGGATGTTGTTTTAAAAGAAACAAAAGAAGCACGTGAAAAATATAACTATTATATGGCTCACTTCGATGAAGTTGAAGAAAAGTTGGAAAATGGAGCTAAAAAAGCCAGACCAATTATACAAAACACTTTAAGTGTGCTTAAAAATACCGTTTTCGGAAAATAAGAATATTCAATTCTCGCTCATATGAAAAGCTCCACCATTTTCAATGGTGGAGCTAGAATGGCGTATCCGGCGGGCTGAGAAAATAAAACAATTAAAGATTGTTTTATGACGAAGGCGTAGGTTTGTTAACTTGTATGTAATCGACAGATTACAGCATACAAGTGTTACAAACCAAGTGACCGAAGCGAAGTTGCCGAGTTTTAATTAAAACAAGGCTTACGTAGCAAGAATGAACCTTTAGGTTCAATTTCCGCTCATATTGAAAGCACCACCTTTGCATAGGTGGTGCATCAAATGGCGTATCCGGCGGGAATTGAACCCACAACCTTTGGCGTCGGAAGCCAACACTCTATCCAATTGAGCTACGGATACATTGCTATAACGCATACTATTATACTGTTTTTATATTTTTTACCAGCATTTTTTCATATTTTTTATATTTTTGCTTGACTTACGCTTCAAATATATGTATTAACAAGCAACAAGATTGTTTTTTATTTGTTTAAAGGATACTTAAAAATGGCTAAAAAATGTGATATTTCCGGCACAGGCGTTATGAGTGGTAACAATGTAAGTCACGCTAACAACCGCACTCGTCGTCGTTTCCTGCCGAATTTGCATGTTGTTTCTTTATTGAGTGAAACTTTGGGTAAAGTTTTCAAGTTAAAAGTTTGTACCAAAACATTACGTTCTATCGAACACAATGGTGGTTTAGATTCTTACCTTGAAACAACTTCTAATAGCAAATTGACTGATGAAGCTAAGAAAATTAAAAAGTCTATTGCTAAGAAAAAATCTGCAAATTAAGAATAATAAGAAAAATATATCCCGATTCGCAAGAATCGGGATTTTTTTGCATAAAAAAACCTCTCTTTTGAAACTATTTATGTTCCAAAAGAGAGGGTAATTAATCAAGCAACGCCGTGAAATATAAAATAAATAACGGCTACAACTATAGCAGCAGGTAGGATAAATTCTCCTAAAAATCTTACCAATATTGCAAGAGCATCACGCCATCCATGAACATTTATATGCAATGCTGCAAAAAATAAGAATATTATCAATAAAAACATTGCAACACCTATCATAGCAGTAGCACCTATCGATAGCTTAATAGCAAATGGCCACAAAACCAACCATCCTAAACCCCAAAATATTCCATTTACAAGGGCTAAGATTAAAAGCGTTAGTAAAATTACACCTATAGCTTTTAATGTTTCAACCAATAAGGTTAAGACGTATCTGCGTTTTCTGACAAGCTTTTTACCGATATTTTCGAAGAATTTCTTACATACAACTTCTGTCATTACCATCACCAATATGACAATGTCAATTATATACAAAATAACTGACCACCAACCACATTGGCGAATAACATAGACGCCTAATGCAAATAATGTAGCCAAAACCATCAGTGTAACCGCTAACACAGCGATACCGGCAAGAATTCTACCCATAGTCATAAGAGAGTGTTTCATCCCTGCTAAAAATAATTTTCCTAAAGATTTCATAATTTTGATTTTTTAACGAGTAGCAAACAAAAGTTTGCTACTCAAGTTTAACATTTTTTAATTAAAAATATCCGTAACGAACAGCAGAAAATGTTTCGAACGCATCTTCCCATTTCTGATTTTCATCAGTTTCAGGATCATCTTCGAGATCATCATCTGAGCCATCCCCAAGCTTATTACAACTAAGTTCATCTAGGCGATGTCCGGCATAGTTAATAAGCTTGTCTAAATCTTGTTCTTTAAGCTCAAACAAACGTTCAACATTTGATGCAAGAGCCAAGATTTCATCATCACTGAGAGGCTCCCCGTGAGATAAATGAAGTCCTTCAAAATCTTCCGGATTTTCATTAGTTTCTTTGTTTGAAGCATCTCTCTGTTTCTTCACTCTTAAAACCAAGTCTTCAAGCTCATCTACTTGCCATTTGCGCACCAAACACAAAAACAAAGCCAGAGAAACAAGAAAACATGTTACGATTAATTCTGTACTCATAATATTTAATTTTTTAAAGGGTTAATAATCTACAAAATTACTGATATTTATTATAGGCTAACATACACTTTATTTTATTGCAAGCTTTATTTGTTAAATTTGTCAAAAAGCAACCGCAAAAGACCCGTTTAACGGGGCTTTTTTTTACAATTAACTCTATTGTTTATTAGTCTTTTGTTGACATAAACTATTCTGAGCACAATTATACGGTTTTTTCACAAAAGAAACCGTTGAATAGGTTTTAGGCTCATAAACTGTTCTGTATACAGTATTTTTATAAATAACTTCTATAGGTTCAGACACTGTATAAGATGAACCTTGACATCCTGTTTGAGCCACCGGTTGTACAACAGGTTGAGCTACTGTTGGTTGTGGACGAACAATTGGCTTTTTATCACATTCCAACGATTCTGCTGCACAAGCTGATAATCCTATGGTAAAACATATTGTTAAAATTAATTTTTTCATCTTATTCCTTTCAAATTTAAAGTTATGTCAAATAAATTCTATTCATATAAGATAATCTTAAAAAAAATTTTTTCATCATTAACCATTTATTAAATTAATACTGACGTTCAAAATATTTTTTATGTCAATATTTTTATTTTAATATGTGATAAAGTTTAGTTTCTCTAATTAAATCTTCGTACTAAATATTAAAATTTAACCCCCGATTTAACATATCGGGGGTTAAACAATATCTTTTAGAATGTATATCTTAAGCCTAAAAGAACTTCTTGAGAATCATAAGTTCTCTTAACAGTTTCATCAAGTATTTTTGATTTGGTTTTACCATAGTCAGTATAACGATAGCCAATTTCAACATCCATATTGTATGTTACATTCACGCTAACACCAACACCAATATTCCATGCTAAATTATCTTCTGTTGTTTTTTCCCAAGCTTTTTCTTCAATACGAGCATAACCGACACCTACACCTAAATAAGGAGTAACTGCAGTACCTGTATCCAAATCATAGTAAACATTTGCTAAAACTGTTTGTAACTGTGTTTGCAATCCAATGTTTGTTTGTAAGGCTCTTATATTATTATGATTATGTGTTTTATTTAATAAACCATATTCAACTTCAGCACGAACTGATTGAGCTAAACCGCCACATAACGGAACCATAACACCGCCAGCAATTCTATATCCATACTGATCATCATTTATCTTATCTTTAAATAATGAAGATTTAATATCATTTTTCACTTCTACACGAGCCACACGAGCTACTACGTATGGAAGATATTCTGTTGCACTAACATTAAACGCAACTAAAGAGGCAACTCCTGCCAATAATAAAGTTTTTTTCATAGTTCTCTCTCTCTTCATTTTTTGCAAAAAATTGTTAAACATCTCAAAAGATGTAACTAAAGGTTATAATAGGTTATATAAAAGGTCAAAACAAAGATTACTCTATACACAAAAAACTAATATATATTAATTAAAATTTGATATTCTTAAAAGATTCTCATCTGTTTTTACCAAACATTTCTCAATTCTTTTTTTATTTTCACTAACATCGTGTTCTTCATAAATATTTTGAGCCTCTAGATAATATTTAACAGCTTCATCAAAGCATTCTTCATTATGAGAAAACTTACCGCATTCAAAAAATATATTTCCTATCTTTTCTTGAATCTCTGCCCATGCCAACGGATATTTATCACGAGAACAAACTTTTTGATAATTTTTATAATTTTCGATTGCCAGTAAAGCTATTTCCTGATTCTTGCTAAATACAGACATCATTGAAAAATATAACCCTAAATCTTTCTGAATTATAGCCCAAAAATCAGGAAAAGTTATTTGGGTAAAAACTTTTTGAGCCTCGCGTAACTGAAATATCGCATTTCTCAAAAACTGAATATCTGCAGTATATTTCCAATAATCAAAGTAAAGTACAGATAAACGATAAGCAGTATGACCAAAATCATACGGAAAAGTATGTCGCGGAAAGTACTTCAATGCTAAATTATAAAAGTCTGTTGCAAATTTACAATTTGCATATCTATCATCAACATTTAACTCTGTAGCCAATTGATAAAGTTGCCCAAAAGTGCTATAAATAAGACCCACAAGCAACGAATTTGTTTCTTTTTTTAAATACTTCAAAGCATTTTTCAAAATTGAAGACACTATTTTTATATCTTGTTTTTGGAACGTATCCTTAACTGACACTAAATAAGCTAAAGCCAATAAGTTCAAAATATAAGGCATATATTTGATATCTAAATCTTTCGGAGGCGATGAATTATTAATTTTTTCTACAGTTTCTTTTAAAATTTCTGTATATGCCGAATTTTCTGATATCACCAGAATTACAGCACAAATTAAATCAAGCATTGATACCGGAAGTTTAAATTCTTGAAAATAATCCAGAGGTAAAATTAAACTATTTAATAAAGAAAAAAACGGAACTTTTACATCTATATACTGATTTAATGTTTGAAAATTAAGACGAAGATTATTTTGTTCGCGATATCCCCAAACTAAAACATCCGTTTTTGTTTTTTTTAAAATTTTCTTACCTGTATCTATAAAATCAAAAAAATTACGGCTTTGTAAATCAAGAAATTTCTTATTAAACATATCATCATAATAACATACATTAAGATAAGGAACGTTTTCGAAATATTCTGCCAAAATTTTACCAGAATTAGTAAAACAATCATCTTCAAAAGCTACCACACCTACCTTAATTTCGGGAATTACCTGTGATTCGTTTTTATGATTAGTAAGTTTTCTTTTTAAAAAGCCTAAAACCATACTTATTATTTCCTACGTTTCAAAGTTTCTTTCACAACATTAAATTCATTTTTTAATTCTTCAAAGAAGTTCTCATTTGTTCGACTAAAACTCAAATTATTTTCAGAAGCATGGTAAAGTATATTTAGCAACCACAGATTAACTGCCAGTGCAAAAACAGGTATAGAAAAAGGATTAGGTGCATACAACTGAAAACAAGAAAATATAACATTAATAATTCCTATTTTAACAATAGAAACTATTATAGCATGTGAAGTTATATCTTTTGTATAACAAACAAAATATGCTGTATTATAATATAGCTCTTGCTCTTTAATACGCCATAAAAATCTTCTGATTAACACCCACAAAACTTCTGCAACAAGATACGATAGTAAAACCAACATTGATGGACCTGAAAGTTCAATTGCCCCTTGAACAAAGAAAACTGCTAACAAAAAACCGGCGCTTGCACAAGCCCCTTCATTTAAAGCAATTTCACCAAAATAGTTAAACCTTAAAAAAGCAAGCCACATACCGATTAATAAAGATGCCAACAAGCCAAAGAATAAAGGAGCCCCACCCAGCATAGATATAAACGACATCCCCAATAAACCCGATAAAACAAAAATCGGAAAAATCGTAAACATTCCATTTAATATTTTTATAAAAAATGTAATAAAAAATACAAAGGTAAAAACTATTAACTTTTCCACCCAAAAAGGTAAATATCCTTCAAATATAAGTCCTGTATCAGGAAATAAAAAAGTAACTATAGCTGATGAAATAGCCATTGTTACATAGAATAGCCATCTAACTTCGATCAAAAAAGCAACATAAATAAAAGCAGATAAAATAAAGACGACTAAAGTTTTTCCACATTCAAATTCATGTATCATATCATGAAAATCTGGTAAAATAAAATAGAGACCTAAAACAAATACAAGGCTCAATAGCCACATATAAGTCCACACATCTTTTTTGACTGTATATTCAAAAGATATTGTCTTACTCAAACTATAAAGCATAGGTAAAGAACATATAAAACCAACCCCAATTAAACCAATACAGTATAACAAATTTAAAAACATAATGCTCTCCATAGCTTTATTTTTTCTTTATACAAGCAGCAAAAAAAGAATCCATTCCACCAAAATTTTTGATATAATAAGGTAAAGTTCTTAAAACACCGTTATCAATTATATCATCCGGTAATTTTTTACCATCGAATATATTAATTTCTTTCAAATCAGGAACGACTAACTCAATACATGAACACTCTTTCATAATTCTTTCTATAATATATTCACCTTCAATTTTGGAAATAGAACAAGTACAATATAAAACTAATCCCCCCTGTTTAACCGATTTAATAGCTTCATTCAATATTTCAAACTGCAAATCAGATTGTTTTGTTACATCTTGAATTGTTTTGAGATGTAATACCTCTGGGTGTCTTCTAAAAGTTCCTGTAGCAGAACAAGGCACATCTAATACTATGATATCAAATATATTTTTATTGCCTTGTAAAAATTCTACCCCATCTGCTACCGAAATCTCAAGATTTTGTTCTAAATGTAAACGCTTAATATTTTGCTTTAACTTTTCCATGCGTAATGCATCTATATCGACTGCCGTAACTTTTGCGCCTTGAGCCAAAAGTTGAGCTGTTTTACCGCCCGGAGCAGCGCATAAATCAAGCACTTTTTTATTTTTTACATTTCCCAGTAACATAATCGGTAATGATGCTGCAATATCCTGCACCCACCACGTACCTTCGTCATAACCTTTTAATTCAGAAACTTTAGATTTTGCATCAACTATACGAACAGTCCCGTTAGAAAATAATGTGCCGTTTAATTGTTGAGCCCAATATATATGATTTTCTTTTATACTCAAATCCAAAGGAGCTTCACAAAAACAAGATTCTTTAATGCTATCTATTTCTGATTGTGTATAATCTTTTTTCAAAATTTCACAAAAATTTTGTGGAATTTTTGCAATAACTTGTAATTCTTTTTTCTTTGAAGATACCTTACGTAATACCGCATTTACCATATTTGCCGAAAACTTATCGGTTTTCTTCTTTGCTATATTAACATATTCATTTATTACGGCATAATCAGGTGTTTTTAAAAGCATAATTTCGGCAATAGCCGCAAGTAAAATATATTTTAGAATCACATTCTTTTGCGGAATTTTTTTTAATACAAATTTTGCTATTATATTTTCAAGTTCCGTTAAATTTCTTAATACACTTAAAACAAGCATATTGCAAAAAGATATATTTTTTTCTGCAATATATGGTTTTAAAGTGCTGTAAAACACTTTTTGCTCAAAAATTTTATGCAAAATTTCGACACATTCTGTACGCTCTGACATTTTATAACCTTTCTTATACTGAATTTAAGCATATAGGCATTACTTTTGCAAGCAAAATAATAAGTGCATTAGTATAAAGATAGCGCTTGTTTTTTTTATCTTTTATGATAATTTATAGCAAAATAAAATAAAATGGAGAAACTTAAGATGAACGGCAATGCACGCTATAACGGAAATCAAACTTTTCAACAATGGCAAAAGCAATGGCAACTTGAAGACAGATATAACTTTAGAACCATTGAACAAAAATGGCAAAAAATTTGGGAAGATGAAAAAGCATATAAAGTTACTGAAGATACAACAAAAGAAAAATTTTACGCCTTGGTAGAGTTCCCTTTCCCTTCCGGTGCAGGGTTACACGTCGGACATCCTCGTTCTTATGTTGCATTAGACACCATCGCCAGAAAAAAACGCATGCAAGGTTATAATGTGTTGTATCCTATGGGTTTTGATGCGTTTGGGTTACCTGCTGAAAACTATGCCATCAAAACAGGTGTCCATCCCGCCGTTTCTACAAAAGCAAACATTGAAAACTTTACTCGCCAATTAAAATCTATCGGTCTTAGTTTTGATTGGGACAGATGTATTGATACATCCTCACCTGAGTATTATAAATGGACACAATGGATGTTTATCGAACTTTTCAAAAAAGGCTTAGCCTATAAAAGTAAAATGGCTATAAACTGGTGTCCTGCTTGTAAAGTAGGCCTTGCTAATGAAGAGGTTGTAAACGGCTGTTGTGAAAGATGCGGTGCAGAAGTTGTAAGAAAAGATAAAGAACAATGGGTAATTGCTATTACAAAATATGCTGACAGACTTATAGATGACCTCGATGGGTTAGATTTTGTTGACAGGGTTAAAGCACAACAAACTAATTGGATTGGCAGATCAGAAGGTGCTGAGCTTGATTTTGAGTTTGGTCAAGACAAATTAAAAGTGTTTACAACTCGTCCTGATACGGCTTTCGGCGTAACATACATGGTAATGGCCCCCGAGCATGATTTTGTTCAAAAATATATAGATAAGTTTGAAAACCCTGACGAGATTAAAAAATATATTGAAGAAACATCTAAAAAATCTGATTTACAACGCACAGCTTCAGATTCTAAAACAGGTGTAGAATTAAAAGGTATAAAAGCAAAAAATCCGTTTAATGGAAAGATGATACCTGTATTTATATCTGACTATGTTTTAACCGGATATGGTACCGGTGCAATTATGGCTGTTCCGGCTCATGACCAACGCGACTATGATTTTGCTAAAGCTTTTGACTTACCTATTATCCAAGTCTTGGAAGGTGGAGATATCTCAGAAAAAGCTCATGAAGAAGACGGATTACATATAAACTCAGATTTCTTAAACGGTCTCAATAAAGAAGAAGGAATGAAATCTGCTATTGATTTTGCGGTTAAGAACGGATTCGGCCAAGCAAAAATCAATTTCAAATTAAGAGATTGGATTTTTTCTCGCCAACGCTATTGGGGTGAGCCAATTCCGATGGTATATTGCAAACATTGCGGATGGCAACCCTTAAAAGAAGAAGATTTGCCGTTAACGTTACCTGAAGTAACAGACTACTTACCAAATGATGAAGGGGATTCGCCTTTATCTAAAGCAACCGATTGGGTAAATACAAAATGTCCTAAATGTGGTGCTGGTGCCAAACGCGAGACAGACGTCATGCCAAACTGGGCAGGATCTTCATGGTATTTCTTGCGCTATTGCGATCCACACAATGACAAAGAATTTGCTTCAAAAGAAGCTTTAGACTATTGGATGAATGTAGATTGGTATAATGGTGGCATGGAACACACTACATTACACTTATTATATTCTCGTTTTTGGCATAAGTTTTTGTATGATTGCGGATATGTCCCGACTAAAGAACCATACAACAGACGTACTTCTCATGGTATGATCTTGGCTGAAAATGGCGAAAAAATGTCAAAATCTCGTGGTAACGTAATTAACCCTGATGAAATTATAAATAACTATGGCGCTGATACATTCCGTTTATATGAAATGTTTATCGGACCGTTTGATCAGGTGGCTGCATGGTCTGATGATAGTTTGATGGGTGTTTACAGATTTGTCGGAAAAATCTTTAATTTATTCAAAAAAGTATGCTCAAAAGATGCTGATATAAAAGACTTGAGAGCTATGCATAAATGCATACTTGAAGTAACAGAACGAATTGATCAAATGAAATTTAATACGGCTGTATCTTCATTAATGAGTTATGTAAACTATATGTCATCTTTGGAAAAAATTCCAGCTATTTTATATCAAACACTGTTAAAGCTTTTAAGTCCGTTTACTCCTCATTTAGCTGAAGAGATGTGGGCAAGGATGGGTTATGACAGTTTAATCATCAAAGAAAGTTGGCCAGTAGGTGACAAACAACTTGCTCAAGATGATACTGTGACTATTGCCGTTCAATTATGCGGAAAAATGCGTGGCACAATAGAAATGCCTAAAGACAGTTCTGATGAAGATGTTAAAAATGCTGCACTTTCGTTAGAAAACGTTGCACGCCAAATTGATGGTAAAGAAATTAAAAAAATAATTGTTGTTAAAAATAGGATTGTGAACATTGTTGCATAAATTTAAAATATATACTACACTTTGCGTTATCTTGTTGGCTTTAACATCTTGTGGATTTGAACCACTTTATGTTGAGAGAAAATCTGCTGACACATGGTACTACAAAGGGCAATTTGACACATCTATATCAGAAGAGATGTCTCAAATTCAAATAGCACCTATTGCTAACAGAATAGGTCAACTTATTAGAAACAACTTATTGGATAACCTAATGCCTAAAGGTGTTTCAGATAGTCCTAAATATATTTTGGAAGTTTTTAACATAAATCAAAGTATCACTGAACAAGCTATGCGTGATGATATAACTGCCACACGTGAAAAAGTACATTATACCGTAAATTATCGTCTTTTAAATGCAAGCGATCATAAAGAATTGGTAAGTGGCAATTCTATTGCCTATTTAGGTTATGATATCATGGCAAACCCTTATTCCACAACTTTTGCTCAAAAAAAGATAGAAAAAGACGCAGCAAAAATCATTGCTAATGATATATCTTTACGTATGGGAGCCTATTTCCATTCTACTTTGACTAAACGTGGAAACCCGAATGAATTTTAAAGATATTGACATCACAAAATATCTTAAAACGCCTGACTTAAACATCAAGTGTGTATTAATTTTCGGCACAAATGAAGGAAAAATTGCTGACTACTGTTCTCAATTTGCAAAAACAGTATGTCAAGATCTAAGCGACGCTTTCAGAGTCGTAAATTTAAGCATGGAAAATTTAACTAAAGATATAGGAATATTATTCGGCGAATATAACGCTCAATCTTTATTGGGAGGTAGACGTGTTATAATTATTAAAGATGTTACTGATATTCTTACAAAAAACTTAAAAACATTGTTTGATGATAATAAATCAGATTCTTTACTCATTTTAACATCGTCTACATTAAACACAAAATCATCTTTAGTCAATTTAGGAAAAGACAGAGAAGATTTTGCCATTATCGGATGTTACGAAGACCGTGAAAAAGATATTAAACAGTTTGTAAGAGATTATTTAATCAAAAATCAAGTAACCATATCCGAAAATGCTGCAGATTTGCTTTGTATGCGCTTGTCCAATGATAAAAAAGCAAATTTGAGTGAAATGGATAAACTTATTACTTACTTAGGTTCAAGAAGAAATATTGAAATTGATGATATCAAAATTGCAGTAAGCGACACATCAAGTTCTTCAATAGAAGATTTGTGCTATTTTATCGGCACGGGCAAAACAGATAAAGCTATAGATTCATACAAAGAACTTTTAAACGAAGGCATTGAAGCAGTAACAATTGTCAGAAGTATAAGTTCTCATTTTATTAATCTGCTCAGCTACGCTTATGCTTTTGAACAAGGAAAAAGGCCCGATGAAATTATAAATTCCATCAGACCTCCTTTAATGTTTTTTAGAAAAGATGATTTAAGATTGCAAATAAACACTTGGAAAAAACAATCTGTTTTAGATGCCATCAATTTGCTGTATCAATGTGAAAGAGATTGTAAAACAACCAATCTTCCTGCTCAAGAAATTTTGAGCTATACTATCATGCAACTTTCAGGAGCTGCAAGAAAACTAAGAAAATAACTAACTTATCTTAAGCAATGAAAAGCATTCTACATCTTTAGAAAGATTGTTTCGACCATTTAAACTTTCCAATTCAATTACAAATGCAAATGCTTTTGTTTTTCCGCCTAATCTGTTCACCAAAGAATATGCGGCACTTACGGTTCCGCCGGTTGCAAGCAAATCATCAATTATAAGCACATTTTTACCTTTTTCTATTGCATCTTTATGAATTTCAAGTACATCTTTTCCATATTCCAAACCATATTCAACACGTTCAACTTCTGCCGGCAATTTATTGGGTTTTCTGACAACGATAAGACCACAACCTAACTTATAGGCCAGAGGAGCCCCAAATAAATATCCTCTGGATTCTATTGCCACAATATAATCTAAGTTATAATTCTTAAATTTTTCAAACAATAAATCTATAACTTCGGCAAAAGCTTGCTTATCTTTTAACAAAGTTGTTATATCTTGAAACATAATTCCCTTTTTAGGGAAGTTAGGAACAACCCTGATTTTTTCTTGAAACATTGTCATAATACTTTATCTCCTATATATCGATTCAGGTTATAAAATAAATATATTAAATTTTTGCAAAATAAGTGTTGCATTTTAAAAAAAATATGTTTATAAGAGTTCTCAGATTATGCGCTTGTGGCGGAACAGGTAGACGCTGCAGACTTAAAATCTGTTGGGAGCAATCCCGTGCCGGTTCGATTCCGGCCTAGCGCACCAATAAAAAAGCTCACCCTTGTGGTGGGCTTTTTTGTTAAGTAGAAAAACATTCTATATTAACATTATAAGATTAAATCATACAATCAAGTCATCTTAACATAAAAAAGGAAAATACATGCAAGATTATATCAAAAAAGCAAGCGTACCGGACTGGCCTGATTTACTCATGATTTTTGATAAATCTTTGCGTTCAACCGTTAAATTATCCGATGATGATTGGAAAAAACTTTACGAACGTGTGATAACATACATTTATCCCAAATTTGATATATATTGTTTTATCAAAAATAATAAAAAAGTTGCATACATCTGCTATTCAGCTGAAGAAAAAAACATCAAACAACTTTATGTTTTACCGGAATATTTTAATCAGGGCATTGGACAAGAATTGCTTTCATATATAGTAAAGACATATAATGAAACAATGAAAATAGGTGTAAGAAGCGACAACGATGTAGCTTTGCATATATATGCAAAATTCGGATTTAAAAAAATTAAAGAAGAAAAATACGATTCATCAGGCATTTACCTTCCTCATTATATTTTAGAACGAAAAATTTAATTGAAATCGACCTTGAAAAAAATTATTTACAATCTTATAAAAATGTGATACGTTCTTACGCATTAAAATCAACCATTATGTTTAATCATTTAAAAATTATCAGTCTTATGAATGCAACCCAAGTTCTTTTGTTGACCGTTTTAATTCTGTTATCGGTCATGATGTGCTATCTGTTGATTACTCTTGTTTTGAAGAGAAAACCTTTCGGTTTTTTGAGTAAGCGTATCTATTCCAAGATCTCTGCAAAAAAAACTGAACAACAGCGTGGCTCTCACATCAACAATCTTCGCAACTTAGTAAAGATGTGTGAAGAAAAACTTATCCCCGAGCATCAAAATTTGATTAAAATTCTTATCGAAAAAGATTATCCGGAATTGGCATCAATTTTACAACTTGAGGAGATAAAAATCAGTATCAAACGTGATGGGAAAAACGTATCGATGTTTGATGTCTACAACAAGATTTTCGCCTTAAATTTAGCTCGTTGTGGTCATTATAAGTCGGTTCGAGACATTCCATCAAAATCAGAGCTTGAATTTATCTTGTCTCACCGAGAAATTATCAATGTTTATCTTGAAAATCTCGGCTTAGAAACAATTTCGGAAAAAGATGAATATTGGTTCATTGATGTACCTGAAGGACAAGTTTTTAGTTGGAAAGACTACAATTGGAACTTACAAACAGGCTTTCAACAGTTAAAAGACAAAATCAAAGTATTAACTCCCGATGGTATCCGCGATGAACCATCCGGAGGCCATGCTAAACTCATTTTGCTGTTAAATGGTTGGGATCATCTGTTTGAAGAGATTAACAAAGACAAACTTAACAACAATTTTTCAAACACAGATGAAGACCATGTAGTTGTCCGTGGTGTCTGGGGATAAAAAGAGCTCCAAGATCGACAGTTGTATTACAAAAATTTATTAAACAAAATTAACCAAAAACGAGAGCAATAAAAACTCTCGTTTTTTGTATTGATAATATTTTTTTCATTTATTGACTTTTTTTATATGTTAGGATTTTTTTATTAAATATAAAAATAAAGAGATAAAAATGATTACGGATAACAGATGGAAACATATTTTAGGCGTAGCCAGAAAAGCTAAATATTTTGCCTCAAAATTTAAGCCTTACATCAAAATTTTATAGATATCTTATAATTAGAGATTAATGAATTTTTTAATTATGTCATTTAAAACTTCATCTCTATTATAAGATGTATCATAAAAAGAAATTCCCAATTGTTGGCATTCTGCTTCAAAATTTTTGGAATATTCCACATGACGAGAAATGGTTTTCAACAAATCGTCATCTGTAAGAGCTCTGGTATAATCGAACTTTCCTTCATACTTTCTGACACTTGATAAAACTTCTTGAGGAGTAAGTTTCGGATATCCTAAAACAACAATTTCAAATTTATCGCTAAACAGTTTTACGGCATCACTTAATTTTATATGATACCCTTCAATTACAAAGTTAGATTTCGGATGATTATAAATAATTGCATTAGCATAAGAGGCAATAAAAGGTGCTATATGATGATTAGATTTGTGAAAATAAGCAAAACCTAAATCCGGATAATTTTCCTGAAAAGCACCAATAAAAGCATCAACCGAAATTATCGATAAGCCAAATTTATCGGCCATCTGCTTAGCAAGTGTCGTTTTTCCGCTTCGAGCCGCACCTAAAATTAAAATATTTTTCATTATAAAAATCCTCTTTAGTTTTATTTTATAAAATGATGAATGAATAAACCTAAAAAATCAAATAATTTTTGATGATATGAAAGTACAACATTTTATTTAAGTAAAAAAATTTCCTCGCCGACATAAGCCGACAAGGAAATTTAAAAAATCAAGCATCTGAGCATGCTTATTGCATTCTTCCCATATAGCGAAGCTTGGAAGCTACGGAACCTCCGTAATAGTCGCTATGTACATAACTACCAAAAAGTATAATCCATCCGCAATCTTGCATATAATCACCTTGCGCAAGATATTCTCCTTCTATCGGTGGCGAATTCAAAATTGCAAGATACCTGTTCAAAAGAGGTCTGAGGTGATTAAACTTTTCACAAAACTCCACATTAAGAAGCCTGCTTTCATCGACATCCGAATCAGAGTGTTTCTTACCTTCTGTTTCATCTAACTCGATATACCGAGGATCATCTTTAAAAGGAAATATACCCAGTGGTATACCGATGTGCCGATAATTAAACGGAACACGTTGTGGTTTACTTCCGACAAGACAAAGCACATCAAACCGGTTATCCTTTTGGGGAGAAGCTTTCAGGGCCTTAAATTCAGCTCTATGAGCGATAAACTTTTCCAAATCCTCAATGGTCAAATGATGACTGCGCATTATTCTGGCAATCTGCGCTAATTTTTTAGTTTTCATAAGCAATAATATTTAATGGTTAATAATCTGCATCTACATAATTTACGTTTGTTGTAAATTATCACATATTTTTACTTTTTACAAGTTTTTTGTCATAATTTTTATTTTAATTTTAAGAGTTTATTATAAAAATTTATGCTATCATATTCCATTATATGAAAAACGGAGGCTTATTATGTCACGCGCAGAAGATATCTTTCAAAAGCTCATTTATTTTGGTGAAGACGCCATTGATGAGTTTATTTTAACCCTTCAAACCGAAGAATTGTTTTTAGATTTCAAACAAGCTGTTTCTACCGGAAAAAATTTTCATACCCTTCATAGAGATGATCGCAAAAACCTCGCAAAAGCTATTTCCGGATTCGGAAATTCTGAAGGCGGGGTAATTGTTTGGGGTGTTGAATGTTCTCGTGACCAAGAAATAGGTGATGTTGCAAAGGCAAAAGTCAAAGTTAAAAATGTGCATCGTTTTTTAAGTTGGCTTGAAGGTGCTATATCAGGCTGTACCATTCCGAGCCATAATAAGGTCAGAAACCATATTATAAGCTGTGATAAAAATGGTGACGGATTTATAGCAACATATATCCCAAAATCTGAAATCACTCCTTTAATGAGCACCATAGGAAGCACAATATATATTCGCTCAGGTTCAAACAATGTACCTGCGCCATATGCCGTAATTGCCGGAATGTTCGGTAAACGCCCTCAGCCTAATATTGAACTCTTGTTGGAAGATAAACATCTGGAAATTTTACAAAACACCGATGAAGACATGCTTTATCCTCATACAATAGATAATCCGCCGGAAAAATATGTAAAAATAAGTTTTTCAATTCAGGTACAAAATGAAAGCAACGCTATTGCGAAAGAAATTTATTTTTCTTGCACCACTCAATCTACCGGTAGCGAATATAACAAAGTTCGTTTTTTAAACTACAATCATATGGATTCATTAAGTTCTATATCAGGTCACTTAAATCTTATTACAAAACAAGATTTACGTTTACCTCCTCGCGGCATGATAAAATTTACCAATATGCAAATAATTTTATCGCCATACATTGAAGAAGATTTTTGCCTAAACGGTGTTATCGGTGCCGACAATGCAGCTCCAAAAGATTTTAGAATTTATATTCCTAAAAATAAACTTCGCTCTTTTGTTGCAAAAGCCCTAAAAGATGAAGACACCACAGAACAACTAAGTGCCGAATTTTTTCACAATTTTCTTATGAGGACTTAAACATGGTAGCAAGAGTTGAAATTTTTACTGACGGTGCATGTTCAGGTAATCCCGGAATTGGTGGTTGGGGTGCTCTTCTGCGCTATAAAGATATTGAAAAAGAACTAAGCGGAGGTGAAGAAAACACCACCAATAATCGTATGGAGCTAACTGCTGTTTTAGAAGCCCTTAAAGCCCTTAAAACAACTTGCAATATCACATTATATACAGACAGTAAATATGTTATGTGCGGTATAACCGAATGGCTCGAAAATTGGAAAAAAAACGGATGGAAAACATCTAATAAAAAAAATGAAGTAAAAAACATTGACCTCTGGCAACAACTTGACGAAATTATTAAAAATCATCAAATAAGATGGGTTTGGGTAAAAGGTCATAACGGTCACATTGAAAATGAGCGTGTTGATACCCTAGCCAGAAACGAAGTTGCAAAACTAAAAAAATAAGTAATATATTCATTATAAATATTGACAAATTTGCATTATGGTATATAATAGCGAACGATAATTCTATTTTTGTATAACCAAATAATTTTTTTCATTATGAACAGATTTAAACAATTGGCGGAAAACATTTTGAAAAATTCCGTCCAAGTCACTCCGGGTGACAAAGTCTTTATTGACGCAAAAGGTTTGGGTTCAACCCCGTTGTTTGAAGCATTCATCGAAGCAACCGTTAAGTTAGGTGGAGTTCCTTTTTACTTCCTAAATGACATTCGCTTCATTAACGCTCTGAGCAAAGATGCCTCAAAAGAGCAGATTGATGAGTATATGAAGCTTCATCTCGACATCATGAAACAAATGGATGTTTATATCGGATTTTCAAGTATTGCAAATCCTTATGATGCAGCCATCGTTTCAAAAGAGAAACAAGCTATATACAACTCAAGCTATGCAGAAGTTCTCTATTATCGCGTTGACAACACTCGTTGGTGTGTTTTGCGTTATCCGAGCGATGTTATGGCTTATGAAGCCGGTATGTCAACTCAAGAGTTTACAGACTTCATGCTCAATGCTTGTTTGCTTGACTACTCCAAGATGGAACCTGCAATGAACAAATTGGCAGAGTTGATGAAAAAAACCGACAAAGTAAGAATTGTCGGACCGGAAACAGATATTTCGTTTTCTATTAAAGACATCGGAGGAGTTCCCTGTTGTGGTCATCGCAACATTCCTGATGGAGAAGTATACACGGCTCCGGTAAAAGACTCAATCAACGGCGTTATCCGTTTTAACACCTCCAGCCATATGGAAGGAAAGAAATTTTCCAACATCAAGCTGTGGTTTGAGAACGGTAAAATCGTAAAATGCGAACATTCAGGTAACACACAAGACCTTGAAGACATCTTCAACAAAGACGAAGGTGCTCGCTATGTCGGAGAATTTGCCTTAGGTGTAAACCCATTCATCACTAAAGATATCTGTAATATCTTGTTTGATGAAAAAATTGCAGGTTCATTGCATATGGCAATCGGTAGCTGTTACAAAACTGCTCCTAATGGCAACAGCTCTGAAATCCACTGGGATTTGGTTTTGATTCAAACACCTGAATATGGCGGCGGACAAATCTATTTTGATGATGTCCTCATCCGTGACAATGGCTTGTTTGTAATTGATGAACTAAAAGAATTAAATCCTGAAGTTCTCAAACAAATAGCTAAATAAACTTCCGGTATTTACCCGATGTTTATACGTTAAGAAAAAACCTCCGAAAATTTCGGAGGTTTTTCTTATACATTAAATAAAAAGTTCATTATATCGCCATCTTGAACGACATACTCTTTACCTTCAGAGCGAATTTTACCTGCTTCTTTACAGGCTTGCTCTCCACCCAAATTAACATAATCATCATACGAAATTGTTTCAGCTCTGATAAAGCCTCTTTCAAAATCGGTATGTATTATACCTGCACATTGAGGAGCTTTTGCCCCTTTTACAAAAGTCCAGGCTCTAACTTCTTTCGGACCGGCAGTAAAATATGTTTGCAGACCTAACAGCCCGTAGCCGGCTCGAATGATTTTTGCCAAACCGGTTTCTTCCAAACCTAAACTTTCTAAAAATTCTTTTCTTTCTTCTTCAGAATCAAGTTGTGCAACTTCTGATTCTATTTCTGCCGAAATAATAACAGCACTTGCATTTTCATTTTTTGCTTTTTCAAAAACCGCCTTAGAAAATTCATTACCGTTAGAGGCTGAATTTTCATCAACATTACAAACATATAAAACAGGCTTAGATGTTAACAGTTGTAACATTTTATATTGTTTATACGCATCTTTCTGACTTACATCAGGGGCTGCCGTTCTGGCAGGTTTTCCCGCTCTTAAAGCCTCAATAATCGGTTCCATAACCTCAGCACAAATTTTTGCTTCTTTATCACCGCCTGTTTGCGCTTTTTTCTTTACCTGTTCAAAACGTTTTTCCAAACTTTCCAAATCGGCAATCATAAGTTCTGTTTCAACAATTTCAGCATCACGAACAGGATCAACACTTCCTTCAACGTGAGTAATATTTTCATCTTGAAAACAACGCAACACATGTATAATGGCATCTGTTTCCCTGATATTGGCTAAAAACTGGTTACCAAGTCCTTCTCCTCTTGAAGCCCCCTTTACCAAACCTGCAATATCAACAAACTCTAATTGTGTCGGTACAATATTTTTCGGATTAACAATTTGCGCCAACTTATCCAAACGATAATCAGGTACGGCAACTCTTCCCGTATTAGGTTCAATTGTACAAAACGGAAAATTTGCAGCCTGTGCCGCAATTGTTTGCGTTAAAGCATTAAAAAGTGTCGATTTACCTACATTTGGTAACCCAACAATACCGCAGTTAAAACCCATAAAAACCTCTCTTATTTATTTTTTACCGACATACCCAAAAAGTTTGAACAAGCAGCGATATCATTTCTTATTAAAACCTCAACTGCTTCCGTAACTGTATCTAAACTTGCTTCTAACAATTTTTTTTCTTCTTTTGAAAAAGAACCTAAAACATAGTTGATAACATCATTTCCCTTATTAGCCGGATGTCCGACGCCTATACGGATTCTGTTATAATTAGATGTTATGTGAGCATCGATACTCTTTAACCCGTTATGTCCACCGGCTCCGCCACCTCTTTTAGCTTTTAATTGCCCTGATTTTAAATCCATATCATCGTGAATTACAATAATATTTTCAGGCAATATTTTATAAAATAAGGCAGCTTTCACAACAGCATTTCCGGATAAATTCATATATGTATGAGGCTTTAAAACAATAACTTTTTCATTTGCTATTTGCCCTATTGCCACTTCACCATCAAATTTTTTCTTGTATATATCAAACTTATAGCGGCTGCATATTGCATCAGCCGCCATAAAACCTACATTGTGGCGTGTATTGGCATACTCTGAACCTGGGTTGCCCAAACCGACCACTAAAAACATCTGTTGCCTCTTATTTGCGTAAAAAGTCAACGTGAATAGGCATATCTGAAACCGGATGGAATTGAACATCTTGGCATACAGCTTTTACAGCTTTACCTTCAACATCAACAACAATTTCAGATTGATAGAAATCAGCTAAGTTCAAAGCTTTTTCTAATTCAACCGGATCAAGACTAACTAAAACCGGATCTTTTTTACCACCATAAACAACGGCAGGAACACGCCCCTCACGACGACATGCACGAGCTGCCCCCTTACCTGCTTTCTCACGCTTTAAAGCTTTAAATGTAATGTTTGACATTTTATTTTCCTTATATTTAAATTAACAATCCTTACAAAAACCTCCAGGGGTGCTTTAATAAGGTAACGACTTCATACAACTTTATTTTTCATTTTTCAAGTTATTTTTAACCTTTTTTGCGTAAATTATGTTAAATAAGGAGAATAAGTAAATGTTTTACACAATTTGTGGTTTTATTTTTGGTTTTTTAATTCCATATATAGCGCGTCGATTCGCTAAATTTATGCCAGCGACACCTGCATACGCTTTATATAGGATTATTTGGCCGGTAAAAAAAGTTTCTAAAAACAAAAGACAAAACAATAGCAAGTACCATAAGCTTATCAAAAAGTATATAATGCGTTCAATCGGTTGGGCTGTCGTATCAGCATCTTTAAGTTGTGCTGTATATTTTTGTTTTGGCCAACCTGAACGATTATGGCTACTTTTTTTAATTTTATCACTATTGTTATTATATGAAATTGACGAACGTATGTTATTATTACCGGATATTCTGACTATTCCACTATTAATTGGTGGTTTTGCCTATTCGGCTTTTGCGCTTTCTTATAATTCAGATTACATATTATCCCCAGAACAAATAAGCGTACTTGGAGCTAGCGCCGGGTATATATTACCTGTAGTTGCATCCATATTTTTGATAAAAAAACATCCTGATTGTTTTGGGGGAGGAGATATAAAATTGTTATCTGCTTTAGGAGCCTGGCTTGGTTTAGAAGCTATTCCTTACCTAATTTTACTTTCAAGCTCTATTTTCGCCATAATTTCAGTAGCAAAAAAACAACGTGTCGGAGCTTTTGGTCCTTCTATTGTCATCGGAGCAATAATTCTTGTATTTTTTTATATTTAGGTTATGATATTTTTAGCTAATTAATTTATAAGGAAAAAAACATGTGTGAATATATTCATCAACAAAAAGAAAAAATCAAAAAAATGGTAGAAAGCAAGAGATTTGATTTATTTATAATGTCTCTTATTTGTTTAGATGCTATCGTTTTTGGCTTAATGACATCTGAACATTTTAACAATTATTTCGGTCACATCTTATTTATTTTAGATCGTCTATGTATGGCTATCTTTATAACAGAAATGTTATTAAAACTTTTTGTTTATTCTTACAAATTCTTTCACTCAAGATGGAATATTTTTGATTTTACAATTATTACTATTTCCTCTTTTTCATTTGCAAGCTACTTCATCGTCTTAAGAACATTCAGATTATTCAGGCTCTTTAAATATATTAATAAATTTTCTAAATTAAAACGTATATTGAGCATATTTGCCACACTTTTACCTAATTTCGTAGCGATGATTTTAGTGTTTGGTGTATTTTTATATGTATTTGCTATTATGTCCGTAGCATTATACGGAAATGTATTTATCGAATTTTCAACATTAGGTTCTGCTGTATTTTCTTTATTGCAAATATTTACTCTTGATGGGTGGGCTTCTGAAATTGCAAGACCGGTTATGTCCGTATTTCCACATTCTTGGATTTTCTTTAGTTCTTTCTTATTGATATCATTTTTACTGCTGGTAAGTTTCTTAATGAGCGTAATTGATGAAATTATCAAAAAAGACTTAAGATCACCAAAGCGAAATTATAAATCTAAAAACATAAAAAATTATAAACAAAAGAAGCTCCCATAAGGGAGCTTCTTTTGTTACCAGAGATGAAAGATTAGATTAGATTAGATTAGATTAAGCTAATCATAACCTTCAAATTGTTATAATCTTCCACATTATATTCCTTGCGAGAATACAATACTGCAACCTTGAGAAAGTTTTTAACTTCTTCTTTTTCACGTAAATTGCGCAACAAAGAAGTCTCAACTTTGTCGATTAAAGTTTGTAACTTTGCATACTCAAGACCCTTAACGGAGCTATCTGGACTATGGAAACCATAGAGCATTCGACAATACTTCTTCACTTCTTCAGAGGAAGAATTGTTTTGTATTGTTTCTAGTTCACACAGAGCCAATCGTTTGAATGCTTCCTGCTCCTTTTGCACTTTACATCTGTTATTGATGTAAGTGAATAACATACTGGTTCTTTTTGACGCATCTACAACTCCTTTTTTGAGACGATATTTCTCTCTTTTAAGGAAATTTTGCACTGTTGATTCTTCAAAAAAACCATCTACATGAAGCGCTGCAAGCACTTTTTTCTGATAACTTTCTACCATAATAAACAAAATTTAGAATTAATAACTTATTTTAACATCTACGATTTTAGCAAATAAAATATCTTTTGTCAACTACTATATAAAAAAAGACCTCCACACAAAAGTTTGCATAGAGGTCTCTTAAATACAGCACTCTACTGATGTATAATCATTGCAGAAAATTCAGCCTCCGAAACTACCTGATTATCTACCGTACACTGTCCTTTGAAAACATATATATTGCGACGTTCTTTAATTTTTTCAACATGCATACGTAATTGATCACCAGGTTTTACAGGTTTTCTAAACTTAACGCCATCAACTGACATAAATAAAACACCAACTTTTTTATTAGCATAATCATCATCTTTTGCGGTTACAATTGCACCTGCAGTTTGAGCCATTGCTTCAATTTGCAAAACTCCTGGCATTACGGGATTATTCGGGAAATGTCCCTGAAAAAACTCTTCATTCATAGTAACATTTTTGATTCCTACACCTTTCTCCCCTGCAACTTCAACTTCCAATCTGTCAATTAACAAAAACGGATAACGATGAGGTAACAATTTTAAAATTTCTTCAATAGGATATACTTTTATTTCAGACATGCTTATTTCCTTTATATTTATATTTTACTTTTTACTGTTGCGTTGTAAAAACGATACTTGACGCATAAAATCCTTAAATGGAACAGCTGGAGTTCCCATCACGGTAGTTCCAGGTTCAATATCACGCATAATTCCTGATTGAGCACCAATCTGAGCTCCGCTTCCAACTGTTAAGTGATCGGCAAATCCTGTTTGTCCTCCACAAACAACATAATCACCAAAAGAGCAACTGCCGGCTATACCGGTTTGAGCCACAACAATACAGCCCCTACCCATTTTATCATTATGAGCAACTTGAACTAAATTATCAATTCGACAACCGTCACCAATCACTGTATCACCTAAAGCACCTCTGTCTATACAAGAGTTTGCACCAACTTCAACATCATTCCCGATAACGACTCTACCAACTTGAGGAATTCGAACATGCTTCCCATTTATAGTGTTAAATCCAAAACCGTCTGCACCTACGCGAGCACCAGTATATATATAACAATCATTTCCCATCACAGTATATGTAATATATGCTCCAACACCAATCCTACAGTTGTTTCCCAATTTACAACCTCTTCCGATGTACGAATTGGCTTCTAAACGACAGTTATCGCCAATTATCACATTCTCTTCAAGTACTACATTAGGACCAATGTAACAATTGATACCGATTTTTGCAGACTTAGCAATTGTCGCACTTTCTGAAATTGTACTTTCGGGCACATATTCTTCATACATTGCTTTATTTAATTTTAAAAAAGCCAATTTAGGATCTTCTACAATTAAAACATTAATACCATAAGGTATCCAATCTTTTAAATCAGAGTTTGTAATACAAGCCTTAGCTTTTATATTTGTAGCCTTTTCTTTTGCTTTTCTATCATAGAAGAAACAAATTTCATTTTCTCCGGCAGTTTCCATTGGAGCAATATCAATTATGACAGCCTCCAAATTACAAGGTTGTATAACTTCAGCTTCAATAATGTCTACCACTTGTTTTAATGTAAAAGGACCATTATTCTTAAAAAAATTTGTATCAACCATAAATTTTCTCCTTTTTTATAAACTGGTACCAAAATTCAAACGAAATACTTCTTTTTGATCGTAATCTTCTTTTAAGACAGGGAAACCGAAATCTATATCAATTTTGCCCATCGGTGAATACCATTCAAAGCCAAAACCGACAGATGCTCTAGGTTTAGAAGAATATTCTACAAATTTAGGATTAATATCATCAGGTTTTCCTATTACACCTATATCAAAAAATGTACGTCCTCTTATTCCTAATTCGTCTAAACCCAACGGAAACATTAATTCTGTTCCGCCATATACAACCCAATTACCACCTAATGAGTCATTTGTTTGCATATCTCTTGCTCCAATTCCACTATATTCAAAGCCTCGTAAAGTTGTGCCTCCTAAATAATAACGTTTGGAAAGACGAACATCTTCATCGCCATAACTGGTTACATAACCACCATTAGCAAAGATTTTCAAAGTCCAGTAATCACTAAATGTCATAAATTTGTAGGCTTTAATATCAAATTTCAAATATTTTTCATCGCCACCTAAACCTGAAACATCATTACCGAAAGATAAAAAGTATCCGTCTTTCGTTCTGAAAGCATTATCTCTCTTATCATAAACTAATGTTTGACCGATAACAGAATCTGTGCTTTTTCCTTCTTCTTTTTTAATATAATACGATGCAAAATTTTTAACGTCTTTAATCTCATCACGACTTAAAGTATAGCGAACAGTTTGATACAAATTATCCGTATAGTTCCAACCGAAACGCAACCTGCCACCGGCACTAGAACTATCATAAGAACTTTCATCCTGATAACTTTCATCATTATAGAAAACATCAATCCCTGCACTTAACCGCCTGTCTAAGAAATAAGGCTCTGTAAAACTTAACGAATAATCTTTTGCACGCTCTGACACACTTGCATCGAGACTCAATCTTTGACCTTTACCTTGAAAATTGTTTTCAGTCACACCTGCTTGAACCAAAGCTCCGTTTACAGTAGAATATCCGACACCAACATTAAAATAGCCTGTAGACTTTTCCTCAACTTCAACATTAATATCAGCTTTGGATGCATCAACAGGAACAGGATTAATATCTACCTTACTAAAATAGTTTAAATTTTCAATATTCCGGCGAGAATCCCTAATTTTTGCCACATTAAAAGCATCACCTTCGTCTAGGCGAAATTCTCTTCTTATCACCTCATCTAAAGTTCTTGTATTACCCGTAATATTTATACGATTTACAAAAGTTCTTTCTCCTTCATTTATATTAAAAATAACCTCAAGTTCATTATTTTCTGCATTTCTTTTTAATTCAGGTTCAACACTTACAAAAACAAACCCCTTTTTCCCCAATTCATCAGTAAGTGCAGAAACAGAACTTTCTATACGCGAAGAATTATACCAATCACTTTTTTCAAAGGTAACTATATCCAAAAGATCTTCTGTTTTAATTTCCTTAATTACCGAATGAATTTTTACATCACTAATCTTATAACGAGGACCTTCTTCTAAAGTAAAGTTCAAAATAAAAGACTTCTTATTTGGAGCTAATTCCGCAATAGCAGATACTACTTGAAAATCAGCATAACCATGGGTCGTATAGAAACGACGCAAAAGCTCTTTATCGTAATTCATTTTTTCAGCATCATAACTTTCAGCACTTGAAAAAATTCGATACCAACGACTTTCTTTACTCATAATTTCTTCTTGTAAGTCAGATGAAGAATAGTGAGTATTTCCAAAAAAGTTTATTTTATTAATTTTTGCTTCAGATCCTTCATCAATTTCAAAAATCAAATCTACTCTATTTTCATCACGCTCTA
Organism: Alphaproteobacteria bacterium; assembly: GCA_045613125.1. GTDB lineage: Bacteria > Pseudomonadota > Alphaproteobacteria > RF32 > CAG-239 > JAFTYO01. Next base: position 5,167 of record JAZLAM010000017.1, on the reverse strand, counting down.
TAATCTTAGGTTCAATCTCAACCGAATAACGACCTAATCTTTTATATATTTCTAAAATACGTTGAACATCTTGTTGAACTTTTGCTTTACTGTACAATGAATTAGGTGTGCTTTGTACCTCTGTTTCCAAAATTTTATCATCAAGTTTCTTATTTCCGTCAAAGGCCCTTTTTCCAATAATTGGGTTTTCTTCAACTTCAACAATCAACAATCCGTCATCTTTTTTTTCTATCTTTACATCAGAAAACAAACCTGTAGAATAGAGATTTTTAAGAGAAATACTCAGTTCTTCCTGAGATACATAACTACCATCTTTAATTCCCAAATATGCCAAAACAGTTTCACGCTCTACACGTTTCAATCCTTCTATTCTTATATTATCAACTTGATAATCGGCAACACTAACCCCAATATTCATAAAACACGACAATAACATAGATGTAAACAATATTTTTTTCATCATACTTTCCTCTTTTTTTAAGACTTAAACCAACGATCAAATAAATGAGTTATATCATTATATGTGGCAAAGAGCATCAATGCCAATAATAATGCAAGTCCTACGCGGAAAAGATGTTCTTTCATTTTTTCATTTAACTCTTTTCCGGTAACAATTTCTATCAAATAAAAAACTACATGTCCCCCATCTAAAACAGGTATAGGAAACAAATTAATAAGACCTAAGTTGACAGATAATAAAGCCATAAACACTACAAAATTTAGCACACCTTGTGTTTTACTTATATCTCCGGTCATTTCGGCAATTCTGATAATACCTCCTATGTCTTCACCACCGCGATCACCTGTTATCATCTGCCCAACACCTCGTAAAGTTGTTACAGTAATATCAACAACCTCTTCCACAGCATAAATAAAGGCTTTATGTATCTGAATATTTTCTTTTGAAGTTTCTATAGTAGTAACAGATTTTACTCCTAACATATGACCTTTAGTTTTTGTTCCATCGCTTTCATCAATTTCTATCTCTGTCAGTACAATATCAAAAGCTAAATCTTTATCACCTCTTTTTACTTCAACTTTGACCTTATGATCAACAGCCAAAGCAACTTCCCTGGAAATATCTGAAAATTCGGCAATTTTTACTCCGTTAATTTGAACAATTCTATCTCCGGACTTTATACCTGCAGCATATGCTGCACCATTTTCCATAACTTCTCCCACAATCGGAGGAAACGTAACTTTTCCAAAAAACGTAAACAAACAAGTATAGATTAATATGGCAAATAAATAATTAAATCCCGGACCGGCTAAAACTATAGAAAGTTTTTTATATGGGCTCTGAAAAGCAAAAGCTCTCTTTTTTTGTTCTTCTGTTAATTCTACCTTTGTATCAGACACAGAAGACGATGCATCTGCATCTCCTAAAAATTGACAATAACCACCTAGTGGAACAGCTGATATTTTCCAAACAGTACCTTTTGCATCCTTTCTGGACCACAAAACTTTTCCAAATCCAATAGAAAAAGCGCTAACCTCAACCCCAGTAACTCTAGCTACTATAAAATGACCAAATTCATGAACAAACACCAATATTCCAAGTAATATAATAAAAGGAACTATATAATGAATTATATTTAATATGATCTCCATAATAAAAACCTACTTGCTAAAATTTATAAACCATACGCAAATAACCAATAAAAGAACGGTGCTGCAAAAATTAAACCATCAATTCTATCAAAAACACCTCCATGCCCTGGAATTAATGAGCTTGAATCTTTAATACCTAACTTACGTTTAATTGCAGATTCTATCAAATCACCTATCTGTGATATAGCAGCAATAATACCTCCTAAGACAACGAAAAACATATGCATACTCTGATCATCTTTAACAACTAAATATATATATAAATAGCTGACCGCCATTGCAAGGATTATTCCGCCTATCAAACCTGACCATGTTTTATTAGGACTAATTTTAGGAGCAAGTTTTGGCCCCTTTAAATTACAGCCTACTATAAAGCCTCCTATATCCATTGCCCAAACCATCAAGAAAAACCACAAAGTAATATAAAAATTAAATGGAGGATACGGAATAATTCCTTGATATATCCACAACAAGGAACCAACGCCGACAGAAATATACGGAACACCTAAAACCAATAAATTACGATATTCTTCACCCTTTGCTTTAAACCAAACAAAAAAGCTAACCAATACCACTGTTGAAACAACCATCGGAGTATCATACACAAACAAAGATACAGCTAAAGCCATAACATATGCCCCCATATAAGTAGACACACTCCGATTTGGTATCATATTAGCCCATTCCCAAGCCAGTAAAGTACCAACTATCAAAGCAAGAACATCAACAAACGGATATCCTCCCCATAAAGATCCGATTGCAATGGGAAGCATAACAATTGCTGTTAAAATTCTTTTCGCCAAAGAGCCTATTTTTTTCGTTTTTGCTTTAGCCTTTTTTTTCTTAACAGCATCTGCTTTATTTATTTTAGACTTTACCATATCTTCTCTCCCTTGTTTTAAAATTTTCAACAATTTTTACTAATTCTTCTTTTGTAAAATCCGGCCATAATGTATCGGTAAAATACAATTCAGAATAAGCAATCTGCCATAAAAGATAATTACTTATACGTTGTTCTCCACTCGTCCTTATTACTAAGTCCGGATCCGGTGTTGCTGATGTATACAACAATTTTGAAAACAATTCTTCAGTTATATCTTCAAACATCAAATCTTTATTACTTATTAGCACTGCCGTTTTTTTAACGGCATTTAGTATTTCCTGACGAGATCCGTAACTTAACGCAACCTGCATAGTCATAGACTTATTGACACTTGTTTCTCTTTCAAGTTTTTCTATCTTCTCAATAATATCTTGTTCAAGCATATATCTTTCGCCGATAAACACTATTTTTATATCATTTTTCTTAAGCTCATCAAAATTTTTATCTAAATATTCACGCAACAAGTTCATCAATCCGGAAACCTCTTCCTCACTTCTCTTCCAATTTTCGGTTGAAAAAGCATAAACCGTTAAATACTTAACACCAATTTCTTTTACCGCTTTAGCAATATCAGTGAGAGTTTGAGCACCCTTTTTATGTCCGGCGATACGAGGCAAGCCTCTTTTTTTAGCCCACCTACCGTTTCCGTCCATTATAAACGCAATATGTTCTAAAGATTTTTCAGTCACAATTCAACCCTTAAACTTGCATAATATCTTTTTCTTTTAGCGCTTGTAATTCATCAACTTTTTTAACAGCATCATCTGTCAATTTTTGAATCTCATTTTCAGCACGTTTTTCTTCATCTTCGGAAATAAGATTATCTTTTTTGAGTTTTTTAACTTCATCAAGAGCATCACGACGAATATTTCTAAGAGCAACCTTATTTTGCTCTGCATATTTGCCTGCAACTTTTACCAGTTCTTTTCTACGCTCTTCACTCAATGGAGGTATCGGAATACGAATAAGATTTCCATCAGAAACCGGATTTAACCCTAAATCACTTTCACGCAGTGCTTTTTCAACACTTTTGGCAAGTGATTTATCCCAAACACTAACCGATAAAGTTCTTGCATCAGGAACACTCACTGTTCCGACCTGAGAAATCGGCGTTAAAGAGCCATACGCTTCAACCATAATTCCATCAAGCAAACTTGCATGTGCACGACCCGCTCTTAAGCCTCCGAAATCCGATTTCAAAGAATCAATAGTTTTATCCATACGGATTTTTGCATCATTTTTTATACTGTTAATATCAGACATTTTAACCTCTATTTTTAATTATTGTAAACTTTCCTTTTGCACAAACAACATCTGTTAATGACGTTTCCGAATTTTGTGCGAATACTACTATCGGTATATTGTTTTCTTTTGCCATTGTAATCGCCGTTAAATCCATTACGCCAAGCTTTTTTTCTAACACTTCATCAAATGATATTTCATCATAGCGCTTAGCTTTCGGATTTTCCCTCGGATCAGAAGCATAAACCCCATCCACCTGTGTCGATTTTAATATTGCATCACAACCCATTTCCGAAGCTCTTAAAGAAGCCCCCGTATCAGTTGTGAAATAAGGATTTCCAGTACCACCAGCAAAAATGATAACACGCTTATCTTCAAGGTGTTTTATAGCAGTGCGATATAAATAAGGTTCACAAACTTGTTGCATTTTCAAACCCGACATTACCACGACATCTATACCTTGACGTTTTAACTCGTCTTGTAAAAAAAGAGCATTCATAACCGTTGCCATCATACCGATTTGATCAGCGACACTTCTGTTTAAGCCCTTCGCAGCTTCTTTTGCGCCACGAAAAATATTACCGCCTCCGACAACTAAACATATTTGGACGCCCATATCATAGACATTCTTAATTTGCGCAGCCAGTAGCGAAACAACTTTAATATCCACACCAAAAGGCTTATCCCCCATAAGCCCCTCGCCGGATAATTTCAACAAAATCCTTTTATAAACAGGTTGCATACCTTACCTTTCTTAACATTCTGTTCCTATAATACTTACTTTAACCCATTTGTCACAACATTTTTCTACGATGTCAACAATTTAATAAAATTATGCTACATAGCATATCATAAGCAATAAATCGCAATTTGTATTATTTAATAGATAAAGGGCAACACATTATTACCAAAAGAATATTGTCATATTTGTAAAGGTCAATAAATGGAATTAACCATCGCATATCATAAATTGATGACATATAATAAGAAATACACCTACATAATAAAAGATGGACAACTTGTTTTTAATAATGGTTGGGCTTGGATTGTAGTATTCCAAGCCCTTAATAAAAGAAATTTTGCTATTGTGAAGTATTTTAGTGGCAGTTATTCGGTGGTGGAGGTTTAGAAATTTATTAAAACAAATTTATATTGTTAAATTTTTAATTCTACTTAATACAATAATAAACAGTTCCTTTTATTCTTCCATGATTACGGTCATTAGTTATTACTGTTGCTTTTTCACCACTATTACTTAAAGTATAACCATTTAAATCTAAAACTATATTCTTATTATTTCCAATAGTTATATTCTCTGTTCTATCTTTAACTAAAGTTATAGTTGTTTTAGTGTTAGCTGGTGCTGCATTAATTGCTGCACCGATAGATTTATAATAAGTTCCATCTATTTCTGCTACTGCATCAGATGGA
>JAZLAM010000016.1:0-69946 GCA_045613125.1 Alphaproteobacteria bacterium | reverse complement strand
AAAAAAAGAAAATAAATAATTTTTTTATATTAAATAATCAATATATAATCTTGCTATAAGAATTTTGCATTACTATATTTTAAATTATAGAAAGGATAATTTAAGATGAATATGGAAATTTTTACAGACAGAAGCAAGGGTTTTATTCAATCAGCTCAAGGTTTAGCTGTTAGAGGTTCTAATCAATTTATTATGCCTGAACACTTACTTAAAACTCTTTTAGAAGATAAAAAAGGTTTATGTTATAGTCTTATTTCTCAAACAGGTATAAATGCGGATAAAATTTATGATAATATATCAAAAGATATTGAAAAATTACCAAAAATTGAAGGTTCATCCATACAGGTATCTTTATCGCAAAATTTATTAAAAGTGTTAGATAATGCTGAACAGATAGCATTAAAATCAGGTGATTCTTATGTAACAGTAGAACGTATATTACAAGCATTGATATCTTATAAATCGTATGGGATAGATGTAAAAAAATTAAATGAAGTTATTAATAATATGCGTCAAGGTAGGAAAGCACAAAGTGTTGGCGCTGAAGATACTTTTGATGCATTAAAAAAATATGCTACTGATTATACCGAGCGTGCATTACAAGGAAAATTAGATCCTGTTATAGGTAGAGATGATGAAATTAGACATACTATTCAAGTGTTATCTCGAAGAACAAAAAATAATCCTATTTTGATTGGAGAACCAGGTGTCGGTAAAACAGCAATAGTAGAGGGATTATCTTTAAGAATTGTAAATTCAGATATACCTGAAAGCTTAAAAAATAAACGTTTGATGGCGTTAGATATGGGAGCTCTTATTGCAGGAGCAAAATATAGAGGTGAATTTGAAGAAAGATTAAAAGCTGTATTAGATGAAGTTAAAGCATCTGATGGTCAAATACTATTATTTATAGATGAAATGCATATGGTAGTTGGAGCCGGAGCAACATCAGGGTCTATGGATGCATCAAACTTATTAAAACCTGCTCTTGCAAGGGGTGAATTACATTGTATTGGGGCTACCACATTAGCAGAATATCAAAAATATATTGAAAAAGACCAAGCATTTGCTAGAAGATTTCAACCTGTTTATATTAATGAGCCAAAAGTTGAAGAAACAATTTCTATTTTAAGAGGATTAAAAGAGAAATATGAACTTCATCATGGAGTACGTATTTCTGATGCAGCATTAGTTTCGGCTGCTGTTATGTCAGATAGATATATCAGTGATAGATTTTTGCCTGATAAAGCTATAGATTTGGTTGATGAAGCAGCAAGTTATTTACGTATGAGTATTGATTCTAAACCGGAATATTTAGATGAACTTGACCGAAGTATTGTTCAATTAAAAATTGAAAGAGAAGCACTCAAAAAAGAAACTGATATAGCATCAATTGATAGATTAGAAAAAATTAATGAGCAAATTTCGGAAAAAGAAAAAATTTCGGTGGAAGAAAATGAAAAATGGAATATTCATAAAAACTCTGTATATGAATCTTCAAAATTAAGAGAAGCTATTGATATACTCAAAATAGAAATGGAAAAAGCCTTGCGAACTGGAAATTATGATTTAACCGGTAAAATTCAATATAAAGATATCCCTGAACTTGAAAAAAGACTGGAAGAGTTAAGCCAAAACGAGCAAAATTCAAAAACAACAGAAACAGTTACTTCTGATATAATTGCTTTAATTGTTTCAAAATGGACAGGAATACCCACTGATAAACTTATAAGTAATGAACGTCAAAAACTTATAGATATGGAAAAAATTATTGCAAGAAGAGTTATAGGGCAAGAAGATGCTATTATTGCTGTTTCTAACTCTGTAAGACGCTCACGTTCGGGGTTAAATGACCCCAATAAACCAATAGGATCTTTTTTATTTTTAGGTCCGACAGGGGTTGGTAAAACCGAACTTGCAAAAACATTAGCAGAATTTTTATTTAATGATGATAAGGCAATTTTAAGAATTGATATGTCTGAATATATGGAAAAACATGCTGTTTCACGTTTGATAGGAGCACCTCCTGGATATGTTGGTTATGATGAAGGAGGTGTTTTAACCGAAGCAGTAAGACGTCGACCATATCAAGTAATTTTATTTGATGAGGTTGAAAAAGCACATCCTGATGTTTTTAATGTGTTGTTGCAAGTGTTAGATGATGGACATTTAACAGACGGTAAAGGTCGCACAGTAGATTTTAAGAACACATTTTTAATTATGACATCTAATTTAGTTTCTGACGGTAATAAAAAAGAAATAAGAGAAAGATTGAAAAATTTCTTTAAACCGGAATTTATTAATCGTTTAGATGAAATAATTATATTTGAAGCATTAAAAAAAGAGCACATCGGAAATATTGCAAAAATACAGTTGGAACATTTGCAAAAAAGACTTATTTCAACACATAATGTGCATTTAAATATTGATGATAAAGCATTAGTATATTTGGCCGAAAACGGATATGATAATGAGTTTGGAGCAAGGCCTTTAAAACGTCTTATTCAGCAAGAAATTGAAAATATTTTGGCTCTTAAAATATTAAACTCGGAAATTAAAGATAATACATATGTTAATATTTCAGCAAATGAAGATAGTATAATTTTTTATTGATTTTTTATAAAATTATGATTTTTATAAAAAAATATTTGACAAATTAAAAAGCTTTTAATATATAGAAAGCAGTTACGTTCGTAACTTTCATTTTTTAGTCAATCAATAAAATAATAGGTTAATATGCATTTAAAAGAATTAAAGGATAAATCTCCTAAAGATCTGTTAAATTGGGCAGAAGATTTAGGTATTGAAGACGCATCATCTTTAAGAGTACAGGATTTGGTTTTTGCTATTATGAAAAAAATAGCATCTGAAGATAATATAATATATGGTGATGGTGTTATTGAAGTTTTGCAAGATGGTTTTGGTTTTTTAAGATCATCAAAATCTAATTATCTTGCAAGTCCTGATGATATTTATGTGTCTCCTGCTCAAGTTAAAAAATATGGTTTGAGAACAGGCGATACTGTTGAAGGTGAGATTAGAGCTCCTAAAGATAATGAGCGTTATTTTGCTTTAACTAAAATAAACACTATAAATTATGATGATCCGGAAAAATCAAAATTAAGAGTTAATTTTGATAATTTAACACCTTTATACCCTAATGAAAAACTTAATTTTGATATAATTTGTGGAGAAAAAGATTATACAACAAGAGTTATAGATTTAATATCTCCTCAAGGTAAAGGACAAAGAGGTCTTATTGTTGCACCGCCAAGAACAGGTAAAACTGTTATGTTGCAAAATATTGCTCATGCAATTGCTGAAAATCATCCTGAAGTATATTTAATGGTATTACTTATTGATGAACGTCCTGAAGAAGTTACAGATATGACACGTTCTGTTAAAGGTGAGGTTATTTCATCAACTTTTGATGAACCAGCAAGCAGACATGTTCAAGTTGCAGAACTTGTTATAGAAAAAGCTAAACGTTTAGTTGAAAATAAAAAAGATGTTGTTATTTTACTTGATTCTATAACACGTCTCGGAAGAGCTTATAATACCGTTGTTCCGTCATCAGGTAAGGTTTTAACAGGTGGTGTAGATGCTAATGCTTTACAACGTCCTAAACGTCTTTTAGGTGCGGCAAGGAATGTTGAAGAAGGTGGTTCTTTAACTATAATAGCTACAGCGCTTATTGATACAGGTTCTCGAATGGATGAAGTTATTTTTGAAGAATTTAAAGGAACAGGTAATTCTGAAATAATTTTAGATAGAAAACTTACCGATAAACGTTTATTCCCAACAATAGATATTACTCGTTCAGGAACCAGAAAAGAAGAACTTTTAGTTGATAAAAATATATTATCAAAAATGTGGGTTTTACGTCGCGTATTGATGCAGATGGGTATGACAGATGGTATGGAATTTTTGCTTGAAAAATTAAGATTATCAAAAGATAATCAAGATTTTTTCAATAATATGAATAGTTAAAAAAACCGCCGAAAGGCGGTTTTTTTATCTATAATATTGTTCAAATAAAGTATCTTGATTGATATCTTGAGGTTTATATATAAATATATTTGTTACACTAGGAATATTATGTGTTCTGTGTATATATCCTCTTTTTTCCATACATATGCGATATTTTTTTGGACTAGAGTCTTTATCTTCTCTGATAGAATTAATAACTAAAGGTTGAGCACCTTCATAAGGAATATAACTTGCCCAAATTCCTTTTTCAGAATGCCAATCAGCTCTTATATCATATCGGGCTTCTTCAGAAATAAACCAGTTTTTGATACTAGGTAAAAATTTAAAATCTTCAGCTTCACGCATACATTCTGAGTGATCTCTAGAAAATTTTTGTATACCTGTTTTTTGTTTTTCCCAATGAAAAATTACTTGACCTTTACCTTTTGAAAGGAAAGTGCAGGAAGAAACAGTTAATAAAAAAGCTATTATTAAATATATTTTTTTCATATTAAAAATCCAAATTACTATAATGTTTTGATGGAGCGACACCTTTTATTGTGTCTTTTAAAATATCTTTAAAACTTGGTCTTGATTTTATTTTTGCATACCATGTTTTTGTGTTTTTATAATTATACCAATCTATATCACCTAAATAATCAATTACCGACAGATGAGCTGCTGCTGCTATATCAGCTAACGTAAAATTATTTCCTGTTAAATTATTATTACGTTCTGTCATCCATTCTATATATTCTAAATGAAATTTCAGATTATTTAAACCTGCTTTTAATATTTTAGAATCAGGTGGTAAACCATCCTTAAAACGTTTATGTATTTTTTCCACCACTATATATTGATAAACTTCTTTATAAAATTTTGTATCAAACCAATCACAAATTCTTCTTATTTCTGCTCTTTGTTTATTATCCCCTATTAACAGACTATATTCAGGATAACTTTCTTCCAAAAATTCTGTTATAGGATAATTTCCAGATATAATATTACCATCAAATATAAAAATAGGTAGTTCACCTGATGGATTTATTTTTATTATATCTTGTGATAAATTCCAAGGTTCTTTTTCTTTTAATACAAAAAACATTTTCTTTTCCGCCATAAGTATGCGAATTTTTCTTGAATGTGGAGAAATATTATGATGAACTAAAACTACCATTTTTTATCCTTATTTGTTTCATCTGCAGGTGTTAATATATTTTTATCTTGTTTTAAAATAAATGATGGAGGAACAATCCCTATATAATCTGTTTCTATTATAGATGTTTTTCTTTTTATTTCTTCTTCAACTTGTTCAGAAACAGATTTATCAATAATTTTTTTGATAATAAAATTTTAAGACGTTTATAATGATGAGATTTTTTAGATAATCCTATAAACATAGGCATTGTCCATAAAGATTTTTTAGAAAAAGAAACAAAATCTTTTATTCCTAATTTTATAGTTTGAATATAGTTGTAATAATAACCTCCAACTATAAAATCGATTTCTCCTAAAAATAACTTTTCATAAGCTTTATTAGCATTTTCCTCAGGTTTTATATCATAATTAGAAAAAACTTCTAAAATATAATCGCTAAAATATTCTTTACTAATATAGATACCTTTCAATTTTTTTAAATCATTCATACTTTTAATTTTTGATATATTACTAGGAAGCATAACTAAATTTATAGGATTCTGTATAATTGCAGGATATAAATATTCTATTTGTTCAAATTCTTTGATTTTATTTTGAGTTTCATTGTATATACCAAGTAATAAATCACAATTACCTGTTTTTATTTTTTGTATATTTTCAACATAAGTTGGTTGTGTATAAATTTGTATAGACAAGTTATTTGTATGTAAAATATCTTTAAGAGCTTTTTCAAAAATATTATAAAAACCATTTTTATCATCGTAATATGATAAAGGTATATAATCAGGATATGATGTTGCACATATAATTGCTTTTTCATTACTTTTTTGTTCACTTATTTGTGAATAAACATTTTTTTCTAACGAAAAAAATGCTAAAAGAAATATAATTATGTTTGCAAAATTTCTCATTTATACCTCTTATATACTTATATGTAGTGGTAATTATAAATAAATTGTGTTAAAAAGGTTTTAACTAATTGAAATTTTCTTTTTTATTTGACACAATTTGATAAAATTTTCTAAAGTGTGTAAATATGAAAAATCATTTAATAGCTATATGTTCAGGAACTAAAGGTATAGGTAAAACGTGGCTAGCTGTAAACTTAAGCCATTCTTTAGCTTTGCTCAGAAAAAAAGTTTTATTTTTCGATGCTGATTGTGGAATAGAAAATATATCTTATCAACTTAATTTAGATTTGAATAATTCTTATAATAGCTTATTAAATGGATTTGTTACTATAAACAATAGTGTTTTAAAATATGATAAAGGTTTTTTTGATTTAATATGTTCTAAATCCGGAGAAAATATATTAGCATCAGCTCCGGTTGGTAGAGTACAAGTATTAGCAAAAGATTTGTTTTGTTTTTCAAAGTATTATGATTATGTTATTTTAGATTGTTCAGATGATGATGTTAAAAATATAAATAATTTTATTAATATTTGTAATACAGTGTTTATTATTGTAAATGCTGATCCTTTGTCTTTAGAAGGTGCTTACAAAAAGATAGAAAAAATAAAAAATATAAACTCTAAAGCTGATATTAAAATTATAATTAATCGAGCTATGTCATATAATGAAGGAAATCAGATATATAAAAATTTACTTAAAGCTGCTCAAACTTATATAAAAATAAACTTAGATTTATTTGGTATCATAAGACAAGATACCAGAATAAGAGATTGTGTATTAAATAAATCTTTATTATTAAACAGATATCTTTCTTCAGAGGGTGCTGAAGATATAATTAAAATTTCGCAGAGAATTTTGGAGGATCTTTAACATGCTTTATGATGCTTTAGGTTATTATAAAATTTTGGAAGTAGATGTTTTAGCAGATGATCAAACCATCAAATTAAACTATCGAGATAAAGCAAAACAATGGCATCCGGATCATAATAAATCAGATGATGCATTAGATATGTTTCAGAAAATATCGGTGGCTTATGATATTTTAAAGGATAATAAAACAAGAACTATATATGATATGTTATCTATCATATATACTCAAAAAGATTTTCCAGATTTTCAAACATTAAAAATATATAAAGATCATAAAGGTATTGAAACACCTTTTTTGAGAGTTTTAAGATTATATAAATATACTAAACAAGGTTTTAAACTTGAAAAACCTATTGTGTCTTATGATGGTGCTATTGATATTATAAATAAAATCACAACAGAAAATTGGATTAAAGGGTGGATAAAACCTAAGGAGAATTTTAAAATAATAAAATATAATCGAGAGAATTTGAATAAAAATATAGAAGATAATTTTAAGATGTTTGTCCATAATGCTGTTGCATATTTTAAAGAAGATAAAAAAGATAAAGCATATATTTGTGCAGTAGAAGCTTTATCTTATGCAAATAATGAACAAAAACAAAAAATTTTGAATTTTTTATATACACTTCCACAAATTCAGTATACACCAAAAAATTGGAATTATGAATATTTAAAACAAATTCAAATGAAAATTCCGAAGTTTATCATAAGTGTATTTGTATTGATTGTTATATGTGTGAGTTTTTTTATTTTTAATCAGAAATTTTCGTTATTTAAAGAAAAAGATGATAAAATAAACTATTATCAGGAAGTTGTTTTTAATAATGGAAACGAAACAGTAGATGATATGATTTTATCTAAAATATTTAATATTCCGGTTGATTACGATGATGACACTATGCTTTTTCATATAACTTCTGTTACCAATATAATGCATGGTCCGTCTGAAAATTTTGATATTTTATATAAATCATCAAAAAATCAAACAGTTAGAGTTACAGGTTATACGCCAGATAAACAATGGTATAGAGTGTTACTTGATGATGGAAATATGGGATTTGTAAAGAAAAGGTTTATAAAAAAAGGTATCGGTAATACAATACCCAATAAAAGTAAGATAATTAAAAATACAGAGAGGTAAAAATGGCATTAAAATATGAAGTGTTGAAAACTATTGGAAAAGCTCGTTTAGGTAAACTCTATACAAAACATGGAGTTGTTAATACACCAGCTTTTATGCCGGTCGGAACGTGTGCAACCGTTAAAGCTATGATGCCAGAATCTGTCGCTGCAACAGGAGCTGAGATTTTGCTTGGTAATACTTATCATTTGATGTTACGTCCAGGAGCAGATTTAGTTGAAAAGCTGGGAGGTCTTCATAAATTTATGAATTGGGATAAGCCTATATTAACAGATTCTGGAGGTTTTCAAGTTATGAGTTTAGATAGTTTAAGAAAACTAAATGAAGAAGGTGTAACATTTAAATCTCATGTAGATGGTAAAAAATTTTTCTTAAGTCCGGAAGAATCTATTAAAATTCAGCATAAATTAGATTCAAATATAACAATGTGTTTTGACGAATGTGTTAAACTTCCGGCAAAATATGAAACTGTAAAAAAATCTGTTGAAATGTCTATGCGTTGGGCAAAACGTAGTAAAGATGCTTTTACAGATAGGGAGGGTTATGGAATTTTTGGTATTCAACAAGGTGGAGACTATAAAGATTTAAGACAATATTCAGCCGATAAACTAAAAGAAATTGGTTTTGACGGATATGCTATCGGTGGTTTAGCTGTAGGTGAGGGGCAAGAAAAAATGTTTGAGGTTCTTGATTATGCTCCAGATATGTTACCGCCTGATAAACCTCGTTATTTAATGGGAGTAGGGCGCCCTGATGATATTGTAGGAGCTGTTTTAAGAGGTGTTGATATGTTCGATTGTGTTATGCCTACACGTTCAGGTAGAACAGCTCAAGCATTTACAAAATATGGAGCAATAAACATAAGAAACGCTCGTCATAGAGAAGATTACAGACCTGTTGAAGAAGGATGTGATTGTCCTTTGTGTAAAAACTATACCAGAGCTTACATACATCATTTACAAAAATGTAATGAGGTTTTAGCTGTTATGCTTCTGACATGGCATAATATTGCTTATTATGAACGATTAATGAAAGGTTTAAGAGAAGCTATATCTGATGATACTTTAGATACTTTCGTGGAAGATTTTTATAAAAATCAGGCAAAAGGTGATATAGAGGAGTTAAAATAATGGTTGATACATGCACGAACATTAAAACTTTTATTGAACAGAATCAAAAAGAAGGAATAAGAGTTTTTGTAGCCGGAGGGTCAAGACCCGGAAATGATGAAATTTATGAACAAGAAGCTTATAATTTAGGTTGTCAAATTATAAAGATGGATTTTAAGCTTGATTTTGGTCTTTCTAACAAAGGAATTATGGGTGCAGTAGCACGAGGTGTTTTAGATAAATGGAAAGAAAAAAACTGCTCAGATACAAATTTTCCGATACAAGGTGTGACAACAGAAGAATACTATCGTTTATATCCGTCAGATGATGAATTAATAAAACAAACAGATGTTATTGTTGCAAAAACACTAGAAGAAAGAAAACAAAAACTTCTTGCTGCAGATTTTGTTGTTTTTGCGCCTGGAGGTGTAGGTACTCTTGATGAGCTTGCTTATGATTGTGTTGCTATGCAAGATGGTTTACTTGCTATAAAACCTTTTATTATTTATAATGTAAATGGTTTTTTTCATCATCTTTTAGAATTTTTAAAATCAATTAGTGCAAAAGGTTTTGCCGAGCCTGTTCCTTTTATTGTTGTAGATAATAATCAAGAGTTGGAAATAGCTTTCAGATTGTTAAAAATACGATATAATAAATGCGAAAATTCTAAACAAGCTTATGCTAATGCTCGTCAACTGGTTTATGAACTTCCTTATTTCTACAAAAGAAAGCAAATAAGTAATATTTTTATTGAAGATATTTTGGAAGAAATAGAAAATATACGAAAAAATGGTGGTGAAGAAGAAAATAAAGCTCTTGATGAAGAAATTGAAACAGCATATTTGGAAAAAGAAATAGAGCGTATGTATGACAGACTTGCTAAAGCCGGAAAAGATACAGCCACCATAAGTGATAAACTTACCAGATTAAAAGCAAGAAAACAAAAAGTTGTAAGGTAATAAAAAAGAGCAGATTATCTGCTCTTTTTTATACTATAATATCGGAGGTAATTGTTTTCTTTTGAATGTACTTTTTTCATATAATGTTATCACTTTTTGACAAGTTTTAATATTTTGACCTTGAGCAATAATTTCTTCAAAAGATAAGTTATTATCAACATATTGTTTTAATATTAAATCCAATTCTTTATATGGAGGTAATGAGTTTTCATCTTTTTGATTTAGCGCAAGTTCAGCACTCGGAGCTCTTACAATCACCTCAGACGGTAATACTCTACTTAAAGAATTTCTATATTTTGCCAATTCAAAAATATCCGATTTATAAATATTACCTAAAGGTATAAAAGCGCCACAAGTATCTCCGTAAAGTGTACAATATCCCGTTAAAATTTCAGATTTATTTGAACAAGCTAAAACTACTCCTCCAAACTGATTTGACCAAGCCATTAAAATTTTTGCTCTTGCTCTTGCTTGTAAATTTTCAAGAACAATATTTTTAGGCTCTTCTTTGAAGAAATCTTTTAAATACACTGTTTCAAAATCTATCAAATTTTGAATATCAAATTCATGATAATTAAGATTATTTAGTTTAGAAATTTCTCTTGCAATGCTTATACTTAAAGAAGATGTGTATTTTGTTCTCATCATAATTGCAGTTACATTTTGACCACCTAAAACATCTGATGCCAGAACGGCAACTATAGCAGAATCAAGTCCTCCCGACAAACCTAAAATAACTTTGTTAAAGTTGTTTTTTTCACAGTAAGACTTAAATTTTTGCTTTAAATCATTCCAAAGTTTTTCCATAACTACCTCTCTTGATGTTGTTTTATAAGTTGCTGTTGTAAACTAAACAAATTTTGTTCTAAGCCTACGCCGTATACGTGTGGATTGGCAAGACGTTTGTAAGAATTATCCAAATTATTCAAATGACGAAGAGTTTTTTCTTGTATTTGTTTTAAGCTTAAATAATGCTTTATTATATGACCATTTTGCATGATAGGTTTTAGCAACGAGTAAGCAGTTTGTCCTTGTTTAAAAACAGTGTTTTCTCCGGTTAAAGATTTTAATTTGAAAGATTGTACATTTCTGTTCAGTTTTCCGTTGCTTATTAAGTTGTCAGCAGACTTTGTTATTATATCTCCTTCATATTTACCGTTTTTAACAATACGGATCACATTTGTAGATCCCGGTATTGTTGTTTTTCCTTCAGCTATTTTTATTTTAGGTTGATGATTATATTCTTTGGTTTTAAATACACCTCCTAAAGCCGGATTATCATAAGCTGTAACAAGTTTTGTGCCGACAGCAAAAATATCAATAGGTGCTTTTTGAACCATGATAAGATTTTCAATTAAATATTCATCTAAATCATTTGATGCTACAATTTTTGTATGTTCCATATTTGATGCATCAAGAAGTTTTCTTGCTTCTTTACTCCAATATGCCAAATCGCCGGAATCTATTCTTATTCCTTGTAATTTTATACCTGTTTCTTCAGATGCTTTAATAGCATTTTTAATACCTTCTCTTGTATCATATGTATCAACAAGCAGTGTTGTATTTCCTTCAGAAGCTATCAGATAAGACTTAAATGCATCAAGTTCATTTTCATAACTCATTATAAAAGAGTGAGCCATAGTTCCTTTAACCTCAATTCCGTAATATTGTGCTGCTGCTACATTTGATGTTCCTACACATCCTCCGATATAAGATGCTCTTGTAGGTAAAAAACATGCCATATCTTGAGCTCTTCTTAAACCAAATTCCATAACTGGCCTTTTCTTGCCGTCAGCTGTGGCTGCATTTACTATACGAGATGCTTTTGTTGCTATCAGGCTTTGAGCATTAAATATATTTAAAAAAGCTGCTTCAACCATATCAACTTGCCAACAAGGACCGTTAACACTTAAAACAGGTTCATTAGGAAAAACAATTTCTCCTTCGGCTACAGCGTTTATAGTCAGATTTAGTTTTTGATCTTTAAGAAAATTCAAAAAATTTTCATCAAACAAGGATTTTCCGTCAGCATTTTTTAATGTTTTAAGGTAATCTATATCTTTTTGTGAAATATGCCAATTATCTATCCATTCAACAAATTCTTGCAAACCGGCAGATACAAGATAGCTTCCACCAAAAGGACAGCGTCTGAAAAAAGCTTCTGAAGTTTTATTTTCTAAGTGTTTGTTATCCTTAAACCAAGCTTGTGCCATTGTTAAATGGTATAAATCACAATAAAATGGTGTTCCTGTATGTAAAATATTATTTATCATGAGTGTTCCCCTTATTGTCTGTAAACTAAATTATGCTCAATTTTTTTATTTAAAAGATTTGAACGAAAAAACTGTGATGATGTAATACTTTTTAATTGTCCTGTTTCTTTTACAACTTGAAAATCAGGATGAGCTAAAATATCACTTGTTTGAGCATTTATACCTTTACATAAATCTTCAATAATAATAACATTTGCACCTTGTTTTAACAGACCTTTCATAGCTTGATAAACACAAACTTCACTTAAAACACCACATAAATATACATCTTTATTGTTCCAATCTTGAGCTAAAATTTGGTATGTATTTTTCTCATTCCAAATATTGGTTGTTGATTTAAAAATATTTATGGTTTCTATGTTGTTTTTTAGCGGAGCGGCGCTTTGCCATCCCCAAGAACCAAAAATACAATGAGGTGGAAATTTTTCAGATTCTATGGTATTTTTATATGTTTGTGAAAAATGTGTATCATAAGAATCTATAATTAAATCTATCATATCAGATTGTAAAGAATTGGCAAATTTTTGATGTCTTTCTATAAGATCAATATCGGATATAGTTAAATCACCTTGCGGATGAACAAAATCGTTTTGAAAATCTATCCGCATTAAAATACGTTTATTCATATTAATTCCCTTTCGTGGCTTATTTAGGGTTGTTTTTGCATCTGTCTTTTATAAGCCCTTCAAAAGACACAGATGCTTTAAACCGAAACGGTTTATATAATTGCTTTTTTACGATTAAAATTATCTTCAATAATTTGATAGTTTTGAGGATGTATAAAATTTTTCCAACGATTGTCACCAAATTTTATCATATCTCTAACCATAGTTCCCGTAACAAACGGAAAATCCGGATCTGTTCTGTCAACAAGCTCAATTGTTTTAAAGCGTTCCTTAAACCAATGTGCATCATAAGTGCTTCCGGCAAAATATACGTCAGGTGTCGGTAAATCAGGCAAAGTTTCAGATATAAAATCGAATACATAATCTCCCCATTCTGCCGGATTATTAATATCAAAAAGACCAATAATCTTTAAGCGCTCATAATCAGGAGTTGAGCGATAAATATTTTGTATCATTTTTTTTCTGGTTGTATAATTTAACGGATTTCTTGATGTTCCGTGTTCTTGGATTGACCCTAGAATAATGGTAACTTTTTCACAACATTGAAGCATCTTATCAATTATTTTTGCGTGTCCGATATGGAAAGGTTGTGCACGCATAATGCTAAGACCATGTTTATATTTATATTCTGTCATAAAAAAACTCCTTTATAGGAGCCGACATCAATTGCAACATAAAAACATTTGCAACAAAATCAACCTCGGCTCGGTTTATATAAGTTCTTCGCTTATAAGCCCTAAAAGCGACAAGAATATCTTTAATATAATACAAAGTTTTAAATTGTCAAGTTTTATATTTCTGAAAGATATTTAGTTGCTTCCATAGCAGCCATTGCACCGCTTCCTGCTGCTGTAATTGCTTGTCTGAAACGATGGTCTTTTACATCTCCGGCAGCAAAAACTCCAGCAATATTTGTTTGTGTGCTATCGGGATTGGTTTTTATATATCCGGTTTCATCAAGATTAAGATATTCTTTAAATATATCTGTGTTAGGTTTATGTCCGATTGCTATAAAAACACCATCAATATTGATATGTTGTTCTTCATCTGTTTTTACATTTTTAACGGTTATCATATTAACAGATTTAGGATTTTCATCCCCCTTAATTTCTTTTATAACACTGTTCCATAAAATGTTTATTTTATGATTTTCTTGCAAACGTTTTTGCATAATACTATCAGCGCGCAAAGTATCACGTCGGTGAATTAAAATTACTTTTGAAGCAAAATTTGTTAAATATAGAGCTTCTTCAGCAGCAGAATTTCCACCACCAACAACGGCCACAGTTTTATTTTTATAGAAAAAAGCATCACAAGTTGCGCAAGCAGATACTCCAAAACCGATATATTTTTTTTCAGATTCTAATTCAAGCCATTTAGCAGATGAGCCTGTCGCAATAATGATGGATTGGGCTGTAAAAAAGTTACCTTTTTCAGAACTTAAAATGAAAGGTCTATTAACAAAATCTACTTCAGTTATTTTATCTTCAATGATGGTAACTCCAGTGTTTAATGATTGTTGGCGCATGTTTTCCATCAGTTCGTTTCCGGTTATAGGTTTAGCAAAACCGGGAAAATTTTCTATAACAGAAGTCATTGTAAGTTGTCCACCGATTTGATTTCCGGCAACCAATATCGGATTTAGTCCGGCCCGAGCTGCATATATTGCAGCCGTATATCCGGCAGGTCCTGAACCTATAATAATAAGTTTTGAAGAATATTCTGACATTTAAAACTCCTTTGAAATTTTAAATAAGACATAATTATTTTTTTTGCAAGACACTTTATTCTTCATTTAACAAAGGAATAATATTAATCACAGGTGTTTCATATGGATGAATTTTTTTATGGCGTTTATAGTTTTACTCAAATTAACAAATTTTATTATTACTTCAGCTTTAATTTCAACTTCTTGGCATATTTCATTAAGCTTTCCTCTGTATTTAGATTTGTGTTATAATGGAGCGGGTAACGGGAATCGAACCCGCATTAAAAGCTTGGGAAGCTCTCATTCTACCATTGAATTATACCCGCTTTAGTTTTTTATAACAAAGCTTCAATTTTTTTAACATCGTCCAATATATATACTTTTTTGTTAAAATCATTCTTTGCATAGAATTTTTCCAAATCTAAAGCATATATATAAGCTTGTTGATTTATAAAATCTTGAGAAATAGATATTATAGATACATTATTTTCTAAATATGTTTTTAGATTATTTATTTCTTTAATTTTATTTTTTAATAATCCGCCTCTTTTACTGAAAATTGCAGAATATTCAAAAATAGAATAAATAATTACGGCTATAATTATAGAGCTTATTAAATGAATATAAATACTCATAAATAAAATTGCAAAAAGAATAAAGATAGAGCCAAAACACTTTACGATATAGTTTAATATTTTTGAATTAAAGCGTTTTTTAAGCATATATGTATAAAAAGCAATGGTTATACTAGACGATAATATAACTGCAGCTGTTTGCCATGGATTGATACCAAGCATAGATATTGCAATTTCAACTAAAACAAGCATCCCTATGCTAAACATTAAGTAACCCAAATTGAGTTTCAAATTCAAATTTTTGATTGATGAATCATGTAATTTTTTAAGTTCACTATAAGCTCTTGTGAATTTTAAAGCATTTGGACTTGTTGCACTTATAACCGAATCCTTTCCTGCAAATAAATGGTTTAAAGCTTTTTTCTCTTTTTTAGATAATTTTGATAAATTATCGGTTCTTTTTACAAGTAGTACAGTTTCATCTTGTTTTTGAATATCTATATATTGTTTTTTCTTTAATTCCATTAAATGTGCAACAAAAGATTTTTTATCAAAAATACTATAAACAAAATATCTTGCTGCAGACGCTGTGTTTTTGAATGAGGATGAAAGTTTTGATTTGTTTTTCTTAATATAATTCCATGAAATCATATATGAAATCACAATAGCAAGCAGTCCTAAAACAGCAAAGAAAATATCACCATAATCGGTTATAAACCATATAAAATTACGATTTATGTCAGGTGATAAAAACACATCTTTATCAAGAGAAACCAAAATATGCATACCTTCGCCTGGCCAAAGCGGAGTAATAGATGCAAAACCTAAAGCGTTTGTATCTAATTTAGCAACAACAGTTCTGTTAGGAGAAAGTTGTGATGGGAAACCAGTCATTACGTTTTGCGATAAAAAGTTTTTTCCGTCTGCTATAGATACAATAGCATTTGCAGATCCTATCACTAAATTGAAGTAGCTTCCGCTCACATCCCAATAAAATTCTGTAAAGTCGTCATAGTACCAAAGTTTACGATCCAATAAGTAACTGAATTTATAATTATAAACACCAGGGGCTAATGTATATTTTTGCTGCGGTTTTATATATATTTTATCACCAATTTCTTCTAAAATATAAGGAATTTCCTCCCCATTTATAGAAACGCTTAATAAATCTATATCAAGTTTTTTCTTAACACCTGCACGAGATCTGGAGAATTTAGGTAATATTTTTATAACACCGTTTTTAAGTTTTTGATTGTTAGCTACAACGGTTATTTCTTCATTTATTTGAATAAGACCGGTAGGTAAAATGTTTATTGATGTTAACAAATAAGGAATATGTTCTTTAGCCGGAGCAAGAATTTTACTACCATTTGGCAATATAACATTCACAACATCAATATCAGGTTGTAGAATTGTTTCTTCGATAAGTCGATCTTGATTTTGAGTATAAAAAACTGTTTGAGATTGTGTTTGGGAAGAATCGTCTTCTCCGGAAATACGTTTCATGGCTTCATCATAAATTTTTTCAAAAGTTGATCTGTTTTCTTTTTGCAAATTTTCGATATATTCTTTAGAATGTTGAATGTTCATAGAATTAGTTTTATTTAAATCACCTATTTCTTCAGCAGTTGATACATTTACTGTTTGGAAACGTTTTTTGAAAAAACTGATAACCTCTTCTAAATTATTAGGATTAGGCATACCCTCCACAGGTTGAAAAGGATCTAATTTTTTAGAACTTTCTTGCTGTACTTCAACTTCTGTTATTGTTGAAACAGCAGAAAAAGTTGAAAATGAAAAAATCATCGAAACAATGAAACAAATTGCAAAAAAAAGTTTTCTCATAAAGTTATTCCCGATATTAACTAATAAAACATATTTTGTATTATATGATACAGATATTAAAAAAAGATAAAACAAAAGGAGAAAATTTATGAACAATAAAATTGCCGCAATTATTTTAGGAGCCGGAAAGGGTACTCGCATGAAATCTGACTTACCGAAAGTTATGATGCCTGTATGCAATAAATCAATGGTAAAACGGATTATAGACACCTTAGAAGAACTTAAAGTTGATGAGATAGTTACGGTAATTGCTCCGGATGGTGATATTGTAAAAAAAGAAGTTGCACCATATAAGACATGTGTTCAAGATAAACAACTCGGAACCGGACATGCGGTAAATTGTGCATCTGATATTTTAAAAGACTTTGATGGTCCTGTTATGGTAATTTTCGGAGATACTCCTCTTATTAAAAAAGAAACTTTTGAACGCTCAGTTAATAAGGTTCGTGAAGGATATAGTGTGGTTGTATTAGGTTTTAGACCTAAAGATCCGTCTCGTTACGGACGTTTAAAAATGAACGGCAATACATTAGAGCGAATCGTTGAATATAAAGACGCTACGGAAGAAGAAAGAGCTATAGATTTTTGTAATTCCGGTTTTATGGCTTTTGATGGTAAAGTTTTATTTGATATATTAGCTAAAATAGGCAATGAAAATGCTGCCGGCGAATATTATCTTACAGATGCTGTTGAAGTTGCTTCAAAAATGGGCTTAAAATGTACGGCTTTTGAAGGTGATGCTGAAGAAGTGGCAAGTGCTAATACACGAGAAGAACTTGCAATGTTAGAAACATATTTAAAGAAAAGAGAAAATGCGTAATTTTTTTAAAAAATATTGGTTTACTTTGCTGATTACACTTTTTGTATCAACATATTTGATGGTGTTTTTGTTTGTTTTATTTTCTCCGAAAGAAGATGATTTAGAACGTGGTTTTATTCCGTGTACTAAACAAATGTCAGAAAAAATATTAAAAAATGAAGAACAAAGCACTTTAAAACTTGTAAAAATAATAGTTGAAAATACATATTGTGATACAAAAGTTGTTGCAAAAGGTTTTGTAAATTGGCTTAAAGGTGAGCAGAAAACCCCTTGGGCAAATTATTTTTTTGAACCTGTTTTGGAAAAAAATAAGCTTGAAGAAGATGAAGAACTTATGAAATTTTATCAAGAAAATCCTTATCTTTCCGAAGATATGGAAAACTTGGATAAAGAAAGAAAAATTCTTGAACAAACGCTTATGCAACAAGAAACTCTTGATGCTCAAAAAATTATGAAACCTTTTGAATATGAAGAAGATGTTGAAGAAAAATTGGAAGAGGAAGAAGAAAATGAACAAAAACAACCAAACGATGACTGATTTGCCCGCATGGGATTTGTCAGATTTATACGAGAGTATGCATTCGGATAAAATTGAAAAAGATTTAGAAAAATATCGTAAAAGCGCCATATCTTTTGCACGTAAATATAAAGGAAAATTGGCTTCTTTATCATCAAAAGAATTTTTGCAGGCTCTCAAAGACAGTGAAAAGCGTGGTAAACTTTCAGCTCGTTTAAGTGGCTTTGCATATCTTAACATGTCTACTCAAATGAAAAATCAAGAAGCGATGGCTTTTTATCAGAATATTAGTGAAAAACTTACCGAATATTCTAAGCCGTTGGTGTTTTTTTCTTTGGAAATAAATCAGTTGCCGGAAGAAAAAATAAGACAATGGTTAAAAGATAAAGATGTTGCTTTTTATAAGCCATATATAAAAAATGTTCGTAAATATAAAAAGTATGAATTAAGCGAGCAAGTAGAAGAAATTTTACTTGAAAAATCGGTTACATCATCAGAGGCTTGGGTTCGTTTATATGAAGAAACTTCCTCACGACAAGAGTTTGACGTTGATGGTAAAAAATATAACGATGCCCAAATTTCAAAACTTTTGCTTGAAAAAGATATGGAGCTTCGTCATAAAGCCGGTACAGAAATAAACAGAGTTGCCAAACAACACGCCCCATTGTTTTCTTTGGTCTATAATATGATAGTTAAAGATAAAGCCATAGAGGATGCAAAACGTGGTTTCAAAAAACCTATTTCAGCTCGAAATTTATATGAAGATGTTGATGATAAAGTTGTAGAATCTTTGACGCAAACAGTTAGAGATAATTATAAAAACATTGCACACAGGTTTTATAAACTTAAAGCAAAATGGCTCGGAGTTGATAAACTTAGCTATTGGGATCGAAATGCTCCTCTTCCTTTTTCGGCAGATGTTACATATTCTTGGCAAGAAGCTGTTGATACGGTGTTAAAAGGCTATTACGGATTTTCTGAAAATCTTGGTAAAATTGCGCAACAATTTTTTGATAATGCGTGGATAGATGTTCCTCCTCGTGACGGCAA
Source organism: Alphaproteobacteria bacterium (assembly GCA_045613125.1). Lineage (GTDB taxonomy): Bacteria > Pseudomonadota > Alphaproteobacteria > RF32 > CAG-239 > JAFTYO01. Next base: position 50,410 of record JAZLAM010000016.1, on the reverse strand, counting down.
AAGGAGCGGAGCTTTTTGTAGTGCACCGATTGCAAGCGAGCATGCTTATCTGTTTTTGAATTTTGCCGGAAAACAAAATGATGTTTTAACGTTAGCTCACGAGTTAGGGCATGGTTGTCACCATCAGCTTAGGGTTAAAAACGGCGATCTTAATGAACGTTCTCGTATGACAACAGAAGAGGTGGCTTCGGTGTTTGGTGAGATGCTGGTGTTCCAAAATATGCTCAATTCTACTAAAGATGACAAAACAAAACTTTGTTTAATTGCATCAAAAGTTGGCGACATGATAAACACGGCTGTAAGACAGATAGCGTTCCATTGTTTTGAAACAAGAGTTCACGATGAGCGTAAATTCGGTGAGCTTTCTGAAGACAGATTGTGTCAAATTTGGCTTGAAGAAATGGAAGCCAGTCTTGGCGATTATGTAAAAGTTGATGAAAATTGTAAATATATATGGTCAAATGTAGGTCACTTTTTCTTCTTACCGTTTTATGTATATGCATATTCGTTTGCGGATTGTTTGGTAAATTCGTTATATCAGGTAAATACTGAAGGAACGGTTGAAAATTTTGCCGATAAATATTTAGAGCTTCTTTCTAAAACATCAATAGGTGATTATGAAGATATATTAAAACCTTTTGGTCTCAACCCTGAAAAGCCTGATTTTTGGCAGAAAGGTTTAAATTTGATATCTTCATACATTGATAAACTTGAAGAACTTGATAGAAAACTTAATTTATAATTTAATAAAGGGGAGAGAAATATGGATTTAATGCAAGGCCTTTTAACAAGGCGCTCAGTTCGTTTTTTTGATACAAACAAAAAAGTTTCGAAACAAGATATTGAAGAGGTTTTAAGAGCGGCTTGTTATGCTCCTTCTGCTCATAACAAACAACCATGGGAATTTTTGGTTCTGGAAGATCTGTCTGTTATGGATAAGGTTAGAGAGTTTCAGCCTTGGACAACTTTTGCTAAGAACGCATCGTGTGTTATACTTGTTTGTGCCAATACGGATAAATCTTTTCATAGCAAAGAAAATGAACCTTATTGGAGTTTTTCAGATGTAGATTGTGCTTTGGCAACACAAAATATATTGCTTGCTTGCCATGCAAAAGGGTTGGGCGCTTGCTATTGTGCTGCAACTCCGATACCTTCAATTGTTGATGGTGCAAAAAAATTGTTTAATTTACCGGAAAATATAAAACCGATTGCAATTGTTCCAATCGGATATCCTCTAGAAGAAGCAAAGCAACCTGAAGACAGATATATGGCAGAAAAAGTACATTGGGGTAAGTGGTAATAAAAACTTTTTAACTGGGTTGATGATGCTCTACAAAATCATCGCTCCGAACGAATAACCATACATTGTCACCGCTCCGAGCGAAAAATAATATTGTCACCGCTCCGAGCAAAGCGAGGTCAAGCGGTCTTCAGATTAGTAATTAATTTGTAGATGCCTTGACGATTCCTAGCGGAATCGAGGCATGACAAGGGTTATTTTAAATAAAAATCGTCCCCCCTGTTTTTTTGCTTACAATCGCTATACCGTCACCCCTATTTTTTGCTTGCAAAAAATTCAAGGGGGCTTCAAATTAGTGTAAAAAACACCTTATGACATAAAAAATATTTGCAAAGATAAAAAAAAGATGATAAAATAAAACGTATATATAATGTTTGCGCAATATAATTATATGGAGATTTACCATGAACACACGTTGGAAGTCCTTGTTTTTAGCCGTTTTTTCTGCTTGCTTGTTGGCCGGTTCCGTCAACGCAAGGGTTTGTTTTTTGGCAGATTTAGAGTGTCAAAAAGGGCAAAGTCAGCCTGTAGTTGTTGATGAAGGTGAAGAACCTTGCACAGAAAGATATAGCGGGGAAACGTTGGTTTTGGAAGAAGATCGGTGTTCTGCTATGGAATATACCAACTTGGTTTGTGAAGATAGTACAGGTTATTATTATAAAGAAAAAGGCTGTAGAGCCGGTTATATTGATTTGGAAGACTATGCTGAAGATGGTGTTAAAAATAGAGATAAATATAACTGCAGTGTTGTAGAATGTGGCAGATGCTGTCTTTTAGAAAATACCAGTTGCCCAAGAGACTATAAACTGTGTGAAGATCCGATGGAACCATCAGACAACAGTAATAACGATTCTTGTGAAGATAAAGATGGTAACATTTTATTTAAGCTTTGTGAGTGTAAAGATGAATATAATATTAAAACGCAAGAATGCAAAAGACAAGGTTTAAAACCAGGACAAGAATGTGGTATATACACTAATGATTGTAGTTGTCCTGACGGTTATACGTTTGTAACCCAAAATCCGGATCCTAATGCTTGTCCTGCGGAGTGTGATGGTAAAGGTTGTACTAGAAAGAAACAGCCTATAAATGTTGCTTTCCCCGGCAAGAAAGGTATGTGCATATCTGATGAGGTAGAATGTAAGGACCCTCCATATGAATGTAATAGTGCTAATGGTGAATATACAACAGACGACCTATGTAAAGCTTCGATGCTCTATGCTGTGTGTACTCTAGATTCTAACGGTTGTTGGCAAGTTACGGGTTGTGAGACCACCTCATTAGAATATGGACAAACGTTGGTAGCTTCAAGAAAAGCTTGTTATGATATTAACAATGATGGTTGTAACGATAATGATGATAATTGCATGGAAGATTGTAACTGTATAAGTGATACATGTGAGATTAATTATGTCCTTGGGGAGCAAAGTCGGACTTGTGAGCCACAGTTTGACTGTGCAACATTAGGTTATAAATATTGTAGTGGTGATATTGGTGAACAAGGTACGACAGTAGGCTCTTTCTATTGCAAAGCAATCGATAATAAGCGATATTTTGAGGGATGTGAAGTGAATCCTGCTTTATGTATGAATATTAATAAAAATCAGCTAGGTTATAGTGAAGATTCAGGGATATGTGAAATAGTTTTACCTCCGAAAGAAAGTGATAAATGGTCAGTACGAGAAGGTCTGGTGAACGCAGAGGATGAAGGATATTGGAAAGGTAAAACTTATAGTGAAAATGAAGCTGAATATTGGTTAAATAACGGGTATTATTGGGTAAGACCGTGTCATATTATTGCTGGTGACGATATTTTAAAGGTGCGTCTGCATGAGTGTATGAGTGAAGAATATGATTGTGGTGGTAGTTTTTCTATTGTTTACGATTCTACACCTGATAACGAAGAGAATGCTTTTCCAGGTTGGAAAACGGCTGATGTTGATGATTCTAGCATGGCAAATGGTAAAAGATGTTTGAATCTGACACAAAATGGAGAACAAATAATGTTTGGTACTACTCTCGATGGTACGCGTGTAGAATGTGGAGGTAAAGAGTATATCACAGATTGTAAATGTACAACATTTAATGCAGGAAAACCAGAAGGATGCGAAATACGTATTCTAGAAGCTCCATTATCTAAATCTGGAATAAGAATTCCTACTCTAAAGATAGAGGCTGGAGATGTTGTGCATTGTAACAATGAAACCGGTAAATGCGGTTCAGATGAAACGGGAGATTTACAAGTGTTTACCGGAGAGCTTGTTCCAGGCTGTGCTAATGCACAAGAGGGACCAGCTTTTACATTGGTGTATGCATATTTTAGAGCTCCAGATAGCAATGAGAAGTGTTTATCATCTGCCTCTATAGATGAAATGACAGATTTTTGTACCGGAGAAGAAGTGTGCGTTGGAACGGTGCTGTCAGAAAGTGAAGCAGGAATCCGTTGCGATGGCAAGTGTGGAACTGAAGATAAGTGTGAAGAGGGTTATATATGTACAGAATCTACCTTTTATAACGAGAGATCTGCTTGTACCGGAGAGTGTGTGCCAGCAGCATGTCCATCAGGGCAAGTTTGTAAAGAAGCAACAATAATTGATGATGTTGGCGGTATAAGGAAATATTGCAAACCGGAAAATTGTATGGAAGAACCTAAAACAAAGTGTAACTCTTATGACGGTAAGTATTGTGAGAAGGCAATAGATCCTATAACAGAAAAAGAATATTGCGCAAGCGATTGTATAAATGGATGTGAAGAATATGTTAAAGATTTGCAAAACGCTGGTAAGGAAGTTGAATATTATAAAAGATCCGCGACGTGTATGATATCTACGGGAAGTTCTTGGGTTAACTTCGAGAGTAGATATATCACTCTCGATACAGGTGTTGGATGTTATATATTTCAAAATTGTGAAAAAACAATAGATCCAAATTCTCCATGCGCAGACTATTTTACTGAGCAAGATTTGCCTCCTTCTGGTTATAAGGTATGTGGTTACTTTACGCCTTGTGTAAAAAGTGCAAATTGTTATAGTGAATGTGGTGGTCATTATTATTTCAGCAGTGGTGATTGCTGTCAAGCTAAAAAAAGCGATGAGACAATATATGCAAATAAAGCAAGTTTTGAAGACGACATAACAAGAGGCTTTACAGATAGTACAAGTGAACATTATCCAAATTATAAAGATGATGAAACATTTGATGAAAAAATCGGTTGTTATTATACAAAATGTGAAGGAAGCAAATTATCAAGTAATGGGATAGAACGTTGTTGTCCCAAAGTCAAAGAAGGCCATATATTGTCAGGTCAAACGCCTGGTGAAAATGTAATTAATGTTACATCTGAATATGGTGAAGTTCCTGAAGGTTGTTTCTATTATAAAACAAAAAGTGTTCCTTGTGAAGAATATACAGAATGTGGTGGTAAGTACTTTACTGAAGACCCAACAGAGGGAGGTGTAAAAACTTTAAGTGATGTTGGTTTATCTGAGTACTTCTATATGGAATACGCTCATTATGGTTCATCACCAAAGACTGAAACATCATGTTATGCATATGCTCCATGCAGTATAGAGAAATGTTTTCATTACACATCTCCAATCACAGGAGCAAAAACGGCAGAAGAGCTTAACTGTCCGACAGGACAGGAGCCTGATCAGAATGGTTTGATATCAGAATGTGGAGGTAAATATTACAAAGAAGGTACACAATGTGTCTGTCCGGATAAAGAGGATCAAGGATATTATCAGAATAAGACCGCGGGTAGCGAGTATTACTATGCAGGAAGTATGGGTATTGAAGGCTGTGAATATTATGCTAAATGTACAACACCGGATGGTTATGTAACAGAAGCAGAGTGTAAAAACAAAGGAAAAGATGTCCCTACAGGTGGTAATACAATTTCACGATGTAATACAACATATTATCAGGGAAGTTGTGTCTGTCCGGATCTGAGCGATAAAGGATGTTATCTTGAAGGTACATCAGGAGTAACATATCCGGTAACGGGCACAATACCAGACGTTAGTTCAGATTGTAAGTATGTTGCAAGATGTGATACGAAAACAAAGAACTGTGCGGGTGGTTCTTCTCCGTTAGTGGATGAAGATGGAAACCTTCCGACAGCTCCAATATCGCAAGACACATGTGAAGAACTAGGTGGCCAAGTGAAGCCTGAAGAGATGATTAAATCAACAAGTGATGGTACATGTGGCGGTCCTTTATATACGGAATGTCATTTGCAAACACAATAACATTTAATTATACAACACCCCCTTGTGTGTTTATCAAGGGGGTTTTTAATATTTAAAGTGTTATACTGGCAAAACACCCCCTGTCATACCTCTAAACCGTTAAGGAAATATAATATAGTCATGCCTCCAAACCGCAAGGTTTGGTCAAGGCATCTACCGATTAATTAATTTGAAGACCCCTTGACCTCACTTCGTTCGGAGGGGTGACGGTATAGCGATTGCAAGCAAAAAATAGGGGTGACAGTTTATAGAGATTTTAGGCAAAATAGGGGGGGACAGTGTTATTTTTTCCACTCGGAGGGGTGACTTTTATTGTTTATTATGCCCTGATGATATTTTTAGTTCTTTTTATTTAATGCTTTATATTCAAAATATTTTGCAATTTTTAAAAACCTAAAATATGCATATGATGTTGCCATCCAAAAACCGCAAGTTCCATACATACAATAGCGACGCTTAAAGTAGTATACCAAAAATTGGCGAGGAAATTCTGTATATAAACGAAGTTTGGAATATTTTTTGTTTTTTTCTAAAGCGGTTTTAACCAGTTCGTCGGTATACATATTCAGCTTAAACCAAAGTTGAGTTAATGTTACATAAGAATAGTGATGAACTTTTGCTTTTAATTGTTCTACTTGACAATCATCTCCCAAAACAACCCTGTCATGAGTTAAATCATCAGGCATGTTGGCTTTTTTTCTGTTATATAAACGGACTTGATTGTATGTTTTTGCAAGCAAACGAGGTTTTTTATCACCGGGTAACATATCGCAAATTTTTACTTTATATGCATCTGCAGTCGGATTTTTTTTGATTTGTTTTATTTCTTGTATCAAATCATCGGATAAAACTTCATCAGAATCAAGAGATAAAACCCAATCATTTGAGCATTTGTTTTGCGCAAAATTTTTCTGAGATGAAATATTTTTCCATTTATGAAACATAAATTTTGCTTTATGTTTCTTTGCAATTTTTTCAGTTTTATCTGTGCTTCCACTATCAATAATAATGATTTCATCGGCAACTTTTGAGACAGCCTTTAAAGTTCTATCTAAACGCAATTCTTCATTTAAAGTAACAATATATGCTGAAATTTTTATCATTTTTTTTCTTTCAAATTGAAAGCCCGATATTGCATTATCGGGCTTTTTTGTGATTATGTTTTTAGAAATCAGCTAAAACTTGAGCAGTTTCTCTAGCGTTATCCATGTTTAACATGGCAATTTTGTTATATCCGTTATCGACGTGTAAAACTTCACCGGTAATGGCAATTCCCAAAGGAGAAAGTAAGGCAAGAGCTGCAGCACCGACTTCCTCTTGAGTAACGTTGCGCAACAACGGAGCGTTTAATTCGTTCCAACGTAAAATTTTTCTGAAATCTCCAATTCCGGAAGCAGCCAATGTTTTAATCGGGCCGGCAGAAATTGCATTTACTCTGACACCTTGTTTACCCAAATCAACAGCGGCGTAACGAACAGAAGCTTCCAACGCTGCTTTTGCAACACCCATAATGTTATAGTTTGGTAAAACTCTTTCGGCACCTAAATAAGACAAGGTAACAATTGAACCGCCTTCATTCATGATATTTGAAGCGCATCTGCAAGTTTCAATGAATGAATAACAAGAAATATGCATTGTGTTTAAAAAGTTATCTAATGTTGTATCAATGGTTCTTCCTTTTAATTGGTCTTTATCAGAAAAAGCAATAGCGTGAACAACAAAATCTATCTTTCCCCATTTTTCTCCTAATTCTTTAAAGCAAGCTTCAACAGATGCCGAATCGGTAACATCACATTTAATAAGCATAGGCTCATTGTCGAGTTGCTCAGCAAGAGGAATAACCCTTTTTTCTAAGGTTTCATTTTGATATGAGATGGCAATTTGCGCACCGTGTACGTTTAGTGCTTTAGCAATTCCCCAAGCGATGGATTTATCGTTTGCCAAGCCCATAATCAAACCCTTTTTACCGTTCATTAAAGGAGTAATTGTATTCATGTCATATTTCCTTTGCGTTTAATAAAAAATTGATATAAGTTATCTCTTAAATAGGTTTTTACCTAATTTGTTCAGGTTTGTAAATGATTTTTTGTGAGTTTATAGAATGTTTGGGAAAACTAAGATACTTGAAACCATAGAAATTTTGAAAAAGTTTTTATATTTTTTAATCAAAAGAGCTCAACATGATGCTGTTTTACGGGTGGCTTCTTCTTTGAGTTATACATCTTTGATTGCTCTTGTTCCGGTTTTAGCAATTGCTTTGGCAATTTTTTCGGCGTTTCCGGTTTTTTCCGAAATAAGACAGCAAGTGCAAGATTTTATTGTAAGTTATGCTGTGCCTGATGCCGGCGCTGATATAAGCGTATATTTTAATGAGTTTATCAATGCAACCGCAAAGCTTACAACAATTGGTGTTATAGGTATTGCTCTAACTGCCATTTTGCTTTTATCTACCATCGAAAATAGTTTTAATTTTATTTTTAAAGTGAGCAGACCTCGCCGAATTACGACAAAAATTACCCTATATTGGACGGTTATAACATTGGGTCCTTTGCTCTTGGGAACAGCTTTTTCCTTAAAAAGTTATGTGGCATTTAATGATGTTTTGCAATCTGTTCCTAAGTTAAGTGTCATTTTAGGCAGTATTTTACCGTTTGTTTTGACGTGGGTTGTTTTAACAGGTGTTTATATTTTTGTTCCTAATAAAAAGGTTGGTTTATTTAATGCTTTGTTAGGTGCGTTGGTTGCAATGTTTTTGTTCTGGATATTAAGAAACGGATTTTCTTTATTTATGCTTAAAAACAATGTATATAAAACTTTATATGGTGCTGTTGCTGTTGTTCCGCTGATGCTTATTTGGATGTATCTATATTGGGCCGCTGTTATATTCGGTGCCGTTGTAACAGCAGCTATTCAAGAGTATAGAGAGCTTGACAGAAGAAATTTGAACAAGATTATTGCCGGTGGAAAACCAAATAAATAATAAAATAAAAAAAGTTCTTGCAATTAGAACAAAAATAGAACATAACATTATATAGATATAATAACAATTTTGTGAAAGTGAGTATAATATGGAAAAAGATAAAGCGTTAGATGCGGCATTGAGCCAAATTGAAAGAGCTTTCGGAAAAGGTTCAATTATGCGTCTTGGTCAAAATACCAATATTGATATTGAAGCCATTTCCACAGGTTCTTTGGGTATCGACATTGCTCTTGGTATCGGTGGACTTCCTAAAGGTCGTATTATTGAAATTTACGGACCTGAAAGTTCAGGTAAAACAACACTGGCTTTAAGTGTGATTGCGCAAGCACAAAAAACAGGCGGAACATGTGCTTTTATTGACGCTGAGCATGCTTTGGATCCATCATATGCTAAAAAGATTGGTGTTGATATTGATAATTTACTTATATCACAACCTGATGCCGGTGAACAAGCTTTAGAAATTGCTGACACATTGGTTCGCTCAGGCGCAATTGATGTCTTGGTTGTAGACTCTGTTGCAGCCCTTGTTCCTAAGGCTGAGCTTGAAGGTGAAATGGGAGATTCTCACATGGGTTTACAAGCTCGTTTGATGAGCCAAGCTTTAAGAAAGCTTACTTCAACCGTTTCTCGCTCTAACACTTTGATTATCTTTATTAACCAAATTCGTATGAAAATCGGTGTGATGTTTGGAAATCCGGAAACAACTACAGGTGGTAATGCTTTGAAGTTTTACGCTTCTGTGCGTATGGATATCAGACGAATCGGCGCAATTAAAGATAAAGAAGATGTTATCGGCTCTCAAACCAGAGTTAAAATTGTTAAAAACAAAGTTGCTCCTCCGTTTAAAACTGTTGATTTTGACATTATGTACGGTGAGGGAATTTCTAAAACAGGTGAGCTTATTGACTTAGGTGTTAAAGCCGGAATTGTTGAAAAAGCCGGTGCATGGTTCTCTTATAAAGGAGATAAACTTGGGCAAGGTCGTGAAAATGCTAAACTCTTTTTAAGAGACAATCCGAGCGTTGCAGAAGAAATTGAAAATAAAATCAGAGCAGATGCCGGACACCTTACAACTGAAATGATCGGAAATGATGATCCTATTATGGATGATTAGTTTATCGTTTGTTACAAAAAAACTGCTTAACTTTCAAAAGTTAAGCAGTTTTTTATATTAAATGGAAATTATCTTCTTCGTCCTTTTTTTCTTTCGGTCATTTCAACCACACTCATATCTTTTCTGTTTTTTCTTTTCTTTATTTTTTCGCGAGTTGGCATTCTTTCTGCTTTTTCTAAATCTCTTACATTTGCAGAATGTTCTCTTGGTAAAGGAGCTTGTTTTTGTGTATTATCAATTTCACAAATTTTGCAAACAGGTTCATATTGTTCGGTAACTTCCCAATATTCTGTTATACCGTCAAGAGGGACATCTCTTTCAGAAAAAGGATTAGGGCTGATTTGACGAGCTGCAAACCATGTAAGAGGAGTGCATTTTGGTTCAATATCCGAAATTTTTCCGTCAGAAATATGTATACCTTCTTTGTTTCCGACAATATGTGTTTCAACACTTATTTCATCCATGATTTTTTTGGTGTCTGCACATTGAGCCGGATTTCCGTGTATTGGGATGACAACCACATTTGTAACAGCTTCTTTAACATCTTTCATAAGGTTTTTGATTGCGGTCGCATTGGCATGACCTGAATCTTGCATGCGAACTTCTTCAAAATTTCCAACAGGTTTTCCTGATGGGCTCATCACAACTGTTGCCCCTTGTGCTGCCATCATTTGTAACATTTTTGGTCCGGTTTTACCATTTATTTCATCAATAATGCGTTGACGTGATAAAACTAAAACATCTTGGTTTATTTTTAAATATGGGTGAATATCAAGAGCCATTTTTGTTGCTGCAGCTAGAGGAATCGGCGATATATCATCAAAACCTAAGTTATATTCATAATTTTCCATACCTTGCGCAAAAGCACCGGTGCAAACTACGTATTTCTTATTGATGGTTTTATCGCTTAAGTATCCTTTTAATGTTCCTTTATAGATAACATCATCAAAATCTTTATAACCGCTTAAAGTAAGAGTGTCTTTAACCAAAGATAACCACTTGCCGTCTAAACAGATTTTTGTTCCGAGTTTTCTGGCAACTTCAACATCTATAGCAATGTTTTGAACACTTCTTGAAATTACCGGAGAAATAATTATTGATTTATTTGAGTGCTTCATAACAGTATTATATGTATTTTCTACAGCTTGTTCAAAACCGATACGCTCTTTGCTGTTAGGAGAAGTAGATGTAGAATCTAAGCACATTATAATCGGGCATTTAGCAGATTTTAGCGTTTCTATATAATTTCCTTTATTAAAAGATTTACCGACCGGCATTTCTTCTTCAGTTAAAAAATCGCCGTTATTTACAATAGCCGCACAAGGTTTGCCGTTGTCATAAGTAGCAATACAAAATCCTAAAGAATCAACAATGCTGTGACTGACATCTACGGCTCTTATTTCCATATTATCGCTGATTTTTATAGTTTCATTTGCATTAATTTTTTCTATTTCAGGCGACATAATACCTTGTTGTTTGAAAGCAAGCCTTATGAAGTTACGAGTAAACCCGCTGGTTTTGATAGGAGGGAGTTTATAACCCATTCTGACATAGTTTACCAAAGCGCCGATATGATCTTCATGGGCATGAGTGATAAGCATAGCTTTTACGGGTTTTGAAGCTTTAAATTCTTCTTTTGTAACAGGATCTGTTCTGTCAAAATATTCATCAACATTAGGAAAGGCAGCAACAAAACCTGTTTCATATGGTGTGAACATTGAGCCTAAATCAACCATAACAATATCAGTTTTACCTTTTGAATCAGTATGTTCAATAACGGAGCAATTTCCGCCGATACGATCTTTATTAACACCACCGATAAATTTTAATGTTGTTTGAGCTTTCGTGTTTTTAGCCATTTGTACCCTCGCTTATTTTTATTTATTGTCAATAATACACGTTTTTTGACAAAAAGCAATAGTTTATATTAATATACTTGATTTTTTTTAATCAAGTCATATTTGCTATACAAAGGAGAAAGAACATGAATAAATTTTTGCGTTTTTTATATAGTTTTGCAACAGTTGGTGTAACAGCTGTTGTTGCTGCGTTTTTTTCGGCTCAGGCAATGATGACATTTTATCCGAGTTTGATTATGCCACTGTTTTCACCTCCTGATTATGTTTTTGCGCCGGTTTGGTCGGTTTTATACACTTTGATGATTATATCTTATTATATTGTGTTAAATTCAGCTGATACAATGAAAGTTCAAAGCGCAAATTTATTGTTCTTAGGCCAATTGTTTTTGCAGATGCTTTGGTCATATTTGTTTTTCGGTATGGGTTTTTACGCTCCGGCATTTGTGGTTATGGTGTTAATGATATGGACTGTTTATAAGATGATAGAACAGTTTAAAATCATCAATAAAACTGCCGGAAATTTACAATATCCGTATCTTTTATGGCTTTTGTTTGCTACATATCTGAATATAGGAATTGCATATTTGAATTAAGATTAAAATACTAAAAGTAGTTCTTTATATTCATATTCACAACATTCTGATATTTTTTCAAAAGATAAAGGTTGCCAATATTCTTCAGGAGCTTCACTTTCAGCACCATATTCTTTTGAATAAGCACTGCAAGAGTAGAGGCTTGGAACTATAGAAAAATATTTTGTGCCAGATATAAAGAATTCATGGTTAAAGGAACTTAAGGCAATACAAAGATCTTTAGGAACATTACGATATAAAAAACTTATTGTTTCAGAGCTAAAACTTATATTAACAGGGGTGTTGAAAGGTGTAACAAGATATTCGGCGGTTTGATTCCACATATCATCGGGGACTAAATTTAATTTTTTTAAAGCAGAACATCCTTCTCTTTGATAAGGAGCATAGTTATCTTGGCTACACATTAATGATGTTTCACAAGCATCATTTGCGCAGAGATTTTTTAAGTTTTGTGCAACATGATATATGTATTCAATAGTTTTATTAATCTTAAATTTATACATTGCGCTTGAATATCCGGCAATGCCACCGACACTTAAAACTCCAATTATCGCAAGTACTCCAAGCATTTCTACCATCGAACGGCCACTTTGATTCATATTTTTCTCCATCTTTGTCTTAAAAACAAAAACCCGACTTTTGTAAAAAAGCGGGCGGATGTTCTAAAACCGTTCATAGGTAAAACAGCTCGGTCTATTTGACTTTGAGCCTTATTCAACCGACATCCGCCTATATGACAGAAGTCGGCATATTATTTATAGTCATTATGCTATCAGACTACCTATGAAAGGGTTTAGACGCCCTAAATACGAAATTTTCGTATTTGAGATGAATATAAAATAAAACTCGAATGATGTAAAGATATTTTAAAATTTTGCTAGACTTTACCGGAAGATTGCTTTATCTTAAAACGGCTAAAAAGATAACAATTTTTTGGGAAGAAAAAATGACTACTAGTGTAAAACAAATAAGAAAAACTTTTTTGGATTATTTTGCTAAAAATGATCATAAAATTATACCGTCATCTTCATTGGTGCCGGATAATGATCCGACTTTGATGTTTACCAATTCCGGAATGGTTCAATTTAAGAACATTTTTACCGGCAATGAAACTCGTGATTATAAACGAGCGGTTTCTTCCCAAAAATCTGTTCGTGCCGGTGGAAAACATAATGACCTTGACAGCGTTGGATATGACGTTCGTCACCACACGTTTTTTGAAATGCTCGGAAACTTCTCTTTTGGTGACTATTTTAAGGAAGAAGCCATTAAATATGCTTGGGAACTGGTAACTAAAGAGTTTTGTTTACCGAAAGAAAAATTGGCTGTAACAGTGTTCCATACTGATGATGTGGCACGCAATTTATGGAAGAAAATTTCAGGCCTTCCGGATGACAGAATTATTGGTATTGCTACAAAAGATAATTTTTGGCAGATGGGAGATACCGGTCCTTGCGGATATTGTTCCGAAATTTTTTATGACCATGGGCCTGATGTTTGGGGCGGACTTCCGGGAACACCTGAAGAAGATGGTGATCGTTGGATTGAAATTTGGAACTTAGTGTTTGATGAATTTGAAGATTTACCTGACGGAACACGTGTTGAATTGAAACAAAAGTGTATAGATACAGGTATGGGTTTGGAACGTATATCTGCAATTTTGCAAGGTGTTCATTCAAATTATGAAATTGATTTGTTTAAAAATTTAATAGCAGATGTTTGCAAATTTACAGGGACAGATGTCGAAAATCCTAATTTTGCTTCATCGTACAATGTAATTGCCGATCATTTGCGCTCAGCTTCGTTTTTGATTGCAGATGGTGTGTTGCCGTCTAATGAAGGCAGAGGATATGTCTTGCGTCGTATTATGCGCAGAGCAATGCGTCATATTTATATGTTAGGCGTTCATGAACCGATGATGTATAAGTTATTGCCGTCTTTGCAACGTGAAATGGGCGAAACTTATCCTGAACTTTATCGTCATGAAGCTTTAATCAGAGAAACTATAAAAGCTGAAGAAACTCGTTTTGGTCGTACGTTATCAAACGGATTGAAACTTCTTGAAGAAGAAACAACAGGCTTAAAAGAAGGTGATGAGCTTAACGGACAAACAGCTTTCAAACTTTATGATACATATGGTTTTCCGCTTGATTTGACCGAAGATGCATTAAAACTTAAAAACATTAAAGTTGATACCAAAGGTTTTAATGAAGCTATGGAAAGACAAAAAGCCGAAGCACGTAAAAACTGGGCCGGATCTGGTGATGCCGGTGTTGAAAAAATTTGGTTTGAACTGCAAGAAAAATTGGGCGTAACAGAGTTTTTAGGTTATAACAGCTTAAAAACCGATGCTTTGATTTTGGCTTTGGTTCAAGACGGAAAAGAAGTTGAAGAAGTTAAAGACGGTGAATTTTATTTGGTTTCTAACCAATCAACTTTTTATGGCGAATGCGGTGGTCAGGTTGGCGATATCGGAAAAATCTCAAATAAAGATTTTGAAGTCGAAGTTCTTGACACCAAGAAAAAACTTGACGGTCTTATTGTTCATGTTTGTAAACTTGTAAAAGGTGTTGTTAAAAAACAACAAATTGCCGAATTTGAAGTTGATGAAAAAACACGAAATCAAACCAGAGCAAACCATTCGGTTACGCATTTGGTTCATAAGGCTTTGCGTACGGTTTTGGGTGATCATATTGCGCAAAAAGGTTCTTTGGTCGGACCGGACAGAATGCGTTTTGACGTTTCTCATCATAAACAAATTACGGCAGAAGAAATTTTGCAAGTTGAAGATATGGTAAATGCTGCTATCAGAAAAAATTATGAAGTCAATACCGTAATTATGAACAAAGAAGAAGCTGTAACTTCCGGTGCTATGGCTTTGTTTGGCGAAAAATATGCTGATGATGTTCGTGTTGTTAAAATGCAAAAAGACGGTGTTGTATATTCTTCAGAACTTTGCGGTGGAACACATGTTAATAATACCGGAGATATAGGATACTTTAACATTGTTTCAGAATCTGCTGTCGGTGCCGGCGTAAGACGTATTGAATGTGTAACAGGAAGAGGTGCAGAAAAGTTTGTTCAAGGGATTGAAAATAAACTTCATGATGTATGCAATTTGCTTAAAACAAATGTTAATGATTTAGAAGCAAGAATAAACAATTTATTGGAAGAAAAGAAAAAGCTCGAAGCTGATATCTTTAACTTAAAAAAATCGTTTGTTAGCAATAAAAGTGCCGATAATCAAGATAAGATAGGCACCGTAAATGGCGTGAAATTTGTAAGCAAAATTGTAAGCGGTGTTCATCCGAAAGAATTAAAAGCTTTTATCGATGAAATTAATCAAACAATCGGTTCCGGTGTTGTGGTTTTGGCATCTGATAAAGATGATAAAGCATCAATTGTGGTTGGTGTTACGCCTGATTTAACAGATAAATATTCAGCCGTTGAATTAGTTAGAGTTGCATCTGCTGTTGTCGGAGGCAAGGGTGGTGGCGGAAGACCTGACATGGCTCAAGCCGGCGGTCCTGATGCTACAAAACTTGAACAAGCATTAGAAGCTGTTAAGAATATGATATAAAAAAGAGGGAAGATTTTCTTCCCTCTTTTGAAAAACCGCCGATTGTTTCGGCGGTTTATCTTTAATATGTTCTGGCATAAATAACATCTAAAGTTGCATCTTTGCCGGTAAGCAAACATTTTCCGGTTGTGCCGCTTTGTTCTAAAGGTAAACAACGGATAGTAATTTTGAGTTCTTTTAAAAGCTCTTCGGTTGAAGCATCTCCACACCATTTTCCTTTTACAAAGGCAACTTTTCCGGCTGTACCATCTTCAATCCACTCGTTTGCGTTTGAAAAATATGCCTTAAATTCTTCAGGAGTTTTTATATCTGTTCTGACATTTTCTTCCATACGAGTTTTTGCTTTTTCAAACATTTTCTTTTGAATGTTTTCTAAGCGATTTGAAACGCCTGCAACAAAATCAGTATAAGAGATAATTTCTTTTCCTTCGGGAGTGCCTAATTTAATACGTTCTTTAACCATTAAGCCCTGATTTTGAACATCTCTTAAACCAACTTCTACAACAACCGGAGCACCTTTTCTGCTCCATTCCCAGAATTTATCAACGCTTTGTTTATTGCGTTTATCAATTTTTATTCTGATTTTTTCGCCAAAGGCTGTTTTAGATTTTATCTCATTTGCTACCATATTTATATAAGACATAACTTCTTGTTCGTCTTCTTGCTTTTTTATAACCGGAACAAAAACAATTTGATATGGCGCAATCATCGGAGGAACAACCAAGCCTTCGTCATCTGCGTGCGTCATTATAACACCACCGATTAAACGAGTTGATACCCCCCAAGATGTTGTATAGGCAAATTCCGGTTTGTTTTCTTTGTTTATAAAAGATATGTTTGCAGATTTTGCAAAATTTTGCCCTAAGTAGTGAGATGTTCCTGCTTGTAAAGCTTTACCATCTTGCATCATTGCTTCAATGCAATATGTGTCAACAGCTCCCGGAAACTTATCATATTCCGGTTTTTTACCGACAATTACTGGCATAGCCAAGCAATCTTCAGCGGTTTGACGATAAACTTCAAGCATTTGGATTGTTTCTGCAACGGCTTCTTTTTCATTAGAGTGTGCAGTATGACCTTCTTGCCACAAAAACTCTCTTGTTCTTAAAAACAGGCGAGGGCGCATTTCCCAACGTACAACATTTGCCCATTGATTTATCATAACAGGTAAATCGCGATAAGATTTTACCCATTTGGAAAAAGAATCGGCAATAATGGTTTCACTGGTCGGACGCACAATTAAAGGTTCATCAAGCTCGGAATCCGGCATAAGCTGACCATCTTGCATACTTAAACGAGAATGTGTAACAACAGCCATTTCTTTAGCAAAACCTTCAACGTGTTCAGCCTCTTTTCTGAAAAAAGAAATAGGAATAAACATCGGAAAATATGCATTTTCATGATCTGTTTCTTTAAATTTAACATCCATAATATCACGTATTCTTTCCCATATACCGTATCCCCAAGGTTTGATAACCATACACCCCGGAGAAACAGAGTTTTCTGCCATATCAGCTTCGGATACAACACATTGATACCATTTAGGATAATCGGTTTTTCTGTTAGTTTTTAAAGCCATTTTTTTCTTCCTTAATTTCTTAATTCTCCGCCGGTTTTTTTGCCGACTTCAACAATTACTTTATTCATCAAATTTTCAATATCTTTATCTGTAAAGGTTTGCTCTTTCGGTTGGAAGGTAACACTTAATGCTACCGATTTTTTATTTTCAGGCAAATTTTCACCTTCATAAATATCAAAAATACGAACATCGGTAATTAAATTCCTGTCAGCATTTTTAGCGGCAGCTAAAATATTGCTGGCATCAATATTTTTATCAACTACAAAAGCCAAATCTTTATCAAGAGGTTGGAAGCTGAAAAGTTCCAATTTCTTTTTAGATTTATCCGAATTGTTTCTGGGCAACGGAATGTTATCAAGGTAAACTTCAAAAGCAACAACTCTGCCTTTGATACCAAATTTTTTGGAAATGGCAGGATGAAGTTCGCCAAAATATGCTAACACATTTTTACCTAATCTCATAGAACCGCTTCTTCCCGGATGATAATATGATGGCGCATCGCGACATATTTGCAGGTTTTCAAACGGACCTTTTGCGGCAGCAATAACGGCAATTGCATCTGCTTTTACATCATAAATATCAAAGTTGCGAGATGTGCCTGTCCAATCTTTTTTAGATGTTTGTCCCACTCTTATACCGCTTGCAACAGTTAGTTGTTCTTTCGGATTTCTTCCGTAAAACTCCGGACCGACTTCAAAAATAGAAACATCAGAATATCCTTTGGTGATATTATTTTTTACCCCAATTAACAAATTAGGTAAAATACTTGGGCGCATTTGATCTAAATCTGAAGCTATCGGGTTTTGCAATAAAACAACATCTTGCTGATTTGTTTTCATAAAATCTTTAGCAGTTTTAGAAGAAGTAAAGCTCCATGTAACAGTTTCAAGCATACCTCTTGATGCAAGTTCATGTTTTATGGTAACAACATTTGTTTGTGTCTGATTTAAAATTTGTTTCGGTAAGTTTTCGGTCGGCAAGCTGATGGCCGGAATTTTATCTAAACCTATCATACGAACAACTTCTTCAACCAGATCATGTTCTCCTTCAATATCACCTCTCCATGATGGAGATGTTGCCTTAATTTTATCTTCTTCCACAGATGTTTCAAAACCTAAGTTATTTAAGATTTCCAATATCTTATCTTGACTTACTTCAATACCGATAAAATCTTTTAATCGAGATGGGCGAATGTGTGCAACATTTGTTTTAATATCTTCCGAACCACATACAATTTGCTCTGATGCTTGACCACCACATATTTCTAAAATAAGTGATGTTGCATAATCTGAACCTAAAATGTTTGATTTAGGATCCACCCAACGTTCATAACGATATCTTGAATCTGATTCAATGGCAAATTTACGTCCGGTTCTGGCAATTACCGAAGGCTTAAATAAGGCGCTTTCTAAAAACACATTTACCGTATCTTCCGAGCAACCTTTGTTTAAGCCACCCATAATACCACCTAAACATTGTATGCCTTCATCATCACAAATACCTAAAGAAAGAGTGTCTAAGGTATATTCTTTTTCTTCTAAGGATACAAATTTTTCATTTTCGTTTGCCATACGCACGTTGATATTACCACAAAGTTTATCTGCATCAAAAACGTGTAGGGGACGGGCTAAATCGTAATTGATATAGTTTGTTATATCAACAAGCGGAGAAATGGAGCGAAGACCGATAGCTGTTAAGCGATCTTTCATCCATTTTGGTGTTTGAGCCTTATTATTTACGCCTTTTATATATCGTCCGACATATACAGGGCAAGCGTCTGAACATTCTACATTAATTGTAATCGGACTTTTTATTGTAGCAGAGGTTTGTTTAATGTTTAAAGGTTTTAAAGTGCCTATACCTGCTGCAGCCAGATCTCTTGCAATTCCCCTAACGCCCAAACATTCTGCTCTGTTTGGTGTGATTGCAACTTCTACGACAGGATCAAAGTTTAAAACCGATGCAGCATCAACACCGATTGCGGTGTTTTTATCAAGTTCGATAATACCGCTATGATCTTGGCCAATACCAAGTTCTTTTTCGGAACACATCATTCCAAAACTTTCAATACCTCTTATTTTTCCTACTTTTAAAGTTTCGTTATAACAAGGTATCAATGTGCCCACCGGAGCAAAAATTCCTATCATACCTTCTTTTACGTTTGGAGCTCCGCATACAACTTGTAAATGTTCTGTACCCGTGTTGACGCTTAGCAAATGTAAATGATCCGAATCGGGATGCATGGTAACATTTTCAGCTCTGGCTGTTATAAATCCTTTAAGATTTTCCGCCGGATTAATAACTTCTTCAACCTCTAAGCCGATCTTTGTTAATGTTTCTACAATTGTATTTAAATCAGCATTTGTATCTAAATGCTCTTTTAACCATGATAATGTGAATTTCATCGAGTTTGTCCTCCATTGTTGCTTAATCCTCCTGTTAATGAAGAAAAATCAAGCGGTGCGAATCCGTAATTTTTTATCCAACGAATATCAGATTCAAAAAAAGTTCTTAAATCAGGTATACCATATTTTAACATAGCAAGTCTGTCTATACCGACACCAAAAGCGAATCCTTGATATTCATCAGGATCAATACCTCCGGCTCTTAATACGTTAGGATGAACCATGCCGCAGCCTAAAATTTCTAGCCAATCGTTTCCGGCTCCGACTTTAAGTTCTGTTTTTGTTTTCAAACAACCGATATCCATTTCTGCAGATGGTTCTGTAAATGGAAAGTGTGACGGACGATAACGAACCGGAATTTCATCAAGTTCGAAAAAGGTTTTCACAAAGTCATACAAGCAACCTTTTAAATGAGCCATTGTTGTGTGTTTATCAATAACCAAACCTTCTACCTGATGGAACATCGGAGTATGAGTGGCGTCATAATCTGAGCGATAAGTTCTGCCCGGTGCAATGATGCGAATCGGAGGCTTTTTGCTTTCCATGGTTCTTATTTGTATACCGGAAGTGTGAGTACGCAAAACATAAGAACTGTCCATATCAAACTTGTCATCTTTTGTATTTGGAAGATAGAAAGTGTCTTGCATTTGACGTGCAGGGTGGTTGTGTGGCATATTTAAAGCGTTAAAGTTGTGAAACTGATCTTCAATATCAGGACCTTCAGCAACCTCAAAACCCATCTGTCCGAAAATTGCCACTACTTCTTCATAAATTTTTGAAACGGGATGAATACGTCCCTGATTTTCAGGTCTTACAGGTAACGTTATATCAAGAGTTTCTTTTTTAAGTTTTTCGTTTAATTCTTTTGCTTCCAAAATTTCTTTTTGTGTAACAAGAGCTTGCTCAATTTCAGATTTTACGACATTGAGTTTTTTACCCATTTCGATTTTTTGTTCTAAAGGAAGTGTTCCCAAATTTTTCATTTGTTCGGTAATAATACCTTTTTTACCCATTGAAGAAATTCTGATATCTTCAAGAGTTTTAACATTGTCAGCAACCGTGATTTTGCTTAATATTTGTGTTTTTAAACTTTCTAAATCTTCCATTTTTCTAACCTTTATATGTAAAAAGAGTCATCTTGGTTTGCCAAGAGGACTCTTCTTACTAAAATTTTTGTCTTACTTATTTGTTAAGAGCCGCTTTGGCAGAATCTACCAGTTTAGCAAAAGCTTGGGGCTCTTTTAAAGCGATATCAGCGAGAACTTTACGATCAAGTTCAATGCCGGCCTTATTGAGCCCGCTGATAAATCGTGAATAAGTCATATCATGAAGACGAGTAGCAGCATTGATACGTTGAATCCATAAAGCTCTGAAACTTCTTTTCTTTGCTCTACGATCGCGGTATGCATATTGCAAACCTTTTTCAACTTTTTCAACAGCAACTCTGAATACATTTTTATTACGACCTCTATAACCTTTAGCCATATCAAGAATTTTTTTATGGCGAGCGTGAGCGGTCATACCTCTTTTAACACGTGACATATCTTATCCTCCTTACAAATACGGTAAAAACTTTTTAACAATTTGAACATCTGACTCGCTTAACAACAGAGAGCCACGAGCTTGTCTTTTCATTTTCGGAGATTTGCAGAAGAGGCAGTGTCTCTTAAATGCATAGTTTCTTTTTAATTTGCCGGTTCCGGTAACGCTAAAGCGTTTCTTTGCGGCACTTTTTGTTTTTAGTTTTGGCATTTTAAATCCTTCCTTTTATAAATTGGATTATAATTAAAGCGGTTAGGCATGCCTTTTTAGCCCAAACCACCAGTTGAACAGACAGTTTATACACGTTTATTTACATTATTGCAAGTAAAAATTTAAGCAAAAACAAAAATATTCTTTACTTTAATATTTTTTTCTTTTAGTCTTTTGTTCGGGTGCAAGGTTTTTGTACCTAGGGCGTCGAAACCCTTCATAATCGCAGTCGTCAAGCATAAACGACTAAAAATAATTATGCCGACATTAGTCTTTATGTGGACGGATGTCGGCTAAATAAGAGCGTAAGGCTTGAATAAGCCAAGCCGTTTGCGATTATACGGTTTTCGAACATCCGCCCGCTTTTTATAAAGTGGGTTTTTATTTTGAATATAAGGATAAAGGAAAATATGAACCAAAGTGGTCGTTCTATGGTAGAAATGCTTGGTGTTTTGGCCATCATCGGTGTCTTATCCGTTGGAGGTATAGCCGGTTATTCTAAAGCCATGCATAAATATAAGGTAAATAAATTTTCCGATCAAATGACACATATTATAGCAAATATTCAAGCGTCTTTTGGTGTGCAAGGAACAACAGACGGATTAAATAATGAAAATATAAAAAAGATGGGTCTGGTTCCTTCAGAAATGTATAAAACTAAAGATTCTGACTATCCTGAGCATTTTTGGGGTGGTCAGATTTCTTTTTCAAAAACTTATTTGGGGAGTGAAATTGTAAAATCAGATAATATTTTTATGATATCAATGAACAACATACCAAAAGATGTTTGTGTAACCATGTTAACAGCAGATTGGGGAACAGATTTATACGGCATGGGTGGTGATTTTTGGGGAGGAGCACCATCGACAGGTGGATACGATTGGAAAACTGCAACCGAAAATTTTGCAATAACAGGTGATAAAAACTATCCTGCACCTTTCTCGGTAGCAAGAGCTACAAAGGTGTGTACTATAGCAGATAAACGAGGTGCTACTGACCAAATGGCTTTATTTTGGTATTTTAAATTGTAATAGCAGATATTTTTATTATTTACGACTCGATTTTTATTAAAAACACACTTAAAAAGTTCATTTTTCAGCCTAAGACTCATCTAAAGTTGTGTGGATAATTTTTTTTGTCATACAATATCAATCAATTAGAATTATCTTATTGATTTTACGTTATTTTTGTCTCGTTAAAGAATTTATCCACGTTGTGTAAAAAAAAATATGCCTATTTATAATGAGATAGAAGTTTTTTTGTTTTTATTAACATTTTTATCTTGAACAGCTATGCAGATTTTTGCATTATGAAATTCGAAAGTAAAATCACAATATCATTAGTAAAAAAATTTTTTGTGCATACAATATATAGTTTATTTACTTTTATTTAATACTATATATTGTATATCAACTAGCAACTGATGCTAAATTACAAGAACAATATAAGATAAACAAAGAGAATATAAGGAAAAAGCATAAATGTCAGAACATAAATACGAAATGCCTAATGTTAAAAATGATAATGTAAGCATTGATCAGGTTACAAAAAGAGATGGTACACTCGCTCCTTTTGATTCTAGCAAAATTTATAATGCTATTTTGAAAGCTGGAACATCAACCGGTGAGTTTGGTGACCAAGAATCGTGGTTGTTAACTGCGAAAGTTTTAAAGGTTATGGAGCACAAGTTTAGCGAATCGCTTCCTACCATTGAACAAATTCAAGATATTGTGGAACAAGTTTTAATTTCTGACAACTATTTTAATACGGCAAAAGCTTATATTTTATACCGCGATCAGCGTAATCGTATGCGTTCTGACAGAAAGATCATGGTAGATGTTGAAAGCTCTATTAATGAATATTTGGAAAAATTAGACTGGCGTGTTAATGCAAATGCTAACCAAGGATATTCTAATGGTGGTTTAATCCTGAACGTTTCAGGTAAAGTTACCGCTAACTATTGGTTAAGTCATGTGTATCCTGCAGAAGTTGGTGAAGCTCACAGAAACGGTGATATTCATATTCATGATTTGGATATGCTTGCTGCATATTGTGCGGGATGGTCATTAAAGAACTTGTTGCATGAAGGTTTTAACGGTGTTCCGGGTAAAACAGAAGCCGGTCCGGCTAAGCATTTATCAGCAGCTATCGGTCAAATGGTAAACTTTATGGGCACATTACAAAATGAGTGGGCCGGTGCACAAGCTTTTTCATCGGTTGATACATATTTGGCTCCTTATATTCGTAAAGATGGTTTAACTTATGAGCAAGTTGAACAATCTATGCAAGAACTCATTTATAATTTGAATGTTCCTTCTCGTTGGGGTTCTCAAACACCATTTACAAACTTTACTTTTGACTGGGTATGTCCTGAAGATTTGAGAGATAAACATCCGATTATTGCAGGTGTTGAACAACCATTTACATATGGTGACTTAAAAGAAGAAATGGCAATGATCAATAAGGCCTATATCACGGTTATGATGAAAGGTGATATTAAGGGTCGTCCGTTTACATTCCCGATTCCGACATATAACATGACATGGGATTTTCCTTGGGAAGATGAAAACACATTGTTGTTATTTGAAATGACAGCAAAATATGGCTTGCCTTATTTCCAAAACTTCTTAAATTCGGTTTTAAAACCGGGACAAATTCGCTCAATGTGTTGTCGTTTGCAACTTGATTTGCGTGAATTGCTTGCAAAAGGTAACGGTTTATTCGGTTCTGCAGAACAAACAGGTTCAGTTGGTGTTGTAACATTTAACTGTGCTCGTTTGGGATATGTATATAAAGGCGATGAAGCTGGTCTTTTCGGCCGTGTTGATGAATTGATGAACATTGCAAGAACATCACTTGAAATTAAACGTAAAGTTATCGAAAGACTCATTCAGAACGGTTTGTTCCCATTTACAAAACGTTATTTAGGAACACTTCGTAATCACTTTTCTACCATTGGTGTTAATGGTATCAATGAAATGATAAGAAACTACACAAATGATGAACACAACATTTCTGACGAATGGGGACAAGCATTTGCTGTTAAGTTCTTAGATTATATCAGAGAGAAGATGGTTAAAATCCAAGAAGAAACAGGACATATGTATAACTTGGAAGCAACACCTGCTGAAAGTGCTACATATCGTTTTGCTCGTGAAGATAAGAAAAGATATAAAGATATTATTCAAGCCGGTACTAAAGAAGATCCATACTATACAAACTCTTCTCAACTTCCGGTTGGCTTTACTGATGATCCGTTTGAGGCTCTTGAGTTGCAATCTGAATTGCAAACAAAATATACAGGTGGAACGGTTTTACACCTTTATATGGGCCAACGTATATCATCGGCTAAGGTTTGTCGTGATTTAGTTAAACGCGTTTTAACAAATTATCGCTTACCATATATTACTATTACTCCTACCTTTTCAGTATGTCCGAAACACGGCTACTTATCAGGTGAACATAAATTCTGCCCACTTTGTGACGAAGAGAAAAAAGCAGAGAAAATTAAGGCCTTAAAAGCCAAACAAGAAAATGTAGCTTAATAACCCATAACAAAATTTATTTAGGAGAATATATAATGACCAATGTAATAGATATAAATGATATCAAATTAGCAGATTCTGAAAGACAACCTTGTGAAATTTGGACCCGTGTTATGGGTTATCATCGTCCGGTTTCTGAATTTAACAAAGGTAAGAAATCTGAATATTATACCAGAGTTTGCTTCAAAGAAGAAAAAGCTGTTTGTGGCATGAATCAAAACTTGGCAATGGCTGCAGAGTAGTTTTTTATGGATAGTTTAAATCCTATTACAATCGGCGATGTTGAGCAATTCAGCATCGTCGATTTTCCAAATAAGATGGCTGCGGTTGTTTTTATGCAAGGATGTCCGTGGAGATGTCCGTTTTGCTACAACTTAAGTTTACAAAAAATTGGTGGCGCATCTGAAAGCGGTTGGACTTTTGAAACCTTAAAATGTTTTTTGCAAAGAAGAAAAAAAGTTTTAGATGCCGTTGTTTTTTCCGGAGGTGAGCCTCTGGTTCAAGAAGGCTTGGATAAAGCAATTGATGAAGTTAAAAGTTTAGGTTATGAAGTTGGTCTTCATACGGGTGGTTTTAATCCGATTATGCTTAAAAAAGTTGTAAACAAGCTAGATTGGGTAGGTTTAGATATAAAAGCTCCGTTTGATGCTCAAAAATATAAAAAAGCAACAGGTTGTTTTGATAAAATTGAAAACATAATCGAGAGCTTAAAAATCCTTATTGATAGCGGTATACATTTTGAATGCCGTACAACTTGTGATCCGAGAATTTTAAATGTTGAAGATATATATGATATTGCAAAATCGTTAAAAGAATTTGGCGTAAAAGAATATTATTTGCAAAAATATCGTCCGATTGAAAGCGATAAAAACACAACCGATGAGATGTGCGAATCGTTGATAAGTGATAAATCTTTGATAGAGTTTTTACATAATACATTTGAAATTTTTGATATAAGAAAATAAAAAAAGCCTCGATTATCGAGGCTTTAAGATTATTTTTCTTTTATATCAAGTTTGATATGCAATTCTTCAAGTTGTTTTTCCGTTACCGTATTTGGAGCTTGCATCATCAAATCTTGCGCTTTACCGTTTAATGGGAAGATGATAACATCTCTGATGATAGGTTCATCAAGCAAAAGCATAATTGTTCTATCAATTCCCGGAGCTGCGCCTGCGTGCGGTGGAGCGCCATATTTAAATGCGTTTATCATACCACCGAACTTATTATCAACCACTGAGTTGTCATATCCGGCAATTTCAAATGCTTTGTACATAATTTCCGGTTTATGGTTTCTGACAGCGCCTGATGCAAGCTCGACACCGTTACAAACCATATCATATTGATAAGCCAATATATCTAAAGGATTTTTGTTTAACAAAGCATCCATTCCGCCCTGTGGCATTGAAAACGGGTTGTGAGAAAATTCAACTGCGCCGGTTTCTTCGTTTTCTTCATACATCGGAAAATCTACAATCCAGCAGAGTTTGAACGAATTATAATCAAACAAGCCTAATTCTTCACCTATCATATTGCGAACTTTACCGGCAAATTTGTTAATCAGTTTCTTGTTACCGCCCATAAACAAAACAGCGTCACCTTCGTTGGCTCCGAAAACAGCTTTAAGTTCTGCAAGTTTTTCTTCGCTGAAATATTTTGCAATACCTTTTGCACCTGTTGAAGAAAACGCAACATAAGCAATTCCACCCATATTTTCTGCTTTAGCATGAGCATCAAATTTATCAAAAAATGAACGAGCTTTATCACCTGCGTTTGGTGCTACAATTGCTCTTATTTGTTCACCGTTTTGAACTTTTGAATCATATAATCCGAAGCCTGAATTGTTAAAAAATGATGTAGCATCTTGAATGATTAAAGGGTTTCTCAAGTCAGGTTTATCAGAACCGTATTTTAACATAGCTTCTCTGAACGGAATGCGCGTAAAAGGAGCTTGGTCAACGGTTTTTCCGTTTGCAAATTCATTAAAAATTGATCCCATTGTGTGTTCAAGAACTTTAAATACATCTTCTTGAGTAACAAAACTCATTTCCATATCGAGTTGATAAAATTCGCCCGGGCTACGATCTGCTCGAGGATCTTCATCTCTAAAACATGGGGCAATTTGAAAATATCTGTCAAAGCCTGATACCATCAAAAGCTGTTTAAATTGTTGAGGGGCTTGAGGAAGGGCATAAAACCTACCCGGATTAATGCGTGACGGAACCAAAAAGTCACGAGCACCTTCAGGAGAAGAAGCTGTTAAAATTGGTGTTTGATATTCTGTAAAACCTTGTTCCGTCATCAATTCACGCATGCGAGAAATTACTTTTGAGCGAAGCATAATGTTGCTGTGGATACGCTCACGTCTTAAGTCTAAGAAACGATATTTTAAGCGCAATTCTTCAGGTTCGTCACCATGTCCTGAAACCTGAATCGGTAAAACATCAGCCTCCGAATGAATTTTCATTGATGTAACTTTTATTTCAATGTCGCCGGTCGGCATATTCTTATTGACACTTTCACGAGCAATCACTTCGCCATCAAATTCAACCACGCTTTCAACACGAGTATTTTCAATTTTATCAAATAAATCGGACGAAGAATCGACAACGCATTGTGTGATGCCATAATGATCTCGCAAATCAACAAAGCATAAATTTCCCAAATTACGTTTACGATGAATCCAACCGGCAAGTTTTACAACTTTACCGATGTCTGAACTGCGGAGTTCGCCGCAGGTATGTGTCCGATATTCGTTCATTTTTACCTCTAAAATATTAAAATTTAACCATATAAATTGATAGAGCATTCTTTCGCTAAAAGCAACAGTAAAATTAAAAAAATATTAAGTAATGTCAGATAGAGTGAAAAAACGGATAATTTAAAGCGGAATTTGTTATGAGAATCGTTGAAACAACTGAAGAATTAAATGTTTTATGCCAAGACTTAAATAAGCAAAAATTTATTACTGTCGATACGGAGTTTGTTCGTGAAAAAACATATTTTCCGTATCTTTGTTTGATACAGGTCGGCTGGACTGATGATGCCGCAATTATAGACCCTTTGGCTAAAGAACTCGATTTATCAGCTTTTTTTGAAGTTTTGACCAATCAAAATGTTTTGAAGGTTTTTCATTCGGGCAGACAAGATATCGAAATTTTTTATAATCTGTCAGGCAAGCTTCCGTCACCTATTTTTGATACGCAAATTGCCGCAATGGCGTGCGGTTTTGGTGTTAGTGTAGCTTATGATACACTGGTGCATATTATTACCGGTATCGAACTTGATAAATCCAGTCGCTTAACCGATTGGACTAAGCGTCCGTTACAGAAAAAACAACTTGAATATGCGCTTAGAGATGTCACTTTTTTAATTCCGTGTTATGAGTTTTTGGATAAATATTTGCAAGAAAATAATCGCTTAGATTGGATAAAAGAAGAAACGGAATATCTGTTAAATGAAGAAATTTATAAACCTCAACCTGAAAACATGTGGCTTAGAATTAGACATTCAGCGCATAGCCCACAGTTTTTAATGGTGTTAAAAGATTTAGCAGCTTGGAGAGAAGAACGAGCAATCAGATGTAATATTCCAAGAAAAACTCTGATTAAAGACGAAATTTTGGTGAATATTGCCTCTTTAGCACCGCAAACAATTGAAGATTTGGCAAATGTAAGATATATCCGTTCTGATATCGTAAACGGAAAATTGGGAAAAGAAATTTTAGAAGTGGTAAATGAGGCCTTATCTAAACCCGTAGATAAAAATCTGAAAAAAATTGAAAAAGAAAGACATGTTAATATACCGGGAAGTGCTGCAGCTTTGCTCGAAGTTTTGAAACTGATACTAAAAATTGTCAGTGAACAAAACAATGTGGTAGATTTTTTAATTGCTGATGAAAAAAATTTGCGAGATATAGCTTGCGGTAACAATGATAAAACAAATCCGGCCCTTTTAGGGTGGCGTTATGATGTTTTCGGAAAACATGCACTTGCTTTCAGAAAAGGAAAGTCAAGTATAATGTATGATACCGTTAATAAAAAAATTGTTTTTGAAAAACAGGAAAAGCAATAAAAAAAGCACCTTTCAAAAGGTGCTTTTAAAGACTTGCAGTTTACAACTAGTTTGTACCACTCTTGATGCCGAATGCGCCAAACTTGCTGTTAAATTTAGAAACTTGACCGCCTGTGTCAACCATACGATGAACACCTGTCCATGCCGGATGAGATTTAGGATCAATTTCCAAATTCATCTTAGCACCGGCTTTACCCCATGTGCTGTTAACTTTGCATTCTGTTCCGTCAGTCATCACATATGTGATTTCGTGATAGTCAGGATGAATACCTTTTTTCATTTTTTTTCTCCAAATTTAAAACTCTACAAACAAATTTATGCTCTTATAACCTAATCAAATAAATTTATCAAGAGTTTTTTTACCGTTTATTTAAAAATTTCAAAAACTTTTTGGTTCAAGTTAAAGTTGGAAGCCACCAAATCGCCTGTACTGAAAATTTGGGACAAATCTTCAATACGAGTATCTTTTTGTTTTATGCCACGAACAGAACCACCAGCTTCTTTAACCAATAACAATCCTGAAGCAATAGATGATACATGTGCATTCAAACATACAAAAGCATCAAGCTTACCGCCGGCTAAATATGCCAAATCTTGAGCATATGAACCGCTTATTCTGATATCGCCTGTTTTAGCTACAACAGAAGATATAATTTTTGAGCTTTCTGCTGAGTTATCAGAACTTGCCGACATGCTGATTAAAGCTTGGTCTAAATCTTTAACTGCTGAAACACGTAAACGTTCATGACTACGATAACCTTCTTTATATGCTCCTTTACCTTTTTCGGCAAAAAAAGTTTCATCACGAGAAGGATTATACACAACAGAACATATAATGGTGTTATTTTCAACCAATGCCGCACAAACAGCAAAATTAGGGTTCCCATGAGCAAAGTTTATCAAACCGTCAATTGGTGAAATGGCAAAATAAGAGTTGCCGGTAACTTTGTCTGACGGTGTAAAAATCGGCATATCAGGACGAATTTTAGCAAGTTCTGTTTTTAAGTTTTTCTCAATACGAGAATATGAATTAAAAACAAAATTTTTGTTGCCTTTAATAGAGTTTTGGAGTTTTTCCAATTCATTAAAATCTCTATCTAAAGAAGAGGCCGATTTTTTAACAGCATTAACAAAAGATGTTAAAAGAGGTGATATGTATGACATTATTTAGCTCTTTCAACATATGTAGCTTCGTTAGTGCCGACAACAATTTTATCACCGGTATTAATAAACGGAGGAACCATAACTCTTACGCCATTGTCTAAAATTGCCGGTTTGTAAGAAGAAGCAGCTGTTTGTCCTTTAACAACAGGTTCTGTTTCAACAATTGTGCAAACAACTTGCAAAGGTAATTCAACAGAAATCGGACGTGAATTAATGTGAGAAATGCGAACAGTCATACCATCTGTCAAAAACGGACGAGAATCGCCTAAAATGTCAGAAGGCATAGTAAATTGTTCAAATGTTTCGCTTTCCATAAAAGTAAGGCCGTTAGAATCTTCAAACAAAAATTGACAATCTTTATCTTCAACCATCATTTTTTCAACAGTATCTTCTGTACGGAAGCGTTCGTTGGTTTTTGTTCCTTCTTCAACAGATTTCATTTCTACCTGCATAAAAGCACCGCCCTTACCCGGTTTAATGTGAGAAGCTTTGGTTATTGTCCAAGGTTTACCTTTATATTCAATTACCCAACCGATTCTGATTGATCCTGCGAGTTGTTTCATGTTTTTATCTCCATATTTACAATTTTAAATTTGATTATTTGTTAAAAGTGAGAGCAACATACTCCAATATTTATTATTTCGCAACAAAAAAATTATATGAATTTATTTTTTATATTTAATGTCATCTAAAATGATAAAGTCTGTATCAAAGTCTTTAAATTCGACATCTTCAACCGGCAATAATGCAGATTGGAGCAAAAACATCTCATTAAACCAAGATGTTAATTCTTGCACTTTTTCTTTTCCGTCATTCCAGGCTCTGAAAATTACAAAATCAGGTTCACACTCGCCGACCAGCATAGCTTCATGACGCCGATTACGACAAATTGTGCCTATAAATTTTTTCTTTAAACCCTGAGTTATAGTTTTATAATCTGATGCTATATTTTCAGATTTTGATAAATCTATTATAATACCATCAAGATCAAAATTGGTGACGCTTTGAACATCAAATGATAAAACTAACTTTTGTTTTTCTTTGGCTTTTTTTGCAAATTCGGCTTTAAACGAATCAGCTAAATTTGATGATAAAATAAAGCATTCTAAATTTTTGTCTTCCAAAAGATCAAAATTTTGTTGTGATATATTTATAATAAACTTTTGCATAATCTTCTTTTGCTTCTTGTAATAAAATTAAAAAAATGTATCATTAATGACAATATATACCCAATCCTCAAAAAAAGGAAGTAAAAATAATATGGATATGAAAGATTTGCCGCAAACAGAGAAAGCTTTTGAAGCATTGGAAACAGTTTTGAAAGATTTTCAGGGTGTTTTACAAAACAAAAAAAACGCTCTTTTACAACAACGTCAGTCGTATAAAAATAATATGTTGGAAAAAAATAAACAAATAGATGATATGAAAGCGGTTGTTGCAAAGGTTTTGGATAAAACAACAAAAGTGGTTCAAACAATTGATATGGTGTTAAAAGAAGATGACTCAGGTAACAGTAACAATTAATTCTCGTGAATATGGCATTGTTTGTGGTGACGGACAAGAAGCTCATATTATAAAACTTTCTCGTATGCTTGATGAAAAAGCAAAACAATTAACCGCAGGAAATGGCCATATAAATGAGAATATGCTTCTTGCGATGATTGGCCTTTTAATTGCAGATGAGTTGGAAGAAGTAAGAAAAGGTGTTGCTTCTTCCGTTAAAACAGAACCGCAAATTGTTGAGAAAATAGTAGAAATAGAGAAACCTGTAGAGAAAATAATAGAAAAAATTGTGGAAGTTGAAAAGCCGGTAGAAAAGATTGTTGAAATTGAAAAAATTGTTGAAGTTGCAAAAGATATAGATTTAAGAGGGGTTGATGAAAAGCTTGCAATTGCAATCAGTCAAGCAACTGAAAACTTAAAACAATTGATAAGTGAACTGGAACATTTGTAATTTTTTATTTAGTTAAAGCCTTGTTTGACAACAAGGCTTTATATTTTTACAACACTTCAATGTTTCCGGCAGCAATTCTTCCTCGGTCATCATATGTTTCGTAGCTTACTTTTTGGCCATCAAAAAGCTTTTTTATACCTTTTTCTTCCAATTTTGTAACATGAACAAAAATATCTTTTCCGCCAGTTTCAGGTTGAATAAAACCATAACCTTTTTTGCTATTAAACCACTTTACAGTTCCAGTAGACATTATCAATCCTTTCTTATTTTTTAAATTAGTTGTTCTGAAAAATTTGTAGACTGATAGGCTGTCTACTTAAAGTCACGATACTTATATTATAGTTAAAAGTAAGATTGTCAAGCTAAAAAATATGTTTTATTTATTTTATACAACCATAAATTGTTATAAAAGACTATAATTTTCCATTTGTGAGTGTATATAGGCTATTCTATTTTTAAGATTTTTATTTTCTTCGCAATAAGACATTAGTATGCGATGTATCTCAGATTTATATTTTGGCATATTTTTTGCGATTGTGCATAGATAATATACCGAAGCTTCAAAAATTTCGTTTTTCTCGCTAAGAAGTTGATAGCTGATTAATATGTATGGCGGAGTAAAAGTTTTATCATAATTTTTAAGAGAGCTGAAATATTCTTTTTTCTGAATAGATTCGGCAATTTTTGGTGTTATATCTTCACCTGATTGTTTATTTATTAATGATTTGAAAAAATCAGCAATAAAAAGATTTGCATTTTTAAACATTTCGGTCTCCTCAAAAACGAAATATATAATACTAGATTTTTTGTAAAAAAGATATTAAAAAATATTTGACTTATTAAATAAAAAAGCGTAAAACCGGAAACAAGTTAAGTTTTATTGCTTGATCGTCTAATGGTAGGACAGCGGACTCTGACTCCGTTAATCTTGGTTCGAATCCAGGTCAAGCAGCCACATTTAACAAAGGACGAGAAATCGTCCTTTTTTCTTTTATTTACAAGCACTTAGGTTAGTTCGAAGATTATTCTTCAAATATACCATACCCCGAATAATCTTCGAACTAATTTTGACAAGAATCTAACACATTCAATGAGGTAGGAAGTTTATTCTATGATTTTGCCTAAGTAATATTCATGCTGCCACTGATTGTCAAAAAAAGCTGTTTCTTTGGCCATTCCTTCAATTTGATAACCCAACTTCAAATATAATCCTATAGCCCTTTTATTATTGTGGCGTACTGTTGCAAAAATACGATGAATTTTTTTCTTAATAGCCCATTTTTCAAGTTCTTTTAAAAGAATTGTTCCCAGACCTAAACTCGTATATTCTTCTAACATACATACGCCAAAGCTAGCCTGTTTGGCACTCCATGGATCACGGATATTTTTAATATGAATAGAAGCTTCGGCAATCAGTTCTTTGCCATTCCAAATACCTAAAAACAGTTCATCATCAGACTCATAATGCTGAATAGATTTTTGTTTATCTTTTTTAGGTTGATTAGGATACTGATGTGTCCAAATAGCCCCTTTACCGCGCGAAAACTTATCTAAAAAAGTCATCACTTCTTCATAATCTTTCGCACGGATGCGTCTTAACATTGCTTGTTGACCATTTTTCAAAGTAATTTTTTTAGACATATATTATCTATCCTTTCACCCATAAGTATCTAAGATGTATTCTATCATCAAGCAAAATTATATTCAAGCAAAATTACACTTCGCAAAGCGCAAGCTCACTCCAGCCACAAAAAACCTCCCAAACGGGAGGTTTATACTATATTATCTAAGCTCCATTAATTTATAAATGGAGCTTTTTTATATAAGTTTTGAAAGGGTTAATGTATGGTAGGAATGTTATTTCTTATTTTTTTGATCGCATTTAGTTCAATTTGTCGCACACGTTCTTTGGATATATGATAAACATTACTTAAATCTTCAAGTGTTTGAGGTGTTTCATATAATCTTCGTTTAAATAAAATATCTTTCTCTCTAACATTTAGCACATCAAGGGCATTATGAAAAAGTTTTTTGCGATAGGCATATGTTTGTTTATTTATAAAGGTTTCTTCTTGGTTAGGTGTTTTATCAGCGAGAAGATCTATAAATTCTGTTCCATCATCACTTGAATTATTATTGAGTATAACATTTAAGGAGGTATCGTGACTAGCCATACGATTATTCATTTCCTTTATTTCTGATTGCTTAACAGATAAAGATGTTGCGATTTGATTGATGGTATTATCATCCATATTTATATCATCAATTAAATTAATTTGGTTTTTAATTTTGCGTAAATTAAAAAAAAGTTTTTTTTGAGCACTTGTTGTTCCTAATTTTACCAAAGACCAAGAATTGAGTATATATTTTTGCACATATGCTTTAATCCACCATAAAGCATATGTTGAAAATCTGAATCCTTTATCCGGATCAAATTTTTTAAGAGCAACCAAAAGTCCGATACTACCTTCAGAAATCATTTCATCTGTTGGTAATCCATATCCTTTATATTTTTTTACAACTTTTGCAACTAATCTTAAATGAGATGTTATAAGTTGTTGCGCTAATTTTTCATCTTTGTTTATAAAATATTCTTTGGCTAATTTATATTCATCTTCAGCAGAAAGTATTGGAAATTTTTTCATACTTTGCAGATATTTTGTTGTGCCAGATTGTTCTGAAAATTGCGCATTATTTAATTCAATATTTGAGTTCATGTTTTTCTCCATTTATGCTAAAACAACAAACCTAACAAAAATTAGACTTAGGTATTTTTTATTAAAATCACGAGCAAATTGTTATGTGAGAAAAATATAAAATCAATAATCAAAAATTGTATTTTCTGTACGATTTTTTCGAAAAATAATAATTTTTATAACATAATGTACTCAATTTTAGTACAGCATTTTTTTTGCTTTAAAAATAAAGAGAGGTTATTGTATATAACTATAAATTTTATGTGTACTAATTTTTCGATATCTCATATCAAAAAATAAGAATTGATAATTAATTCATTCTAAATATATGTGTTAATAAACAACGTTATACAGATTGTTTTAAGTTGTTCGAGCCGTCAGAAGCTCAATGCATTGTTGAATATGATTTTAGAATCCGAATCCTTGAAAAAAAGGTGTACCATCTTTGGTCGGGGATCTTTAACGAATGTACAGAAGTCTTTAAGACTTTAAAGGTTAAAGGATCATTTTATGCATTTGATTTCTGAACTCTCCGACCACCTTGAAATATTCATACTAGAGGAAGAATATAAGATGGTAAACAAAAAAGATATATCTATGATTGAAAGTCTTTTGTTTTTACAAGCTATTAATCAATGTTCCGGAAAAAGAAAGGCTTCAGAAACATTAGCTACTTCTATTGATACAATTAATAAATATATTGAATATTTGGAAGATGAATTAGGTGTTACACTTATTTCAACAAATGGCAGAGGTTCAAGTTTAACAAATGTTGCTCAACGTATTGTAAGCAAAGTTGATAGCATTAATGAAATTTTAGATGAAATTAAAAGTATTAAATTAGAAAATAAAGAAATAAAAGGCGAGGTTCGAGTATGTATATCCTTAGGATATGCTTCATATATGGTTCCACAAGATTTATCAGATTTATTTAATATATTTCCGGAGCTGAAAATTAGTTCAATTTCAGCAACTGATATATCAAAAATTAATATTAGAGATTTTGATATAATTTTATCTTATGAAGAAATTAATAATTTTGATATTACTGAAATAACAAATAAAACGATACATTGTGGTTTTTTTGCATCTCCTAAATATTTATCTGAACATGGATATCCGGTTGATCTTGATGATTTAGTAGCAAACCATAGGCTGATAATGAAAAACAACGACGCACTGAAACAAATAATAGGGGAAGCAAACTTTAAGCATGCTCGAATTTGCTTTGAGACAAATAATATATTAGCTTTGATAAATGCATTAGAAAATAGTACAGGTATAGGAATTTTACCATTAGGTTTTGCAACACAAGGTGTTGTTTGTTTAGATAATATACCGTGTGATTATCCTATTCTTTACCATTTATATGCAAATAGAAGCACAAAAGATATTCCAAGAGTGAGAACCCTTGTTAATTTTTATAAGAACATTATGGATAAAATGCAAAATCCGGTTTCTGCATTAGAACATGATAATTTACAGATTGTTGATTTATTAAGAGCAAAATAATATCATTTTCAAGAAAAAGCTCTCAATTATATTTTGAGGGCTTTTTACTGTACAAAAAATGGGCAAATAAATAATTATTTACCCAGGTTAAATATATTATGATTTATAAAATCAGCAAATTTCCTGCAGCAACTCTACCTCGATCATCATATTTTTCAAAACCTATATCTTGCCCGTTCATTAAGGTTTTTAATCCAATTTTTTGAACTTGTGTTATATGAACAAACACATCTTTTTCACCATTTGCTTGTGCAATAAACCCATATCCTTTTGTTTTATTAAACCATTTAACAGTTCCACGTAACATTTAAGCCTCCAAAGTTATTAATTAATTACAATATAAAGATATTATGTTTTTTATTTTTCACAATTCCTAAATTTTG
Organism: Alphaproteobacteria bacterium; assembly: GCA_045613125.1. Lineage (GTDB taxonomy): Bacteria > Pseudomonadota > Alphaproteobacteria > RF32 > CAG-239 > JAFTYO01. The sequence goes on along the minus strand of JAZLAM010000016.1, from coordinate 13,670 downwards.
TAATAACTGTCAGTTTTTCTGGGATAATCAGAATAATTTAATTACTCTGTAATAAAAATAAGTACAATTTTTGATATAATTGTTCATAATGCATTGTCTGAAGCTTATTTAATCATCGGAAACAAATCACCCCCCCAACAACATTTCTATTGCCGGGGGGATTATATTTTAAGAACTAGTCTATACTTTTTAGTAATTCTTCATTTATAATAATTGTAGCTGTTACACTACCTTGACAATGTATCATGATATCTGTAAATTCTGTTAATTTTGCAGTGGTTAGAGTTCCTCCTACATGAAATAAAACATCATCCCCTTCTTTGGTGATACGAGTAGTAAATTCATCTACAGTTCCACATTCTGTTGTGCCGTTATCGCCACCTACTAATTTTATAGAGGGCGTACTTAAATTTATTGTAAATAGATTTTCAATACCCTCTTCATTATTATTGTTGATAAGTCCTTTAGCCCTGATTAATCCTTCGCTAAAATAACCAAAATTTGGACCACCATTACTATACTGTGTATATGATGCTGTGGACATCATTGTGGCAGTAGATTGTGAGTCTAAAGCGCCATTAGTTTTAACTATTACGGTTTTACCACCTTCATCAGCTAAAATTATACCAAAACCGAGATTTTGTTCTCTGATTAGTTCCATCGGTTTAAAAAATGATGCTGTTATATTAAGTGTGGTGCTGTTTGATGGTTCGGCATTTGTCTTCATAGCAACAGCAGATAAAAGCATAGCCGTTGTAGTTAATAAAATATATTTTTTCATAATTTAGTCTCCTAATATGTAACGTTACATGTGCTAAAAAAGTGAGCTTTTTCACCAAACGCTTTGGCTTGAGTTTCAAGCTTTTTAAAGCACATTAGTAGTGTAATTTAAACGTACGTTTTTTTAACGCAGTGCAAAAAGGAGAAATTTGCGAAATTTAAAATTTGCATTTTATTGTTTTTCAAGGAGTTAGGCGAAATCAAAAAACATAAAAAACATCAAAAAAACTGCTTGATTTAAACGTACGTTTAAATCGAGCAGTTTAAAATCGCTGAAAGCGTTGTAAATAAAGAGATTGTAGCGATTCTTGTTTATTAAAAAATATAATAAAAGTATTCCTCGTTTCTACCAAGAAACGTCAAGGGACCTTCCGATTAACTAATTTGAAGATCGCTGAACGATTGCTTATCGCAATCGAGCGATGACTTTGTAGACTGTCATGCCTCTGAAACAAAAAATATAATACCGTCATACCTCCGATTGAGTGAGGTCAAGGTATCTTCCGATTAAATTACACTAACCAACAACATACGCGATGATAGATGTTTTTAAACTAATTTGAAGATCCCTTGAATTTTTTGCAAGCAAAAATAGGGATGACAGGTTATAGGGATTGCAAGCAAAAAAGGGGGTGATTATTTTGATTGTTTATTTCTTAAGCTAAACCAATTATCTGATTTTTGCTGTGAATTAAGGGCCCATAATTTTTCAAAACGTTCACGATATTTACCAACGGAGATTTCATCCTGAATTAAAAATAAGCAATTTTCACTATTTTTATTTGTAGCTGAATTCGTCCAATTAAAAGAACCGGTAGATGCAACTTTTGTGTCATAAATTGCAAATTTGTTATGTTCTATTTTATGTTTACTGTTAACTTTTATGTTGATTCCATATTTATATAAGTCAATTGCTTTTGATGATTTGGCTGATGCTTGCAATTTATCTGTTAAGATCCTTAGCTTCACACCTCTGTTGTGTGCTTGTTTCAGAGCTGTGACAATTCTATCATTGTTTATTGAATAAACAGCTATATCAATGGTATTTTTAGAATCGTTAATATAATGAATGATAGAATCTTCACAGTCGTTTGAAGGTGTAAATTTGATATCCACCTTTGCTAAACAAGGAAGACACACAAGCGTTATAAATATGACAACAAATAAATTTTTTTTCATAGAATTTATTATTGTTACAATATATTTGCTTGTCAAGTAAAAAGTTCTTGTTTTGTTCTTTTTATAAGAAATATATACTCTTTTATATATTTGTTTATACAAGGAAAAATAATGATATTAGATATTATATAGGTAAAATAAAATGCTTATCATTTTATTAAATAATGAGGGTTTTGAGAGTGTAATTTATTTCTAACTTTCTTGTTGTTTTTCTTTTAAGTCTTTCATTATGTTTGCAAAACGATTTAGTTTAAATTCTTTATGCTGTTGTACCAGTTCATCTATGCCGTAGATTAATTTTATTTGAGCTAAAGTGATTTCAACATCGGCCAACTCTTCGGCAATATGGTCAACATTACCTCTATTTCTTAGTTCTTTGCATAATTCTTTGGTTAATTCTGACATTTCTTCAATGACCATGACTTTTTGTGAAAGATCACCAAAGAAATCAATGGCATCTTGGTATAATTGGTTTTCTTGATCTTTGTTCATATTATTCTTTCCTTATAATTTGGATACGATGAAAGTATATTAGGTAAATACATTTATTACAACATTTTTTAGCAGATTATTTATAGAAAATAAAAACTTGACAGCAAGAGCATTTAGCAATAATTTGGTGCAAGAATAAATTTGGAGAGTATAAATGTCGTATAAAGAAAATAAAACCTTAGACAATCGGATGAATATGTCCGAAATTGAAAATAATTGTAAAAAATATTGGGAAGAAAGCGGTGTTTATCGCTATGATAACACCAAATCAAGAGAGGAAACTTTTGTTGTCGATACACCGCCTCCGACAGTTTCAGGCTCGTTGCATATAGGTCATATTTTCAGTTATACGCAAACAGATGTTGTTGCAAGATATCAACGTATGAACGGTAAAACGGTTTTATATCCTATCGGTTGGGATGATAACGGTTTACCTACGGAACGTCGTGTCCAAAACTATTATAATTTGTCATGCAGTCCGGAAGTTGCATATGATGAAAACTTTAAGCCGGAGCATGTTGAAAATGATAAATCACCACGTAAAGAAGTATCCAGAAAAAACTTTATTGAAGCTTGCGAAACTTTAACGGCAGCCGATGAATTGGTTTTTGAAAATGTGTTTAAAAATATCGGTCACTCTTATGATTGGAATGTGAAATATTCTACAATTAGTCCAAAATCTATTCGTGTTGCGCAAGAATCGTTTATTGATTTGTATGAAAAGGGTTATGTTGTTTCGGTAGAATCTCCTACGATGTGGGATGTGACATTCCAATCTGCCGTTGCACAGGCTGAAATTGAAGATAAAGAAGTTGCCGGATTTTTCCATGACATTAAATTTAGGGTTGAAGGCGAAGAAGAACCTATCATAATTGCTACCACAAGACCGGAATTTTTACCTGCATGTATTGCAATTGTGGCACATCCTGATGATGAACGTTATCAAAAATATTTCGGTAAAAAAGCCATTGTGCCGTTGTTTGAAACACCGGTTGAAATTGTGCCTTCGGAACATGCCGAAAAAGATAAAGGAACCGGAATTATGATGGTTTGTACCTTTGGTGATGCAGCAGACGTTGCTTGGTGGAAACAATCAGGCTTGCCGGTAAAACAAATTATCGGTCAGAACGGATGTTTGCTTGATGTCGAATTTGGTAAAGGTGCATTTGTTTCCAATAATCCGGAAAAGGCAAACGAATTTTATGCTCAAATAAAAGGTTTGCATACAAAACAAGCTCGTGAAAAAATTGTTGAATTTTTAAGAGAAAACGGTTGCCTTAATTGTGAACCTCGTCCTTTGACACATATGGTTAAGTTTTATGAAAAAGGTAATCAGCCGATTGAGTTTGTTACATCAAGACAATGGTTTGTGAAACTTCTTGATAAAAAAGATCAAATGATTGAGGCTGGAAGAAAGATAAAATGGAAACCTCAACATATGCAGTATCGTTATGAAGAATGGGTTAAAGGATTAAATCAAGATTGGTGTATTTCTCGTCAACGTTTCTTCGGAGTTCCTTTTCCGATTTGGTATAAGATAGATGCTAACGGTAATATAGATTTTAATTCTCCGATTGTGGCCAATCGTTCACAATTGCCAGTTGATCCGATGACGGACATTCCACAAGGTTATACCGAAGATATGAGAGGAAAACCAAACGGCTTTATAGGAGATAAAGATGTTATGGACACTTGGGCAACTTCTGCCTTAACACCGCAGATTGCACTTGATGTTGTTAAAAACAAAGCTTTAGATATACCTTTTGATATTCGTCCGCAAGCTCATGATATCATCAGAACTTGGGCCTTTTATACAATTGCTAAAGCTTTGATGCATAGTAACACTATTCCGTGGAAAGAAATTTTAATTAGCGGATTTATTTTGGATCCGGATCGTAAAAAAATGTCAAAATCTAAGGGAAATGTTGTTACTCCTCAACACTTGATTGATAATTATGGTGCAGATTCCGTTCGATATTGGGCTGCTCGTGCTCGTTTAGGCGTTGATACGGCGTTTGAAGAACAAATAATGGCGCAAGGTAAAAAGCTTGTAAACAAAATTTTCAATGCTAGTAAGTTTGTGTTTACAATGGTTGAAAACAGCAAACTTAAAGGTATGGTAGATTATGAAAGTCATATTACGAATCCGATGGATTTAGCATGGCTTAATAAAATTATGAATATGGTAAAACAAGCAACAAATAGCTTGAATACGTATGATTATGCTGCAGCATTGGAAGTGATAGAAAAAAGATTTTGGGATTTTTGCGATTATTATCTGGAGATAGTAAAGAAAAGAGCATATTCCGAAACAGATACTTCAGCTGTTGCATCTTTAATGAAAACAATTGATATTTTCTTAAAAATGTTTGCTCCTTTCTGTCCGTTTATTACAGAAGAAGTTTATCAGTGCAGACCGTGGGGCGATAGCTCAAAATCTTTACACGGAACAAACTGGCCGACAGTAAAAGATTTAACTCTTGATGATGCTAACAATGGTATGTTGTATGATTTGGTTTCTGTTATTACATCAGAAATAAGAAAAGCCAAAACTACATCTAACACTTCACAAAGAACAGCCGTTTCAAAAGTTGAAATTTTTGCATCTGCTTCGGAGCAAGAAATCTTGAAACAAGGTTTGGAAGATGTTGTAAATGTCGGAAATTTGAACAATAATGCTATAGAATTCAAAGACGCAAAAGAACTTTCCGTCGGAGAAATTGTTCTGGATTTGGAAAGTGTTGCATAATTTTAGAGATTTTGCAGAAAAAAAACCGCTCTAAAAAAGAGCGGTTTTTTTAACGTTTATTTTTAAAAAAGTCTTTTAACAATTGAGATGATTCGTCTTTTAATATACCTGATATAACTTCTGGTTTATGATGACAAGTTTTGCTTTGGAAAAATTTAACACCATTATCAATTGCTCCACCTTTTTCATCGCAAGCACTATAAATAACCCTTTTAATACGGGCAAAAGAAATGGCTGCCGCACACATGGTACAAGGTTCTAAAGTTACATATAAATCTAAATTCCACAAGCGTTTTGCTTTTAGTTTGCGACAAGCTTTGCGTAAAGCCAAAATTTCGGCATGAGCTGTTATATCTTGTCCGAATTCTGTTTTGTTATGTGCTTTTGCTATAATTTTTTGAGTTGTAGGATCGACAATTACGGCTCCTATCGGAACTTCATCAATTTCAAAAGCTTTTTGCGCTTCTCTTAAAGCAATTTTCATATAATCGGTATCTGTCATAAATATCCTTTGAAATTTTGTAAAACTTAAGGTATATTATAGCAAATTATAAAAAAAGGAAATAAAAAAATGGCTGAAAGACTAGCAAAATTTATGGCGCGTTCCGGAGTTTGTTCCAGAAGAGAAGCAGAAGAATTTATTAAACAACAAAGAGTTACAGTTAACGGAGAAATTGTTACAACTCCGGCGTTTAATGTTGAAGGAACGGAAAAAATTTTGTTTGACGGTGAAAAACTACCACAAATTGATAAAACTCGTTTATGGTTATATTATAAACCGGTCGGTCTGATTACATCACACAAAGATGAACAAAACAGAGAAACCGTATTTAGTAATTTACCTCCATATATGCCAAGAGTTGTCAGTGTGGGGCGTTTAGATTTAAACTCAGAAGGATTGTTGCTTTTAACTAATAATGGGGAGTTGTCAAGAGAACTTGAGCTTCCTAAAAATGCTTGGAGCAGAAGATACAGAGTTAGAGTTCACGGAAGAATAGATTTGAAAAAGTTAGAATCCTTAAAGGAAGGTGTTTGCATAGACGGAATAGAATATGGTAAAGTAAATGCCGTAGTAGACAACCAAAATGGTACAAACGCTTGGCTTACGGTAACCTTAAATGAAGGAAAAAACAGAGAAGTAAGAAAATTAATGAAACACATAGGCTTAGATGTTGCCAGACTTATCAGAGTTTCTTACGGTCCGTTTCAACTCGGTTCTCTTAAAAAAGGTGAGGTTAAAGAAGTGGCACAAAAAGTGTTACAGGAACAGTTAGGATCAAGATTTAAAATATGAGAATTGTGGCCGGAAAATATAGAGCAAAACAACTGTTTGTTCCCAAAGGTATAGATGTTCGCCCTACATTGGAACGAACAAGAGAAGCTTTGTTCAGTATATTATATTCTAAAGGGATAGATTTTTCTCAAACCAAAGTGTTAGATATTTTTGCCGGCACGGGAGCTTTTGGTTTTGAGGCATTGTCAAGAGGTGCATTAAAAGTAACATTTGTAGATAAAGACGTGAAACCGGTTCTAAAAAATGCTACACTGTTTGAGGCCGAAAAGTCTAAAATAAATGTTGTAAAAGCAGATGCTTCTTGTTTGCCTATACTTTCCGATAAGTATAATTTGGTGTTCATGGATGCTCCGTATAATAAAGGGTTGACAGAAAAAGCTATAAATAGTTTGATAAAAAATGATTTAATTGCTGATGACGGATTATGTTTAATAGAAACATCAAAAGATGAAGATATTGATTTTCCTAGTAATTTTGTTTTTTGCGACGAGAGAATTTATGCAATTGCAAAAATCAGATTCTTTTATTTTAAAAAATAATGTCATTTTGGCAATAAGATGTTGATATTTTAAATAAAGTGTGCTACATTTTAACAAAATTTTAATTCAAGCATGGAGTGTACAATGGCTAAGAATTTTTTGGAAACAGGAACAGTAAATCATAGCTTTAGAGAATACAGCTATGATAAAGTTTTAGCCGAGATTAATGCTGATATAGAGCAAAATCGCAAAAAAATCAACCATCTTCGCCAAATGGCTGAAGATGTTTCTGATGATGAAACAAAGAGATTTATGGAAGCTGAATATAAGTTTTGCCTTGAGTTAGATCATAAATTAAATGAAAGTATTTCCTTATTAAATGATTATCCGAAAGAATTTCCGGTTTTGTACGCTATGATTTCTCGTGAAGGTGCGGATAATACAGGTGTTCAGTTTGAGTTAAATGAGGTTTTGGCACATACAGATGAAATCGTTACAGAAGCGCAGGATGTAATGCCTAAAGGTAAGCAACTTGAACTTGTTTGTGATTTACCTGATGCTGGTAAATTTGGTATAGTGGTTACTCCATATGATAAACCGGGTGAAAATGATGAACAATTAAAAGCTCATATTAATTTGCCTGATAAAACTATTGAAGATTTAAACGAAGCTCGATTAAAAGCTATAATAGAGTTTTGTGAGAAAAAAGGTCTATCCGTATATGATTTAAGCATTTCTTATAAAGATGGAGTTATTGATATAGATGAAAAACTTGCTGAGCTTACCCAAAAAGTTTTGGAAAGTCGTAGGCAAGAAGATGAACAAAATCCGGGAGTTTTACCAAACGATGAAAATAATAGTGGTTTTGTTATGTTGGAACCTGAAATCAGAGATATTGAATTAGACGGGGTGTCAAGGAATGGTAGACCCAAAAAAGCTAAAAAGCCGGTTATGATAGATACCATCTATGATGAAATGGTTTCATTCTTAGAAAATGATTTAAAGAAAACATATGGTTTGAGTTATTTTATAAAATCTCAAAAAATGGATGGTTTAAAAACTTATGTTTTCAGTATATACGATAAACCGAATAAGGATAATGAAAAGAAGGATGGTGTTAAAGACGATAAAGGTAATCATGTTCCGACATATGCATATCGTTTATATGTAGCTCAAAATCCGGATACCGGACGTTTTACATTTGGTTATGCGTTGCCGGGTGGTAAAAAAATGGATGACACTATGGCTGGTGATTTTCTTGGTGTTGTTAAAAAAACCGGTGTGACACATCTTCGTTTTAATAATGTTTCAAATGCAAATAAAGGTGTTTGGTTGATGGCTTGCGCCGAAAAAGGAATTATACCAATCGGTATAAGTCTTAATACGGCAAAAGCTAAGGCTATGGTCGAAGCTGCTCGTAAAAAACTGACTACTGAAGAATTTATAGAATTTAAATATCGTTTAGCTGATCAGATGGTTGAAAACGCACAAAATAAATGTAAAGATAAAAACGATAAAACATATGGTTTAAGTAAGTCAGAGCGAGATTTCATAGATGGCCTGAGAAAAGCCCGTAATTTTGATAATTTCCGCCAAGCTTATGAAGATGGTTTGTATGGAAGAGTTTTAGATCAGATTGATATCGGTTCAAAAGATAGTGAGAAGGGTGCATCTGTTACGTTTGGTTCAATGAAAGCATTACGTTCGGTATTTGATATATACTTTAATCATCATGAAGAAAGCTTCGGACAACGTTTAGAAGATATAAGAGATACTTTAAGTACTGAAGAATATGAAAAATTGCGTGCAATATCTCCTTCTAAAAAACTTGGTGATTTAAGTACGGCAGATTTTATACTTATTTATGACACATTGCTACCAAGACATATTGAAAATGCCGAAAAAGATATTTTACAAGCATATGCTCGTGAGTTAAAGCGTAAGCCTCAGCGTGCTGATGGTGTTGTTTTAGCAAGTGATTTATTTCCAAGATATAAAGGCGCTGTTAATGAAATTAATATTACGTTATCCCGTAATGGAATAGATAATTTGACATTACCATTGGAACATAAGGGTCTTGAATTTGCAAGACCGACAAACTTTAATGAACAAGTAAATGCTAATACAAGGACAAATACAGCTACAATGCCGGCGCAAACTCAAAACGCAAGGTAGATATGTATGAATAAAGTTGATTTTTCAGCTAATTTCAGCACAAACGATACTTTTCATAAGCATTGTTTAAGCTTGTCGCAAAAGCAAATTCAAAATATGAGCACAAAAGATTGGCTTAAGTTTTATAGCGGAATGAATTCTTTGTGTGAAAGACTTGGTAATAACCCAAATGAATTTATGAAAAAACATTTAGGAGCTTTGGCGTATTTATATCATAATTACAGATCTCCGAAAGAAACTAGTCGTAAAATTAAAGAACTTGCTTATAAAGTTGCTGACAGTTTGGCTACATCAGAAGAATTTGCTAAACTGTATTATGAAATTGATATAATGTCTTATAAGCAAGATTATAAACAATTTGCAAAAATTTTAAGAAAATCCGTTTATGAAAAAGCATTCAGGGGCAGAAAATTTTCGGCATTAATGATGCCAAAATTAAAGATTAAAAAAAGTAATGAAATGCATTGTAACGGTGTTTTCACCATGGAAAACAGTCATAAATTACCTGTTATAAAATTAAGAGAATGCGGAGTAGATTTTTGTAATACGACAGCACACGAATTGTTTCATTCTTTACAAACTCTGAAAGACACAAGCAGAATTAAACTGTTGAGCAAAATTGGTATAAAGTTTTCATCAGATAAGGAAACAGAAGAGCTTTATAGACTGAATCATAAATATTATTTACCGTCAGAAATATCAAATAATTTCAGGTATAACGGATATGAAAAGCAACCACTAGAATGGGGAGCGCGCTTTTTTGCTACTTGTTTTGAAAGACGTTTGCGTAAAAATTTGCGGGCTGAAAAAAATAATTGGAATTTATTATATCAAACTACACAGATTTTACGTAAAATGGAAATCTATGATCGTAATGCGACTTATAATAAATCAGGTGTAGAAATAATAGTTAATATCTTTGATAAAAAAGATGAATCTATAATTCGAGAACTTGGTACAAAATATGTAAAAAAAGGTTATACGCTTCCGACGGGTTCATCGGCTTTGTTACATATTGATAGAAATACGCAAACATTTATCAATATAAGTAATCTGTATAATGAGTTATGTAAAGCTGAAGAAAAAGGAATCGGAAGAAAAGAGCTTATTAAAAAGTTTTTCCCTATGACTTACGATACTTTTTATAGAAATAGAGATGAAAAACGAATTCAGTCTTCGTTTTTAGATAAAATTAAGATAAACAGATCAAGATAAATTGATATTAAAATATAATCTTTAGTAAAAAAAATAGAGTATTTTACTTTTTGTTATTGAAAAATTTACTTTTATTACTTAAGTTAAAATTGTATTAGTTGTATTGCAATTAAAATTGTTCCTGTAATTGGGAATATTAATTTAAACCATATGGAGAAAATAAAATGAAAAAACTTTTAAGTTTGTTTTGCGCAATGGCTTTCTTAGCAGGCTGTTCATCAATGGGTGAAAATGGTGGCCTGTTCGGTGGTACAGATTGCGAATCGAGAGAAGCTCGTGATTTTATGGCAAATGCTGAAGACAGAGTATTTTTTGCTTATGATAGCTCTGCTTTAACAGACAATGCTGAAGAAGTTCTTGATACACAAGTTAACTGGCTCAACATGAGAAGACATAGCAATGTAAATGTTATTGTTCAAGGTTACTGCGATGAAAGAGGTACTCGTGAATACAACTTAGCATTAGGTGAACGCCGTGCTAATGCTGTTAAGAACTATCTTGTATCTCAAGGTGTAGCGGCTGATCGTATTTCTGTAATTTCTTACGGTAAAGAAAGACCGGCTGTTTTAGGTAACAATGAAGCTGCTTGGGCTCAAAACCGTCGTGCAGTTACAGTTGTAAAAACAAGCAATATGTAATTTGCATAAATGATATTAAAACGTGTTCTTAAATTTAAGAACACGTTTTTTTGTACTTGTTTATATCAAATAATTATTTTATATTGAAAAAAATTAACTAACAAAAGGTTTGAAAAATGAAGTTACTGTCAAAATTTTTTATTTTAGGTTTTGTTTTTTTTATTTCATCAGCTCAAGCTCAAGATATTATAGGCATACAAGAGCAGATAGATTCTATGAAAGAAGAAATTGTTATTTTACAACGTAAGGTTTACAGAGATAGTACAGAATTAGCAAATCCATTGCAATCTGAAGATTATAATCAGATTGTACGTAGCCTTAATGGTAAGGTTGATGAACTTGAATATAAATTGAAAAGTTTGGAAGAAAAAATTGATACTATAAATAAAGATATAGATGTTCGTTTTCGTTTACTGGAAGGTAAGCCTATCCCTGCAGGACAAAGCAGTGTAACCACTTCTAAAAAGTTTGATACAATAGTTGCCAAAGGTGCGCCAAAGTCAATTGTAGGGGATGCAATTGTTACGTCAGATTTAAAAAATCTGCAACCTGAAAAAAATATGAGTGTTGATGAACTGTATACAACAGGATTAGAAGCGCTTAAATTAGGAGATGCCGAAAAAGCAGAAAAATATTTTGCAATCATATTAAAAGAGCATGAAACAAATAAACTGTCTGGTAATGCGCAATATTGGTTAGGGGAGGTTTATTATAAAAATAAACAATTTGATAAAGCAGCAGTTGCCTTTGCTAAAGGGTACAACAATTATAAAGAAGGCGCAAAAGGAGCTGATAGTTTGTTAAAACTGGGGCTTTCTATGGCTCAAATAGGTAAAAAAGATGAAGCTTGTTTAGCGTTTGTAAATTTACCTACAGAATTTAAAAAAGCTGATGATACTATAAAGGCTAAAGCAAAAAATGAAGCTAAAAAGTTAGGTTGTAAATAGTGTATGTTTGAAAAGTTTTTAGCAGATAATAATATAACGGAGAAAAAAATCTGTGTTGGAGTATCAGGCGGAAGTGATTCTTTGGCTCTGGTTTTAATGGCCCATCAGGAGCTTTTTTCGTTAGGTTATAAAGTTATTGCGCTTACGGTAAATCATGGTCTAAGAGAAACTTCTCAAAAAGAGGCAGAATATGTTGCATCGATTATGCAACAATTTGGTATTGAACATCATATTCTTTATTGGCAAGGATCAAAACCAATTACCGGAATTGAAGAGGCTGCACGTAATGCCAGATATGGCTTAATAGAAGACTGGTGTAGGGAACAAGGTATTAAAGTGTTGATGACAGCACACCATTTGTATGATCAGGTGGAAACTTTTTTTATGCGTTTAGAACGTGGTAGTGGTTTAGACGGTTTGTGTGGTATGAGAGATGTTTTTAAACGTGGTAATATCTTAGTTGTAAGACCTTTGTTGTATATATCACCTAAAGTTATGAAAGATTATCTTCTGAAAAAGAATATTAAATGGATAGAAGATGAAAGTAATTTTTGTACAGAGTTATTAAGAGTAAGAATCAGACAGTTTTTACCTGAATTTGAACAAAAATCCGGTATAAATATTTTAAAAATTGCTAAAGCGATGAGATGCTTACAATCTTCACAAAATTACATTGAAAAAGAGGTTGAAAAGGTTTTAAAAAATATATTCAGAACTTACGAACAAAAGGCATTTTGGTGTAATTATGCCGAATTTTTGAGATTAGATAAAGAAATAAAGTTTAGAGTGCTGGGTAAAATTTTTAAGGCTATAAGCGGGGCTGATTATATTCCCCAAGCTGACAAAATTTTTTCTTTAATTGAAAAGATTCAGACAACAAGTTTTAAGGCCTCAACTTTAGGATATTGCTATATTTGTTACTTTGATAATAAGCTTTGGATTAGTCCGGAAAAAGTGTATAACGAATCGTATTCACAAAAAGCATGGAGAGACTATATAAGTAAGAATGTAAAGTTAAAAAATAAAAAGCTTCCTAGTAGGATAAAACGTTTAATGCTAAAATAAAAAAAAGCTCCCCAGGGGGGGAGCCAACAATAAATACTAACTTAAGAAATCAAAATAATACGTGTAAAATGATTACTTAAGGACCGTCTCTGATTTTGTTACCCATATTTTTAATTTTTTACATGTTATTATTCATGGTTTTTAGGATTAAGACGATTGTGTTGGTTGTTCAAAATCTGAGACAAGTTGGCGCTCTAATGTTTTGCATATAAATTTTGTTTTAATGGTGAAACATTGAATGCGAACTGTGTAAATTAACAGAATACATTCTTAATAATTAATTTGATAAGTCTATTTATAGCCGAAATAGACAAGTTTGTCAATATATTTTTTTAAAAAAAGTGAAAAAAAATAAAAAATGATGAAAAACAATTTGTTAAAATGCTTTTTGGGATATATTTAAAGCTTTTTTTGAGCATTCTGTTAAGATTTTTTGATATAAAAGATTTATTATAAAGAATCGCTATACTTTTTTGCAGATTAAAAGATACTAATATTGCAATAAAAAACCACCTTGAAAGGTGGCTTTATAAATTGGAGCGGGCAATGGGATTATTTCGCTTCGCTTCATTCACTGCGTTCATCGCTTACGCGACCGGCATACTTTCGTCTGCCTTTCACTTGTAGTCGGACCACTTTTTCGTGGGTCCTCCTCCC
>JAZLAM010000015.1:0-44693 GCA_045613125.1 Alphaproteobacteria bacterium | reverse complement strand
CCCCTAAAATGGGGGATTGATTTTAAAGTTTAAGCTCTTTTCCAGGTTGTGCCTGTTGGAGTGTCTTCTAACAAAATTCCTTGTTCTTTTAAGTCATTTCTGATTTTATCGGCAGTTGCCCAATCTTTGTTCTTTTTTGCTTCTATACGAGCATCTATAAGAGCTTGGATTTTATCATCATCTTCATTTGATGCATCTCCCTTAAACCAAGCTTCAGGCTCTTGGTATAACAAACCTAAAAGTTCGGCACTTGCTAAAAGTTCTCCTTTAAATTGAGCTTTTTCCTCTGTGTTTTCAGCCTTATTAAGATTGCTTACAATTTCATGCAAAACAGATATGGCTAAAGGTGTGTTCAAATCATCTTGCAAAGCTTCAACAAGCTTTTGATTTGCATTTACGGCTTTTGCCTCAATATCTTTATTTTTTAACAAAGCATTATAAAACTTATCAAGAACCGTTTTTGCTTGTTCAAGCCCGGCAAAAGTAAAATTAAACGGTTGATGATAATGGGTGCTCAAAAACAATAAGCGCAATGCTTCTGCAGGATATTTGGATATAATTTCATCAACGTTATAAAAATTGCCTAACGATTTTGACATTTTTACACCGTCAACCATCAGCATGCCTGCATGAACCCAATAATGCGCATAGGAAGACCCTTTGAATGCACATGTAGATTGTGCACATTCGTTTTCATGGTGAGGAAAAATCAAATCAGATCCGCCACCGTGAATGTCAAAATCATTTCCTAATAGTTTTGAACTCATAGCAGAACATTCAAGGTGCCAGCCCGGTCTTCCGTATCCCCAAGGGCTGTTCCAACCGGGTTGATTTTCTTCAGATGGTTTCCATAAAATAAAGTCAGCAGGGTTTTTCTTATAATCTGCAATTTCAATACGAGCACCTGCTAACATTTCTTTTAAGGATCTTCCGGAAAGGTAACCGTAGTTCTTCATCGAATCGACATCAAACAACACATGACCGTGAGACTCATATGCATGACCGTTTTTAACTAACAACTCAGCAATTTCAATCATCTCATTGATATATTCGGTTGCTCTCGGACGATGGTTAGGCGATAATACATTGAGCTTTGCCATATCTTCCAAGTACCAATTATATGTTTCTTCCGTAATTTCTTTTATGGATTTTCCGGTTTGTTGATGTTTGTTTAAAATCTTATCATCAACATCTGTGATGTTGGAAGCATAAGTTACATGATCTTTTCCGTAAGCATTACACAACATACGATACATTACATCAAAAACAACAGATGTTTTGGCGTTTCCTAAGTGGGCCCTGTCATAAACGGTAGGACCACATACATATAAACGCACATTGTTTTCATCTATCGGAGTAAATTTTTCTTTGCGTTGTTTTAATGTATTATGTAAATATATGTTTGTCATTATGATATCCTTTTATGCTTTTATGGCATTTAAGCGCTTAAATGCTTTTTCATATCCTATTAAGGGTAATAAAACCTTTAGTTCCGGTCCGTTTTCTTGTCCGGTTAAAGCCAAGCGAATCGGGTGAAAGAGTTCTTTGCCTTTTTTACCGGTTTGTTCTTTTATCACATTTACCCAAGTTGAAAATGTATCATTATCCCAAGGTTGTTCCGGTAATAAGTTCGCCGCGCAAGATGTAAATTCCTTATCTTCAACAATCGGCTCTATTTCATCATTACAAATGGTGTTCCACACTTCATAATCAGAAACTTTTTCCAAATTTGCTTTTATCTGATTCCAAAAAGTTTCAGTGACGGAAACCCTGCCTTTTATAATTTCATAAGGCAGATTATGAATGTATTTGATGTTAAAGTGTTTTAATTCTTCTTCATCAAATTTTGGTTGTGAACGACCGATTTTGCTAAAATCTAAAGATTGAGCCAAATCTTCTAATGTGTAAAAAGGCTCAATAGCTTCAGAAGTGCCGAGCTTTGCTAAAAATGAACAAATAGTCATATTTTCAACACCGTCATCTTTTAAGTCTTTAACACCAAGACTTCCTAAACGTTTTGAAAGTTTACCTTCTTTACCGGTCAATAGTGGTAAGTGAGCAAATGTCGGAACTTTGCCGCCGATTGCTTCAAACATCTGAATTTGTGAAGCTGTATTTGTAACATGGTCTTCGCCGCGAACGATGTGAGTTATACCAAAATCACAATCATCAATAACTGACGGTAAGTGATATAAATATGAGCCGTCTTCACGTATGATGATAGGGTCACTTAAATTTTGAGCTTCATATTTAACTCTGCCTCTTACAACATCGTCCCAAGCAATTTCACCATCAATAAGTTTGAAACGATAGTGTGGTTTGCGTCCTTCAGCTTCAAACTTTTTAATATCTTCGGCTGTATAACTTAAGGCTTGTCTGTCATAAATGGGAGGTAAACCCTTATTCATAGCGCGTTTGCGCTTAAATTCCAGCTCTTCGGCAGTTTCATAACAAGGATAAATTCTACCTTCTTTAATCAGTTTTTGAGTTACTTCATTATAACGTTCAAAGCGAGCTGATTGACGAGCTTCTTCTTCCCATGTTAAACCGAGCCATACAAGACTTTCACGAAGATAATCTTCATATTCTTTTTTAGAACGAACAGAATCTGTATCATCAATGCGGAGCATAAAATTTCCGCCCATTCTTTTTGCCCAAAGCCAATTAAACAATGCCGTGCGGATATTGCCGATATGCATATATCCAGTCGGGCTTGGAGCGAATCTTACTTTTATATTTGTCATTTTTCCTATCCTTTAAAAAACTAAAGGCATAATATAAAGTTTAACTTAGAAATTCAACTTAAAAATTAATTTAGTTTAGTAAGAATCAAATTTTTCTTGAGCAGTTTTTTCAGATGAAAGAACCATGTCCTGAAAATCTTCCAAAAACCATTCCATTTCTTCATCTAATTCTTTTATGTTGTTATAAAAACGATTGCGATAAGTTTGGAGCAGACTGCTTTGTCCTAATATAAGGTCAACAATTTTAGTTTTGTTGTTTTCTTGGCTAAGCTTAAATTTGACGTTTATGTTTTTTATTGTTTCGGTAGCAAATTGTTCCGGTAAGGTAATTGAGCATATAACATCGGTGAATTTTTGATTTTGATTAACTGCTACAATTTCAAAATCAAGTCCTGTCGTGTCAAAATCTAAGGGATAGTTTTTGTATAGGCTTATGGCATACCTGTCAAATAAGCTGAGATATCTTTGTTGTTGTTCATTATTCATAAGTCGCCAATATTTACCGATAACAAAACGAGCCATATAGTCAGTGTCTATGTCTTCGTTAAAAATATTTTCTAATTGTACGTATTTTTCTTCGATATTTGGGTTTGATAACGTGTTTATAATTTTGCGACCAGTGTCGTTTACCCAATTTCTAGCAATGTTATCTTGAACAGGCGCAGCTATTGAAATGCCAACAAACATAACACAGCATAAAAATTCTGTAATTATTTTTATCAAAGACTTACTATTCATTAAGGATTCCTGACATATAATGTTAGATATAAGAGTAGTATAACATACAATGGTTAAAAAAATGAAGTTAAAATTTAGTTTTGTAATACTTTTAGTTTGCTTTATATCTTTTGGTGTCAAAGCTGAGGTCGTCCGTTGTGGTACTAATTTAAGTACCAAAGCATATGCTTATAAAGAAGAAGGTAAGTGGAAAGGATTTGATGCGGACATTTGTAGAACCTTTGCTTGGGCTATGTATGGCGATGGCAATAAGTTTGAAATGGTTGATGTAAGATCACATGAAATTTTGCCAGCTTTACAAGAAGGTAAAATAGATATTATGTTGAGTAATAATGTATCCCCTATAACAATGGAAGCAAAAAGGAGGGCATCTGAAGTTGGTCTTTTATATTATGATAGGCAAATGTTTGCTGTAAAAGATGCTCCTGAAGAAATTTCTTCAATGAAAGATTTCAATGGTAAAAAAGTTTGTGTATATGCAGGGGCAGGTTTTTTAGATAATTTAAAATCTTATAATAAAGAGCATAAATTAGGTTTTAAGTTGATAGCTTTCAAATCTTTAAGAAAAGCTCGCAATGCTTTTTTACTTAAACGTTGTGAATTATTTTCTATGCAAGGGTTGCAATTGCAAAGTATAATTGCAGATAGTCCTGGTAAGGGAATATCGGTTTTACCTGAAGAATTTGCCCATAAAGGGGTTTATGCTTATGTATCTTATAAAGATAATGGTTTTAGAGTGTTGGCTAAATGGGTAATAAATGCTTTATATGCTGCAGAACAAATGGGATTAAATAAAGATAATGCTATGGATTTTGTTTATAAAAAAACTCCTGAAAATCTTAATCTATTTGGAGAACGTAAAGCTTTATGGTCTTCTTTGAGTATTCGTCCAGATTGGTTGCGGTTGGCTGTGGCTGATGTCGGTAATATAGGAGAAGTTTTTGAAAGAAATTTAGGTTCTCAGTCTGATTATAAATTAAAAAGAGGTGATGCTGCTCTCATTAAAGATGGCGGTAGTGTTTTTGTAGAACCATTTAAATAAAATATACTTGTAGGCTTATTAAAATATCCCTCTTTGATTTTTTTCAAAGAGGGATAAGCGTATTATGAATGTTTAATTGATTATTTTTTCATAACAACGACACCTGGAAGTTCTTTCCCTTCCATCCATTCAAGGAAAGCACCTCCGGCAGTTGAAATGTATGTGAATTTATCTGTTACACAAGCATTTGCCAAAGCAGATACTGTATCTCCACCACCTGCAACGGATGTTAATTTGCCAGCTATTGTCAATTCTGCTGCTTTTTCAGCAACTTTGTTTGTAGCATTATCAAACGGTGTCATTTCAAAAACACCCAAAGGACCATTCCAAACTAAAGTTTTACATTCTTCCAATTTAGCGCAAATAAGCTTGATTGTTTTTTCGCCAACATCCAAAAGTTCCCAACCAGATGCAGGAATGTTATCTAAGTCAACAGTTTTGTGTTCTGCGTTTGGTTTAAATTCTTTAGCAGCAACCAAATCTAAAGGTAATAAAATTTCGCAGTTATTATTTTGAGCAGTTGTCATGATTTCTTTTGCGGTGTCCAACATATCCATTTGAACAAGAGAATTTTCTTCATTTACTGCATCAAACCCTTTTGCTTTTAAGAAAGTATGAGCCATACCGCCTGAGATAACCAATTTATCAACTTTTTTAACTAAATTATTTAATAAATCAAGTTTTGTGGAAACTTTAGAACCTCCTACAATGGCCATTAATGGACGTTCAGGATTATTTAGGCCTTTGGATAAAGCATCAACTTCTTCTGCCATTAACAGCCCCATTGAAGAAGGCAAATTTTGAGTTGCAGCAACCATTGAAGCATGAGCTCTGTGTGCGGTAGAAAAAGCATCTGATACATAAACGTCAGCTACTTTTACAAGCTCTTTTGCCCAATCTTCGTTTCCTTTTTTCTCTTCGTTATAAAAACGCAAGTTTTCAAGCAACAAGACTTCATCAGATTTCATGTTTTGAACTGCATTTTCAACAATTTCACCAACGCAGTCTTCAACAAAAACAACTTTTGAACCTAATGCTTTTTGAAGTTCAGGAGCAACATGAGATAATGAGTTTTTCATATCTCCTTTGCCTTCAGGACGACCGAAGTGAGAAATTACAACAACTTTTGCACCTTTTTCCATTAAGAGTTTAATTGTTGGAACTGTACGATCAATACGTGCAGTGTTTGTAACTTCAAAATTTTCATTCATAGGAACGTTCAAATCGGCGCGAAGCATGGCAACCTTGCCATTTAAATCACCTAAATCGTCAATAGTTTTATATTCTTTCATAAATTTTTCCTTATAGTAAAAAAAGTATCCCCGTCATTAAAAGTCAGCATATTGCCACTTTAAAACGGCGGGGATAATAGCTTAATATTAGCCGTTAACTTTTGCCATATGAGCTACTAAATCAAGAACTTTATTTGAGTAACCCCATTCATTATCATACCAACTAACAACCTTAACAAAGGTATCTGTTAATTGGATACCTGCTTTAGCATCAAAGATAGATGTACGAGAATCTGTTAAGAAATCTGAAGAAACAACAGCATCTTCTGTATATCCTAAAATACCTTTTAATTCACCTTCAGATGCTTTTTTCATTTCTTGGCAAATTTGTTCATAAGTTGCAGGTTTTGCCAAGTTAACTGTTAAGTCAACAACAGAAACGTCTAATGTTGGAACGCGGAAAGCCATACCTGTTAATTTACCGTTTAATTCAGGAATAACTTTACCAACAGCTTTTGCTGCACCTGTAGATGAAGGAATGATATTTCCTGCAGCGGCACGACCTCCTCTCCAATCTTTAACAGAAGGACCGTCAACAGTTTTTTGTGTGGCAGTTGTTGCGTGAACAGTTGTCATTAAACCATCTTTAATCCCGAAAGCATCGTTTAAAACCTTTGCAATAGGAGCGAGGCAGTTTGTTGTGCAAGATGCATTAGAAACAAACTGTGTACCTTTTTGATAAGTTTCGGTGTTAACCCCGCAAACAAACATCGGTGTGTCGTCTTTTGAAGGTGCTGACATAACTACATATTTTGCACCGGCATCAATGTGACCTTGAGCTTTTTCTTTTGTTAAGAATAAACCTGTTGATTCTACAACATATTCTGCTTCAACTTCATTCCATTTTAAGTCAGCCGGATTTTTTTCTGCGGTAACGCGAATAGCTTTTCCGTTTACAACGAGTTTGCCGTCTTTTACTTCAACGGTGCCGTCAAAACGACCATGCATTGTATCATATTTTAACATATAAGCCATATATTCAACATCAATCAAGTCATTGATGGCAACAATTTCAATATCATTTCTTTTCTGAGCAGCACGGAATACCAAACGACCAATACGTCCAAAACCGTTAATACCTACGCGAATCATATTATTCTCCTAAAAAAATTGTGCGGACAGCCCCGCACGGCGTTTACTTATTTCGGTTGCTAATTTATCATTAAAGATATTTTTTTCAAGCAAAAAATACATTAAGTTGCTAAATATTAAAAATAAAAAAACTCCAAATTGATATTGGAGTTTTTTTATTTTTATAAGTCAAAGTTTAATCTCTTGACATTTTAATACCGGCTCTTCTTGCCCAGTGTCTTTGTCTAGCCCCTTCAAAAACTTTACTTTTCTCAGCGGCATCTTGATCGGTAGCCCCACTAATTTTGGAAGATGTGGATTTAACAACTTTAATTTTTCTTTCCTTTTCTTCCGGTTCAGGTTTGGGTTCTGGCTCTGGCTCCGGTTCTGGCTCTGGTTCTGGCTCTGGCTCCGGTTCCGGTTCAGGTTCCGGTTCAGGTGTCGGTTCAGGCTCCGGTTCAGGTGTCGGTTCAGTCAATATTTTCCATTGACCATCATCATCGAGGCATCCTTTGCTTAAGTTTAATCCTGTAAGTTGAGTGTTTTCTTTACCAGTACTCAAAATATTATCGGTTTGTGTCAGTAAGTCATTAATTTTTTGAGCTTGTTCAATGCTTAACTCTTCTCCGCAACCAAGCAATTTTACCAAGGCCTCCATTTCTTCGGCGTGTTGATAAAATCTTTGATTACTATGAATAGTGGTAACTAAAGCTGACATAGATTTTGCATCTAATCCTTCAGGGAACAAATCTTTAATTCCTTCTTTAAGCTCTTTGCTGGAAGAATAAGAGTTTTCTTGAGCAAAAGTTACCAATTCATCCATTTTTTCTTCACTTAAGTTAAGGTTCATTGATACAAACTTATTTTCAAGATATTCAGCACCTGATGGTGTTTCACGCAGTGTACCATCACCAACTTCGTAAGCTTTACGCATGAAAGCATATAAGCGATTAAATTTATACAAAATCTCTTCTCTTGTCTGATTAGGAAAGTTTGCCATAGTTTCATCGGTCAAGTTTGCGTAAGCATTATCTAATGTAACTTCTTCTCCCGTAGCAGACTTTAATGTACCTTCAGTTGTGTTTACCAAAATATCATAAGCTTTTTTGCTGATACCCATTTCTTTAGTGTATGTATCAGGGAATGTTATATCAGCTATTTCTTCTGATGCCGGTGGATTGATTTCAGTAGTGTAAACTGAAGATGTTATACTATCTGTATTAAGATGGGTCGTATCTGGCACAATATTTAATGAGTCTTGTTTGAAAGTAATGGTGTCAGAAGCTATCTGAGTAGGCGTCGTGTCAGTTGCTACTTGTGTTGCTATGACTGTTTCTGCTTCTTTAGGCCCGAAACCAAACATATTTTTCAACTTACCAAAGAAGTTTGATGAGCCTGTGTGTGCTTCAGATACAGATGTACCTGTATTTGCAATTTCCACATTTTGACCGATATCTGAACTGATATTTTCACTTATATTAGCAGAATTAGAGCCTGCAGCATAACCAATACCTTGAGCTAAAGCACTAAAACCGGCACCAACCAATGCTGCAATGGCCGTTTGCTTTGCTTCTTCAGCTTTTTCTTTGTTATCAGGATCTGCAAGTGAAATTCCGTATGTAACGCCTGCATCAGCAAATTGTCCGGAAAGAGGAATTGCAATACGTCCCATACTGACAGCGTGTTTTGTTTGAGCAATGCTGTTTGCCAAATCCATATTAATACCGGTAGATTGAACAGCTTCTACACCATCTTTGATACCTGTTGTTATGTCTCTTACATTATCAATAGCTTCTAAGCCATTTTTCAAAAATCCGAAACCTATGGCAGCCAGTCCGGTATTTACTACACCGTTTACTATGTAAGTATTTCTTGTTTTATATGTATCTTTACCTTCATCTTTTGAAGTTTTATTTTTCCATGCTTGTACGATTTGTTCTTTGAATTTTAATGGCTTTTCACCTTTTTCACGCCTTACACGATTGATTTTTCTCATTTCGGCAACAATTGGGTATACCCAAGAACCGGCAGCATGATATGCAGCATATGCTCCTACTGCTACCGTTAAAGGTGCGCCAACAGTTCCGGCTGCAATTCCGGCAGTAACAAGGCCAAATGCCGTACTGGCACTGATGTTTCCAATCAGTTTAATTTTATTATCCTTAAAGCTTCCTTTGATACTTTTCCAAATTTTATATTTGTTTTCAGAAATTTTGTTAGCAGTTTCTTCAAAACTGTTTTTCTTTTGTTGGAAAAATTTAGCAACACCGGATATTTTATCACGAGCTGATTTTCCCCATTCTTTTGTTTTTTCTTGAAGAACTTTAATATGATCTTCCAACTGTACGGCAGAATCGGCATATGAAGACAGGAAATTGTCAACATAAGTTTTGGTGCGTTGTTTGCCATCAACAAATGTTTTGAATGTTTCAGCCGCATTTTGAAGTTGTGCAGCAATATATTTTTTATAATCGGCAGAACCTATTCTAGATTCTTTTTTATTAGGCATTTCGATATATGCTGAAATTGTTGCATTAGCAAGATCGGAGAAAAACGTATTTTTAATCTCTTCTTTGAGCAATTGTGTTTTTTCAAATTCATCTTTTTGATTAAAATCTCTGTTTATAGTTAAAGATGCTAAAGCTTTAAGTTTTGCGGCCTCAAACAACAAATCTATGTGCTTTTGTTTATGTTCATCGTCAAGAGGTTTGATTTTCTTGCCTTTTCTTTCCATAATATCAACAAGACCGACATATTCTTTAAGCTGAGAATTGTCATCGTCATTGATAAAAGAATCGTAAGAGTAGTTATCTGTGAATAAACTTAATCCATTAATACTGCTATTCATACGTTCTGCATTTAGCATTTGTGATTCATAAAGTGTTTTATCTTCCTTCGCTTTTTGCAAAACAGGATGATTAGGTTCTTTTTCTTGAACAATACGTATTAATGCGTCTACAGTATATTCTTGGTAAGAGAAAAGATCTTTCTCAAGCATTCTTACAGCTTCTTCAAAAGTTATGTTTGTTCTTTGTTCCATATCTCAATATCCCCGATATATAAAATCTTCTAATTTTTCGGCAGTATATACTAAAAAAACATTTATTTCAATATTTTTTTTGTCAAATTGCGAAAAAATTAATGAGTGGTTAAAAAATGTAGAATTTCTTTATATTTTTGAATAAAAAGTTAATAGGTGATATTCAAAAAAATGCTTGATTTGTAAGATGTTATATACTATAACCACCAAAAAATAAAGAGTTTTGTAAGGTGAAGTTATGCAAGTAGAAATTTTTGACTTTGAACTTGATAAAGAGTTGATTGCAAAAGAGCCGGCTTGTCCGAGAGATAGTTCAAAATTGCTAGATTTATCAGATGAAAATGTTATAAACGATAAATCTTTTTATGATTTGCCGGATATTTTACAAAAAGGCGATGTTTTAGTTTTTAACGATACTAAAGTTATTCCGGCTCGTCTTTATGCAAAACGTGGAAATGCACTAGTAGAAGTTACCTTGTATAGACCTGAAAACGGTTTAACTTGGTGGTCATTTATAAAAAATGCCAAACGTTTAAGAGCTGATGATGAAATTTGTTTTTATACAGATGAAATAAGCACTGAGGAATCTGATTTTAAGGCTAAAGTTATTCAAAAAGATGATGAAGATGGCGTTTTAATAGAGTTTTTGTGCTTAGCAGATGATTTGGGAATTATGTTACAAAAATATGGTTCTATGCCTTTACCTCCGTATATCAAAAGAGATAAGCCGGGAGGAGATCTTTGGAATAAGTATAATGATAAAGAAAATTATCAAACTGTTTATGCTCAAAATGAAGGTGCTGTTGCAGCACCTACTGCAGGTTTGCATTTTACAAAAGATGTATTGGATAGACTGGATAAAAAAGGGGTACAAAGGGTTTTTGTAACACTTCATGTCGGAGCAGGAACATTTTTGCCTGTAAAAGTTGATGACACTGATAATCATAAAATGCATGCAGAATATGGTATCATAAGTAAGGAAACTTCAGATATTATAAATGCGGCTAAAAAAGAAGGAAGGCGTATTATTGCCGTTGGTACAACATCTGTTCGTTTATTGGAAAGTTCTGCCGATGAAAGTGGTGTTTTAAGTCCTTTTGTAGGTTCTACCAACATATTTTTAACTCCGGGATATAAGTTTAGAATTATAGATATGATTATTACTAATTTTCATTTACCTAAGTCTACTCTTTTTATGCTTATTTGTGCTATTGCCGGAACAGAACGTATGAAAAAAGCTTATAAACATGCTATGGATCATAAATATCGTTTTTACTCATACGGAGATAGTTCTATTTTAAAGTGCGTAAATAAAATTTAAACTATCATTTTATATACTAATATCTGGTAGTTTTGATTTATCAGGAGATATTAAAGTGGTTTTTCGGTGGGTAAAAAAGATATTTTCAACAATGTTTGATGTTTGTTTGCCTGCCATATTGTTTGCAGTGGGTGCTTTTTATTACTGTGATAAGGCTGTCTCATTTACTACAGAATCACAATTTTTTCATTTATCTTTTTTTGTATTATTAAGTTTATGGATTGTTTTTTTATCTATAAGAAAAGCAACGAAAGATATCTTTTTAGCTCTAACAATATTAATTTTTTATATTATGATTAATAACTTAAAAAGACAATATGGAACAGAGTTTTTTTTGGTAGATGTATACAAGCTATTGGGTTTGCTTGTTTTATTAAATTGGTTTTTATATTGCGTATTTGATTTTTGCAAATTTGATGCAAAATTTGATTTCTATTTATTGTGTTTCCTTTTAATTGAAGGGTATGCAGTTGAAAATTTTAGCACGTTTAATGTTAGTAATCATACTTTATTTTTGCAGTTGATTGGTTTATTGGGGTGGATTGTATATTTGTTGATATATATGATATATGTCAGTTCTTCTTTAAATGTTAAAATTTATGGAACTTTTTTTGCTTTTGTAAGCTTATCTTTAGGTTTCTTTTATAGCGAATCTTCGTTAGCGGTCAGTTTGTATTTTTCGTTGGCAGTTCTAATTTTGTTAGTATCTGTTATATATATTGACATTTATGGTTATTTCAGAGATACGCTTACAGGATTATATAGTCTTAATACTTATTTACGACATAGTAAAAATTTTCCGTTAAAATATAGTTTGGGTGTTATTTGTATTGATGATTATGTAAAATTACTAAAAGTTTTTGGAACTCGCCAGACTAATTTACTTGTAAAAATGCTGGTGATAAAAATAAAAGAGGCATCAATGGGGGCTGATATATATCGCTATAATGATGATGAATTTATTTTAATCTTTAAAAATGAAGATAAAAAACAATGTTTTGAATATTTAGAAAATATTCGCCGTAATATTGCCGGTTCGGAATTTGTTTTAAGTGCAAAACGTGTGGTTAAGCTTACTATCTCTGCCGGAGTTTCTGAAAAAAAACGCAGTGATGCCGATGTTGAGCCAGTTTTAATGCGTACTCGAGAAGCTGTTAAAAGAACTTATAAGTTTACACAAAATATGACATCGAAAGCTTAAAAACTGTTATCGGTTTTTGTGTTGGTGATGGCCTTATATATTATCCAAGAGCCCAATACTATGAACGGAACACATAAAAGTTGCCCCATGGTAATATGCATAAAAATAAATCCTAATTGAGCATCAGGTTGTCGGAAAAGTTCTATAAAAGCTCTAAATATACCATATGATAATAAGAATGTTCCGGATATAAAACCGGTGTGTTTGCGTACCCATTGTATTTTCCATAATATATTTAAAATGATAAAAAGTAATATACCTTCAAAAAAAGCTTCATATAATTGTGATGGGTGCCTCGGTACATAACCACCATTTGGAAATCTTACAGCCCAAGGTACATTTGTAGCTCGTCCCCAAAGTTCGTCATTGATAAAATTTGCTAACCTACCGCAAAAAATACCGATTGGAGTGTATAGAGCAGATAAATCGGTAAGACTTAAGAACGGATATTTGATTTTGTTTGCAACAAAAAAAATTGCGATGATTACACCTATTATACCACCGTGAAAAGACATACCTCCATGCCAAATTGCAAAAATTTCCAACGGGTTTTTCAAAAAAGTATCGGTTCCGTAGAACAAAACATAGCCTATACGTCCTCCAAGTATAATTCCCAGTGTAACATAAAAAACTAAATCTTCTAAATTAGCTTTAGTGATGGGTAATTTGTATTTTTTTATATTTTTTGATATTAAGAGCCATGCAGACACAATACCGATTAAGTATGCCAAAGAATACCATCTTATGGCAAGAGGACCGATGGAAAAAATAATGGGCGAAATGTCTGGATAAGCAATTCCTGTCATGATTTTATAATACCTTTTGCGTGTTGTTTAGAACAATTGCTTAACACTATATTAAAAAAAATAATATAATCCACATATAAAATAATTTTTTTTTATTTTTAAAGTTAACTTGTTGTTTTTACGTTTTTAAAAAATGTTTATTTTTAAAAAAAATATAATTGGTGGAAAACTTCTTAAACTTTATTGTTAAAAACGACTCGACAGGTCTAATGTAAAAACAGTGTATTTTTCAATGTAAGGTGTGTTTGATGCTGACTGCTTCAAAATTTGACAAGTTTTACAATCCTATGGATACAATAGAGCTGATTTTTAGCAATAAATCAGTTGAGTTTGAACGTCGCGGAAGTAATGAAGTTGTTGTCGAAATTGAAGGTAAGTGGAATAATATGCTATTGTTTTTTGCATGGGAAGAACATTTAAGATGTTTACATTTTTCATGTTTAATGAACATAAATATCGATATTTGTGATTTAAGTAAGGTGTTTGAGCTTTTGGCTATGGTAAATGAAAATATGTGGCTTGGACATTTTTCTTATTGGCGTGAGCATAAAATGCCTATTTTCAAACATTCGGTAATTTTGCCGGCATATGAAGATAACTTTGAAGATAAAATTAATCAGATGATTCAAATTGCCGTAAACGAATGTGAACATATGTATCCGGTGTTTAATGCCGTTATGACACAACATGTTTCTCCTCAACAAGCTTTATTTCCGTTAAGTGGTGCATTGCAATAAAATTCTTATAGCCGAATTTGGTATTACATTAAATAAAAGATACCCCCGGCCTAGCCGGGGTTTTTCTAGATGCAAAAAATCCCCTTTGGAAGAAAACTTTCAAAGGGGAGAGGTTATTAAAAAGTTATAACTAATTTTCAGCAAATTTATCATTTATAACAACAGTCACGGTTGTTGAACCGCCGCATAAATATGAGCGAGCAATTCCACTTAATTTTTCTGTAGTCAAAGTTCCACCAATATGAATTAGAAGATCTCCGTTTTCTTCATCTGCAGTAATATTCGGTGTAAGGGCTGTTACTGTGCCACAGGGTTCGTCACCAATATCACGTAAAATAACAGTTTGATCTAAATTTATGGATAAGAAATTATTAAAATCAGTTATTCCAAAATTACCCCATATATCATTTAAGAAACCTTTAGCTCTAATTATACCTTCATTAAGGGAATTCATTTGGGTGAGGTTAGCATCAATGAAGTTTGTATGCTTCTTGGTATACATCATAGTAGCATCAGTTTCTTCACCTAAACTTCCATCAGGTTCTACCACCACTTTTTTACCACCTTCGTCAGCTAAAATAATACCAAAACCGAGATATTGATCTTGGATTAGTTCCATAGGTTTTACAAACATAGTGTATATATCAAGGGTAGCAGTGTTTGATGGTTCAGCATTTGCGTTTAGAGTTATTGCAGATAAAAGCATTGCCGTTGTAGTTAATAAAATATGTTTTTTCATAATTTAGTCTCCTAATATGTAACGTTACATGTGCTAAAAAAGTGAGCTTTTTCACCAAACGCTTTGGCTTGAGTTTCAAGCTTTTTAAAGCACATTAGTAGTGTAATTTAAACGTACGTTTAAAACGAGCAGTTTAAAATCGCTGAAAGCGTTGTAAATAAAGAGATTGTAGCGATTCTTGTTTATTAAAAAATATAATAAAGTCATCGCGCGTTTTTGAAAGAAAACGTCAAGCGATCTTCCGATTAACTAATTTGAAGACCGCTTGACCTCGCTTTGCTCGGAGCGGTGACAGTATTATTTTTCTGCTCGGAGCGGTGACAGTATTATTTTTTTGCTCGGAGCGGTGACAATATATGGTTGTCATATTGCTCATAAAGTAGGGTAACGATTATGGTTTAATACAACAAAGTCACACCACCGATTGAGTGAAGCAAATATTGGCAAATTTATACAGAAGCGTTATGAAAAAGACACCAAAAATTAAGCTGTCTTGATTGTATTTGTTATGTCTATCTTGAAATAAAAATTATTTCAGTTTGTATAATCCGAACAATGTTTTGTTAGATTTATCGTCTTCAATGTTTTCGGCTAATAGATGGAGACCATAAAATTTGCCGGCATTTTTTCGGCAAATTACGGCGTAATCTTCGGGGTATTTACCATTAAATAGCATTTTGGCGGAAATGGCTGTGTCGTTACATTCAACTTCAGTTACATTATTTAATATTTTTTTCCTGTTATTTACCGTTTGCATTAATGCTTGAATATGAGAGGCTACATAACGTATTTTTGCCTGATTGTTTTTTACAAATAAGCAGTGATGTATATTAATTTCTAAAGTATCAACCAATTCAATCTGTTCTGTTAAGGCTTCTTTTGTTTCTGCTACATTTCCGGCGATGGAATTTTTGATTGCCATAACACCATAATCGATTTCTTTATTGATTAATGATGTAACAACATTTTTTGAAGTGATTAAAGCAACCGGAGTTACATTTTCAATGTTTAGTTTTCTAATAAAACTATCGGTAGCCTCTTCAGCGTTACTGAATATATCGCCTTGAAAACCTATTTTCATGAACATCTATTTTTTCTTAAATTGTGCATTATATAGCGTTGTATATGCACCTGATGAAATCGTAAGTAATTCATCATGTGTACCTTGTTCAACAATCTCGCCATCATTCATAACAATAATCTGTTCAGCATTTTTAATTGTTGATAAACGGTGTGCGATAACAAACACTGTTCGATTTTTCATTAAGTTTTCAATTGCCTTTTGAACAACTGCTTCTGACTTGTTATCAAGAGCTGATGTTGCTTCATCTAAAATAACAACCGGGGCATCTTTTATCAAAGCTCTGGCTATGGCAAGGCGTTGTTTTTGGCCGCCTGATAGGAGGGTTCCTCTTTCGCCGATTTCGGTATCTAAACCATTTTCTAAGCCTTTTACAAATTCATCCAAATAAACCATTTTTAATACTTTATCTATTTCTTTTTCACTGGCATTAGGTTTGCCATATAAAATATTATCTCTTATGGTACCGGAAAATAAGAAATTATCTTGAAAAACAACAGCAATATTATTTCTGAGTGATTCTAATGAATATTTCTTTATATTGAGACCATCAATTAAGATTTGACCGTCAGTTGCTTCATAAAAACGAGGTAATAAATTTACCATTGTTGTTTTACCTCCACCGGAATTTCCTACAATGGCAATATTGCTTCCCGCTTTAACTTTTAGATTGAGATTTTTTAATATGGGGCAACCTTTTACATATTCAAACGATACATTTTTAAATTCAATTTCTTTTTTAATTTTTTTCAATATTTTCGGATTTTCACAATCTTTAATTGTGGGGATAATATTTAAAAGTTCCACAATACGTTCAATTGCTAAAAATGAAATTTGAACATTGTTAAAGCTTTTACCAATACTTTTAATAGGGGTATAAAGTAATATAAGGGCTGTAATGAAAGATACAAAATTGCCTGCAGAAATAGTACCTTCTACAATAAGTGTGCTACCATACCATATCACACCTCCGATACCGGCAGAAACAATTACATGCATTAGAGGAGTCATCCACCCGGTTTTTTGTACAACTTTCATGGTAAGCTTAAATACTTTAACCAGAGCACTGTTAAATTTTTCATAAATAAATTTTTGCATATTATATGAGGCGATGGTTTTGTTACCATTATGTGTTTCATTATAATTTGTATAAATTTTAGTTGTTTCTGTAACATTTTGAGTAATGGATTTTTTTATGCGACGTTTAACTGATGATAATGGCATGAGAGCACACAGCAAAACGATAACTGCAATAATGGCTAATTGCCACGAGTTATAGAATAGAACACAAATTAGAGATAATGATGAGAAGAAACGGGATATGAAGGTTTTTAAATTATCTAAAAGACCGCTACATGCTGTATTACAGTCAGTATCAAAACGTTGTAATATCATACCTGAATCGTGTTTGTCGAAAAATGAAGTTTCAAAACTGAGTAATTTCTTAAATAAGTGTCTTTTTAAATCGTGATTTATTTTTGTACCAACCCATGTATTCATATACGTGGCCGCATAATTAAGTGCACCTTGCAGGGTGGTAAACGCAATGATTAAAAAAGGAATATACGTTGGAGATTGAGCCGATTTATCAACTAAAACTATATCCATATAAGGTTTCAAAGAAAGAGCTACAACAGAATCTAAGGCACCTATAGGAATGCTGATTAAAACTGCCAGTAAAGCTCTAAAAGTATATGGCTTTACAAATGGCCACATAATTTTGTAGTGTTCTTGAAAACTCATTTTTAATTCTATTGGTTGATGTTTAGACATTGTTAGACCTTATTTGATAATTTTTAAAAAAGTTAAGATATAATAGACGATAGAAATTTGAAAAACAAGCATAAGCCAAAACATAGTTTGATAACTTTTCTTTTTATTTTTATGTCTGAATACTTTTTGTGCAATAAAAGCGCCAAGCCAACCGCCTAGAAGTTCAAGAGTGTGTAACTGAGCTTCGGAAATTCTCCATTTTCCCTTTTTGGCGGCTCTTTTATCTGTTCCATATGCAATAATGGTGACTAAATTTATGGAAACTAAGTGATAAACAATAAACAGTAAAAATGTTTTGTATACAAAAGGAGGTGCCCTAAACAGATTGTTTTCCGTGTACCATGCAGATCCGATTATAAATACAAAATGCAATATAAAAAACGAATTTTTTTGTAGTGGCTTGATTACAGCCAATAAAATAGCTAAAATTGCTGTAAAAGTTATGATCATTTATTACTAGTTCCTGTTAATTTTAGCCAAGGCTATAATATTTTGCTTTAAAAAGCAAATATATATTGCAAGAAATGGTATAAATAAATTGCAATTTATAATAAATTTGTTTATTATCAACCATTATTGATATAATAATATTAGGAGAATAATATTGAAAAAGATACTTTTATCCGGATTTTGTGTTTTGTTGACGGCGTGCTCTGCAAATGTGTATGACGATACATGTCCTTGTGAAGAACAGACATTTTATTATAATGATTTAGAATATGTTAGCAATTGTGTATTTGAAAATGAGCAAAATGTAGCACGTTTTGAAGATGATGTAGAGGTTGATCCATGTAAATGCATAAATACTTCGCCTTTGCGTGAAGTGTTACGTCCTCGTATCAAAGTGATAGTTCAAGAAAAGCCTCGCAGAAATTGTCCGGCAGATAGACAAGTTATCAATTGCGGTTGTGGTGATTGTCAGGTTGAGCTTCAAAGTAGTAAAGTTAAAAATGAGGTAAAAGAAGTTATTCCTCCGATGCCTGAGGCTTATACATTAGCAGCTTCCAGAATTTTTAATCGCTTTATAAAAGATACTGTTACTGTGTATAGCGCTAAGCCTAATGTTTTGCTATATATAAAATCGGCAGAGGTTAAAAGTGCTGATTTACCTGACG
Organism: Alphaproteobacteria bacterium; assembly: GCA_045613125.1. GTDB lineage: Bacteria > Pseudomonadota > Alphaproteobacteria > RF32 > CAG-239 > JAFTYO01. Next base: position 25,993 of record JAZLAM010000015.1, on the reverse strand, counting down.
GGGTTGTAGAAGGTGTTAATTCATTTAAAAGTAAACTTTTGACATCTTTTACATATGCTATAACAGATGATGAAAACAATAATGACTATTATTTGGAAACGTCTGTTGATTGGTTTGATACAATGAGTAAGACGGTTCCCGCTATTAAATATACGGTAGTATTGTATGATAAAAATGGTAATATTGTTGATACATGGGTTGAGATAGTTAAAAAGGCTGAAAATTCTGAAACATGGTTATAATGAATTTTTTATATTCCATATTTTTTCTTTTGTGTTTCTGTGTAGCGGATGCTAAGGCTGATGAGTATGTCAATATTTCAGCTGAAGCTTGCGAAAAAATTATGCAAAACGAAAGTAAAGCAAGTACAAGATTAAAAGCTTCTGATAAAGCCACTTTTATAGCTGTGAAAAATATATCAGATTTGGCAGGAGATTATAAGGTATTATCAGATCATGATTTTAACGTGATGATATATCGTATTGTTGATGAGCATATTGAGGATTTGATAGTTCATACAACAAGAGATGGTGAAAACAAGATTTGTGTTGAAATAAAAGGGCGAGTTTTGAAAAAAAACATACACTCTGTAAGACATGAGTTCATGGATGGTAAAGTAGAAAAAAAAGATGAAATAGAAGCTGTCGCACAAATTGTGGAAGATGTTAAAAAAGAAGTAAGTATAAAACCTAATAATCCGGAAAATTTAGCATTGGTTCATGTTAAAAATTTAGAATATTTTAATGGAACGAAATCGGTAAAATATGCAAATTTATTAAAAAAATATATTGAAAATAATCCGTATTTTTACTTAACTGAAGATATTGAAATTGCTGATTATGTTATTACTCCGAAAGTATTGAAAGCCAAAGTTGATGCTTTAGATGCAGGTAATAAGCGTTTGCATATGGCTTTAGTTTTGGAAGTTGCTGGTTTAGAAAAAGAAATTATCAGTGAATATCAAAACAGGTTTGTTTTGTTTGGTGTCGAAGAAGAGAATCAGAATACAGCTTCACGTTTGCTTTCAAAACTGATTGAACAGGCAGGAGATGTGGTGGTCCGTAAGATTGAACATAAAGAGCAAGAAAAACTTGAAACCAGAGAGTTAGGAAGAACCTTGAATAAGTAATCATTTTTCAAGCATAAAAGTAACAGGGCCGTCATTTATAAGTGCAACTTTCATGTCCGCTTGAAAAATGCCGTTTTTAACGCTTATACCATAATTTGCAATTTGTTTTGAAAAATAATTATACATTTTTAGGGCAGTTTTAGGTTTTGCCGCATTATCAAAACCAGGGCGGTTTCCTTTTGAAGTGTCACCGGCTAGTGTAAATTGAGATACGATAAGAGCTTCACCTTTTACATCTTGAATTGAAAGATTCATTTTTTGATGTTCATCTTCGAAAATTCGTAAGTTTGCAGTTTTTTTTGCCAGATAATCAGCGTTAAGTTCAGTGTCATTTTTTTCGACACCGATAAAAATCAGAAGACCGGTATTAATAGAAGATATTAATTGTCCGTCGACTGTTACGGAAGCTTTTTTTACTCTTTGCAATAGAACTTTCATAATTTCTCCTTAGTAAAATAGGTAAGACAGTAATATAGCAGAAATAATGCCAATAAAATCTGCAAATAAGGCGCAAGGTAATGCGGAACGAGTTTTTACAATTTTTACCGCTCCGAAATATACGGCTAAAACATAAAATGTTGTTTCTGTTGATCCTTGTATTACAGATGATACAAAACCTTCAAAACTGTCAGCTCCGTAGGTTTGAAGAGTTTCAATCATCATCGCTCTGGCTCCACTTCCTGATAATGGCTTCATTAAGGCAGTAGGAAGAGCTGGAACAAAATCTGTATTCCAATTTAGTTTTTGCAAGATATAGTCTACTGCATCTGTGAATAACGACATAAGACCTGAAGCTTTGAATACGGCAATTGCCGTTAACATAGCGACTAAATATGGAATTATTTTTATGGCAATATCAAAACCTTCTTTTGCACCATTAATGAATGTTTCGTATACGTTTAATTTTTTTATAGCACCAGCAGATATAAAAAGAGCAATTATAAGAAATAGTATAAAATTACTACCATGAACAGAGGCTTTTATTCTTGTGTCGGTGGGTAGTGAATAAAAATAGTAAGTGATAGCCACAATAAAAAGGATAAAAGCTCCAATATATGCAAAAACTGTTTTGTTAAATATTGAAAGATTTTGTGTAAAAGCAACTGCTAAAAAACCAGCTAATGTTGAGATAGATGTGGCTATTAATATAGGTATAAATACAGAACTCGGGTTTGATGAACCGAGCTCAGCTCTGTACATCAGTATACTTATCGGAACGATGGTAACGGCAGAAGCATTGATAACCATAAACATAATTTGAGCATTTGAAGCAGTGTCTTTTTGTTTATTTAATTCTTGCATTTGTTCCATGGCTTTTAGTCCTATGGGGGTTGCTGCGTTATCTAAACCAAGCATGTTTGCGGCAATGTTCATAACCATTGAACCTATTGCCGGATGATTATCTGGAATTTCTGGCATTATTTTTCTAAATAATGGTTTTAATGCTTTAGCCAGAAGTTCGGTAAGCCCTGATTTTTCCGCAATTTTTAACAAACCAAGCCATAAACATAGCATGCCGGTTAAATTTATAGAAATGGTAAAAGCTGATTTTGCAGACATAAATAATTCGTTTATCAAAAATGTCCATATTTCGGTATTGCCGAAAAACAGACTTTGAAAAACAGCTATAATGAAAGCTGATAAAAAAAATGTTATAAATATGATATTTAGCATTTTGTATTCCCTATTTTGGTGTTATTATACAAATAAAGAATTAACGATTTATTATAAATAAAATGTTATTTTGCAGTAAAATTATTTTAACCAGTTGAGGAGATTTTGAAATGATATTGATGATTGTGCTTGGAATTTTACTTGTCGTATTTTATACGTTATATGTGTCTATTATAAAGAAGAAAAATAAAGTAAAAGAAGCAACGGCAGGAATTGATGTACAACTTAAAAAACGTTATGATTTAATACCTAATTTGCTTAATATGGCTAAAAAATTTATGGAACATGAAAAAGAATTAATGACAGAGATTGTTTGCCTTCGTACAGAGGCTATGAAAAAAACATTTGACGGCAATCCTAAGGAAATGATGGAGCTTAACAATTTAATTGACAGTAAGCTTAAAGATTTTTGGTTTTCGGTTGAAAATTATCCGGATTTAAAATCTAATCAAACAATGATACAAGCTATGCAAAGTTTTAACGAGGTGGAAGAACATATTGCCGCTGCCCGTAGGTTTTATAATGCCAGTGTTAATGATTTGAAAAATGCAGTTGAGATTTTTCCTGGAAATGTTATCGCCGGTATAATAGGTGTTAAAGCTGATATGCCCTTTTTTGAAGCAGAAGATTCTGCTAAAAAAGCAATAGATAGTATGGAGTTCTTTAAATAATGCAATCTACAAATGAAATCAGAGCTAAATTTGATGAATATTATTGGCGTAATATATATCCGCTGATGTTTAAAAAAGAAAAAATAAGAAAAAAGTATGTAACAAATTTTACAATACTCATTTTAATGTCTTTGTTTATTGTGCCGGTAATGATTAGACTTGTTTGGAATTATTGTGGTGCAAATGATTTTAGTGCATATGTTATTGGTGGAATTTATACAATTACGGTTTATGTTTTAAGAGCTCCTTTTGCGAATTATAAAAAAGAGGCAAAAACCGATATAATGAACATGTTTATGAAATTTTTTGCTGGCTTTAGGTATGAGCCGGAAGAAGGTTTATCATATTATGATATAAGAGACAGTTATATATTTCCTGATTTTGATGAACTGCATACAGATGATTGTTTTTCTGGATTATATAATGGGGTAGGTGTCAGAATTTGTGAAGAAAAGCTTATTAGTAACCATGTATGGCATATGAAAACAAGATATAATGTTATAGCTTTTTTAGGTGTCGTTCTTGAACTTGATATGAATAAGAAGTTTTTACATCATACTTTTGTGGTAAAAGACAGAGGAATAATGAACTCCTTAAATAAACACAGAGGTTTTCAAAAAGTTGCATTGGAAGATGTTAGATTTGAAAGTAGTTTTGAAGCATATTCTCAAAATCAGATTGAAGCCAGATATTTATTGACTACGGCTTTTATGGAAAGAATGTTAAAGCTTAAAGAACTATATGGGGGAACTAATATACAATTTAGTTTTAATGAAAATAAAGTTTTGATAGCAATAAATACCAGAGAAAATATGTTTGAGCCATGTTCTTTATTTAAAAGTAATTTACGAGAAAAGCAAATTTACAAAGTTTTTGAACAATTTATGACGATTTTTTCTGTTATTGATATTTTAAAATTAAATCAAAAAACAGGGATGTAATTTGTGTGTAAAGTGTATATTTAGATTAAAGTATATTGATATTTAAAAGATTTTAGCATAAATTTATACTTATTGCTAGAGGTTGAGATATGGATAATTTACCGTTACTAAAAGATATGCATCTTCCTGATCCTATATGCTGGTTTCCTATGGGGTATGGTTGGTATTTTGTTATATTGATTCCGATTGTGGTTTATTTTGCATATCGATTGTCTAAATATCTTTATGCTAAAAGTAAAAAATATTATGCTTTAAGTTTGTTAAACAAAGCTACAAAAGATGATATTCAATCAATAATAAAAATTTCAGAAATTTTAAGAAGAGTTTGCTTGTATAAATATAAAAGTGCAGTTAGTTTGTTCGGAAATGAATGGATTAAATTTTTGAATGATCATTGTAAAATAAAAATAAATGGTCAGGCTGCTGAGTTGCTTGTTTATGCACCTTACGTGCAAAATCATAAACTATATGATAAAGAAATATATAGAGTAATTAGAAATTATGTAAAAGCTTGGATAGGAGAAAATTTATGATAACTTTTGAATATCCTTATTTGGTTTTTCTTATTTTTCTTCCTTTTCTTATAAGATATTTATTGCCAACGGTAAAGGGATTGTATGGTGATGCGTTAAAAGTTCCGTTTGTTCAAGATTTTATAAATATAGAAAATAAAGAAGGGCTGCAAATTAAAAAAAATTCAGCAGATACTCAATTAAGTCTTAGGTGGTGGACTGTTTTTTTGATTTGGTTGTTTTTGGTTGTAGCTTTAATGCGCCCTTGTGTTATGGGGGATCCAATAAGAGTGGAGGGGAAATCAAGAGATATTTTAATGGTTACCGATATTTCTACATCAATGCTTGAAGATGATTTTTCTTTTCAAGGGAAAAGATTAAACAGACTTGGTGCTGTAAAAGCTGTAGTTTCAGATTTTGCCGAGAGAAGAGTAGGCGATAAGTTAGGTTTAATATTGTTTGGCACAAGAGCGTATTTACAAGCTCCTTTAACATATGACAGGCATGCAATACAACAAATTTTATGGTCTATGCAAGCCGGAATGGCCGGAAATTCCACCTCTATCGGTGATGCGTTGGGTTTAGCTGTTAAAACGCTTAAAAACAGTAAGGAAAATTTGGCTAATAAAGTTATTATATTGCTCACTGATGGCGAAAATAATGATGGTAGTCTTAGTTTACCGCAAGCAATTTTGATGGCAAAAAATGAAGGTATAAAAGTTTACACCATAGGTGTCGGCAGTAACGGATTTTCTTCTTTAGCAAGTTCTTTTTTCGGTAATATGGTGTCCGGTCTTGATGAGGTTGGACTAAAAAAATTAGCCGATGAGACAAAAGGACATTATTTCAGAGCAGATAGTTTAGGCGCTTTGGTTAATGTATATAAAGAAATTGACTTATTGGAACCGGTTATGTCAGAACAAAACTATATATATCCTCGTGTAGATTTATTTTATATTCCTTTGCTTATTGCATTTTTCTTGGCAGCATTTTTGATGTATGCATATAGGAGAAAATAAATGTTTGTAGAAGTAGTAAACAGTTTTCATTTTTTGCGTCCTTGGATATTGCTTTTATTGTTTGTGCCTTTGTTTTTTTATTTTTATCTGTTTAAAAATGTTGCAAATTTGAGCAGTTGGGAAAAAGTGTGTGATAAAAAACTTTTGGAATTTTTACTTGTAAGAGGTAAAAGCTCTAAACGTAAAACAGGTGTTTTTTTAATGTATTTAGGTCTTGTATTTGCTGTATTATCAGCTGCCGGTCCTACATGGAAAAAGGTAGAAACAGATACATTAAACAGTCAAAAACCAGTAATGATTGTGTTGAATTTATCGTCAGATATGCTACAAACAGATATTAAGCCAAATCGTTTACAAAGAGCAAAAATAGAAATAACTCAGTTGTTAAATCAGCTTAAATCTTCAGAAAGTGGTCTTATTGTATATACTCAAGAACCTTTTTTGATTTCACCTTTATCGACGGATCATAAACTTGTTATTAATTTGCTTGATGCCATTAGTACGGATATTATGCCGGTAAATGGAGATAGGCTTGACAGAGCAATTTCTTTAGCTGTAAAAAGTGTTAAAGATGCAGGCTATTTAACCGGTTTTGTATTTGTTTATACCGGTGATGTCGGTATGAATTTTGGTGCATGTTTAGATGAAGCCAGTAAAGCAGGAAAGCAAGGATATATTATCAGTATTGTAAATATGAGTATGCAAAAAAATATCAAATTGGAACAAATTGCTGAAGCCGGTAATGGCCAATTATTGGAAGCAACAGATGATATTACTTCAATTGTAGATAATATTTTGGCCAATGAAAATAATTTTAAAAAGGGAAAAAATAAAACGGCTGACTGGCAAGATTATGGATGGTATTTGATGTTGATACCGGTAATTTGTATTTTAAGCTTTTTTAGAAAAGGTGTCCTTGCTTTAATTTTGTTTTGCTGTATAACTTCAACAGCGCAAGCGGGTTTTATTTTTAGCGATAATCAACTTGCGATGAAAGATTTTGAAAGTAAACAATATGATAAAGCTGCACAGAAATTTAATGATTCTAAATGGAAAGCTATTGCGTATTATAAATCGGGTGATTACGAAACAGCTGCAAAACTTTTAGTTGATAAGAAAGATGTGCAATCTATGTATAACTATGGTAATGCGTTAGCAAAAAGCGGTAAGCTTGATGATGCTATAAAAACTTATGAAAAAGTTTTAGAAATTGATAAAAACCATGAAGATGCAAAGTTTAATTTGGAATATTTAAAAAAACAACAGCAACAAAATAATTCTAAGAATCAAAAACAAGATAAAAAGCAAGAAAATCAGAAAAATAAAAATCAAAATCAGCAGGAACAAGAAAAAAATAATAATTCAAGCGAGCAGAATGAAACTGCCGAACAAGAACAAAATGAAAATGAAGATAAAAATAATCAAGAAGTTCAGATGCAAAATGCAATGGCTTCCGCTCAAGCTCAAGATGAGCAACAAGATGAAGAAAGTAAAGATAATTCTGAAGAAAATCAGGAGAATAATCAAAGTACAAATATGAATAATAGTACTGAGGAGCAAAAGGTACCGAGAGTACAAGCAAAAACAGGTTCCGATGATGAAAAATATGATGAAGAAGTTCAAGCAAGAGTTCAAAAATTTAGAGAAATACCTGAAGATAAAGGAGGCTTGTTAAAGGCTTTTATTCAAAAAGAGTATTTAAAAAACAGATATGGAGAATAACATGAAAAAAATATTGTTTATTATCGTTTTATTATTCAGTTTTGACGTTGATGCAGCTAATATAAAAGCAAGTGTAAATAAAAATATTATACCTCAAGGTGATTTGTTTGTTTTAACTTTAACGGCTGATGAAAATATAAAAGAAAAACCTGATTTTAGCATATTAAATTCTAATTATAATGTGTATTCCACTTCTGTTTCTCATAGTAGTTATGTGGTAAATTCTAAAACAAGTTCGACTACAAAATGGCAAATAATGCTTGCCGCAAAAAATGAAGGTAAACAAAAAATCCCGTCAATTCAAGTTGGTAAAGATTTTTCCAATGAAATAGAAATAGAAGTTTTGCCAGAAGGAAGTGAAGGGAGAGTTTCTGTAGATAAAGAGCCTTCTTATTCAATAAGAACAGAAATTAAAGATAAGAAAACTCCTTATGTTCAAGAAATGATAATTTATGATGTTATTCTTACAGATATAGGAGGTTTGCAGGGATCTGAGCCTGTATTTGATAGTTCAGATGAATGGATTATAAAAAAACTTGGTCAACCTGATGTAGTATCAAAATATGTAAATGGTAAAAATGTCAGAGAGTTGATTTTTAAATATGCTTTATTTGCGCAAAAAAGTGGTAATCTTATGATTCCGGCAGTTAGATTTGACGGATATACCCTATCTGATAACGGAGGCGGAATATTTGCCGGTAATATGTTTAGTTTGAACATAGGTTTTCCATCAAAATTTGGGTTTGAAGTTCCTGTAAACTTATTTGCTCCGGCAAAAAATATAGAGATCCTTCCTGTGCCGACTGGATATAAAGGTAAATGGTGGTTGCCGGCACAAAATGTAGAAATTAAGGCAGAATTTACAGATAATAGCGAATTTGTTGAAGGAGAGGCTTTTAGTCGAGAGATAGAGCTTAGGGCTGTCGGTGTTACAGATACGCAATTGCCTGAAATAAATTTTGAAAATGCTAAAGATTTAAAGCAATATCCACAAAAAAGTACGGTATATGCTGAATTGGTGAATGGAGAGCCTGTGGCTGTACAAAAGGTTGTGAATGTATATATACCGCAAACATCAGGTGAGATAACTTTGCCGGCAATAAAACTTGAATGGTTTAATGTTAATAAGCAACAGATTGAAGTTGCTGAAATTAAGGCACAAAAAATTGTAGTTAAACCAAATCCTTATACGAAAAACATATTAACAGAATCTGCAAATGATGAGACTTCACGTCTACCTATTCAATCTACTACTCATGGCGGACAATTTTTTAGCTTGGTTCAAATTATGTTTATGGCACTTTTAGTTTTTGTGCTTGGGATGTTATTGGGTTATCATATATTTAAGTGTCGTCAAAATAAAGAACTTAAGCCTCAATGTGAACAAAGAAAATATCCTGATTTTATAACTAAAAAAGCTTATTCCGAAGATTTTCGAGCTTTAAGAGATGCCTTGATTTCTTGGGGAATTGCTTTTTACTCTGATATAAATATTACAACGTTAAATGATATAGCCAAAGCTTCAAATGATGTGAATTTTGCCAAACAGATAGATATTCTTATAGCAAAATTATATAATCCGCAAGATAGTCAAATTTGGGATGCGAAGATGTTTGTTGATAGTTACAAACAAATAGCTAAAAAAAAGAAATTATCAAATAAAAAAGAAACTCCTTTACCCAAATTATATGAATAGGTATTGCAATATTATTTTTTATATGCTCTAATGAGTCAGATATTTACAATATGAGGATATACAATGCTGTTTATGAAAAAAATTTTTTTTGGGTTAGCTTTTTTGTTTTTGATTTCTATGGGGGGAGCTGGTACACAAAGTAACAGCCTTCTGATGCAAGGAATGGGTTTTTTCGGTATTATAATAGGTCTGATTATTTTATATGTTTTTGGTAAAATGGTGTGGAGAGGTATAGGTTGCTTGCCTTCATTTTTTATTTTGTCTGCGATCGTGTTATTTATAATGTATTCTTTAGGTATGTTTAATAATGGTATTGGTGGAGTTGGTAATGCTGTTTTGAAATTTATAGGTAGAGAAACAACATCATCAGCTTCAAAAAGCAATAATGAAGTTAATGAGAATAAGGTTGCAGTTGACGTTGAAAATAAAGAACAGAAAATTAAGTTTAATGCAGATTTTTCTGATAAAAATAAAGATACATCTCTTAATAATGCCAGATTATTTGGAAGTGAAGAGGAGGCTGAAAACGAACAAATTGTTGAAAAAAGTGAGCCTCAAGATCAATCTAATGACAGCTTTATCGGGGGAGTAATTTCGTCGCTTTCAGGGAAACCGGCTCAAAGGCAACAAAAAGCATTTAATCCGAATGACTATCCTGTTGTCTATGGACCTGTGAGAGTGGTTAATGGTGATACGTTGATTATGTATGGAAATTATTTTAAGCTTTATGGTATAGATGCTCCAGAATCTAACCAAACATGTGCTAACAGAAGTGGTCGTTCGTATAATTGTGGTCGAGAAGCTGCTATGTGGTTGAAAAGTTGGATAGGAGAGAATGAGTTGGAATGTCATGTCATTCGCCAAAATACAAAAGGAGATATGGAGGGAACATGCTCTTACGGACCTTATGATTTGGGGGCAGCCTTGGTAAATGCTGGTTGGGCCGTCGCAAATGTGAATGTAACAGATATCTATTATCCTTATGAAATGCAGGCACAGGAAAATAAGAGAGGTTTATGGCAAGGACAATTTTATATGCCATGGGATTGGCGCAAGATGCAAGCACGTAAACCAAAAATAAAAGTTGTCACTAATAAGAAGAAAAAAGGAATGTTCGGAATATGATTTATGTTTATGATTGTCATAAGCAAGAGGATACCGAATTATTGGCTAAATCGTTTGCTGAAATCAGCAAAAAAGGTGATGTATTTGCGTTATTTGGGACGCTTGGTGTTGGTAAAAGTGTTTTTAGCAGATCTTTTATTCAAAGTTTGACAGATGCTCGAGAAGTTCCAAGCCCTACATTTACTTTAGTTCAAGTTTATCAAGCGAATTCATTTGATATTTATCATTATGATCTTTATCGTTTAAAATCGGCTGAAGAAATTTGGGAATTAAATATAGAAGAAGCTATTTATGAGAATGTTTGCTTAATAGAATGGCCTGAAAAAATGGGGATGTATTTACCCAGAGATTGTTTTAAGGTTAAGATAAGTATGCTTTCTTCAACATCTCGCAGATTTGAAATTGAAGTGGTGTCGGAAGAAAAGCAAAAGAGATTATCGCAAGCTTTTAAAAGTCCGGATATGATATATGATAGAAACTGATAATATACATGCAACTTGTGTTGCTATTGATGGTGATGGTATTCTAATATTGGGGAAGTCTGGAGCAGGAAAATCCGATTTAGCATTAAGACTTATAGAAAATAAGCAAGCTATCTTAGTTTCTGATGATAGAACAGATGTAAGAGTGTTGAAAGGTAGAATTGTCGCTACAGCACCTAATTTACTTAAAGGGTTGATGGAAGTTCGTGGTGTTGGAATTATAAAAACGGAATATTTAGATAAAGTAGACGTGAAACTTGTTGTTAATTTAGTGTCTGATTTGAAAGAACTGGATCGTATGCCAGAAGAAAAATCTTATATTTTAAATGGCACGAATGTGCCTATGTTAAATGTTTATCCGTTTGAAGTTTCTGCAACAGATAAGGTTGTTATAAAATTAAAAGCTAACCTTGAAAAATAGGTAAAAATCCATACAATATAACCATATGGTTAAATGAGGGGATATAGATATGGCAATTAAAACCATGAATAGAAAGAAACAATTCGAATCGTTTTTAAGAACTTTGGGAAAACCTTTGATACGTTTTGTAATCAGGCTTGGAGAATTAACGAGGTTTGTGCTTAAGGCATTGTATCATTGTTTTATTCCTCCATTTTATTTAAAGAATTTTGTGCGACAATTGATGGATATGGGGTTCTATTCTTTGCCGGTTGTTGGACTTACGACTATTTTTGCCGGCATGGTTATAGCTTTACAAAGTTATTCAGGTTTTGCTCGTTTTGGAGCAGAAAGTGCAGTTGCTTCTGTTGTATTGATTTCTGTTACAAGAGAACTGGCCCCAGTATTGTCAGCGTTGATGGTTGCTGGTAGAATTGGTGCTGCAATGGCCGCAGAAATAGGTACAATGCGAGTAACAGAACAAATAGATGCTTTAATTACTTTGTCAACTAATCCTTTTAAATATTTGGTAGCTCCTCGTTTGTGGGCAGGTGTTATTGTTTTACCTGTTTTAGTTTTAATAGGTGATGTTATAGGTATTTTTGGTGGTTATGTTGTAGGTGTTTATAAATTGGGTTTTAATCCGGCAAACTATGTTAATTCTACTCTGCAATATATGGAAACAATTGATATTATATCAGGTTTGGTAAAAGCTGCTGTTTTTGGTTTTATTATTTCATTGATGGGATGTTATAATGGTTATAAATCAAGGGGAGGAGCTCAAGGTGTTGGAGAAGCAACGACAAATGCTGTTGTTTCAGCTTCTATTTTAATTTTGATTTTTAACTATATCCTGACAGAAGTGTTTTTCTCAAAATAAGTGAGGTTTAAATGGCAAAAGATATAAAAATTTCTGTTCGTAATTTACATAAATCTTTTGGGAAAAAAAAGGTTCTTAGTGGTATTAATTTAGATATTGAGGCTGGAAAATCTCTGGTGGTTATAGGTGGGTCAGGAACTGGAAAATCTGTTTTGATAAAATGTATCCAAGGTTTATTGTCTCCTGATATGGGATCTATAAAAATTGATGATCAGGAAACAGTGGGAGCCAAAGGAACAAAATTAAAAGATTTTCATGCAAAAATGGGCATGCTTTTTCAAGGAGGTGCCTTGTTTGATAGCTTGAGTGTGTGGGAAAATGTTGCTTTTTCGCTTTTAGAAAATAAGAGATCAGATAGAGAGAAAGCAAAATTTGAAGCAATAAGAGTGTTAAGGCAGGTAGGCCTTGCTCCTGATGTAGCAGATTTATCTCCATCAGAGCTTTCCGGTGGTATGCAAAAAAGAGTTGGTTTGGCTCGTGCTATAATTACAAAACCGGAGATAATCTTTTTTGATGAACCTACCACAGGATTAGATCCCATTATGGCTGATGTTATTAATGATTTGATTGTAGAATCGGCTAAAGGCTTAGGAGCTACGACTTTGACAATTACTCATGATATGGCATCTGTAAGAAAAATTGCCGATAAGGTGGCAATGCTTTATAAGGGTAAAATCATATGGCAGGGAACAGTTAAAGAAATGGATAAAACGGATAATCCTTATGTGCAACAATTTATTAATGGTTGCTCGCAGGGACCTATTAAAATGGAAGTGTAAGATATGGCTAAAAAAAATGTAGTAGAATATGTTTGTCAGCAATGTGGTTCGGTTTATCCTAAGTGGCAAGGAAAATGTGATTCATGTGGTAAGTGGAATACAATTGAGGAAGAAAAAGCACAAGGTGGAGGATTTTCTATTTTACCTAATAAGAAAAAAGGGGATATGATTGAATTTGTTCCGTTAAGTGGTAATTTGCAAACATTTGAAAGACTTGCTACTAATATTAAAGAAATAGATAGGGTGACCGGTGGAGGGTTAGTTCCTGGATCGGCAATTTTGGTAGGTGGTGATCCGGGGATAGGCAAATCTACTTTATTGCTTCAAGTTTGTGCAGGAGTTGCAAATTTGGGTGGTGATTATGAGTGTTTTTATATTTCCGGCGAAGAAGCTATAGATCAGGTTAGAATTAGAGCACAAAGATTGGGATTGGCTCAATCTCCGGTAAAACTTGCCAGTACTACGGAAGTTAAAGACATTGTAGCAACATTAGATAAAGCAAACCCATCAATAGTTATTATAGATTCTATACAAACAATGTATTTGGAAAATGTGGAATCCACTCCTGGAAGCGTGGCCCAAGTTAGGGCTTGTGCATATGAGCTGATAAAACTTGCAAAACGTAAAGGGTTTGTTTTATTTTTGGTAGGTCATGTGACAAAACAAGGAGCAATTGCCGGTCCAAGAGTTTTAGAACATATGGTTGATACTGTTTTGTATTTTGAAGGTGAAAGGGGCCATCATTTCAGAATTTTGCGTGCTGTTAAAAATCGCTATGGAGCAACAGATGAAATAGGTGTTTTTGAAATGCAAGATAAAGGGTTAGTCGAAGTGGAAAATCCTTCGGCGTTGTTTTTAGCTGAAAGACAAGGTAATGTGTCAGGTTCTTGTGTGTTTGCCGGTATAGAAGGATCAAGACCGGTGTTGGTAGAAATTCAAGCTTTAGTCAGCCCAGGTGGTTATTCTACTCCCAAACGTGCAGTTGTCGGTTGGGATACTAACCGTTTAGCAATGATATTAGCAGTATTAGAATCCCGTTGCGGGATGAATTTTAGTTCGCAAGATGTATATTTAAATATTGCCGGCGGCCTCAAAATCTCTGAACCTGCAGCCGATTTAGCTGTTGCTATGGCTGTCATTTCATCTCTTACCAATAAGCCGTTGCCGGCAGATATGGTTGTGTTCGGAGAAATTGGTTTGTCAGGTGAAATAAGAGCTGTAAGTCAACCTTCGCTCAGATTAAAAGAGGCTTGTAAATTAGGTTTTTCAAATGCAATTGTTCCAACTTCATTTGGTAAAGATAAAAAAACAACATCAATTTCATATTATGAAATCGGTAATGTGAATCGTCTGATTAATTGGTTTAATTAGGAGAAAATGAATGCAATCTCTCAATAATTTAGATGTGGTTATTTTAGTTATTACGGCTATTTCTGCTCTTATTGCTCTATATAGGGGATTAGTTAAAGAAGTTTTATCCATTATAGGTTGGGTTTTAGCATCAATATTAATTTTTTATTTATTGCCAATATTAACTCCTGTCGCTAAAAATTATATAGAAAATACTATAATGGCTTCCATAGTTACAACTTTAGTTATTTTGATTGTATTTTACATTATTTGGTTGTTTAGCACTGATGCGCTTATAGGTAAAGTACGTTCAAGTAAATTAAGCAAACTTGATAGAATGTTGGGACTATTGTTTGGTGTTATAAGGGCTTGTTTAATTGTAATATTGTTTAATATATTGATATCTTGGGTGTTGCCTGAAGAGGTAGATGACGGAATATTTAAAGAATCAAAATATTTTACATTAGCCGGAGAATTTGCTAAACCGATTGAATTATTAATTCCTGATGAAACAAAAGATTTGATTAAAGTTAATAAATCTGATGATAAAAACAAAAAAAACGAAAAGAAAGAGACGATAACCAAAGAAAATACCAAAACATCAGTTGAAGAATTATTTGAAAAGTTAGCCAGCCCTAAAATTGAAAAAACAGGTGATCAAGAGGAAAAGTTTGAGGGATATAAAGAAAATCAGACCGATAATTTAGATCGGCTTATTGAGGCAACAGTAGAATAAAAAAACGGCCTTTAAGGCGGTTTTTTTATTCTTTATTTTTTATTAAATGATATTGTACGAGAGCAATTATCACTAAATATGGAATAAATATTTCTATACTTTCTTCCAGCAGTGACCACACTTCAATATGTGATTTTGGTAGAGAAACATCATTATGAGCATCTCTCCAATTACCAGGAAATCTGTCTGCAAATTTTGAAAAAACTAAAACAGAACAAAAGACGGCGATGGTCCAAGTTACAGTATTTAGTTTGAAAAATGAAGTGATTAAGTGTTTGGTATATTTTACCATCAGATATATAATAGCTCCAAATATGATTAATAAAAGCAATCCGAATACTATTTTTTCACCAATAGGATTTTCCGGTTTCAGGAAAAAACGAGATTTAAAAGGTGTCGTGTCTGTTTTTGAAAGATGATGTTGTATGCCGGATTCACGTAAAAAAGCAGCAATGCCTAAAAATAAATATATCCCCCATGATGTAATTTTATCAGTGTAGTCTTTGCTGAAATATAATAAGGAAGCAAGCATGGCCATATATCCGATATTGGTCAAAATTTCAATAATTTCACCATCGTGAGTGATTTGATATTTTTGTTCCGGAAAATAAATTAAGACAATTGCCAGAAGTGTACCCCAGCATAAACAAAATGCAATGGGGGAAAAAAACGGAGATAAAAAAATTTTTTTCATAGTAGTTAGTCCTGATTAAAAGTTTGGTTGATATGTCGACTATATATCATAAACTTGTTTTTTTTAAGAGTTTTTTATTGTTAAGGTGCATAATATGGTGAAATCATTAAGCAAATGCCACAAAATGTAATAAAAAGAGCATTTAATAGTGAAAGTCCTATAAAATTTACACACAATATTAAAAACGAAATTGATGCTACAATTTCATATGTTGTAAGATAAGGTTCTTTATATTTATTTATGTTAAATTTGAATTTTGTATTCTTATTTACATGAATTAATATTTTGCGTAAAAAATATCTGCGTTGTGTTATAATGCTTTCTTCCGAACCGTCTTTTAATTTGAATATTATTTTATCATAAACCAATCTTCCAGTATCTCTTTTTATAATTCTTTCTGTAAGAGATACGTTTTGAATGTTCTTTTCTATGGTGATGTTGATAATATCTTTGTATTTAATGATGCCATATCCGTCAAAAATACCATCGTGATAAAATTTTATTTTGTGAGACTTGCTGAAAAATTTTGAATACAATTTTAAGACACCGAAAGTGATTATTATCAAGCATGTTATCTGTAATAGAGTAATTAAATCGGAAGATGTTGATGTGAACCTTGTCATGTTAAGTTTCCTGATATATAATATGGCGTCAGCGGCGGGACTCGAACCCACTACCCACAGTTTAGGAAACTGTTGCTCTATCCTGATGAGCTACGCCGACGCTATGTGTTATTAGTATAACTACATATAGAAAAAAGCAAGTTTAAATTTATAGTTATATAAGAACTGTTACAATTTAATATTTTTCAAAATTTGCTTTAATATGCTTACGTTGTTCTTCTACATCAAAATCTACAGGAACATTTAATTGTGGAGCAATAGTTTTTATAATGTTTCCGGCTGTAGGTGCAGCATTCCAACCTGCCGTTGTGAGACCATTAGATCTTTTAGTTCCGTGAGGTTCATCTAACACTACAATTAAAGAATATTTTGGAGAACTGGCAGGAAAAGCGGCTAAAAATGATGTTATATTTTTATCAGAATATTTACCATTAATTATTTTTTCTGCACTTCCTGTTTTCCCTATGACTTGGTATCCCTCAATGTCAGCAGATTTAGTGGAACTTTTTACTACAACATCTCTTAGTAGGGGTATGATTTTTTTTGAAGTACTTTCAGATATAACTCTTTTGGGTGATGGTACAGAAGAATTTTTTACAATAGTCGGATAGTAATAGATTCCACCGTTTACTAAAGCATTAAAAGCAGATATAATATGTAAAGGTGTTGCGGATAAGCCATATCCGTAAGAAACAGTTGCCATTGTCAGTTCAGACCAATTCTTTTCAGAAGGAAACAACGGTTTTTCTTTTTCTAAAACTTCAAATTCTGATAAACGTTCAGAAAAGCCCAAATTAACCAAAAATTCTCGTTGCTTTTCTTTTCCGACATTGTATATCATCTGAACAGATCCAATATTGGAAGAATGTACCAAAATTTCACCTACGGACAACCATTTATTTTTAGGGTGAAAATCTCTAATTATTTTACCTTTGATTTTTAGAGGCTTAGTTACATCAAATTTATCGTTTATTTTTACTTTTTTACTATCAAGTGACAATGCTGTATTGAATGTTTTAAAAATGGATCCTGCTTCATATACTCCTTGAGTTGCAAAATTAAAAGCTGTTTTACTAGATGAAGGTATTTTTATATTTGGATTATAATCTGGTAATGATACCATAGAGATAACTTCGCCATTGTTTACATCCATCAAAATGGCTACAGCTCCTATGGCTTTGTATGTAGATATTGCCTTTTTTAGTTCTTCTCTTATCGCATCTTGGATACTAGTATCTACAGTTAATTGTAGTGGTTTTGAAGATTTTGTTAATCGTTCATTCATTGATTTTTCTATTCCGCTTATACCGATGTTATCAATGTTTGTATATCCTAATATATGTGAAAATAAGTTATCAAGAGGATATACTCTTGCTTGTTGTTTATCTTTAAATTCTAAAGCAGGAATTCCCAGGTTGTTTACCTCGGCTTGTTGAGCCGGAGACAGGTTTCTTTTAATGTCATTATTTTTTTGTTTTTTTAGATTTTTTAAGATGTGTTCATATTTTAGATCAGGAAAAATAATGGAAAGTTTGTGTGCAACTTCTTCTAGATTTTTAATTTTATATTTGGGACTTACCTGTAAATTGACGGTTGGTAAAGATGTTGCAATAATTGTGCCGTTTCTATCAATAATATCTGCGCGAGATACTGGTGTAACAATAGCTTTTTCTTTGGTTATTTCTTCAAATCCAGAAATGATAATTCCATTAGATAAACAGCAATAAAATATTTTTATTAATATGGTAAAATAGGCAATTATAAAAATGCCACGAGCAAATGGCATACGCTTTTTGCAGATCATAATAGCCTGAGTATCCTGATTTTCAGTAAATAAGACATACTGTCCGGACAAAGTGTTATGTTTTCCGGATAATGAATAGTCTTTATGCTTTTTAGAAATGTTAATATCTAACAACCCTATCCACCATTAACGTTCTGCTTTTACCAACTGTTTATATTTTCTATTATTATTTGAAACAAATCTTTTACTGTCAGATGTGTTTTCATACTTAAATGGTAACGCAGAATAGTTAATAATTTGTTCAGCCTTTACATTATTTACAGAAATATGTTCTGCAGCTAATTTTCTTAAACGGGTGGGGTTGTTAAGTTGGCTCCATTGAGCTTTTAAAACCTGAATATTTTGTGCATCTATTTGCATTTCAGTATTGATACGAGATAGTTCTTTTTCGAGTTTGTGAACTTGATTTTTTAATATAAAAGAACCAAAAATTACGACACATGTTAATGTGCTCCATAGTAAAGTAATGGCAGATTTTGTATTAATCATTATTTACTCCTTTTGCTCTTATGGCATATCTTAGTTTAGCAGATCTTGATCTGCTGTTTTGTTTACATTCTTCT
Source organism: Alphaproteobacteria bacterium (assembly GCA_045613125.1). Lineage (GTDB taxonomy): Bacteria > Pseudomonadota > Alphaproteobacteria > RF32 > CAG-239 > JAFTYO01. The sequence goes on along the minus strand of JAZLAM010000015.1, from coordinate 7,193 downwards.
TCTGATGGCATAATAGCTTTTGAAATAATTTCGAAAAATATATCTGGATTATCCTGTCTTTTAGGCATATAGCGAGATACACCTTCTATTTTTCCGGCTTTTTGGTTAAAAAATTGTTTTACAATTCTGTCTTCAAGAGAGTGAAAATCAACAACAACCAAGCGTCCTTCAGGTTTTAGAAGGTTGCTTGCCGCTTCAAGGCCGGATTTAAGTTCTTGAAGTTCTTCATTTACGGCTATACGCAATGCTTGAAATGTACGTGTAGCTGGATCTGTGTGACCATAGGTCTTGTGTATCACTGAATATACAATATCAGCCAGTTCTGTTGTTGTTTCAATTGGCTTTATTTTACGATATTCGATGATTTTATGTGCGATTTGGCGTGATTTTTTTTCTTCACCATATGCATAAATTAAATCAGCCAATTCTTTTTCTTCAGTGCTATTGACTATATCGGCGGCACTGGTACCTGTTAATGACATACGCATATCAAGAGGAGCTTCTTTTGAAAAAGAAAAACCTCTTTGAGCTTGGTCCAGTTGCATTGAAGATACACCAATATCAAAAACAAAACCGTCAACAGGTGTTTTGATGATGTCTTTGATATTACCGAATCGTCCTGGAATAAATTCAAAACGAGATCCATATACTTTTTTTAGTTCTTCTACACGTAGCAGGACTGTCGGATCACGATCAATGGCAATCACTTTACACTTTGCGGCATCTAAAATTGCACTGGTATATCCACCATTACCGAATGTGGCATCAACATAAGTTTTATTATCTTGAGGATTTAAGTGTTGCAATACCTCATTTAACATGACCGGAATGTGCTTTTGTGTTGATAACATTATTGTGCATCTCCTGATTTAGCCGCATTTAAAACGGGGCGCTTTTTCAAAACTTCTGCACGAACACGAGCTTCTTCTTTTTCCCAATTTTGCGGATTCCAAATCTGGAATTTGCGTCCTTTACCCACAAATACGGCCGTATCGCTTATTTGTGCGTGTTGTAGCAATTTTTCACTTAGCACGATTCTGCCGGTGCTATCAAAAGTAAAGCGCTTAGCATCACCAAAAATAAGATTTGTTAAATCGTCCTGAGTTTGTGAAAAAAAGTCTGTTGATGTTTCAATTTCTGAAGCAAGCTTTTCCAACAAGTCTTCTACACAGCCCTCAATGCAAGGAGCACTTAAGCTACGGTAACACACAATTTCAGAATTTAGCTCTTTGACAATTGAACGATAATCAGCCGGCAAAGATACACGACCTTTTGTGTCTACTTTGTTATAAACAGTATCTAAAAAAAGAAATGTTTTTCTCAAAGCCGATTCCTTATTGTTGAAATTTAACCTCTTGTTAATTTATGGTATATCATGGTATTTTATGGGAATCAATGGAAAAATTTTACTCTTTTATGCACTGTTCCTATTTTGTTCTAATGTTCTGAGCTGTACATATTGCATATGCTTGAGTTATTATGGGTTAAAAAATATTAAAAAAAATTATAACCATGTGTGTATTATTTTTTTAGTCAATAATATGGCATTAATATCATCATAAAAATCTTGATTTTATTTAGAATTTATATAACACAAACATTGTCGCCAAATAGCGATGGTGTCTCAAAAACATATTCCGAATAAAGTTTTAGATGAGTTAGGTTTATGGTTTGAAATAAAACTTAAAAAAAGGTAAGAGATTTTGCTAAGAAAATTGTATTTTGAGCAAAAAAAATCTCCACATTTCAGTGGAGATTTTTTAAAGCATCTTTCAAAAAGATTATTCTTGAGAAAAAGCTTTTTCCTGTTTTTTAGCTTCATCAGCAGTTCTGGCAACATTTACCAAAATTGTTTGTGAAATTTCAGGATGTAAGTTGATTTTAACTTGATATACGCCCAAATCTTTAATTGGTCTTTCTAAGTATACCAAGCGACGTTCTACATCAAAACCAGCTTCTTTAACAGCAACAGCGATGTCACGAATTGTAACGGAGCCATATAATTGACCTGTTTCAGCAGCTTGACGGATAAGAACAGTCTTAAATCCTTTTAAGGCCTCAGCTTTTTTAGAAGCTTCATCAAATAAAGCTTGGTTTCTGGCTTCTAATTCTGCTTTTTGCTTTTCAAAATATGCAACATTTGCTTCTGTTGCACGCAAAGCTTTGTTTTGAGGCAAGAGGTAGTTACGAGCATAACCGTTTTTAACAGTTACTTTGTCGCCCATTTTACCTAATTTTTCTACGTGTTCAAGAAGAATAACTTCCATGATATATCCCTCCCTTAATTAGCCACATACGGCAATAGGCCGATGTAACGAGCACGTTTGATAGCACGAGCCAATTCTCTTTGCTTTTTAGCAGAAACAGATGTAATACGACTCGGAATAATTTTACCTTTTTCAGAAATGAATCTAGAAAGAAGTTTAACGTCTTTATAGTCAATTCTCAATCCGTTTTCACCGGAGAAAGGACAGCTTTTTCTTTTAAAAAATGATTGTTTAGCCATTATAATTCTCCCTTACGCTTGTTCTTCAACAGCAGCAATATCTTCATCTGTTGACATTTCATTGTTGAATTCATCAACTTTGATTGTCATATAACGAATGATGTCTTCGTTTAATCTCATCAAACGTTCATACTCAAACACTGCTTTTGCAGGAGCAACAATGTTTAACAAAACATAATGTCCTTTGCGGTTTTTCTTGATACGATAAGCAAGGTTTTTTAAACCCCAGTTATCAACTTTAACAACTTCGCCACCTTCTCTTTTGAGAACTTCGCTCAAATTTTCAACCAAAGAGTTTACTTGTGAGGCGCCGAGGTCTTGACGTGCAATAAGCACGCTCTCGTAATTTGCCATTTTATATATCTCCTTATGGATTCTCAACAAATAGACGTTTTCATCAAACGTCCGGTTAAATGTATAGCCGTCAAAATAAATTTTAACGGCAAGGGACAAGCGTCAATATACACAAAAACTTTATTTTTGCAAGCACTTTTTTATAAAGATTATTTTAATAAATTTGTCTTAGTATCGGCTTATCTTTATATGAGGATTTTATGCGCATGAAAAAAATAAATAAGTTTTGGCTTTTGGTGCCATTTTTGATGTTATCCGGTTGTTCCTTAATTGAAAGAAATGATCCGGTATATAAAATTTTGCCTTATCAGGAAGATATGATAGGATTGCAAGATCTAAAAACTCGAGTGTTGGTATATTGTTACAATTCGGAATATGTTTCTACGGAACAATGTGCAGATGAGTTTGAAAAAAGAGGTTTTGTTCGTTTGACAGATATTCCCAGACTTCCGGCAGAATATGATACTCTTAAATCTAACACATATCCTACACGTCGTTGGCGTAAAGACGAAAAAGTTCCGAGGTGGTAGAGTTATATGCAAGCCAGGATAAACACCATAGCTTTTAGCGGTTTAGATGTTTTGGATGTTGATTTACAAGTCCAAATAAGTTCTGGTATGCCAGCATTTAATATTGTGGGGCTTCCTGATAAAGCTGTTGCAGAAAGTAAGGAACGTGTCAGGGCTGCTTTTTCGGCTATCGGAATTAGTTTTCCGACTGAGCGTATTACGGTAAATTTAGCACCGGCAAACTTATTAAAAGAGGGGTCTCATTTTGATTTGGCTATTGCAACCGGTATTTTGTCTTGTATGAAAATTTTACCTCAGGAAGAGCTTTCGGATTATATCATTTTAGGTGAATTGGGACTTGATAATTCAGTTATGTCCGTTAATGGTGTTTTACCTGTTGCCATAAAAGCAAATCGAGACGGAAAAGGTTTGGTATGTCCCTTTGCTCAAGGAAGTGAGGCTGTGTGGGGCGGACTTAAAAATGTTATTGCCGTTCCGAGCCTTATAGCTATGATAAATCATTTTAAGGGGAATCAAATTTTACCACAACCGGTAGCTAAAGAAGGTAAAACTCTAAAAAATAAGCTTGATTTGGCTGATATAAAAGGACAAGAAAGTGCTAAACGAGCATTAGAAATTGCAGCAGCCGGTTCTCATAATATGCTTATGGTTGGACCTCCAGGGGCCGGAAAATCGATGTTAGCTTCTCGTCTTACATCAATTTTACCGCCTTTAAGTGCACAAGAGGCTTTAGAAAGCTGTATTATACATTCTGTTGCAGGTGAGCTTAAAGATGGTGAGCTTAATTTTACTCGTCCTTACCGTGATCCGCATCATAATGCTTCTACTCCGGCTCTTGTGGGTGGAGGAAAAAAAGCTAAACCGGGGGAGATATCTTTAGCTCATAACGGAGTTTTATTTTTAGATGAGTTACCTGAATTTAATCGGTCAACTTTAGAGGCTTTAAGACAACCGCTTGAAAATGGTCAGGTTACGGTATCAAGAGCAGAATATCATCATACTTATCCTGCGCGTTTTCAACTTATTGCCGCTATGAATCCGTGTCGTTGTGGCTATTATTCTATGCCAGGTCATGAATGTGCAAAAGCACCTAAATGTGCTCAAGAATATCAATCAAAATTGTCAGGGCCTTTGCTTGATAGAATAGATATCCATATTTTTGTACCACAGGTAAATCCTTGGGATATTTTTGAAAAAGAAAGAGGAGAAAGTTCAGAAGTTGTATTAGAGCGTGTTATTAAAGCCAGAAAAATTCAGAAAGAACGCTTTATTGAGTTAGGACATCCGGATCTTAATACAAATTCACAATTAAAAGCAGATATTTTAGAAAAAGCAGTACAACTGGAAAATGATGCAAAAGAACTTTTAATTAAGTGTTCTGAGCGTTTTAATTTATCTGCCAGAGGTTATCATCGCACATTAAGATTAGCAAGAACAATTGCAGACTTGCAAAATGAAAAAAATGTGCTTAAAATACACGTTGCCGAAGCATTAAACTATAGACGTATTATGCCGGCGTAAATAAAACAGGAGAAAAATAATGAAAATAACCAAATTATATAAATCATGTTTTGCATTAGCAGTAGCTTCTATAGGAGTGCTGACACTTGCAGATGATGTTTTTGCTGCATACAGAAAAATAAATCGAGGCAGTGTGTTAAGTGCTTTGCAAAGAAATAGTGAGTTATCAGAACCTGTAACTGAAAATAAGATTGTTGAAACGACTACTTTATCTGTAGAAGAATCTCCTGTTTATACTGATAAAAAAGTTGCAAGTTCATCTCCTTTAAGTTTGTTTAGTTTTAACAGTGGGCCTCTTTTTGATACAGGTCCTTGTTCTTCAAATCATAAAAGCGGTCCTATTTTTGATACAGGATCATGTGCAACTAACAATAAGAGTGGTCCTCTTTTTGGGCCTAGTTCCTGTTCTGTACAAAAACCGGTTGTTGAAGAAAAACCATGTGAAGCTCCGGTTATTGAAAGACCTGTTCCACAAATTGCAAATTATACAATAAATTATAATAATTTTGTATATCAAGCTGTGGCTCGAGATTGTTGTTCAATGGCTCCATTGTATCTGGAACATGTTGATTTTAAACTTTCTGATATAGAAGTGTCTGCATCAGGTAAAGAAAAATTGGGAAATTATCGTTTTCGTATTTTTGGTTGTCGCCGTTATGATAAAGAGGCTATTTTAAACCAAGGGCGCATTATGGAAAAAGATATGAATTTTACCAAAGTGTTTGAAGAAGTTACAGGTGATTGTTATAATTTGGTAAAAATGCCTCAGGATTTGTGTTTGCAAGATACACCTTCTCCTATGCCGGAATATATTTTAACGGCCGAAATTACAGATTTTTATATGAATGTATGTGATGGCTATAATTGGAAAGAAGCTAAGAAAACTGACAAGAGAACAGGTTCAGCCGAAATTACGGTTACATGGCGTTTAACAAATCTTACAAAAACGAAAATTTTGTGGGAAGGTTCTACCATGGGATATAGCGATATTGTTGCCGGTGAAAGTAATGGGGAAATTGCTTTAGTTGAGAAAGCGTTTGCCGATGCCGTTTCAAATTTGCGCAATAGACCTGGTTTTGAAGACGTTTTGGCTGTACGTTTAACTGCAGAAGAACTTTCAGCTGAACGTCAAGCTTTGATTGATGAAGAAGTTGCATTAAATCCGGCAAAATGTCAGTTCAAAAAAGAGCAAGAATTGGCTAAGCAATGTCAAATTAGTCGTGAAGAAGTTGATATTATGCAATGTCCGGCAGTGGTGGAAAAAATCGTTATAGTTGAAAAATGTCCGGAAAATGAGCCTTGTCCGAAATGTGAAGAATGTGATAAAAAAGTTGAGATACCCGAAGTTATAGAAGATTCCGGTGTGATAGTTGCGCATAGTGTAACAGCTTCGGCTCCTGTTGTTGAAAATTCAGGTGTGATATCAGATAAAGTAATATTTGATAATTGTATTGATCAAGACGGTGGTGTTATCTCAGGTGGAGATTGTCAAGTTGTTGATGATACATGGGTTGATATGCAAAACGGAGATAAGGTGTTTGATAGCTTATGCATTGTTGACCGTCCTCCGTATGAAATGTTGAGCCCTGGTAATTTATATAAAGTAAGAGCTTCTGTTGTTGAAATCACCAATGCTCTTGGTAAAAAAGGTGCCGGCCTGATTATATCGGAGAACTTTGTCTTAACATCTGCTGATTTGGTTGATAAGGCAACAAACAGTTATAAGCTTAAGACAATTAACGGAACAGAACTTACAGGTCGTGCAGTTAGAGTGAATTTGAGTAAAAATACAGCACTGATTATGTTGGATGAAGCAACAAAATATACTCCGCTATCTTTGAATTTAGATTTACCTAAAGTTGGTCAGGGGGGATTTATGACATTGGGAGTTTTGGATGTGGAAGATTTTGAAGATGGGGAAAATTATCTTGATACTGACGGTAAAGTTACAGGCTATCGTTATAGCGAAGATAAAGGTGCTGAAATTATGATAGATACATATGTTCAAAATCTGACTATCGGTGGCGTTTTAATTGATGCTAACGGAACAGTTAACGGTATTGCGCATACAGGCAAAAAGACTGACAACGGAACAGATTTATATTTGCCGACAGAAACTGCTTTAAGAAGCTTGGGCCTTTCGATTTGTGAAAAACTTTATGAAAAAGTAAGCCCTTGGCAACAAACAGTTTATAAACCTGTTACAGAGCTTATCTTAAAATCTGCTCCTAAAGCTCCGGAAGAGATGAAAATAAAGGATAGGAAGTAAACAATAAAATAAC
>JAZLAM010000014.1:0-50074 GCA_045613125.1 Alphaproteobacteria bacterium | reverse complement strand
AAATTTAAAATTTGCATTTTATTGTTTTTCAAATAGTTAGAAGAAACTGAAGTTCGAAAAAAACATCAAAAAAACTGCTTGATTTAAACGTACGTTTAAAACGAGCAGTTTAAAATCGCTGAAAGCGTTGTAAATAAAGAGTTTTTAGCGATTCTTGTTTGTTAAAAAAATATAATAAAAGTCTTCCCTCGTTTCTGCCAAGAAACGTCAAGGGACCTTCCGATTAACTAATTTGAAGACCGCTTGACCTCGCTTCGCTCGGAGCGGTGACGGTATTATTTTTTTGCTCGGAGCGGTGACGATTCTAATAAAAGTCATCGCTCGCTGAGGCAGAAAATAAACCATTGTCAGGCATCCAAAACATTAAGAAAAAAATCACCGTTCTGCCTGTGTAAGTCAAAAAAAACACAAACCTGTCTTCCCTCGTTTCTGCCAAGAAACGTCAAGGGACCTTCCGATTAACTAATTTGAAGATCGCTTGACCTCGCTCCGCTCGGAGCGGTGACAATATTATTTTTTTGCTCGGAGCAGTTACTGTTATTTTATTTTTATATTGACTAAATTTGTTTTTTTGTATAATATGGCAGTATAAAAATAATTATTTGCGCAATTATGATGCTAATCAGACGCAAAAAATGTTCTGACTATTAAATAAATGTTTAACAATAAAATTATTACAAAAATGAGTAATGCATTAGAAATTATTCAAGCGATTATGCTTGAAAAGTTTGATCTTTCAGCTGAAAGAGTAATTCCAAGTGCAAGATTGGATGAGGATCTTATGCTCGGTTCACTTGAACAAATCGAGTTATGTTTTTTGGTTGATGAAGTTTGTGGTATTACAACTGCCGATGAAGACTGGATTTGCATTAAGACAGTTGGTGATCTTGTTAATTTTATCGAAGCAAAAGTAAATTAACTTACTAGAGAAGAATGAAAAAAAAGAGCCTTTTGTAAAGGCTCTTTTTTTGGTGATTCCTAATTCACATTTTACGAATTATAGTTTGTTTTTAGGATATCTCCAATCTCATTTATTGTTGAACAGACAGCAATTACACCGTCAAAATCCCATATGATCAACTTTTTCATGAAACTCCAATAATATGCAACAAATCTTGCAAAGCTATTCATTTATGTGAAGGCAAAATATGCTCTGGCCAACAATATCGCAATGGAGCAGATGCTGATATGTCTGATTTATTGTATACTGTAATTACTCAATAATCATATCTATTTGTATATTTAGAGAATTTGTTAACGAGGACATCTGAGATTCTTCAATGCTGAAATATTAACATTAGGAGTACTATGATTTGTTTCTGCATTTTTAGCTAAAGTTTTTGGGTTTTTGTCCGTAACCGTATTATTACTTTTATTGCCAATTCCACGCAAACTTTGCATATAATCTCTTTTTTCTCCTTTTGACATTTCCAGTATTGTTTTAGGTTCTTCTTTTTCTTTAACTGTTCGCTCAGCAAGTTGCTGTTTTTCTTCTTCAATTAAGTTATTCAAATACCACATTTGTTCATCTTCTGTAAGTGTCTGATCTTTCAGAATTTCGCCAAAATCCTTATAAGCCTTAGTCGGCTCATCATTGTTTATTTTGGTTTCTTGTGCAGATTCTATTTTAGGAACATCGGTTTCTTTTATTTCCTGCACTTCAGGCTGATTGGAAACCTCTTTTTCAGAAAATTTTTCTTCTGCTTTTATTTCAACAGCGTCTGGCTCAGAAATTCCTATCGAATTTTCTTTCTGTTGCTCATTTCCTGTGTGCGATTGAAGAATAACATCTTCTTTTGGTGCTTTTGCTGAATTTATAATTTCATCTGCTTCTTTTGAGATTTTTTCCATAAATTTCACAGCATGATTAAGAATATCAACATTAATTAAAGCTGTTTTGCCGTATGTTATAGCTTTATCCCCATCAGGAAATAAATGGCGCGAAGCTTCATTTATGGAATTTGCCATAAAACCTATATCAAAGGAACTGTCAAGAACACAAAACATATGTTCTTCCAGACTTTTATATAATTGCTCTGATGTCATATTTTTTAATGTCTCAGTTTCGGTATTTGCAGACATACGCACCATTGCGATTTTCAAAAGGATATCATTGCTTTCATATTTTGCGGAGTATTGCTTTTTAATTTCTTTTGCCGTGTAAAGCATATCAGATTGATATTCAACAATTTTTCTTACATTATTCGAGAATGGGTCAAGATGATGGTTTTTAGGATCAATAAGAGGCGCGAAACCTATATTTTTTCCAAGTTCGTGTTGAAAAAATAGGTCAGTAATACCATCACAATTTTTTATGTTGTTATTACTTAAAAACTCTTGCAAATGCGATAAATTTTGCGAAAAATCATTATTATCGACAACTGCACCAATATCCTCCAAAGTCAACATTTTAATTCTCCTCAAAATATTCACTGTCATTTATTGTAATCATTTTTTGTTAAATTTGTCAATGTTTTTTTGAATTCAGCATTCTTAATTTCATAATATTTACTTAAACCTGTTGTTAGGATCATATTGCCCATAAAATTTTTTACCTATCTCTTCAAATATTGCTATATAATATTGTTCTTCTTTATGTTTGAAATATCTTTGACCAAGATGTTTTCTATAATATATGACCATCATGATCTGATCTTTTGGACTTCTTTATTAATGGTAAGTTTTTTGCAAGATTGGGCTTAAAATAATCTGGATATGAATCGCTTGCAACCGTTATTAATTCAGTTAGATATTGAACCAGTCTTCTTTTCTGATTATCTTTAATTTTCTGACTATTAATATATTTCTTAAACTCTCAGATGAAGAAGGAACTCTCTGACTATTTGAAATACTTGCAAAACAAGTGGGGAGATGGTTTGACGGCGGAAACATATTTGTTCACTTCGCAGAAACTCAATAAGCCCTATAACCGAGTTAGTATCAGTCGATTATTCAGCTCAATCTATAATAAATTCGGGATAAAAGGCGCGAGCCATTTTGTCCGTTTTGCCGTATTTTTTAAGATGGCAGATTGTATATTTTGTGAAGCAATGGCATTTTGAACAAATTGTTCCGCTTTGGCAAAAGAAAAAGAACCGTCTTGTTTTAGTTTTCCCTCTGCATCAATAAAAATAGAACCTTTTGCGACCTTTTCAATTTTATGAAGTTCAGATGCCACATTCTCAGGCGAAAGTCCACCTGCATAGCCTTGAAACATATCATCAAAAAGAGGAGCTTTTCGCATATCAGGGATAATTCCTTCCCCAAATGAATCATCAAATAAGACATCAAAATCCATCCCACGGTAATAGGCTTTATAAATAAAGGGTAAATTCGGTTGACTGGCCGACAAAATAATTGGATGTTGCGCGACTGTTTTCATTGTTTTTTCAAGAGTCCTTATATGTGGAACTGTTCCTGAAGCAAAATGTTCTCTTCCAATTTTAAAATTGAGCTGTAATCGACCAACAGATTTTCCTATTTTTAGTAAATCAGAAATTTCATTTGGTACTTTTCCATCGCAGAAAGAAACGACAAATCCTTCATTCAAATGAAGTGCAACTCTGCTTTCAATTTTTTCTCTCTCTAATTTTGAAAGTAATTCTTTCAACCAATCAAAGCGTGCCGTACCATACCCAGCTTTTCGCGGGGAACATTGTACACCAAATTCTGTATTTGGGTATTTTTTTAGGAACTCTATCGCATCAGTGAGATCATTTTTTTCATTGATACCAGAACAAACGATTGTCTTTAAAAACATAAATCCTCCTAATTACTTTTAAGCGGATTATATAATATACAAAAGGATAAGTCAATTTTTTCATTTATGTCAAAGACTTGAAACATAATAAAATCAGCTACTTTTGTGATGATGGGTTCGATTGTTGGCAAAAATTGATGCTTTTTGTGTGAGGTCCAATCGAACCAGCTTAAATGATTGAAAATAAAAGAACAAGTCATCTTTTCAGACGACTTGTTCAAAATGGTGAGCCCGACGGACAACAAAAAAACCACCCTTTCAGGTGGTTTTTGTATTGGTGAGCCCGACGGGATTCGAACCCATGACCCTTTGATTAAAAGTCAAATGCTCTACCGACTGAGCTACGAGCCCGCACTCAATGAGTGGATATATAGAATATAAAAAATTGCATGTCAACTAAAAAAATAAAAAAAGTTAAAAAAAATGAAAATAGTGTTTATTTATTAATAAATCTGTGTTATTGTGCCTTAAATTATGTGTTAATATATATCTTATAGAGGTTAAATATGGCTGAAGATACTCAAGCAAACGTCAAAAAAAGCAGATATGACATTTTGCAAAATGACCAAGGACAGATTATGATGATTATCCAGCAACGTAGTGGAGGTCCTGAAAATCCGTTGTTCGTGTACGATGGAACAGAGTATGCCCTTTTGTATCGTTGTAAGGAAAATGCTGTTTATTTTGATGATATTGCTCAAGGTGCTCGAGCTCCATTAAAAGCTGTTTCGGAAGTGTGGGTTGTTGAAATTAATGATGATGATGTTATCAGAGAATATAAAGTCCCTGTTCGAATCGTAAAAGATGTTAAAGTTTTTATGTAAAATAAACTGTTAGATTTTTTAAGGGCTATTATTAAGCCCTTAAAATTTTATGGTGGAAAATATGCTTACGAATGCAGTTGCTTATTTATTGTTTATCGGATTAGGTGCTTTATTAAGGTTTCGTGTTAAAGCGGATAAGTTTGTTGTGCCTCTTATAACATTTGCAACGTGTTTTGTTTTTTATCTCTTTTGCAAAGATTTTCAGACAGGTGATGAAAAAATTACCACTTTATTATGGGATAGTTCCAGAAGTGGGGACATAAAAATTGACATTATTTCATCTTTAAATAACTGTAAAATTGTTTTACCATTTTTTATTATTACATTACTGGCTTTATTTAATAATCTATTTTTTAAATATGAGAGTAATAAAAGAGAATTTGCGGCAATTTTGATATTTAATCTGTTGAGTTTGATAATGCTCATTGCCGGTAATAATTTGATTCAGATTATTACGTTTGTATTTGTGATTGATATTTTAAGTCAGCTTTTTATCAAAGATATTTATGCCAGTAGGCGATACAGCATTTATAATTTGGTTGCTGATATGGGGCTGTTTTTGGTTATGGCAATGCTTAAGGGAAAGTTAGAAACCTTGGAGATAGGCTCTGTTGGTCATTATTATGAAACTGGACGACATCGTGATTTTATAATGTTTGTAATTATGGTAAGTTTATTTATTAAAATGGGTTTTTTCTTATTTCAAAGCTATTTGCTTGATTTGAAAAATACTAAATTTCATAAGCTTATTCTAATTTATTATTTATCAACTCCGATGGTGGCACTTATTTTATTTATGAAATTTTATCCTCTTTTGGTAGTTTCTCCTTCTTTTGAAATCTGTTTAGATATAGCTGTAGCTCTTACTATGTTTTGGGGAACTATAGGAATGATTGTCATAAATAATTTAAAAGAAAAAACAGTATATCTTAATATGTTAATTATGGCAATTGTGGTAAAATTGTTGCAATGCTCTGATTTTGTGTGGAGTTTGCCGTTTTCGATTATACTTATAGCTGGATTTTGTCTTAATTTATTCCTTTATTACACCCACTATTATCTTGATAGAGAAAATGATTTGTCGTATATATATACAGAACCGAAAGGAAATAAAACAGCAATTAAATTGGTTACATGTTTTTATGTATTAACAGGAGCTGTTTTATTCTCTCAACTTGAGGCAATGCATACTAAATTAAATATGTATTGGATTTGTTTTTTTGCATTTTTATTTGTTCTCAGTTCATCTCATTTATATGCACAAATATTTGGTTTGTTTAGAAAGCATATGCAAATTGTGAAATTTGATTATAGACCCATTTTTATATTGTTTATATGTATGCTTGGAGAATGTTTTATGATAGCTAATTTTGAAAATTATTGGTTATATGCTCTAGTTTTTGTTGTATGCTTTGTTGTATTGATGATTGTATATCCCTTAAAAGCTATTGTTGAAAATAAAAAACTTAATTTAAAATTGCAAAAAATAGATTTTTTTGCTCATATTTATGATATGATGATAGTTAATCCGATTAAAATTATAGGACGATGGTTAACAGTTTTGTTTGATTTTATGTTTATTGAAAAAACGTTGACAGCAATGGGAACGTCCGTAAACAGTTTTACTATACGTGTTTTCAGAAAATTTGTAAGAAATTGGCCTCTTTATTATATGGCTAATTTTGTAGTTGCAGTTTTAGTGGTTATATGTTTTTTTATAAAGGGAAGTAAGTAATGGCGCAAAATTTATTGTTGGTAGTGATTTTATTGCCGTTGCTTGGAGGCTTATTTATTGTCAGTTCTCATAACGAAAAATGTAGAAATTCGTTAGATGTAGCAATTTTTACCATCCTAAGTAATATTTTTTTGATTTTAAAGTTATTTTCTGATGTTGATATTCATATTAAAGAACTTCAAGCGGTAAGTTCTTTTGTTTGGCCCATTTTACCACGCGTTAAAGTTATATTTGGTATAGATATTATATCTTTGCTGTTGATTTTAGTGGTGCACTTAGCAATTTTGGTAGGTGTTTTTGGTATTAGGTATGAAGAAAAATCGCAAAAATCGGTGTTGTTTTTTGCTATGTGTTTTTTGAGTTCTTGTAATGCTTATTTTGCTGCTGTTGATATTTTTTCGTTTTACACATTTTTTGTTTTGATGATTTTTCCTTTATTTATGCAGACAGGGATTGTAGGGGATAGTAAAAATTATAAAATTATTTCTAGATTCTATATTTATAATTTTATTGGTGCCTTTTTGTTTTTGATAGCCTTGGTAACGATATATACATTAGAAGGAAAAAGTGTTGAAATTAATCAGATTGCATCAGTTAAGCTTGACAAAGAATATGGAATATGGGTGTGGAGTGCTATCTTTCTGGCATTTGTTTCTCGCATTCCGGTATGGCCGTTTCACTATTGGATAACGTCGGTTAGTGCAAATATAAAAAATCCGTTAGTGTTTATTGAGGCAAATCTTATACCTGTGGTTGGCTTGTATGGATTTATACGCTTTTGGCCGGCAAATATTCCTGATGAAATTTCATCTTTAGCTCCTCTTTTTGAATTTTTTTGTATAATTACGATGTTGTTTATATCTTTTAGGGTATATTCAAACAGCTCTGCAAAGGAAAAACTTTTTGCTTATACGTTGGTTTATTATTTACTGTATCTGATAGGTGTGTTTTTACCTACGGATATTTTAGTTGATAATATTGCTTATTCTCTATTTGCATTTATTTTGGTAATGTCTGCCCTTACAATGATTGTTGCTCATATCGAACGTGAAGGAGAAAAACTTTTTAGCGGTATTAATGGGATTTTATGTTTACAACCAAAAACATCTTTGGCTTATTCTATGTTGGTTTTAGCTGCTATTGGTTTACCTGTTTCGGCACTTTTTTGGAATAATTTTATTATTATTGCTGAAATTTTTAATATCAGTTTGTATGTGGGAACTGCCGTTATTATAACTTTAGTGTTGGCGGCAGTGGCTTTGTTACAAAGTTTATACGCTTTAAAAGATGATAGCTGTCCGATAAATGTTCAAGCAAAAATATATGATATTGATACAACAGAATTTGTAATTTGTTTAGTTGTTTTACTTATTTTATTTTTATCATTGTTTAAACCTCTTTGGTTTGTTTATTGAGAAAGATAAGTCTATGGAAAAAATATTATATCTTATGCCGGAAATATCTTTGCTGTTAGGTGTCATATTTTTGTTATTTCAAAAATATTTCACGGATGTCTCTATCAAAGGTTATTTTAAAACTGCTAAAATTATTGTGTTAATCAGTGCTATATTTGCAGTATTATTTTATAATAAATCAGTTTTTCCAATGTATTTAGAAGTATCATCTTTTACATCATTGTTTTATGTTTTAAGTTGTTTTGTAGTGTTTTTTTGGTTGTTACTTTCAGTTAAATGGTTTGTTTCTGAAGATTTAGAACCTTTTTCTTTTTGTATTTTATCCTTATTTGCAATGTTATGTTTTAGTATAATTATTAAAGCTGTAGATTTGAAAATTTTGTTTGCAGGCTTTTCAATGTTATCATTGATTAACTATAAAATGTTGAAGTTTAGTCAGCAAAATGAAGAGTTTCATAATAGTAGTAAGCGTTATGCTATAATATCATTGTTGTTTATTATGCTTATGTTTATATCGATTTGGATTATAGGAAAAGATAATACATATTATATTAAAGCAGCTGAAATAATAGGTATGGCTGATACAAAAGTATCAATTTTTATTTTTATATCTATCATCTTTTTTCTATTATTTTTATTTAATATAGCGCCTTTGCATTTTTGTTTTGCAGATATGGTCGCTCCGGCTGTATTACCTATTGCCTTGTATTTAAGTTTGGTTCCTTTATTGGCTTTATTTGCTTGTTTTATCAAGTTAAATACAAGTGTATTTATACCGGTAAAACTTGAGTTGAATGCCATTTATATATGTTTTGGACTTTTATCATTGATTTTTGGCGCCATAGGGGCAAATTCCAGCCGAAATTTACGTAAAATTTTTGCATATAGTGGAATTTATAATTTAGGTATGCTTTTGTTACTGTTATCTTCGTTTACAAGTTCAAGCTTATATGAAGGTTTTATCTATTTACAAATTTATATTTTAGCATTGTTTGGCGTTTATACTTGTTTTTACAGTTTTAAAAGTAATGGTGTATATTTAGCGAATTTAAATATGATAAATGGTATTGCAAAAGTGCGTCCTTTTGTTTCAGCATCTATGTTGTTTTTTATGATATCATTAATGGGAATAGCCCCATTTCCTGGCTTTATCGGACAACTTTTTGCGTTAGAAAGTTTTATAGAATACGGAAACTATTTTATTGTCTTTGTTGCTTTATTGACATTGATAATTTTGATGTCGGCATATTTGCAGATAATACGTTCAGTATATTTTAATAAAAAAGATGTTGATTTTAATCGACCTGATTATGGTATATACATATATTTAGTGATAAACATAATTGTTATTATGTTACTTGTTTTTAACCCTAATATTTTGCTTTATGATATGACAACTGTTTTTAATTTGGTATTAGTATAGATGAAACAAATACGAAATTGGATATATAAAGATTTACAAACGGTTGTAAGTACAAACGATGAAGCAAAGTTGTTGGTGTTAAAAGAAAAACAAAAATGTATCGTCTCAGCAATTGAGCAAACAGGAGGTAGGGGAAGACGGGGACGTCAATGGGTAAGTCAAGATGGTAATTTATTTGTATCATATGCGTTTAAATTAAAACAATCAGATTTAAATAGAATCGTTATCTTAAGTGCTGTTGCAGTTTTCAAAACAGTAAAGCATTTCGTTTCAGAGCATGATGTAAAGATAAAATGGCCTAACGATGTGTTGGTTGATGATAAAAAAATTTCAGGTATATTATTTGAAAAAGCTGATGATGATTTTTGGGTTATGGGTGTTGGTATAAATGTTATGTCAAATCCGGAAAATATGGCTTTAGTGTATCCTAGCACAAGTCTTAAAAGTTTAGGTGTGAGTGTCAACAGAATTGCAGTGTTAGAATATTTTACCGATGTTTTTGATAATTTATTGGACACCTACTATAAAAATGGTTTTGAAACCGTAAGACAATCTTGGCTGAAAAATGCTTATAATCTTGGTAAGCGTATCATCATTAAACAAGAAAATAAGATTCAAGAAGGAATATTTTGGGCAATTGATGATAATGGGGCTCTTATATTGAAAAATAATGATAAAGTAGAAAAAATATTAGCAGGTGATTTGTTTGTAAAAGAGGCTGAAAAATGACAGAATTTGATAGAAAAGGTGTTTACTTTTTGCCTATAGGCGGGGCAGATGAGATAGGTATGAACATGTTTGCTTACGGTTCAAACGGTAAGTGGATTGTTGTTGATGCCGGCTATGGTTTTTTAAATGATGATTATCCCGGAATGGATATGTGTTATGCATCGCCAGAATTTTTAAGCAAAGTAGCACAAGATGTTGAAGGTTTGTTTATTACGCATGCTCATGAAGACCATATGGGTGCAATTGCTCATGTTTGGCCATTGTTAAAATGTCCGGTTTATGGTACAGATTTTACTTTAGGTATTGTTAAAGAGCGCTTAAAAGAATATCATCTTGATGACGAAGTTGAGCTTGTTTGTGTAAATGATACCATGAATGTAAAATTAAAAGAATTTGATGTTGAGTTTATATCGTTGGTCCATTCAGTTCCTCAAACTTGCGGACTTTTTATCAAAACTCAGTATCAAAATATTTTTCATGCTACAGATTGGCGTTTTGATGATTCTAAAATTGAAATGCTTAAAAATCCGCTTGAAAAATTAAGACAAATTGCTTTAGAAGGTGTCGATGTATTTGTTTGTGATTCTACTAATGTATCACTTAATTCTCAGCAATGTTCAGAATATGATATAAGACAAAGTTTGTGCAAATTAATTCCGGAGATAAAAGGCGGTTTAATAGTAACATGTTTTGCCTCAAACTTGATGCGTTTGGAAAGTTTGCTTATAGCTGCGGATATCGCTCAACGGACACCTGTTTTAATGGGAAAAACACTTATTACAAATATGAAAATTGCTAAAAATTGTGGCTATTTTCAAAACACACCGACAGCATATGATGTAGAACAAGTCAAACACATTACATCAGATAAAGTAATATATATATGTACAGGATCGCAGGCAAATTATCGAAGTGCATTAAGCCAGATTGTAAAAGGAGAAAATAAGTATGTAACTTTGAGTGATAAAGATACCATCATTTTTTCTTCAAAAATTATTCCGGGTAATGAGGATAAAATAGAAAAAATGCAGGAGCAAATGATAGCAAAAGGTGTTTCGGTTATCACCGAAGAAACAGATTTGGTTCATGCTTCGGGACATGCTTCAAAAGAAGAATTAAAGCAAATGTACCAAATTTTAAAACCGCAAATTGTGTTTCCGGTTCATGGGGATAAACGTTTTATAAGAGAGCATAAACGTTTTGCGTTATCTTGTGGTGTTAAAGATGTTTGTTCCGGTAAAAATGGTGATGTATTTTTATTTTCTGACGGAATAGCAGAAAAAATTGAAGAAACAACTTCGGATATTATTGGAGTTGACAGAGGCAGAAGTGTTTCTCTTAACTCGGCTTTAATACAAAATAGAAGACGAATTGCATATAATTGTTCTATGTTTATCAGTGCAGTAATTTCAAAAGATTTACAAATTAAAGATTTACAAATTACATCTGTTGATATTTTAGAAGAAAATGCTTGGAATGAATTGGTTGAAAACATAAAAAGTGTTGTCATTCCGCTTATAGATGAAAAGCTTAAAGAATGTAAGTGTGTCAATTCGCAAGTTATGGATTTTATTAAAGGTCATATCAGAAAAAGAGTTTTAAAAACAACAGCTATAAAACCTGTTACGCTTTTACATATTTATCAAGAACAATAATTAAGGGAGATTTTAAAAATGACAATTATACCTCAAAGACTTAAAAAAGGTGATAAAGTGATGATTATTGCCCCATCGAGGAGCCTAAAACTTATTAAAGAAGATTGCAGAAAAATCGCAGAAGAAAGATTGACTAATTTAGGTTTAGAGATTGTTTTTGCACCTAATACAACTGATGAAAATTTTGATATGACTATGTCTACCGATATTAAAAAGCGTGTTGATGATATTCATACTGCTTTTGCTGATAAATCGGTAAAAGCAATTTTGACGGTAATAGGAGGATTTAATTCTAACCAGCTTATTAAGCATTTAGATTATGATTTAATTAAAAATAATCCGAAAATTTTTATGGGATTTTCAGATATTACGGCGCTTCATACTGCAATTTATGCTAAAACGGGTTTGGTAACATATTATGGCCCGCATTATAGCTCACTCGGTATGTTAAAAGGAAATGAATATACATTGGAAAATATGATAAAGATGCTTTTTGAAGGTCATGAACAAGAGCTGAACGCTTCTGAACAATGGAGTGATGATTTGTGGTTTTTGGATCAGGAAAATCGTAAATTTATTAAAAATGATGGTTGGTGGCACATTCAAAAAGGTAGTGCAGAAGGCACAATTATCGGTGGAAATTTATGCACTTTTAATTTGCATCTGGGAACATCTTATCGTCCGGTTTTTGAAGAAAACACCATATTGTTTTTAGAAGATGATGAAGAATCTCATTTGTTGACATTTGAACGCAATTTGCAAGCCTTAATAAATCAGGATGATTTTAAAAATGTTAAAGGTTTGGTCATTGGTCGTTTTCAAAACAATTCAAAAGTTACAAGAGAAAAGTTAGAGTTTATATTAAAAAATAAACCGGAATTAAGTAAGATGCCTATAATTGCCAATATTGATATGGGGCATACAACACCGATTGCAACAATACCTTTAGGCGGGAAGTGTGAAATAAGAGAAGATGGTAAAATTATGTTAAAATAACATTTTGTCTTATTCAAAAGATAATACTATAGAGCATGACCTTTCGCTTTCACATTCGCAGGCTTTTAAAGCTAAAGACATTGGAATCGGAATTGGAACAGTTGTGCCGCCGGGACAACCGATAATACTATCGTCCTCTATGATGCCGTTAGGATCAATTTCCGCACAAATATCTGTTTCGTCAGAGGTGTCTGTATAAATAAAATCGGTTGCTTTTACGCTAAAAACTCCTATGGAATTCCAACCTGCCGTTGCAAGAGCCAAACATTCTGCAGAAGAAAGGCCAAAATAATTAATAGTAAAAGCTTTTCTATGAGACGTATCGTCCTTAATTAAAATACCATTATCAAAAGGTGATTTTATATATGAAGTCTCTCTCGTATCAGAAGATACAATGGTGCTGTTTTCATCTATCATTTCCGAAGATAACATGGCTTTTAATAAATCAATATTATCAGGATATAACCCCTCATAAGAAGGTTGATTTGCAAAATAGTTACGAACCGATTGAGCCATTATGGCAACTTGATTTATAGCTTTGTTGACTTTATATTTGAACATCGCCTTAGAATAGCCTGCGATACCGCCAACGGACAGCACACCGATTATGGCCAGTACTCCAAGCATCTCCACCATACTTCTTCCGTATTGTAGCGCATCTGATTGACATTTTCTCGCTTGTGTATTTTGTTTATACACGTTGCTCGAAAATATCTGCTCATCTGCACCATACTTCGAAAGAAGACTTCTTCCGTATTGATTGTTTTTAAATAATTTCATCAAAAAAACTCCTAAAAATGATGTTTAGCCACATTATAGGTTTATTTTTTTTTTTGCAAGCATTAGGTGTGGATTTTGTGGAGAAAAAAAGTAAAAAAACACCTTTTTCAAGATTAGAAAAAGGTGTTTTTTTGTGCATAAATATATTATTTTTTGCTACTTGTTTTTGTGCTTTTTGAAGCTGTTGACTTCTTAGTAGAAGTAGAGCTTGAAGCACAAGATTTTTTGCAACAAGATTTTTTAGATGTTGATTTTGAACAAGAGCAATTTGAAAACTGTTCTATAGCCATAGACCAAAATTTTTCGTCTTGTCCGCTAGGGCAACCGGCGTTTTGCCATAAGTAGTAAGCTGCCTCTCTAATGTAATTTTCATTACAATTTGACATAGTTATATACTCCATATAAAAATTAAGTTACGCTCTCAATATATATACTAAAATTTTATGCGTCAATATTTAATTGTTTTAAAATCTCAAGATATTTTCTTGCATTTAAAATGATATGCATTTATAGATATAAATCAGATGTTGAATGTCAAAAAAATTGATATTATTTTGACTCGTTATTTTCATGGAGGTCTAATGAAAAATTTGTTATCACAAGATGAGATGAATGCTATTATTGATGGCAACCATTCAAATATTTTCGCAGTGCTCGGAATCCATAGAGATAAAGGATCTAAGGAGATTTTTATCAGAACTTATCAACCCAATTCTCAAAAGGTGGAGTTGCTGGATTATGAAAATAAATTTATTGGTGAAATGTTACGTTTGGATGATAGAGGTTTTTATCAAATTAATCTCGGTAAAAAGCAAAATTTTAAATATCGTTTCAGGATAACAAATGATTTAGGGGCTGTGTATATCGTTGAAGATGTATATCGTTTTGAACCTACAATAGGTGATATAGATATGTATCTTTTTTCTGAAGGTAATCATCATGATATATATAAAAAATTAGGAGCACATGTTTTAGAAATAGATGGCATAAAAGGTGTCGCATTTGCTGTTTGGGCGCCGAATGCAAAACGTGTTTCGGTTGTGGGTAACTTTAATAATTGGGATGGTAGAGTTAATGTGATGCGTAAACACCCGACATGTGGAATTTGGGATATATTTATTCCGGGGCTTATTGAGGGAGAAGTTTATAAATTTGAAATTAAAACAACTCAAGATTATATTTTATGTAAAGCCGATCCGATGGGGTTTTATGCTGAAAAAAGACCTAAAACAGCTTCCATCGTTTATGATATAAACAAGTATAATTGGAATGATGCCGAATGGATGAACTATCGCCAAGCTTATAACAGTTTTGATAAACCGATGAGTATTTATGAAGTTCATTTAGGTTCTTGGCGTCGAAAAGGTGAGAAAGGCGAAGAATATTTAACTTATAGAGAGTTTGCCGATTGGCTGGTGCCATATGTTTCAAATATGGGATTTACGCATGTGGAATTTTTACCGTTATGTGAACATCCATTAGATGCTTCTTGGGGATATCAGGTGACAGGCCTTTTTGCTCCGACATCTCGTTTCGGTACCCCTGATGATTTTAGGTATATGATAGACAGATTTCATCAAGCCGGTATTGGTGTAATTATGGATTGGGTGCCAGCGCACTTTCCCAAAGATGCTCATGGCTTGGTTGAGTTTGATGGAACATGTTTATATGAACATGCAGACCCCAGAAAAGGTGAACATAAAGATTGGGGAACAAAAATTTATAACTATGGAAGAACGGAAGTTTGTAACGTATTATGTGCCAGCGCTTTATATTGGCTTAAAGAATATCATATTGATGGTTTAAGAGTTGATGCCGTTGCCTCTATGTTATATTTGGATTATTCCAGAAAAGACGGAGAGTGGATACCTAACCAATATGGCGGAAATGAAAATCTGGAAGCAATTTCTTTTATCAGAAAAATGAATGAGCTTGTATATGGTGAAACAAAAGGTGCTGTAACTTGTGCTGAAGAATCGACAGCTTGGCCACTTGTTTCTCGTCCGACAACGATGGGAGGACTTGGTTTCGGATATAAATGGAATATGGGTTGGATGAATGATACTTTAAGATATATCGCACATGAACCTATACACAGAAAATATCATCACGGGCTTTTGACATTCGGTTTGTTATATGCTTTTAATGAAAACTTTATATTGCCGATATCTCATGATGAAGTTGTGCATGGTAAGGGATCTATGCTTGGAAAAATGCCGGGTGATGAATGGCAAAAATTTGCAAGTTTAAGGGCCTATTATGGCTTTATGTGGACACATCCGGGTAAAAAACTTTTGTTTATGGGTAATGAATTTGCTCAGGATAGAGAATGGACCGAAGCAGAAAGTTTGCGTTGGCATTTGCTTGAATATCCTATGTATAAAGGTATGCAAAATTGTGTACGTGATTTAAATTTGATGTATAAAGGAAACACACCTTTATTTGAAGAAGATTTTGATTATAAAGGTTTTGAATGGATTGAACATTCAAATTGTGATGATAGCGTTATTTCCTTTATGCGTAAAGGTCATAATCCGGACGATTATTTGATTGTGATTTGCAATTTCACACCTGTAGTTCGTCATAATTATCGTATTGGGGTAAATGAAGCATGCAGATATCAAGAAATTTTTAACAGTGATGATAAAAACTATTGGGGTAGCGGAGTTAAAAATGAAGGCTTGATAAATGTAGAATATCAAGGTTGGAATATGAAACCGTTTTCTATTAGCATCACTGTTCCTCCACTTTCTACAATTGTGATTAAACCAATCAGATAAAAGGTGATGTATGATATTAAAAGTTAGTCGGGGTAAACCGTTTCCGTTAGGTTCAAGTTATGATGGCAAAGGGACTAATTTTTCCATTTTTTCTGCAAATGCAACAAAGGTTGTTTTGTGTTTGTTTGATGAAAGTGGAACAGAAGAAATATCTCAAATTGAAATTAATGAAAATGATCATAACATTTGGCATATTTATGTAGAAAATGTGAAGCCGGGGCAGGTTTACGGCTATAGGGTTTATGGTGAATATAAGCCACTTGAAGGAAAACGTTTTAATCCGAATAAATTGCTTATGGATCCGTATGCAAAAAAATTGACCGGTAAACTTATTTGGCATAAGGCTATTTTCGGTTATGATATAGACAGTCCACAACAAGATTTATCGTTTTCTAACTTAGATAGTGCACCTTATGTGCCGAAGTCAGTTGTTGTAGATGAAAATTATGATTGGGAAGAAGATGTTCGTCCGAATCATGATTTCAGTCAGAGTATAATTTATGAAATGCATGTCAAAGGGTATACTTCGTTATATCCGAAAATTGAAGATGCACATAAAGGAAAGTTCAAAGCCATAGGTTCAATGCCTATTACCAACTATTTCAAATGGCTCGGAATTACGGCGGTTGAATTGCAACCTGTTCATGCTTTTTTTGGGCATAAAACCGGAAAAGAACAAATTAATTATTGGGGTTATGAGTCTTTAAGTTTTTTTGCCCCTGACAATGCATATTTGTTTGGCGAAAAAATTGATGATTTTAAGGATATGGTAAAAGCACTTCATAAAAATAATTTGGAGGTTATTTTAGATGTAGTGTATAATCATACAGGAGAGGGAAATCAACTCGGTCCGACGCTTTGCTATCGAGGAATTGATAATGAAAGTTATTATGTTTTAGATAAAACCAATAAGCGCTTTTATTATGACAGTACAGGATGTGGAGCTTCGTTCAATGTAGAAAATCCGTATGCTTTGATGCTTGTGACAGATTCAATGCGTTATTGGGTACAAAAAATGCATGTAGATGGTTTCAGACTTGATTTGGCGGCATCATTAAGCAGGGTTAAAACTGTTTTCAAATATGACAGTTGCTTTTTAAATGCCATCAGACAAGATGAGGTTCTAAGAAATGTAAAAATAATTGCCGAACCATGGGACGCCAGCATGGGAGGATATCAGATTGGGGCATTTCCTCCTGGATGGGCAGAATGGAACGATAGATTTAGGGACGTTGTCAGACGTTTTTGGCGTGGAGATGAGCGTCAGATTGGTGAGTTTGCCAGCCGAGTTGCCGGTTCAAGTGATATTTTCGGTTATAATAACAGAAATATGTGGAGCAGTGTTAACTTTATTACGGCTCATGATGGTTTTAATTTGAATGATTTGGTCAGTTATAATTCTAAACATAACATGGCAAACGGCGAAAATAATCGTGATGGCAGTGATAATAACTGGAGTTGGAATTCGGGAGTTGAAGGTTTTTCAAATAAGCAAGATGTAATACAAAACCGTAATTTAAGAGCAAGAGCTTTGATGGCAACATTGCTTTTGTCTTTTGGTACACCGATGATGCTTGCCGGTGATGAGTTTTTAAATACACAATTCGGAAATAATAATCCGTATTGTCAGGATAATGTCATCAGTTGGATTGTTTGGCAAGCAATCGGTAAAAATGAGCGCAATTTTGTGCGTTATGTTCGTAAGCTGATAAAGTTGCGTAAACGGTTATCCGTGTTTAAAAATAAGCACTTTTTTACCGGTCAGAAAATTGAAAAAAGCGAGTTTAAAGATTTGGCTTGGTACAATGAAAAAGGAACAGAATTTGTCGGCTCCGATTGGAATAACGGTAAGAAAAAATCTGTTTCATATTTGGCATATTCCGAAAATGGGCTATTGCTTACAATCTTTAATGCTGAAGATACGGATAAAAAGTGGAAACTTCCGAATGTGAAAAAAGCAAAAAAATGGAAACTTGTTTTAGACAGTTCGGCAAGTTTGGGCGATGATGTAAAATTAGGAAGTTCTAAAACAATTGATGTTCCGGCGTGGTCGGTTTTGGCAATAGAAATCAATATTTAATGGGGAAGTTTTATGGAAAATAAGTTGTATGAATTGGCAGATAAACTTGGTGTTGCTCGTGTGTTTTCTGATGCCGGTTTAAGTAAAAAAACATATAATGTGAGCGATGATATAATAAAGTTTTTTTGCACACAATTAGGTTTTGATGCTAAAGATGAAAAGAAGATAGAACAATCCATTAAAAAATTTGATGATGCAAAGTTCAAAAATGTTTTGGATAATATTGTTATTGTAAAAAATAATAATCCGAAATTTTTTGCAAATTTAACAAGCATTGATAACTTATCGTTACAGATTGAACAAAACGGTAAAAAAGAAAATTTAGAGTTTGATTATTATATAGCCGAAGAAAAAACAATCGGCCGTTACATTTATAAAAAAATTTGTGTCACAATAAAAAAATTGCCGGATATAGGTTATTATAATTTGGAACTTAATCAAGGCAAAAAGACTTATAAAAGCATTATGGCGGTGGTACCTGAAAAATGTTATACTAATGAAGATATAGAAAGTGCAAAACTTTGGGGCTATAGTTTACAGCTTTATGCTCTAAGAAGTAAACACAATTGGGGCGTGGGTGATTTTAGCGATTTGAAAAATTTTGCTAAAATGTGCAAAAAAACAGGCGCTGATGTGATAGGCCTTAATCCACTCAATGTGTTGTTTCATGATTTTCCGGAAAATGCAAGCCCGTATTCTTCTATTAGCAGATTGTTTCTAAACCCGATTTATATTGATGTTGAAAAAGTGGTTGGTTTTGACGCAAAGATGAAAGCAAAATATAAAAAAGAAATAGCGGAAGCAAAGCAAGGAGACATAATAGATTATACAAAAGTATACGGTTTAAAAGCTAAAGTTTTAGCTGAACTTTTTGAAAAAATCAGTACTCATAAAAAATATGTAAAAGAGTTTGAAAATTTTAAAAATGAAAAAGGATGGAATTTAGATACCTTAGCAACTTTTCAGGCTTTGTATAGTAAGCAATCTAAAACAATTTGGGGTGGATGGTGCGCTTGGGATAAAGATTTGCAAAATCCAAACTCGCTTAAAGTTGCCGAATTTAAAAAGTCGCATATTAAAGAAATTGAGTTCTTTAAGTTTATGCAATTTGAAGCAGACAGACAATTAAAAGAAGTTTATGAAGAAATTAAGAATTTGGGATTGAAAGTCGGTTTATACAGAGATTTACCGGTTGGTGTTTGCAAAGATAGTGCAGAGCTGTGGGCTGATAGGTATGTGTTTGTAGATAAGGCAGGTGCCGGAGCTCCACCTGATGCATTTTTCACAACAGGTCAAAAGTGGTGTTTGGGTGCTTTTAATCCGTTTGAGTTAAAAAACAGAGCTTATGAACCGTATCTTAAAATTTTGCGTGCCAATATGACATATGCCGGTGCTTTAAGAATTGACCACGTTATGGGTTTGATGCGTTTGTTTATGATACCTGATAACAAAAATGAAGGAACATATATACATTATAATTTTGATGATATGTTATCCCTACTGGCTCTTGAAAGCCATTTACATAAGTGTGCTATTGTTGGTGAAAGTATCGGCAACGTTCCTGACGGATTTTTAGAAAAATTAAGAGAAAATAATTTATATGCCATTAGTGTATTGTGGGCTGAACGTTGGAACGGAGGCGAGGGAGATTTTAAGATGTCAAGAGATTATCCTAAAGATGCTTTTGTTTCGGTTGGTACACATGATATGACACCATTAAAAATGTGGTGGTTCGGTTATGATATTGAGCTGATGAGAAACTTAGGCTTATCAACAGATGAAGACAGGTTTAACGCTTATAAACGTCGTGAAAGAGACAGATTTATGCTTCTTGATGCGCTTGATTTTAATCAGGTTTGGCCGGAAGATAATTTGAGAAAAGCAAATTATTTGTATGGAGAAGGATATCCGGAAGGGATTGTTGAAGCTGTTCATAAACTGGTCGCAAAAGCGCCGAGTAAGGTTGTTATGTTGCAGTTAGAAGATATTATGGGGGTGGATAAATTGCAAAATCTTCCCGGCACAGATAGAGATCAATATCCTAATTGGAGATTGAGGTTGCCGGTGGATTTGGAAGATTTGGAAAACTTACCGGATTATCAACGAAATGTTAATGCTGTAAAAAGCATAAGATAAAATAATTAAAAAAATCAGAAGATGCTTGGACCAAAACTTAACGTTTTGGTAGCATGACATAAACTAGAATTGTCATCGCTCGATTGCGATAAGCAATCGTTTAGCGATCTTCAAATTAGTTAATCGGAAGGTCCCTTGACGTTTCTTGGCAGAAACGAGGGACGACTTTTTTATTTTTCCTGACGGAATCAAGGGACGACAATATTATATTTTGTTATATTTTTTCATAAAAAACTAATCTGAAATAGTATGTAAAAATATATAAAAAAATATGTTTTTTTACTAGATAAATAAAATGTTTTGTGCTATATTATGCGCGAAAATTAAAAGAGATAAAAATATGGTCTTGCAAAACGAATATGTTTTTGTCTTTAAGTGTTTGTATTAACTGTAAAAAAGGATGTGTTATAATGGATAATCCAATTAAGGCCTGGGAAGGCTTCAAAACTAATAAATGGCAGAACGAAGTTAATGTTCGCGATTTTATTACATTAAACTACACTCCGTATGAAGGTGATGACTCGTTCTTGGCACCGGCTACGAATCGTACAAAGAAAATGTGGGAAACTGTTGCCGACTTGATGAAGCAAGAACGTGCTAACAATGGTTTGTTAGATGCAGATACTTCTGTTGTATCTTCAATTACATCACATGGCGCCGGATATATTGATCAAGAAAATGAAATCATTGTCGGTTTACAAACAGACAAACCGTTAAAACGTGCTTTGATGCCTTATGGCGGTTATCGTATGGTTGAAGGTTCTTGCCAAGCATACAATTTGGCTTTAGATCCGAAATTGACTGAAGTTTTCACTACATATCGCAAAACTCACAATGATGGTGTTTTTGATGCTTATACTCCTGATATCAGGGCTTGTCGTAAGAGCGGTATCGTAACCGGACTTCCTGATGCTTACGGACGTGGTCGTATTATCGGTGACTATCGCCGTATTGCTTTGTATGGTATTGACAGATTGATTGAAGATAAAAATGATCAAAAAAATATGTCAAATTTATCAAGCATGACAGAAACAGTTATTCGTGAACGTGAAGAATTAGCTGAACAAATCAGAGCATTAAAAGATATGAAGACAATGGCTGCAAGTTATGGATTAGACATTTCAAGACCTGCTGAAAATGCAAGAGAAGCCATTCAATGGACATATTTAGGTTATTTAGCTGCCATTAAAGACCAAAACGGTGCAGCTATGTCTTTGGGTCGTATTTCTACATTCTTAGATATTTATATTGAACGTGATATCAGAAATGGTGTTATCACAGAAGCTGAAGCTCAAGAAATGATGGATGATTTGGTTATCAAATTGCGTATGGTTCGTTTCTTAAGAACTCCGGAATATAACGAATTGTTCTCCGGTGACCCGGTATGGGTAACAGAATCTATCGGTGGTATGGGAATCGACGGAAGAACTTTGGTTACCAAAAACTCTTTCAGAATTTTGCATACATTGTACAACTTAGGACCTGCTCCGGAACCGAACTTAACTGTTTTGTGGTCTAACCATTTACCGGAAGCTTTCAAAAAATTCTGTGCTAAAGTTTCTATCGATACATCATCAATCCAATATGAAAATGATGATTTGATGCGTGGTTTCTTTGGTGATGATTATGGTATTGCTTGTTGTGTATCTCCAATGAGAATCGGTAAACAAATGCAATTCTTCGGAGCTCGTGCAAACCTTGCTAAAGCATTGCTTTATGCAATCAATGGTGGTAAAGATGAAAAATCAGGTGAACAAATCGGACCTGAATTTGCACCGATTACATCAGAATATTTAGACAGTGCAGAATTAGAACGCAAATTTGACAAGATGATGGATTGGCTTGCCGAAACATATGTAAATGCATTGAACATTATTCACTATATGCATGATAAATATTCTTACGAAAAATCTATGATGGCTTTACATGATAAAGAAGTTGTAAGAACATTAGGTTGCGGTATTGCCGGTTTCTCAATTGTTGTAGACTCTCTTTCTGCAGTTAAACATGCAAAAGTTAAAATTATTCGTGATGAAAGAGGTTTGGCTACTGATTTTGAAATTGAGGGCGATTATCCTAAATATGGTAACAACGATGAAAGAGTTGATGAAATTGCCAGAAGAGTTGTTAAACAATTTATGGATAAAATCCGTCGCTTGCCGATTTATCGTAATGCAGTTCCGACACAATCCGTTTTGACCATTACATCAAACGTTGTATACGGTAAGAAAACAGGTTCTACACCTGACGGACGTAAAGCTGGCGTTCCTTTTGCACCTGGTGCAAACCCACTTCACGGACGTGATACAAACGGTGCTGTTGCATCTTTATGCTCAGTTGCTAAATTGCCGTTCCAACATGCACAAGATGGTATATCAAATACATTTACCATTATTCCTAACTCTTTAGGTAAAACACGTGATATCCAAGTTGATAACTTGGTTAGTTTGTTAGACGGCTATTGCGGTAATGATGGTCAACATATCAATGTTAACGTTTTAAATCGTGAAACATTGCAAGATGCTATGGAACATCCGGAAGAATATCCGCAACTTACAATTCGTGTTTCCGGATATGCCGTAAACTTCATTAAATTAACTCGTGAACAACAATTGGATGTTATTTCCAGAACTTTCCACGAAAAAATTTAATTGGTTGCAATTAGATTGGGCGATTCTGATATTATATCAGAGTCGCCTTTTTATTGATAACAGGAGATATTAATGTCAGATTTAACAAATTTACAATTAAGGGTTCATTCTTATGAAAGTGGAGGAACTGTTGATGGTCCGGGAATCCGTTTTGTGGTGTTTTTACAAGGATGTCCTTTAAGATGTAAATATTGTCATAATCCGGATACTTGGAACTTTAATGGCGGAAAACAGGTATCGGCACAAGAGGTTGTTGATGAGGTTTTAAAGTATGAAAATTTTATGACTTTCTCGCATGGAGGTGTAACTTTTTCAGGCGGAGAACCTTTGATGCAAAAACAAGTCTTGTTACCTGTTTTTGAAGAATTGAAAAAGCATGATATACATATTGCGTTAGACACTGCAGGTACAACTAATGTTGATGAAACTGTTTTATCTTTATTGGATAATACAGATTTAGTGATGCTTGATGTTAAACATTTGGTTAGTGCTGAGCATAAAAATTTGACCGGTATGGGAAATGAAAAAACATATGCTTTTTTGGAAGTGTTAAAGCAAAAAAATATCAGAACGTGGATACGCTGGGTTATTGTACCTAATTTTAACGATACAGTAGAATATGCGCATAAATTTGCGACTTTTGTAAAAGAATATGCAAATGTTGAGCTTGTTGAATTGTTACCTTATCATCAACACGGGGTGTATAAGTGGAAAGAATTAGGACTTGATTATCCTCTAAAAGATACTCCTGAGCCTGAAAAAGAAACAGTTAAACAGTTGGCAAAAGTTTTAGAAGATTTGAATGTGAAAACATTATATGCCAAATAAAAAAAGGAAATTGTATGCAAATCAGTGCAAGATATCAGGCCGTATTTGAATTAATCAGCCAAATTTTTGAAGATAAAAAGCCTGCAGATAATATTATCAATGAATATGTTCGAAATCGTAAGTATATCGGTTCGAAAGATCGCCGATTTATTGTGGATACAACTTGGGATATTATACGTCATCGTATGCGCTTAGAATTTGATGCAAAAAGCAAAGACGTTCGCAAAATTTTGCTTGTTTATCTTAAAAATGAAGATTTTGACATTATTACGGGTGGACAATATGGACTTAATCCGTTAACTAAAGAAGAAAAAAACTGGCTAAAATTGTTAACTGATGATGTTTATCCTGATTATGTTGAAAATGAGTGTCCGAAATGGCTCTACGATAAACTTAATTCTTATGCTTTGGTTCAATCATTAAATACTGTTGCTCCTGCCGATTTAAGAGCTAATATGATTGAGAGAAAAAGTGTGAAAAAACGTTTAGAAAGTGAAGGTCTGTTTTTTAGTGTAACGCCATATTCTCCTTACGGATTGCGCTCGGTTGAAAGAGTTAACTTAAATAATTGTATGAGCTATCAGGAAGGTCTTGTCGATGTGCAGGACGAATCGTCACAAATTGCAGCAATTCTTTGTGATGCGAAACCTGATGAAAAAGTGATTGATTATTGTGCCGGTGCCGGTGGGAAGAGTTTGGCCATGGCTGCAATTAATTGCAATGAAGGTACAATTTTTGCTCATGATGCTAATTTTAACAGAATGGATGCAATAAAAGACAGGGCCTTAAGGCTTGGAATCAGGAATATAAAAATCATTCGTAATTTAGATATAAACGGATATGACAGGTTTATTGTTGATGCGCCTTGTTCCGGAAGCGGTACATTAAGAAGAGCTCCTGATGCAAAGTTCAGACTTAATGAAAATAAAATTAAAGAACTGAATCAAATTCAACAAGAAATATTGGAAATTGCATATAAAAATACGGTTAAAGGCGGTTTTATCGTTTATATGACTTGTTCTCTCATAAAAGATGAAAATGAAGATATTGTAAATGCTTTTAAGAAAAAACATCCGGATATTACATTTGTAAATCATCAAAAATTATGGGAAAGAAAAATTGATACACTTTATCCGTTTACAGAAACAGAGTGGATAAAATTAAACCCTCTAATTACCAATACCGATGGCTTTTTCTTTTGTATGATGAAAAAAGAAAATTAAATTATTTTTTTGCTTCAATAATTTCTATTGCTGTGTTTATTTCTTCTTCTGCGCTCATGTTTGATGTATCAACCACAATGGCATCATCGGCAGGTTTAAGTGGTGCAGAGGCTCTTTGTGCGTCACGTTTGTCACGAGCAATCATATCTTCTAACACTTTTTCATAAGTTGTATCTATCCCTTTTGTCTTAAATTCTTCAAAGCGACGTTTTGCTCTCACTTCGGAAGAAGCCGTCACAAACAGTTTGATGTCGGCATTTGGGCAAACAACGGTTCCTGTATCTCTACCATCATAAATAACACCGTTTGCAGGTGTGCCGTCTGCAAAAACGGGATTAAGAGCAAAATCTTGTTGCATTTTGAGAAGAGCAGCTCTGACTTTTGGTAAAGCAGAAACTTTTGAGGCAGCACTTCCGCCGATATCTGTGCGAAAGTCAGGATGTCTTGAAAGCGTCATCATCTTTTCAAAAGTAAGTGATTTAGCAATTTTTTCTGCAATCTGTTCATTTTCTAAATCAAGATTATTAAGGACCATATCTAACCCAACGGCACGATATATCATACCGGTATCAAAGTATGCTAATTTGTAGTGTTTGGCTAAATATGCCGAGAGAGTTCCTTTTCCTGCAGCGGCAGGTCCGTCAATGGTTATAATCATTTTTTTCCCGTTTATTTTATTAATATTATTTATTCTTTAACATATATTTTATTATAATGCAGTTTATATTTCAGGTTATGCCAAAGTTTTTAAAGGAATAAATTAAATTGAGCAAAAAAAATCGTATACGAATTTACGTGGACGCTTCACTTTGTATAGATGAAAATATAATTTGTGATGAAAAGCAATCGCATTATTTGTTAAATGTTATGCGTTTATCTGAAGGTGATGATGTTTTTGTTTTTAACGGTAAGGATGGTGAATTTTGTTGCAAAGTTGCAAGTATGCAAAAGAAAAAATGTGTGTTGAAGATATCTTCCAAATTTTGTAATTTTGTTCAATCTGCCGATGTTTGGCTTTTATTTGCACCTTTGAAAAAAGATAATACGGATTTTGTAATTGAAAAAGCAACAGAATTGGGGGTAAGAAAAATTGTTCCGATAATTAGCGATTATACTTCAAATATGAATGTGCGAATCGACAGATTTATAATGCAATCCGTTGAAGCATCGGAGCAGTGCCGACGTCAAGATATTCCTCAAATTGAACAACATATAGAGTTAAAAAAACTTTTAGCAAATTGGGATGAAAACAGAAAACTTATATATTTGGATGAAAGCTTAAAATCTCAATCTGCAATTAAACAAATGCCTATTTGTAAGGCACCTGTAGCTATTTTGGTCGGGCCTGAAGGCGGATTTTCAGAAAAAGAACTGGAAATTTTGAGAAAAAAAGAGTATACTTACGGCGTGTCGCTTGGAAAAAGGATTTTACGAGCCGAAACCGCAGCAATTGCAGCTCTTGCTTGTTGGCAGGCATTTAGTGGTGATTGGCAATAATTAAAGGAGAAAATATATGAAAATACTTATTGCAGATGATCATGAGTTATTTTTAAACGGACTTGAATTTGTTTTAAATTCTGAGTTCAAAGATGCTACAATTGTTACTGCTAAAAGTTATACAGATATTTTTGAAAAATTAGCTCAGTCAACTGATTTTGATATTATTATTACAGATTTAGCAATGCCGGGCGCAAATTGGATTGAAGCTCTTAACCGTATGCATAGTCAGGCTAAAGATGTGCCGATTATTATCATATCGGCAGTTTTTGATAAAGAAATTTTGCAGAAGACTATTGAGGTTGGTGTTGCTGGATATATTCCTAAGTCATCGTCAAATGCCATCATGATGGGCGCTATAAATTTGGTTTTGGCCGGTGGTGTTTATATACCTAAAGAGTTACTTTCTCATAAAGTTGATAATACAGAAGTTACAAAAGAAATCGAGCGACTTAAGTATTTAGGTGAAAATGATCTGAAAAAATTAGATAAAAAGCTTACGTCCAGACAAATAGATGTTGTAAGAGCGATTGGCAAAGGATTATCTAATAAGCTTATTGCGTATGAGTTAGGACTTACAGAAGGCACGGTTAAGGTTCATGTTACAGTAATACTTAAAATTTTGGGAGTAAACAATCGAACGGCTGCCGTCATAGAAGCTGTTAAGCAAGGTTATATCAGCAAAGAAGAAGTTTATATATAGGAGTTGATTTATATGAAATATAATATGGTAAAGAGTTCAAAAGTGGTGAAGGTGCCGGCTTATGTGCATGAAGTTTATGGAAAAATTTATGAAAATGAAAAGGTATCACGATTTTTAGATGATGAGCGTATTGCCTCAATTATGACTTGGGGACAACAAAATAAGATGGTAAATGATTTGGTAAAAGAAATAAGTACAAACAGTACAGTTTTACAATTGGGATGTACTTTTGGCCGTCAAATAGAAGCTGTCGCGGAAAAAGTTGGTGCTTATGGTAAATATGTTGTTGTTGATGTTTGTGCAAAACAAATTGAAAGATGTAGAAGTAAGGCTATTTATCAAAAAATAAATTTTCAGCCGCAAGATGCAAGTAAGGCTTTTAGTGAAAAGTATGATACCGTAATTTGTTATATGCTTCTTCATGAACTTCCGCCAACTACACGTGCGAAAGTTATAAATAATGCGTTAAATTCTGTTGATGAGGGAGGAAAGGTTATATTTATTGATTGTCATAAACCATCAAAGTGGAATTTATTACGTTTTTTGATAAAACCATTTAATAGGTTGTATCAGCCATTTACGGAAAGTCTGTGGAATCATAATATTGAAAGTTATGCAGAATATAAAGAACATTTTGTATGGCGCAAAAAAACATATTTTGGTCGTTTATATCAAAAAACGGTTGCTATTCGTCAAATTCCGATTTATGAAAAACCTGTTGTTAAATCGAGTTTTTATTAAAAAATTGTTGATGATATTTAAAATGAACGAAAAAAAATATTGCTTTAATAAATATAAAGTAATAAAAATATTAAAAGATTAATTTTTTGGGGAGAAAACGAGTTATGTTATCGAAGTTGATGGGCTTTTTATCATCTGATGTTGCAATAGATTTAGGAACTGCAAATACGCTAGTTTATGTTCGTGGCAAAGGTATTGTGCTTAATGAACCATCGGTTGTCGCAATTAAAGAATATAACGGAAAAAAACAGGTTTTGGCTGTTGGTAATGAAGCAAAACAAATGTTAGGTAGAACTCCGGGTAATATAAAAGCCATCAGACCACTAAAAAATGGTGTTATTGCGGATTTTGAAATCGCAGAAGAAATGATTAAGTATTTTATTAGAAAAGTTCATAATCGCAGAACGTTTGCGTCTCCCATGATAATTGTTTGTGTTCCTTCGGGTTCGACAGCTGTTGAAAGTAGGGCTATTCAAGAATCGGCAGAAGCCGCCGGAGCAAGAAAAGTGTGGCTTATTGATGAGCCTATGGCAGCAGCTATCGGAGCAGGTCTTCCGGTTACGGAACCAACAGGCTCTATGGTTGTAGATATTGGTGGTGGTACAACAGAGGTGGCTGTTTTGTCATTAGGTGGTATCGTATATGCTCGTTCGGTGCCTGTAGGTGGTGATAAAATGGATACTGCTATTGTATCATATATACGAAAAAATATGAATTTACTTGTAGGTGAAAGTTCATCTGAAAGAATTAAAAAAGAAATTGGTAGCGCTTGTCCTCCTCCTAAGGGTGAAGGAAAAACCATTGATATTAAAGGTCGAGATTTGTTAAATGGTGTTCCAAAAGAAATAGAGGTTTCTGAGCGACAAATTGCAGAAGCTTTATCGGAACCTGTTAATGCAATTGTTGAAGCTGTTAAAGTTGCTCTTGAAAATACGGCACCTGAGTTAGCCGCAGATATTGTGGATAAAGGTATTGTTTTAACAGGTGGAGGAGCTTTGTTAAATAATTTAGATTTAGTGTTGCGTAATGCAACAGGGTTGCCGGTTTCTATAGCTGAAGAACCTTTGTTTTGTGTTGCTAAAGGAACAGGAAGCGCTTTGGATAACATAGAAAAGTTTAAGAGTGTATTATCCTCAATGTATTAAGGGGCGTTGTTCTAGGAGATGACCATTGAGACGTCGCCGTGTATTGTTTATAAAATTAAGTCAACTTAAACTTTTTGCAAGAAAAGTTTTGATTGCGTTAGTTTTCGTATCCGCTTTGGCTTTTATAATGTTGAGTAAAGCGGATACAGTTATTTTAAATAAAACAACAGGATTAGTTTCTGCTACTCTTAGTCCTTTTATTCAAGTTTTGCAATTTCCGGGAAAAATTGTGTATAAAGGTTATGAAAAAGTTCGCGATATTACTACAGTGTATTCTCAGAATGAGAAATTAAAAGAGGAGAATCTAAATTTATTAGTACTTAAAAATCAGATAAGTGTGTTGAAATCTGAAAACAAACTATTAGGAAATATGCTTAACTATACATCACTACCGGAAGTGTCTTTTATAACAGCTAAGGTGGTGGCTGAAGAAGGTGATGGTTTTTCTCATTCTATGATAGTTTATACAGGAAAAGAAAATACGGTGGAAGAACAACAAGTAGTTTTGGGTTATGAAAGTGTAGTAGGGAGAGTTGAACAAGTACAAGGGAAGTATGCCCAAATTATTTTGATTACAGATATAAATTCTAAAATACCTGTAATTGCTGAACGTAGTCGTGAAAGAGCTATTTTATCAGGTGACAATACTTTAAAACCTAAATTGTTATATACAAAGCTAAATGCAGATATCCAAAAAGGAGATAGAATAGTTACATCAGGTGTGGCAGGAGCTTTTCCGGTTGGATTACCGGTAGGAATTGTTAGTGATATAACGGAAGATGGTATTGCGGTTACTCCTATAGCAGATATTGAGCGCTTAGAGTTTGTAAAAATAGTTAATTATGATATTTATTCAAATGTTGTAAATATGTTAGGTAATAAAGGAATATGATATGGATGATTCGGTTTCTGATATCATTGGTTATCAATTAAAGAAGTTATTACCTATAATAATTTCAATTTTAATGGTTTTATTAGTTTATGCTCCTTTATCTGTTCCGGTATTGAAGTTTTTGCGCCCGGATGTGTCTTTGATTTGTGTGTATTTTTGGACTTTGTATCGTAGAGATTTATTTGGACCTCTTAGTGTCGCATTGTTGGGTTTTGTATCAGACAGTTTAACTTCTCTTCCCTTGGGAGTAAATACGTTTATATTTATATTTACTTATATTATGTCAATCAATTATGCTCGGTTTGTTAATGCAAAATCTTTTGCAATAAGTTGGTTGGGTTTTACAGTAATTTCGTTTATTGCATTTGTTATAAAATGGTTGCTGGTATCTTTTTATTATAGTCAATTTTTACATATTGTAGGTGTGTTTGCCGGTTATGTTACAACAGTTTTATTATATCCGTTGGTTGTACGATTGAATATTTGGGTTCAGAATAAATTTCTTGCAAATGAAGAGGTTGTATATGAACAGAGATAATGATAAAGGAAAAGTTTTACTTTCTCGTACGATGTTTTTAGTTATTGCTAATTTATTATTGTTATTTATGTTGATTGGTCGTCTTTATTATTTGCAAGTAATAGAGGCACATAAATATAAAACATTGGCTGATGAAAACAGAATTTCTACTCGCATGTTGTTGCCTGTAAGGGGGGAAATATTTGATAGGAACGGTGTCGCTTTAGCTATTAACGAACAAAGTCTTTCGGCTCTTATTATTGCAGAGCAAACATTGAGTGTTGATAAAACTTTAAATGAATTTAAAAAATATATTGATTTAAGTGCTAAAGAAGAAAAAAAAATTAGAGATAATATAAAAAATCATCGTAAATTTATTCCGGTGAAATTAAAAGATAATTTAAGTTGGGAAGAGGTCGCTACTCTACAACTTAATGCGGCTACTTTGCCAGGAATTGTGATTGATGAAGGATTGAATCGTTTTTATCCTTTTGGTGAGTATATGTCTCATTTTTTAGGTTATGTTGCAAGTGTGGATGAAAAAGAGAAAAGAGATGATCCATTAACAATGTTACCAGGATTTAAAATGGGTAAATTGGGTTTAGAAAAATTTTTTGAGAATAAATTACGGGGTGTTGGGGGTAATGTAAAGCTTGAAGTTAATGCTTATGGTAGAATTATGAAAGAAATTGAAAGAACAAAAGGACAAGAAGGACAATCTCTTACTTTAACAATTGATTCTGTTTTACAACAATATGCACAAGATATTTTTGGTTTGCATAGTGGAGCTGCTATTGTATTAGATGTTCATAGTGGAGAAATTTTGGCATTTGTTTCTGTTCCTTCTTTTGATCCCAATTTGTTTACAAAAGGAATTTCGTATGAAGAGTGGAACAAGTTGCTGTATAATGAAAAAAAACCTCTAATTAATAAGGTAATAGCAGGACGCTATTCTCCAGGCTCTACATTTAAAATTGCTGTGGCTTTAGCAGCACTGGAAAATAAAGTTATAACAAAAGATAATACATTTAATTGTAGTGGTGCTATGCCATTGGGAAATCATGTGTTTCATTGTTGGAAACATTCGGGACATGGCAAGCAAAATATGGTAGATGCCATAAAAAATTCGTGTGATATATATTTTTATGAAGTGGCAATGTTGCTCGGAATTGAAAAAATTGCCGATATGGCCAGAAAACTTGGATTAGGTAATGTTACGGGCGTAAGTTTATATAATGAACAAAAAGGCTTAATTCCAGATCAAGAGTGGAAAATGAAAAAGTATAAAGAATCGTGGCAACAGGGAGAAACTGTTATTGTAGGTATAGGTCAGGGATATGTTCAAGCCACACCTTTACAATTAGCTGTTATGACAGCGCGAGTGGCAAATGGAGGATATGCCGTAACTCCTTCTTTTATAAAGCTAAGTTTGAAAGATAAGGGAAAAATTAAAAAATTACCTATTTCATATGAAAATTTGGAAATCGTTAAAAAAGGAATGTTTGAGGTTGTTAATGGAGAAAGGGGTACGGCAGTTGCTTCAGCATTTAATCTTAATGGTATAAAAATGAGTGGTAAGACAGGTACAACTCAGGTGCGTAGAATTAGTATGAAAGAAAGGCAAGGTGGTATTATAAAAGATGAAGATTTACCTTGGAATTTAAGAAATCATGCTTTGTTTGTTGGTTTTGCACCACATGATAAGCCTAAATATGCAGTTGCCGTTGTTGTGGAACATGGGTCTTCAGGATCTGGTGTAGCAGCTCCTATTGCATCAAAAATTTTGCAAAAAGCTTTGGAATTGAATATTTAAAATAGGAAAACATATGTCAAGACACTATGAACAAAGATTTAAAGGGTTAAACCTTTCATTAAAAGACAAGTTTTTCAACTTAAACTTTGGTTATATCTTTTGTATAATTTTACTTGCTCTATTAGGTGTTATAGTTTTGTATTCAGCAGCCAACGGAAACTTTTATCCTTGGGCAATGATTCAGGGTATAAGATTTTGTTTTTGTTTATTTATTATGTTGTTTTTTTCTCTTATTGATATCAGAATATATTTGAAATACTCATATATTGCATATTTTCTGGTATTATTGTTATTGATAGGAGTAGAGGTTGGTGGTCATGTAGGTATGGGAGCTCAAAGATGGATAGATTTGAAACTATTTAAACTACAACCGTCAGAATTAATGAAAATTGCTTTAGTATTGGTATTGGCAAAATATTTTAATAGTTGTAATTTACAAAAAATAAAAAGTATCAGAGGAATAATTGCCCCCGTTTTGATGGCTATATTTCCTGCAATATTGATAATTTTACAACCAGATTTAGGAACATCTTTAATGCTCTTATTTACAACAATGGTAGTGTTTTTTGTGGTTGGAGTTCAATTGTGGAAATTTGCATTATTAGGGGGCAGTGCTCTAATTTCACTCCCGATTGCTTGGCAATTTTTGCACCAATATCAGAAAAATAGGGTGCTAACTTTTTTAGATCCGGAGAGAGATCCTCTAGGTACGGGATACCATATTATACAATCAAAAATAGCTCTTGGTTCAGGTGGAATTTTTGGTAAGGGATTTTTAAATGGAACGCAAAGTCACCTTAATTTCTTACCGGAAAAACATACAGATTTTATTTTTACAATGTTATCGGAAGAATTTGGACTACTTGGTGGTTCGTTGGTTATTTTGCTT
This sequence comes from Alphaproteobacteria bacterium, assembly GCA_045613125.1. Classification (GTDB taxonomy): domain Bacteria; phylum Pseudomonadota; class Alphaproteobacteria; order RF32; family CAG-239; genus JAFTYO01. The sequence goes on along the minus strand of JAZLAM010000014.1, from coordinate 16,862 downwards.
AATTTAGTGATTATTATATATGGTTATATTTTTGCATTTAGAACTACCAGCTATTTTGCAAAGCTTGTTATTATAGGGTTAAACACAAACTACTTTTTATATGTATTTATTAATATAGCTATGGTTTTAGGATTGCTTCCGGTTGTTGGGATTCCGTTACCGCTTATTTCATACGGTGGAACTGTTATGCTTTCAGTTATGGCAAGTTTTGGTATTATACTTTGTATGGATGTAAATCGTCATATAAATTTAGGTAGGAGCTCTTTAGGAAGTGATTAATAATTATTTTATTGTTGCAAATCCTATTTGATCAAATTCCAGTTCATTTAAAAGTATATTATCTGAGGATATTTTGCATCCTAAAGAATTAAATTTATAGTAAATTGGTGTATTAATTGTAGTAATTATTGCACTATTATCTGGAATAAATCCTTCCAAAATGCGGATGTTAAAGTTTTTTAGCCAATATTCCAAAGTTGTATAATCAACTTTTTTTCCTAAGCTAAAAGCCATACGTACTTTGAAAAAGTCAAAAGAAGATGAGTAATCCATACTTTTTGTATAAGTATCGTTGTCGGAAAAAATAATACTTGTAGCCAAGTCGTAGCATATGTTAGATAATATCTTAGGGTTTACCTTATGAATGAAGTATGTTTTAATTCCACTTAAAATGGGAAGTATAAAGCATAAAATGAAGCTATCAGCGTTATCAGATGGCAAAGTATTGATAGCTATATCTTTTAAGTTAAACGGTAATACGCAATCTAATTCATAATATGATTTTAAAATATCATGTGTGCGGTATTCTAATTTTTGATTATTTTTAAACAATACTACTGATTTTTTGCAAGGATAATACATATGTTTTCTTACAAATTTAGAAATTTTTATATTAGATATGTTTATTGTTGTACATGGTATATTGGTAAAATCTTTGTTCCCTATTAAAACTTCTATTTGTGCATTTTTGATTTGTTCTTCTATATTATTTTCTGCAAGTATAATGGTTGTTTTATTTAAATACTGAATAGCCCAAAAAACAATTGTAAACGTAAATCCGGAAGGAATACAGATGCCTATTTTTGTTTTGTCGCCGATTATTTTATTTAACGCTTCACCATATCTAATGGCATTTTTTATAAGACTATTGTACGAAAGTTTACGACCTGTGATATCTCCTAGTATGATATGATTTTTTTTGTTTATTTTTGCACTATTTAACAGTGCTTTAAATAATGTATCCGGATAATTGATTGTATTTAATGACATATTTATCATAATTTCATATAGCTTTCTAGTGGCAAGTGTCCTGCTATTTTTATCGTGCGAAATGTCAAATATGCATACCGGCATAATGTGTAAATCTATTTTGGGAAACATTTTGGTATAAAATTTATCTTTTACGTATGATAAACTTGAATAATTGGCGCCGGATATTTTTACAGGCAAAATTTTAGCTCCTGATTTTGATGCTATCATTGCTGCTCCGTCAAAAACTTGCATAAGTTTTCCGGTAAGTGAAATTCTTCCTTCCGGAAAAATAACTACTTTTCTGCCATTTTTAATCTCTTCAATGAGATTTCTGATAGATAGAGGATTTAACATATCAAGGGGATAAAAATCTACCAATAATCTTATGATCGGCATAAACCACTTGCCTGTCCATGATGATGTTATTGCAAAAGTTATGCGTTCAGGCATGAATGCAGCCATTAAAATACCATCCCAAAGTGAAGAGTGGTTAGCAATAATTAAAACTTTGGATCCTGCTTTTTTGAAGTTTGTGTATCCAGTAACTTGAGTTCGAAACATAAAACGTAAAACAGTTTGCAAAATTGATCGCGTTAGGTTATCAGGTAGTAATGAACAAATATAAATAGCAACAATTAAGGATACTACGCTCATTATTAAAAATAATTGAGGTAATGTAAAACCAAGTTTAAATAAAACAATTGCAAAAATAGCAGAACCTGTCATTCCTAAAGAATTGATTATATTATTTCCGGCAATTACAGATGCTGTATAAGCTTTGGGTGCACGATTTTGCATAAAAGCATTAAGAGGGATGATGTAAAGACCTCCGAAAAATGCTAACATAAATAAGCTTATTGAAAATCCGATAGAATTTTTGGCCTGAAGAAATTCTATAAATTTTAGAGTTTGAGTTGCAGTTGGATAGTTCGAACTTAAAATAAAAATCTCAAATAAACAAGCAGACATACCAAGCGCACACAATGGCACGTATATCATATTTATTTCACCTTTTAAGATGCGATTACATACATAAGAACCAAAGGCTACTCCCAAAGAAAACAATATTAAGAAAAAAGTTATTGTTCCTTTATCAGCATTTATTATTTTTCCGCAAAGCGGATAAATTTGAACAGCGACTAAAGCGCCTATTGTCCAAAACCAACTTGCGCCTAAAATACTTTGTAGGATATATTTATGTTTCCGTAAAAATATAAAATTCTGTTTCATTGCTGTGAATAGATTTTTATTTATTTTAAGTTGTGGACGAGGAGCTGGTGCAGGTAATATTTTACAAGATGAAATATATCCTATAATAGCTAAAGCTATTAGTATAAATATACTTGTTTCAATGGATAATAGTGTTCCGGCAATTAAACCACCTAAAATAGCTATGTATGTAGTGGCCTCAATGTATGCATTACCTTCAATTAATTCTTCAGGATTCAGTTGTTGAGGAAGTAAGGCGTATTTGACAGGACCAAAAAATGCGGATTGCCCTCCCATTAGAGCTACTAAGACAATTAAACATGCTAAACTATTGGTGTAATAAGCAATACCTACTCCAATCATTAAAATTATTTCCACTATTTTTAAGATTCTAGCAATTTTATCTCTTGAATATTTATCAGCAAACTCACCAGCCCATGCAGAAAATAAAAAAAACGGCAAAATAAACAGACCCGCTATCACATTTGATAAAATATCTGATTGGTTGGTCATTTTTAATGTAACCAATATTAATAAAGCATTTTTAAAAAGGTTATCGTTTAACGCTCCTAAAAATTGTGTTACCATCAACGGAAGGAAACGTCTGGTTTTTATGATGCCGTTCATTATATATCCTTAATAAATTATTTTACAAACATGCCTGAAGATAATGAGGGTTGTCCGCTACTACGTCTGCCACCAGTGTTAGACTTTTTACCATATCGATTAGATTTATTACGTTTACTTTTTGATGAAGAAGAACTATTTTTTCGAGTACTTTTTTTTATTTTACGATCTTTATTTTTTTTCTTAGCAAGCATTTGTTGCTCAAATAGTTGAGCAGCATTTAATTTTTTTGCCGGAGAATTTTTTTTATACTGATTTTGTTTTTCTTTTGTTACAGAAATATCATCCTTGTTATCAGCATCTTCTGTGGCAATTGATGTTATTTTTTCCTCACCATTTGCTACATCTGATTCAAGCAAATTAGCGCTAACTTCTACATTAATAAAAAGGCACAAAACTAAGATAGTTAAAAGTAATTTCACTATAATCTCCAAACAACTATTAAACATATGCACGATTATATCATATATTTTTTTGATTTCAAACAAAAATTCAGACTATCTTATCTTATCTAAAAATTCTTCTTCATTTAATATAGAGATACCCAGTTCAATAGCTTTTTTTGCCTTCGAACCTGCATCAGCTCCGACAATTACAAAATCAGTATTATTTGAAACTGAACCGGCAACTTTTGCCCCAAGTTTTATCCCAATTGCTTTGGCTTCAGCGCGTGTCATCTTTTCTAAAGTTCCCGTAAACACAATGGTCTTATCAGTAAAAAAAGAATTTAGAGTGTTTTGTTGTTCATAATCTTTTACGCTAACAAATTGTAGCAGCTTGTCTATAATTTGATTATTGTGATCTTCTTTAAAAAACTCTACGATATCTTTAGCCATAGCTGGTCCTATACCATCAATATTTATAAGCTTATCAATATATTCTTTTTGCATTAACGTTCTGAAATTTTCGAAAGAAATATAATTTTTTGCAATTAATAATGATGTGGCAGAACCCACCTGTCTTATTCCTAACGAATATATAAATTTTTGCAGACTGATATTTCTTTTTTCTCTTATAGCCTTAAATAAATTATCAATCGATTTTTGCCCCCAGCCATCTCTTTTTTCAAGATGTAATCCTTGTGCTTGAGAGAACAAATCGTCTCCGCCGTTTCTTTCTTCTAATGTAAATATGTCAGCCGGATTAGTTAAAATTCCTTCTTTAAAAAAATCTTCTATAATTTTTGAGCCTAATCCTTCTATATTAAAAGCATCTCTTGATACAAAGTGTTTTATCCGTTCCATTGCCTGTGCCGGACAACTTAAACCTCCGGTACAACGCCTAACAGCTTCATCCTCTTCTTTTATGGCATGAGCACCACATTCAGGACAAGTATGGGGAAACTCAAATTCTTGTAAATTATGTTTTCTTTTTTCTAAAACGACTGATACTACTTGTGGAATTACATCTCCGGCACGCTGAATTTGGACATAATCACCAATGCGGATATCTTTCCTTTTTATTTCATCTTCATTATGAAGTGTTGCATGAGATACCATGACGCCACCGACATTAATAGGTTCTAAATCGGCAACAGGTGTTAATGCTCCTGTCCGCCCTACCTGTATGCGTATATTATTAATTTTTGTTATGGCTTTTTCTGCCGGAAATTTATGAGCTATGGCAAAACGAGGAGTCCTGGTGAGAAAACCAAGCCTTGACTGTAATTCTAACGAATTTACTTTATAAACAATGCCATCTATATCATACGGTAAATCAGCTCTTATTTGTAACAATGTTTCGTAACTGTTTACCACTTCTTGCAGATTGTTACAAAGTTTATTATACGGATTTACCGGAAATCCCCATTTTTTTACTTTTTGTAAAAATTCATCTTGAGTTTTCCAATTTATATCAGATACTTCACCCCAAGTATAAACAATTAAGCTTAAGTTACGTTCTTTTGTGATATTGGCATCAAGTTGTCTTAAAGAACCTGCAGCAGCATTTCTGGGGTTGGCAAATGTTTTTTTATTTTGATTTTTTTGTTTTTCATTTAAAACAAAAAAATCATTTTTTGACATATAAACTTCACCTCTTACTTCTATTATTTTAGGAAAATCAGGAGCGTTAACAAAATGAGGTAAATCTTTAATTGTTTTTAGATTCTGAGTTATATCCTCACCTGTTTTGCCATCACCTCTTGTTGCGCCTTTAACTAAAACTCCGTTTTCGTAACGGGCTGAAAAAGATAAACCGTCCATTTTTGGTTCTGATGTCATTTCTATATCAGAATCTGTATTTAAAAACCTTTGAACACTTTTTACAAAATCAATCAATTCATTTTCAGAAAAAATATCACCTAATGAAAGCATTGGTACTTTGTGCTCAATTTTGGAAAAATCAGATTTTATGGGAGCTCCTATCTTTTTTGAAGGGCTGTTTTCACGAATAAGATGAGGAAATTTTTTTTCTAATAATTCATTTTTGAGTTTTAATTCATCATACTCGGCGTCTGTTAAATACGGATCATCATTTTGATAATATGCAATATCGGCTTTTGCCATTTCTTTAGCAATAAATTCCAGTTCTTTAATTGCTTGTTCTTCAGTTATTGAACTAATGTAATTATGCATATTTACCTCCATATTTATTAAGATTCAATATAAAGTAAATACTTTGAAATTCCAAACCAAAAATACAGTTATTGATATATAAATTAAAATAAATATTCTTTAACACAACATTGATATTTCAGCTCTTATATTTTCTAAACCTTCCTTTTTTTCAGAACTGGTTGCAAATACGATAGGGTGTGCTGCAGGGTGCAGTTTAAGGTTTGTTTGTGTATGGTCTATCAATTGGCTTAATTCTGTACGGCTTATTTTATCAGTCTTTGTAAGTATAATTTGATAGGTCACGGCGGAAATATCAAGTGTTTTCATTATATCTTCATCAATTTTTTTTATACCATGTCGACTGTCAATCATTAAAAAGACGCGTCGTAAATTAGGGCGACCTTGTAAATATAAGCTCATAGTTTTTTGCCATCTTTTAACATCTTCCGGAGGTGCTTTTGCAAAACCGTATCCCGGTAAATCAACTAAATACAGTTTATCATCAAGATTAAAAAAATTAAGTTGTTGCGTACGTCCCGGTGTTGATGATGTTTTTGCCAATCCGCTTTTGTTAAAAAGCGCATTTATTAAACTTGATTTTCCTACGTTTGAACGACCAACAAATGCTATTTCATTTTTATCAGAGGCTGGAAGTTGATCTAAATTAGCCACACTCAGCATAAAATTACACTGACGGGTAAATAGTTTTCGGCCGGCCTCTAATGTTTTTGCATCAAAATGAAAATCATTATTAATCATTAGTTTACACCATGTTTTTTCATTATATATTTTTGTTGAATAATGGAAAGAATGTTACTTAATGTCCAATAAATGACAAGACCAGATGCAAATTGACCTAACATCAAAGTGAAAATAAATGGCATCATTGCAAACATACGAGCTTGGTCTTTATTGGTCGGAGCAGGATTCAGCTTTTGTTGGAACCACATTGTAAATCCCATTAAGATAGGCCAAATACCAATATCTAATAGTGATGGTAAAGGTATATGTGACCATACAGAAATTGTGAGAGGATCTGGCGCTGATAAATCTCTAATCCAGCCTATAAAGGGAGCGTGCCTAATTTCAATCGCTATGTTTAGTACTTTATAAAGTGAGAAAAATACGGGGATTTGTATAAATAATGGTAAACATCCGGCAGCTGGATTAATTTTTTCCTTGCGATACAAGTCCATGGTTTCTTGTTGTAAGCGCATTCTGTCGTTTTTGTATAGTTCTTGTAAAATCATAACTTTAGGTTGCATTTTCTTCATTTTCGACATGCTTTCATAAGAAGAGCTGGCAATTGGGAACATAACAAGTCTTAATAATGCGGCAAATAGCAAGATTGCCCATCCCATATTACCTATAATACTGTATAAAAATGTTAAAATGTAGAAAAATGGTTTGGTTAAGAAATAGTACCAGCCAAAATCTACGGCTAAATCAAACTTTTCAATTTGATTTTCATCGGTATATTTATCCAGCAGTTTTATTTCCTTTGCCCCTGCATAAAAACGAACCGTATTGGTAGATGCAGAACCCGTGGCAATTGTGACTGCTGGTCCTCTATAATCTGTTTGAAAAACATCGTTGTTGTTACGGCTTATTTTGATCGAAGAGTTAGTGTTATGATCTAAGATGATAGCTGTAAACCAATATCTGTCTGAGAAACCAAACCAACCTTTTTGAGTTTCAAAAATTTCACTTTCTTTTTCATCAAGGTCATTAAATTTTACTTCTTCAAGAGAACCGTTTATAACACCACTAAATCCCTCGTGAACTACAGAACGTTTTTGAGATTTCATATCAATTTTGCGGCTAATTAAACCATAAGGGTATAATATAATCGGATTTTGAGTGTTGTTTTCTACAGTTTGTGTTATGTTGAAAAGATAGTTTTCATCAACGGAAATAGTTTTAATAAATTTCAATCCTTGATTGTTATTCCAAATTAATGTAACAGGAGTTTCAGGTGTTAATTTATCACCGATAACTTGCCATACGGTTTCTGAATTAGGAACCTTAATATCTGATGAAGAACTTAACCAGCCAAATTCGGCAAAATAAGGAAGTAAAGTTTTAGCCGGTTGTAAAAGTTCAACATTTTCACTGTTTTCTTCAAGAGTTTGTTTATATTTTGTTAAACTAAGATAATCAAAACGTGATCCTTTTATTCTAATAGAACCTTTTATATTAGGGCTTTCTACAGTTATATTATTTTCAAGTTCTGCAATTTCTTTAGCAGGTAGTATATTTTCTTGAATAAGGTTTATGTTTGTATTTAAATCTGCAACTGCTGGAGTGTCTACAATTTCTTCTTTTGAATTTGTTATAACTTTTTGAGACGGAAAAAAATGATTAACTCCGAATATAATTAAAATTGAGGCAACTATAGCTAAATATAAACTTTTTGATTCTTCTTTCACTTTCTATACTCCTGAAAAATTTTAGATGTTGTTTTTTAGAACATATTTTTTCTAAAATCAAGCAAATAAGCATCTTTATAACTAACTCTTTTTATTTTTTTTAGGTACAGGATCGTACCCTGATCCTCCCCATGGGTGACAGCGTAATATTCTACGTATTCCTAAATATGTTCCTTTGATTACACCATGTTCTTTTAGGGCTTCTATCATATATTCAGAACAAGTTGGGCGATATCTGCAACATCCTGAACAAAATGGAGAGATAAATTTTTGATAAAATTTAACCAGATATATCAGTAGCGCTTTCATTTATATCCTTTGTTTCAGATAGAAGTATTGAGTTGGCTTTTTTTATTGCCCATTTTATATCTGAAAAAAGCTCTTTATATGGGCAATAATGAGTATTATGTCTTCCTATTAAAACATATTCGGTATTATCCATGCCATAAATTGGTAAGAGTTCTCTGATAACGGCTCGCATACGTCTCCTTGCTCGATTGCGGATATGAGCTTTCCCTATTTTTTTTGTAGTGGTATAGCCAATTTTAGGCGAAACTGTATCTTCATATAAACTAGGAGCCGCTTGGAGTATAGCAGTTTTTGTAACCTTGCTTACTCCTTTAGCGACTCTTACAAAATCTTTTCTTTTTTTTAAGACAAGAATTTCTGTCATAATCAAAACTTAAGCAGAAAGTTTTTTACGACCTCTTGCACGGCGAGCAGACAATACTTTTCTGCCTCCCACTGTTGCCATACGAGCACGGAAACCGTGACGACGAGCTCTTACGAGCTTACTTGGTTGAAATGTTCTTTTCATATTAAAATCTCCGGTTAATTATTAGTTATTTAAAGCTGACAAACATTTAAAATCAGCTCTCGGTTTTTTTACAGTTTTGCTTATATCGACTTTTTTTTACAGAGTCAACAGCTTTTTTTCTTTAGAAAGCAAAGTGTAAATTAAACATTCCGAAATAATCAGGCTTTGCGCTAGCATCATGTTCAGGATTAAACCTTACTCCAAAACGTGTTTTGAAATTTGCGTCATCTTTTATTTGTTTATTATAAAACATACTGACATCCCATTCACGATCCGTATCTTTTAGGGAAGTATGATATTTATTTAAATATATTTTATTTTCTGTTTGATGACGACCGGAAGATAAAATAATATCAGCGCTACCTTTTACAATTCGTAACGGGGAATATACGTCCAAGCCGATATTATTTTTGCTTGTTAATTTGTATGTAGCATTTAATGCTATACTTTCACTTTCAATATCTGACATGGAAAATACGTTATTATTTGCTGACGTATTTGTATATCCTCTATAATATACGCCACTTAAAGATAATCTGTCAGTAGGCTTAAATGTGATTTTCATACCGGTAAAGTATGTGTTAGAATCACCGATATCAAAAGTATCGTTGCCTATCATACCTAAAACAGAACTTTTTTCACTTAAATTACCTAAAATAGAACTTACACTGAAATTATCTGTAAGATTATAAGATAATTCGGAAGTTATGGCATTCATGTGATTATCGTATAAATCAGAGTTTTCTTCATCTTCAAAGAAATTATTTTTTCCGCCGGTATAGTCTAATTTGAAAGATGTTTTATCTGATTTATAATTAAATCCAAGTCCAAAAGCATTATCCATGCTAATAAATGGATTTTGTTCTGTACGAGTAAAAATTTCACCTCTGTTTAATATGGTGTTTTCAGAATAAAAAGCTTGAAAACCAAATTTATTTGATAAATTATAATCAACACCGATAAAACCGTAAGGGCTATATATATCATTACCGGATACTGAAGAATTAAAAGCAAAAGATATATTGTTTCCGGTTTGTATGTTTTGTTTTCCATGGCTCATAAATGCTTTAAAATCATTTTCGAAAAGATGTCTTCTTTGTTTTGATGTGTCAGCAAATAATGAAGATGTCTCTATCTCAAAACCTCGATCATATTCATCGAAAACAGTAAATTTTGCAGGTAATATACTCAAAATTTTTGCATTGACTGATTTTGATAAGTTTAGAGCTGATGCAGAATAAGTATTTTGTTTGTTATTATCTAAGAAATCAAAAGATAGATATCCGATAGGACTGGTTGCAGCATCTAAATTAATCAGACCATGTCCATATACTTCATCAACACCTTTTGTACCTAAATCCGTTGCCGTTGTGAACAAAATTTCAACTATCTGTTGTGATGTAAGATGAGGATATGCTCCCATCAACAAAGCTACACTCCCCGTTACAACAGGAGTAGCCATGGATGTCCCTTGCATATATCCGTAGGCAAAACCTGAGTCATCTTTTTGGTGATTTTTATCATTTTGAACAGTAGAATAAATCATGTTATTTTCAAGAGAATCGCCTCCTGGTGCTGCTAAGCAATAATTTTTTGTTACACCACATATTTGGGAATAGCTAGTAATCTTATTTTTACTGTTAACTGAAACAACCGTAATAAACAAGTTTGTCATATCATAATCGCTTCCCAACTTAAACGTATTGCTCAACGGTACGCCGGATATAGTATCTGCTTCAAAACTGTTACCATTGTTTCCTGCTGATTTTACTGTTACAATATTGTTATCCGCTAAATATTTAAAAAGATTTTCGGTATTTTCTAAATTAGAATCATTCAGATTATTAAAATCTTTGTTTACAAGATAAGAGGCTAATGCCTTTTCAGAACTTTCTTCACTTAGTTTGATGCCAAAACTCATATTCACAACACGAGCTCCATTGTTTACAAAAGTTTCTCCTGCTTTTGTAAAGACATCTTCTCCTTGTCTGTAAATTGTTTGAGTATAGTTTATACCAATCATCTCAACATTTGGTGCCACACCTTGAATACCAAAATCGTTTGCGGTGGCTCCTATAATCCCCATCACATGAGTGCCATGATCATTTGTTTGAGTGTTGAATTTATCAACTTCATCATCAGATAAATAAGGTATAGGATTATATTGTAAATCATCCCAGTCATAATCTTCAGGATATTGTTCAAAAGTTGTATTGTATGTTTCCTGCGTGTATATAGCGTCAGTGTGTGATATCAAAACTTGATTAGCATCATATAAACTTATCCTTCCAAGTCCACTCCCGTCATTTAAAGGATTAAATGTGTAACAGTTTGTTTTATCTCCACCACGACACGGGCCGTAATCAAAGTTATAACCATACGGATTTCCATCTTCGTTTGTTACAATATTATCAATCAAATCAGGATGATAAATATCAAATCCGTTATCTAAAACTCCTACTCTTACTTTTTTGTCGCTTATGTAACCGGAGCCGTTATCAACAAGGTAGCCATCTTTATCGCGCTCTATTACGTATCCTGTATAACCTCTTGCATAAGCATAATCAGCATTGATTTGGTGTAAAAATGATTTTGAACTATTGTATTCTTTTGTATGATATTTTTGAATTGTATCATTTAGAGGTGACGCACCGGGTTTGTCTATAAAAATACAAGATCCGTTTATTAAAGTTCCTCCTTGTTCTTGACACGAAATTTCCGTGTTAACGTCTGAAGATGAGGTGCTTGAGCTACCTCCACCACCTCCACCACCGGCTATAGCAGCAACTCCACCACCTATTAGAGCGATAGTACCTAACCCCACACCAAATTTGGTTGAAGAACTAACTTCTTCTGTTTCTGCAATTTTAGTTCTTGTAAGTAAGGTTCCATGTTCATTATATTTTCCGACAGCTGATGCTTCATATTCTGTCATAGCATTGTTAAAGCTTATTCGTTTGTTTTCGGAGATTTTATTAAAACAATATTGATGGCTTTTAGCTCCCATTTTAGTGAGTGCTTTATAAGTTTTGATATCATTATTTTGAATTGCATAACAAAGTGCGGTATTATCATTTGAATCTAAAGTGTCTATACCATATGTTTTGATAAGTCGTTTTATGCCGGCTGTATTTAATTTGGTAGCGTAAATATATATTGTTTGGGCATACTCTGAATATGTGCTACTAGCATTTACGTAAGGTATAAAAAAAAGAATTCCCGAAATAAGCAAAATAAAAATTTTTTTAATAAACATAGACCATACCTCTTAATATAAATAATGTATCATGTAACCAGTATACGATTAAAAAAAGATTAATACAATAAAAAACCGTCTGTTTTCATACAGACGGTTTTTTTATTTTTTTTATTTTTTATGAGACGTTTCAATTCGCATAGCGTAAAATGAACGATACACAAAAATCAGACCAATCATAAAGAACACAATCCCTAACCCTACAGAAATATGTTTCGGGGCTGATGCAGCCATTTCAACAGCTAGCAACCCAAACAGAGTAGTAAATTTTATAATCGGATTTAGAGCAACAGATGATGTGTCTTTATAAGGATCACCCACTGTGTCACCAACGACAGTGGCATCATGTAACGGAGTTCCTTTTTCTTTCAAGTCTACTTCAACAACTTTTTTAGCATTATCCCATGATCCTCCGGCATTTGCCATATATAAAGCTTGGAACAATCCAAAAACAGCAATAGAAATTAAATAGCTTGCAAATAAGTTTGCATTAAAGCAAGCAAAAGCAATTGTAAACGAAAAGATTACAATAAAGATATTAAGCATGCCTTTTTGTGCATAAACAGTACAAATACGTACGACATTTTTTGAATCTTCAATTGATGCTGCTTTTTTGCCATCAAGTTTAATGTGTTTTTTGATATAATTTACGGCTTTATAAGCTCCGGCAGATACTGCCTGCATGGAAGCTCCTGAGAACCAATAAATGACAGCACCACCTAAAATAAGACCAAATAAAACATTTGGATCAAGTAGATTAAGCGATAAATTCAAAAGTAGTATGATTGAGAAGATCATGGTGGTTGCACCAATTACGGCAGTACCAATTAAAACAGGTTTTGCTGTTGCTTTAAATGTATTACCAGCAGAATCGTTTTCTTCTAAAAGATGCTTACCGACTTCAAAGTTAGGTTTAAAACCATAGTCTTTTTCAATTTCTTTTTTAATTCCTTTAATTTGCTCAATTTGTGAAAGTTCAAATACAGATTGTGCATTGTCGGTTACCGGACCATATGAATCAACTGCAATGGTAACGGGGCCCATGCCCAACATACCAAATGCTACCAAACCAAAAGCAAATACTGACGGATAAACCATATAAGCATCCAATCCGGTGTATGATGTAAAATATGCAATTATCATTAATAATACGATGATAAGACCTTGCCAGAACGCTGAAAAGTTGCCGGCAACAATACCGGATACAATGTTTAATGAAGCACCGGCTTCACGACTTGCATTTACAATTTCTTCAACATGTTTAGATTTTGATGAGGTAAAAAATTTAGTAAATTCGGGTATTAGTGCGGCAGATAGAGTTCCACAACTAATGATAGTTGATAATTTCCACCATAAGTTTTGACCAAATATGGATGTGTCAATCATAACATACGAAACACCAAAGGTTACCAAGATAGAAATTATTGAAGTTAACCATATCAATAAAGTAAGAGGTGTTTCAAAATTGAATTTATCTTTATTCCCAAATATTTTTTTACAAATTGCATTGTTTAAAAAATATGCTAATATGGAAGTTATAATCATTAAAACACGCATAGCAAACACCCAAGTGATAAGGCGTGCTTGAATGTCAATTCCGTTTGGCATAAGGGTGAGTTCTCCATTTGGAGCATACATCATTCCGGCACCTAATACGATAAAGCTGATAAGAGCAACACCGGTAACACCGTAAGTTTCAAATCCATCAGCCGTGGGACCTACCGAGTCTCCAGCATTATCACCGGTACAATCTGCAATTACTCCGGGGTTTCTTGCATCATCTTCATCAATTTTAAATATGATTTTCATCAAATCGGCTCCGATGTCGGCAATTTTTGTAAAGATACCACCACAAATGCGAAGCGCTGAAGCTCCTAAAGATTCACCAATTGCAAATCCGATAAAACAAGCTCCTGCATTGTCTCTAGGAACAAAAAGCAAAATAAAAATCATCATAATAAGTTCAACGCAAATTAGCAATACACCAATTGACATACCTGAATGTAAAGGTAAGTTCATCACAGGATAAGCTTTACCTTTTAATGATGCAAAAGAAGTTCTGGCATTTGCATATGTATTAATACGCATACCAAACCAAGCAACAGAAAATGAACCTAAAATTCCTAGAATTGACCATAACAAAATGTTTAGAACTTTTAATATAGGTGTTTGATTTAAGTAGAAGAAATAGTAAAAAATGCAAACAGCAATAAAACACTCTAAAATTAGTAAGAGTTTTGCTTGTTGTTTCATATATGTTTTACAAGTTTCGTAAATTGTTTCTGAAACTTTTTTCATGGATATATGAGATGGCATTTTTTTGATGCGAACAAATTCATATAAGCCGAATATCATTCCCAGAACACATACAATCATACCTGCAAATAAAATTTGTGATCCGCTGATCGTTAGACCTAGAATATTAAAAATTGTATCTAGTGACGGAATATTTAAATCAATTTCTGAAGCATATGCATCTTTGAAAAGAAACAAAGACATGAGTGCAAACATTGAAATTTTACAGATTTTTTTGAAGCTAAACATAATATACCTCTTAAAATATTGTTACTTATATATTCGAAATATTATTTTCAAATATAAATATTATGAGGGTATATTACACCCGTATTTATAAAAAATAGGTTAAGTTTTTTATTAAACTATATGGCAGGGTCTACGTTTACTTTTTCCATATCGGAATATGTTTTACCTTCTGTATCTTTAATTGAAACGTCGGCACCTTTTTCAATCAGCAACTTAATAACATCATCATTTGAGCTTGCATAAGCATAAAACAGAGCTGTTTTACCGGTCTTATCCGTTGCATTTAAATCTGCTCCGGCGTCAATAAGCATTTTAACAATGTCTAAATTCCATATGTTTGTAACAGCATTCATCAAAGGTGTTCCGAGAGAACTGACTAAATTTACATCAGCTCCGTTGTCTATGAGTAATTTGGTTAGTTCAATAGCTTTGGTCATTTCATGGAAAAGCATTTTCTTTAGTTCTTCTTGAACCTGTTCTTTGCTTGTGTCCAGCCCCATGGTTTTCATCATCATAATTTGCAATTGCAACTCATTTGCTTTTGAAGTTGCGATATTTAGTGGAAGCATGCCGTTTTTAGCAGGCATATTGACATTTGCGCCATACTCGATGGCTTTTTTTGCAACTTCCAAATCAGGATTGCGAGTTAAGATATAATATAGAGGAGGGTTTCCGTTTGCATCTTTTTGATTGAAATCAAAACCGGTATTTTTTAGATTTTCTAGCTCAGCAATGTCTACCGAAGACATTTGTTCTTCCAAATCTGTATTAGAAAATTCTGTAGTGACAACAACTGTCGGTTCTTCTTGAGTTTGAGCATCAGCGACGAAGGGTGCTATTATCAAAGCTAAACTTAAAAACAGTGATCTTAACATAATTTTTCTCCTAAAAAATACTTAACTTTAGCATAAACAATTTTGAAACAATTTCAAGAGCTAAAAAAAATATATAATAAAATTGTAGAAAATTTTAGCTGTGCATAACTTTGTGTAAAAGATGTATCTGAGGTTGCGAATCTGAAAAAGTTAATTAATAGTTAACATAAAGTTTAACCTTTAAAAGGTGTTTTGATATGGATTTTGAAAATGAATATGTAACTTTACAAACCGATGATATTTTGGTTTCAGCTTGTCAGGCGTATCTTGAAGACGAAGATGACGACGCTTGTTCATATTATTTGCGCATTGAAAACAATTCGGACGATAAAATACAGATTTTAAGTAAAGAGTTTAACATTGCCGACGATAAGGGAAATTTGTATCTTGAAAACGGTTTAGGTTTTAAGGGCGAAATTCCGGAACTTGAACCGGGAGAGTATTTTGAATTTTCAGATAGCGCACCTGTGAAATCGGCTTTTGCCGTTTTATATGGCACGTGCCGAATCGTTAAGGAAAAATGTAATCAGGTAAAAGATATCAAAATTCCGGCAGTAAGCTTGGTCGGAAATGTGCACTTAACATCTGCATTAAACTAAAGTTAAAAAAACTCCGGCAAAAGTCGGAGTTTTTTTGGGAAATTAAAAAGGCGAGAAAATCTCGCCTTTTTTGTTGGTTTGAGTTTTTGCTTAGAAATCAAGTTTTAAACCGAGGTTGACATTCCAACCCTCACGACCTCCGTCACGACGGGTAAGTTCAACGTAACCGGATTTATCTGCCCAGTTCTTCTCAACTCCAAAGCCATATTCTACATATGGTTTTGCACTCATTTCTTCTAACAATACATCATCTGCCTTAACTTCGGCATCATAGATATAATGCTTATAGCTTGCCTTTGCATAAGCACCTACGCCGTTATCAAAGCCTTTTCTGACCTTGAGTTCAGGCGCTAATGTTACAACGTTTGAAAACTCATTTTCCATTTTAACACCTGCCTTGTTGGTGTAGTCTTCGGTATCCATACCTGTATAGGCTACATACATCGACGGTGTAACCGTCCAGTTGTTACCGGCTTTAATGTCAACGCCTGTTTTGTTAGCAACGCTTACTACCTTGGTGTCAAATTCGTCTTTACCCCAAGCGGTGTTTGCTTTGCTTGTTATATATCCACCATTAAGTGTAAAGTTTGAGAACATATTATTCTTTCTGAACGCTGCGCTTACACCAAGATAACCACTCTTTTGCTCAACTTTGTTGTCATCATATTTTTGTTTTCCGCCTACATATGCACCATAT
>JAZLAM010000013.1:0-7082 GCA_045613125.1 Alphaproteobacteria bacterium | reverse complement strand
TACTCTGCAAACATTGCCATACCATCAGGCACGTCATCGTGCTTATTCTTACCTGCAAGAGTGTATGAACAGAGCATTTCTATCATATTGCCATAATCATCTTTTTTCTTATAAAGCGATTTATCTTTGAACAAGCAATGTTCTTTAACCCAAGATGAATTGACTATGATTTTTGTTTCTTTGTTGCTTGTGGTAAATTTCGTTGTTATCTTTGTAATGCCACCTTGCTTTTTCACTTCTTCCTGAATGTCTTTAGCAATTCTGCCACCTGCATTGTTATGCTCAAATCTGCTCATCTGCACCTTATTCTTTAATAAGCAGCTTACTATTCGTGGCTCTACTACATTTGGCAAACTATTGTCGCAGATACAATCTTCAATGTAATAGTCATTGCCATAAATATATCCAACGGGCATAAACGCATAGTCATTACCCCTATCTTTGGTATCGCATATACTTATGATGCCGTCAGGTTCTCTGTCAGGTAACTCAAAGTATCTGCGAAGTTCATCCTCTGCATATAATAACCCCTCTCTTTCGATGGGTTCATTCATATACAATGCTCTCCAAGACACGTCATCCATAATCTCTCTCTGTTCGTGGTAAAACTGTGTTGTAAAGCCTACATTATTGCCGTAGTTAAAATTACTTTCTTCGTTCTCATCCAAAGCTGACATTACAATAAATCTTGCTCTATCACTATCGCCATACTGTTGCTCTAACCTACCAATAACATCGTGAACAGACCATCTTGTAGCAATATGTAATTCCTTGCAATTACCAATCTTTCTTTGGCGTAAGTCGGTTGTGTATTGCTGCCACAATTTATCAAGTCTTTCTTTACTCATAGCGGTTTCAATACCGTCAACCAAGTCATCGCAATATAAAAGTGTACCTGCTCTTACCTTACCTGCATTACCTGAACCTATACTACTAAACTCGAACGTTTCAAATCTCTGTGGTAAATCAAGGTCTATTCTCATATCTTTAGCATTAGTATTACAAATACTTATATTTGGAAATACATCATTCCATAAATATTCCCCGTCTTTATCCATAAGTCTTAAAAGCTCATCATACACACCACGTAAGAATGAGTTACTATGGCTACCACCTAAACTTGGACTATTAGGTGTTCTGCCACCTATCCAACTTAAATAAAATATAGCAATAGTGGTTTTACCAACACCCGGAGGCATACTGATAGCCAATAAATCCAACTTATCATCTGCCAAATCTTGCAGAGCTTCTACTACCACTTTTAGTTGCTTTCTTCGTGGTAAATAAAATCTCTTATCTGCTGCTCTGTTCCATTCTATGTACTGACAATAACTATCGAAATCTAACGGTGCCGCAAACAACAAGGTTTTCTTGTACAACTGTCTGTACTTTTCTGCGTGTTCGGGGCGGTCTTTTTTAAATTTTTTCGCTTTTTCTGCGCATATCTTACGCACAGTATAATTCAACTCCATATCGCCTGTTGAATACGCTAAATCCCACAATGCTTGAACATTCTTGAAAATGTCGTGCGACTTATTTTTTAACAAATCTTTCTTTAATCTTTCGATGGCTTTTTTATCCATATATACCTCCTAAAAATAAAAAAAGAGCCAACAGCAGCCGACTTTTATATCGACTTACTATTGGCTCAAAGGCTCTCTTTATTTAATTTTTATTTTTGAAAATATCCTATACCACCATTAAACAAATCAAACAGTAGCAAGAATATTATCACCGATGCTAAACCCAACAAAACGTAAGTAAGCAATTTTATCGTTTTGTCTTTGGATTTTATTATCCTCTCATACAGCTCTACAACCTCTGTATTCTTCTTTTCTATATCGGTTATGACAGCTTGTGGCACTTTAGGTTGCGTGTTTACTTGTGCATTATCATCAAATATATCCGCAGCCGTTCCGCCCATAGCTTTTGTCATTGCCATTACCGTGATAATGGTAGGGTTTGGCGTTTTACCCGAAAATATCCTTGTAACTGTGCTTTCAGGAATGTCACACTTTTCTGCAATTTGCTTGGTTGTCATTCCTGATTTATCTTTTAACAACCTCAATCTTTCAAGAAATGCTTTATCTTGTAAAACCAATTTTGCAACACCCTTTTTTCTTTATTTTTCAACATTATTGCAAAAATGATACCCCTAAAAATACCATTTTTGATACCCTTAAAAAAACCACTCTGCAAACTTGCGTATTGAATAATCACCCGGTCTGTTTTATAGTGCGAATCAGAAAGGGGGATTTGTTGTGAACATAGCACAACTTAAATCTATTATCAATCAACTTCCTGACGAAACAATCTTACTGCTCCAAGCAGAGCAGATGCAAGATGTTGAATCTATCGTTGTTGAACATCACTCCGATAATAGAGTACATATCATATTTACCGGGTTAGAGTGAAAACCCTAATAAGCAGTAGCTTTAATGGTTACTGCTTATTACTTTTTCTAATACTACATTATTTTTAATCAGTTGTCAACTTCTTCTTCAATCCAACCGCCTACATAACCATCTAAAATTTGCTCGGTTATATATTTTTGGGTTTCCTCGCTCAAATCTTCAAAATCTACATCTTGCCCATTTACACTTATTGTAAACTCAACGTGCCAAAATCCTTTTCTAACCATATTTATGCTCCTTTACATAAACTATACCATTTTGCTCTGCTGATGCCCAATATAGCACAGCAATCTACTACCGTCATTTCGCCTTTTTTTGTTTTTGCGAGATATTTTTCAAACTCAGGTACTTCGATTGCTTTTCTACCCTCTTTGTAGTTTGGGTCAGCTGCTCTTTTCTCTGCTTTGCCTTCGCTTGTTCTCTCCGCTATCATATCAGCTTCATACTCTGCGAAAGCAAACATTATATTCAATAAAAGTTTTCCTGTTGATGTACTATCGGCAATACCCATATTAAGTATGTTCACCCTTACACCTTTATTCACCAACTCTTGTATCAGGTCTGCTCCGTGCTTACTGCTTCTTGCGAATCTATCTAACTTGCAAACTATAAGCTCGTCACCCGGTTGCAATTTCTTGAGCAATTCTGTGAATTTTGGTCTATCAACTTTTCTGCCTGTGAAACATTCGCTTACAATCACTTCTGCACCTCGTTGCCTTAACAACTCAATCTGTGCATCTAAACTGTTGCCGTTCTTTTGTTGACCTACACTACTTACTCTTGCATATCCGTATCTCATATTTATTCACCACCAATTTTCCAAGTTTCATTCAAAACAACTACTACCGTTTTCTCAATCTCGTTAACAATCACACGATTGGGGGAACGCTTATATTTAACTAAATCAGACACATCTTCTGAAATCTCAAAAACGTTAAAACCATATTGTTTCAACCCCTTTTTAATCCAAGTTTTACCCGTAGGACCGGGACACCCTAACACAATATAAGTGTAACCTTTGTTGTTTGAATCAACAATTTTTCTCAAAATTCTATTGGGTGTTAAATCTTCGTTATTATTAAATATAATCATCTTTCCAACCTTATTGTCCTTTCTGCTTTATCATCACCACTCTTGGGTTTGATTATAATTTCGTAACCCAATACATCTGTAATCTCAAGCAATGTGTTTACGTTGGTATTGTTTCTTATGCAAATATTACTAATGTATGTCGATGTTTTTCTGCCCATCATCTTTGCCAAGCTTGCGTGTGATTTCTTGTTGTCCTTTACTAATTTGTTAATTGCTTCACCTAATTTCATTTCTCAAAACATCCTTTCGTGTGTGTTTGTTGTACTTAATATAACATACAAAAATGTGTATGTCAACACTTTTTCGTGTGTTTTTTTATTATTTGGGATATTGAGGCGAGTTAGTGTGTGTTGGGACGGGTGCAGATGCACCCCCTCACCCGGTGCAGCATTAAACGCTGCAACGCTTTGTATATAATATAATGTAATAATACAATAATAATAAGATTGTTTTAATGTGTTTAAATTCAAGAGTTAAAAAACATTTTAAAACACACACAAAAAAATGTGTAAAAAAGTATTGACACACACGAAAAAATGTGTATAATAATAATTGACACGAATAAGTGTGCAAAATAATAGGAGGCGATGCAATGGAAACAAATTCATTTATTAGGGCACTTATAGAAGCCCTTGCAGCGGCTGCCGTGGTGTGTGTGTTACTTAACCCCGGCGCGGTGCAGCAATTCGAAAACAAAATAAAAAATAAAATTATTGGAGGTTTAAAAAGATGAATGAAACAAAATTATTTTTGAATACGTGGGGAGCTTATAACAACGGTTGTATTGGTTATGGTTGGATGACCCCGGACGAAGCAAGGGATTTTATAGACGAAGACCCGGAGCGTGACGGCGGTGAGTGGTTTATTGCAGATATTGACAATTACACGGGCGTTGATTTTGGTAATTTAGATTACGCAAATGTTGACGATATTATAGAAGCTATAGAACAGCTTGAAGATTTGGAGGATTGGGAGCTTAAAGAGGTTGCCGCCGTTATGGAGTATTTGAATACTAACAACGTAAACGAGGCAATAGATAAAAAGGACAATTACATTATATATAGCGATATAGACGAGTACCACGAAAGCTGCGACGAGTGTATAGACTTCAACGGCAACGATATGCTGGAGCGTTATTTTGATTACGATGCCTTTCACCGTGATTGCGACTTTGATATATACGAAGCCGGCAACGGCGTTTGTATCTTAGGTTAAAGAGGGCCCAAAAAAATGATATATATAATAGTTATGTTTTTATTCCCATTGTTTTTAATAACAGCAGCAACAAAAAAATAATAATAACCGGGTGAAAATCCCGGTTTTATAATGTAAAAAAATAAATAATAAAAGAGGTTTTTAAAATGAAAAAAACAGAATGGAGCAGTAAATATTTTTACGGGGTGGAAATAACTCAAGAAGAAACAGAACAAGGATACATAAGTTATAGTACCCTTGCAAAAAGTTTTGATGCTGTTTTGTGTAATGATATTACAAAACTATTCTTTACAAATATAAACGGCGTATATCAAGAAGCGGAGCTTTATAACGGTACAGACTACGACGAAGAAGAAGATTACTTCTACGATATATATCAATATTATATTATTGACAATAACGGCGTCGATATATTAGAAACAAATACAGATGAAATAATTTACTACTTACCGGAGTTAAATTTGTACGTTTGGGGCGTTTGCCATGGGGGTACACCGTGGAGCAGCGTAAACACAAATATAAGAATCAATTTGGAGGCGTAAACAATGAACAACAACGAACAAAACGCAAGAATCTTTATAAAAGCGATTGAAACTATATCAAAAAAGCCCGATAACCTTGAGAATATAGAAACTTATTTATCTTATCATTTTAATGTATGGCTTGAAAAATTAGCTAATACGCCCGACAAATTGGCGTATGAATTAAAACACTTTGCGGAAATGGAAATATAAAAAACAGATGCGCCCGGAGCTGCTCCGGGTGTATTTTTTTATATTAAAACGGCGTTATAATACGCCGTTGTTTTTATGTATCAATTTAAAGCCGTCTAAAAGCCATTTTAAAGCGTTTTAGTGTTTGGGCATATAACAACCCTATTAAGCTATTAAAACGCTTTAAATGGGCTTTAAAACGCAAATAAACGCTATTATAACATTATAACCCCATCAGACACGAAACACGAAAAAACGAACACCTGTTCGCTTTAGCACGCTAAAGTGCAATAGTTTGGGGGTCTGTGCCGATACCCTATATATGCGTTTTTCGGTCAAAATCAGGCTATATGCAAAATTCGGTCAAAATCCGTAACTTTTCCGTAACTTTTCCGTACCTTTTTTAATGTAGTGTCACGGCAAAAGTATAAGAAAACAGCCACCCTTATTCAGAGTGACTGTCTATATGCGATTTCTTGTCAAATTCAGGGTTAATCTTCCACAATATCCGCATCAATATAATTTTCAATTTCTTCAACTGATTTAGGTTGACCTAAAAGATTTTCTGATGGCTCGAGAATAACCTTTGTAGCTTCAACATAGCCATACTGTGATTTAAGAAGAAACATAGCAGAAATATTATTCACAGCATTTACCAACGCAGCCTGTTCAAGACTATCTTTGATAGCATCTTTAATTTGGTCTAAATAAATACCCTCGGGAGTATTCTGCTCGATAATTCTATAAAGCTGTGCGTGAGAGTAGCCATACCAATTAGCAAGTCTGCGGAATGATGGCATTGTTCCGTGTTGCTCACAGAAGCTAAAATACCCTTTAGTGGATTCAATAAGCTCGGGTACGTTATGCACGTTAGTTTTAGGTCTATCAAGGCTTTCAAATAAAAGCTCGTTAGATTTCTTTAGTATAGCGCTTATTTTTTTAGCGGATTCGGTCTTATCAGCTACTTGATAAAGTCCGCCTTTTTTTGAATCGCCTGTTGGTATAAGAGATTTATCGTTATAATCCATAAAAAACACCTCCATATAATATAAAATGATAGTATGACACCCTATCTGTCATACCTAAACCCATTGATACACAAGGGTTTAAAGCAATTTTATGCCAATGACAACAGGTTAGGGGGTATTCCCCTTATATATTTTATTTTTATATATATATTTTTTATTATATATTTATATATATAAAAAGATGTCATAGTTGTCATAAAAGGCGTATAACCCTATACGTATCAATGGTTCAAGTAAATGACAACATTCCTTAAAAAGGTGTCATTTAATTGTCATTGAATGTCATTTCGTAGCTTATTGGTTGATACCCTCTTGATTTTGTAGTACGAAATTTCACGACATCTTGTCGATAATCTTTAAAGTATTTACTTATCGACATATAAAACGCTCTTGAGTTTACAGCTTTAAAGTTATTTTCAAAACACCAATGCTTGTAAATCTCGTAAATATCCGCGTTGGAAAATCTTTGGTTGATTTCCACTTCTTTAACAAAAGTAATTACGTGGTCTGATTCTTCCTTGAACACATTAAGCTGCTCAATATGCTCACGGGTTTCTGTGATATATCCGCATCTGCGAACCATAATATAGCCATCAAGCACCCAATTAAGCATACCTGTT
>JAZLAM010000012.1:0-49916 GCA_045613125.1 Alphaproteobacteria bacterium | reverse complement strand
AAATTTAAAATTTGCATTTTATTGTTTTTCAAATAGTTAGAAGAAACTGAAGTTCGAAAAAAACATCAAAAAAACTGCTTGATTTAAACGTACGTTTAAAACGAGCAGTTTAAAATCGCTGAAAGCGTTGTAAATAAAGAGATTGTAGCGATTCTTGCTTATTAAAAAATATAATAAAGTCATCGCTCGTTTTCGAAAGAAAACGTCAAGCGATCTTCCGATTAAATTACACTAACCAACAACATTTCCGATGATAGATGTTTAATACTAATTTGAAGACCGCTTGACCTCGCTTCGCTCGGAGCGGTGACAGTATTATTTTTTTGCTCGGAGCGGTGACAGTATTATTTTTCTGCTCGGAGCGGTGATAATAAATGATAGTTCGTATTTTCCACAAAAAAAAGGGGAGTTTATAGTCCCCCTTCTGTTTAATTATAATCGGATATTATAAAAAGGTTTACTTTATCAAGTTTTCAACACTTTCAACAATTTCTTCAGTAGTAATACCAAAATATTCAAAAAGTTTATCTCCAGGTCCTGATGCGCCAAAGCCGTCCATACCGATTATGTCTCCTCTTAAACCGGTATATTTTTCCCAACCAAACTTAGAACCTGCCTCAATAGCGATTCGCGGACAATCTCCTAAAACTTCATCTTGATATTGAGGCGTTTGTTTATCAAAAAGTTCTGTGCATGGCATAGAAACCACAGCCACATTAATACCTTTTTGATTTAACAATTGTTGAGCTGCAATCGCCAAAGAAACTTCTGAACCGGTAGCAATAAGTGTTGCCTGTCGAGTTTTACCTTTTGCAACATCAGATATAACATAACCACCTTTTGCCGTTAAATTTTCAACTGCAGTTTCTCTTAAACATGGGAGTCCTTGACGTGTTAAAGTCAATATACTCGGCATATTTTCCATACTCAAAGCAAGTTCCCAAGCTTCGGCAGTTTCAACCACATCACAAGGTCTGAATGTTAAAATATTCGGCATTGCTCTATATGATGCCAAATGTTCAATAGGTTGATGTGTCGGACCATCTTCCCCAACACCGATAGAATCGTGCGTAAGAACATATATAACTCTAATTCCCATTAAAGCAGCCAATCGCATTGACGGACGCATATAATCGGAAAATACAAAAAAGGTTCCGCCAAACGGAATAATTCCGCCATGCAATGCCATACCGTTCATAATCGCAGCCATTGCGTGTTCTCTAATTCCGTACATAACATTATTTCCGTTATAATCTTGAGCTGTTATGGTTTTAGAATTTGCAGTCAAAGTCAAATTTGAAGCAGCCAAATCTGCAGATCCGCCCACCACTTGAGGGACAAGACCGACAATCTTTTCTAAACACATTTGTGAAGCCTTACGTGTTGCCACTTTTGTTTTGTTTTTAATTGCTTCTTCTTTTAATGTGGTTAGCTCTTTATCCCAACCGTCAGGTAATTTATTACTTATAAAATCTGTAAACTCTTGTCCTCTTGCATCGGCTCTTTTTTGCCAACTTTCATATTCTTTTACAGATTTTAATCCGGCATCATTCCACAATTTTAAAATTTCTTCAGGGAGTTCAAACGGACCATATTTCCAGTTTAAGGCTTTACGCATGGCTGACGTTTCTTCAACACCTAAAGGAGAACCGTGACATTTTGATGTTCCGCACTTATTGGGAGAACCAAAACCGATGGTTGTTTTACAAGAAATAAGCGTTGGTTTGTCTGAGTGTTGCGCCATTAAAATTGCATCTTCAATTTGTTTATGATTATGCCCATCAATTTCTAACGTATTCCATCCCATAGCCTTAAAACGCAAAAGCTGATCAGTTGAACTTGCTGTTTCAACCTTTCCATCAATGGTAATATTGTTATTATCCCATAAAACAATCAGTTTATTTAATTTCAAGTGACCGGCAAGCTCTGCTGCTTCTTGTGAAATTCCTTCCATTAAACAACCATCGCCATTTATGACATATGTGTAGTGATTGCATAAATCATCACCGAATTTTGCATTGATAATTCTTTCTGCCAAAGCCATACCTACTGCTGACGAAATTCCTTGTCCTAAAGGGCCTGTTGTCATATCAATTCCGCTTAAATGTCCATACTCAGGGTGTCCTGCAGTTTTTGCACCCAATTGGCGGAAGTTTTTAATATCTTCAATGGATATATCTTCATATCCCATAAGATACAAAACAGAATACATTAACATAGAACCATGACCTGCAGACAAAACAAATCTATCTCTGTCAAACCACTTTGGATCTTGAGGATTTAACTTAATAAATTTAGAAAATAAAACTGTTGCAACATCTGCCATACCAAGAGGCATTCCGGGATGTCCGGAATTAGATTTATCAATTGCATCAGCACTTAAAAAACGTATGGCATTTGCCATCATAGCATAATTATTTTGCATATTTATCTCCCTTTATTTTTTAAACTGCAAATCTGAAATATCGTCATTTAGTCCTAAATATACATCTAAATCATACGTTCCCTGTTTAGGCACGCTAAGTTCTGCTGCCGGAGCAGTATATTCTTTTTCATATACATTTGTTTCAATTGAGACTTCCGCAAAATATGTTTTTCTGCCCAAATAAGCTTCAGGGCCTTCAACCGTTTCTAAATAATATGAAAAATGCACATCAGTTATATCCGTATCAGATAAACGAACTATCTTAAATTTAGGTTTGATTACAGCTCTGTCTTTATTAATATTTTCATTAAAATAACAGTGTCCGGAATATCCCGTAGCTATAATCTCAAAAGCCTTATTTACACCTTCTTTTTGCACAACAGACACATCTTTTCTCCTAATATGAACCTTAGGACAAGCTTCTATATCTTTGAGATATTCTGTTTCATTTTCTCCTGCTCTTATAACATAATTATTTTCATGATTAGAGCATGAAGCCAGCACCAACATCATCATTAAACATAGCTTTATTTTCATATTTCCTCCATTAGCAAAACTTTTCTCCCATTGTATATCAAAAACATTTAATTTGTCGTAAACAATGCAACTAATTCCATATGATTAGAATATACAAACTGATCCACCATGGTTACGCTTTCTAACTTATATCCGGCTTTAATTAAAACATTTGCATCTTTAACAAAACTATGTGGATTACACGACACAGCTATAACTTTTTTCAGTTTTTTATTTTTATCTGCCTTAGCTAATTCTTTAACAATAGCCTCTGCCCCTGCTCTAGGTGGATCGAATATTATAGCATCAAAATTTGATAGTTCTTCTGCTTCTAACGGATATTTAAATAAATTGCGTTCCAAAATTTCAATATTATGCAACATTTGTTTATTGGCAGATAATCTAAAACCATCTAATAAGCTTTTATTTACATCTACGGCAACAATTTTATTTTCGCCAGATCTTGCCAACGGATAAGAAAATGTTCCGATACCACAAAATAAATCTGCTATACGCCCCTTAAGACAACCAAGATATTTTTCCACCAATTTGACAAGAACTTCTTCACCTTGTATTGATGCTTGTAAAAATGTACCGGCTGCCACATACACATCATATCCGCCGATTCGAATAACAGGTTTTAATCTTTCAATTATGGTTTCCGCTTCAGAAAAAGCATTTTTTCTTATTGAAAAACGAATAATATTTTCACTAGAATTTACAAAATCAAAAATTTCCATTCTATGCTCAAGTTCCAATTCGCTTACCGTTTCTAAAACTATATCTAAACCATTTTGAGCTTCTAAAACTAATAAATCACCTTTATATATTTGCGATTCGCTAAACTTTTTCCCCTTACCTTTTTTAAGGACTTTTATTTGACAAAGCTTGCTTAAAAATTTTCTTATATTCAATAAATTATTATTAATTTTTTCGGTTAACAGCGGACAATAATCAAAATCAACAATATTATTACGCCGTTTCTCATTAAATCCGAATAGAAGTTTTGAGTTTTTATATTCGAAAGTAAAAGAGGCTCTGCGACGCGTTGCATCCCCGATAAAAACACTTTCTTCCAATACATAATCTGATGTGACAAATCCTGCATCTAAAATATTTTTGATTTTACTAATTTTAAGCTCACGATATTGTTTATCATCCAAATGACGAAAACAGCACCCTCCACATCGTTCAAAAAATTTGCATTCCATACTTAATCCTCAATCATTGACATTGTTTCTATCCCATCTAACAAAGAAATTTCTTTTGAATTTTCTTCAGCAAACACCGGATGCTTTTGCTTGGCTATCATATCAGTCGCTTTCAAATTAAGTTTTTCAATATTCTCTTTATCATATATTTCAACTCTGTTACGACCATTTTGTTTAGCTAAATACATTGCATCATCAGCCATTTTTATCATAACAGATATGCTATCTGAAATTCCGGATGGAACTACTCCAATACTAACAGAAACCGAAATAGGAGTTTCATCATCAGAGTAAACAACAATATCCGTAATAGACTTTCGTAACCGATTCGCTACCATTACTGCCGTAGCCTTATCAACATTATTAACAAAAGCCACAAATTCTTCGCCGCCATAACGAGCCACTACATCTTCTTGTCGTAATGAACGCTCACAAACATGAGCCAATTCTATTAAAACCTTATCACCTATTTTATGACCATACTTATCATTTATATTTTTAAATTTATCAGCATCTAACATAAAAATTGCAAACGGAACATTTTGAATATGAGCTTCTTTAATTTTATCGGCAACTTTAGATTCGAAGTAACGTCTGTTATAAATAGACGTCAAAGGATCTCTATCTGCCTGTGACTGTAAAACCGTTTCATGACGTTTACGAGATGTAATATCTTGAAAAGCAGAATATAAAACAATATCATTATTATATTCTATAATATTAGCTGATACTAAAAGCCAAAAAGGTGTATTTCCTGCGGCGGTTTTTACTAATATCTCAAAATCATGCACTTCTTGATTGTGTTCCAGGCGCTCTGTTAAAATTTTTCGATTCTCAACGTCTACAAAAAAATCTTTAAAATGATAACGTGAAATATCCGATTCGTTTAAGCCAAACAGTTGTAAAAAATTATTATTTACCATCAGCAACTTATCATCACCCAAACGTGATAACACTATGGGAAAAGGAGATGATTTGATAATATTCTTAATATTTATTTCTGTATTTTCATGAATATTTTTTAATTTTTTTATTTTTCTTTTAAGCTCATGGTTTAACATTAAAATAAATGAAACGCCAAGTAAAAATATTAAGTTCGGAATTAAATACCACTCATAAACACTTTCAAAGAACATAGGATATGCCATTAAAAACATAAAGCCGATTGTAGATACCATTGCGAATACATTACCCAAATTTTGCCAAGTTTTCGGTTGGGAAATTAAGCTTAAGAATACATATATCATGCCTATAAGTGGCAAAATTTGTCTTATATTAACTATCATATTTCCATCATTTGCTACAAAAATTGCATAAACAGTCATCAAAAAACAACAGGTTATAAAAGTAAACAACATAACCATATTAATTGTTTTTTTAAAAAGAAAATAAGAAGCGGACGTTACCAATAAAAGAGAACTTAAAATAACCAAAATAATTTCAATAAAAGTAAGCACTTTAGGTGAAACCGCATGTGCATAAAAATATTCTGAACTTTGTTGCAACAATGATGTCAAAGTTAGTAACAAAAAGCCTCCTAAAAAATAATACACCCCCTTTTTCAAGATTGAATGGGCAGCATAACAAGTAGCAAATATCAAAAAGGAAAGTGCTACCACTGTACAGATGAAGGAATTTTTTTCAAAAAAATCAAAAAAAAGCATGTTTATCCCTCTTAAAAATTATATATTATTGTTATATTATACAAAAATGTAAAAAAATAAACGAAAACTTTTACAAAAACAAAAAAAATAGATGAATATTTTTTTTTATTAGTGTAATGTATGATAGGTATTATTAAAAAAAGGAAAATATAATGACATTTGGTGCTCAAGACCACTATAGTTACAGCTTTAAATTAAAAATACGCAACGATTCAGCTAAAGCAACAGATCGTTTTTCTCGTGTTATGATATTCATTGCTTTCGCATTAGGGTTAATGCTCTTTACACTTGGAGTTTACCTTTTTAACAGCTCCGGTTTACGTGGCATTGCAGACATTGAAAAACAACTTCCCCAAACCAGCATAAAAATAAATCCTCTGATATCTCCTGATATTTTTAATTTTTTGCTGATAATCATCGGAATATATATTACTGTTATGTGTATTATCTTATTTATACGTTACAACAAAATATATTTTGACGGTAATTATATACAAGTTAAAAAACGTCCAGTAATAGGCCCTGCATTTTTTTTCAAAGAGCCTTTATATAATTATTCCGGAGTACGTTTACGTGTGAAATTTTACCAATTTGGTATTTTAACTCTTAATAAATACATTGTAGAACTTTATCATAAAGATCAAAATAAAATTGTTCCTTTATACATAAGCCTTAGCAAAAACAATATTAGAAAAATATGGAAAGATTATGCTTCATTACTACATATGCCTGGAATTACAATTTCAGAAAAAGGCATGGTTTCAAGAAATTTTCAAGATTTAAATCGTTCATATAAAAGTGTCGTGTCTCAATGGCACATGCCTAAAGATTTTATTTTCGATTTGGATAAACCGTCTTACATTTCATATAAAAGCCGTCACAGCGGAGAAAAAATGATAAAAATAAGCAAAATATTTGTTGATGCTGTTAGTATTTTACACATATTTCTTACATTTGCTTTAGGTATTGGTCTTTTTTATGCTCTATTATATCATAAATTTTTATCTACCTATATACCATCAAATCTATTACTTATGATTTATGCTATCAGCATAACACTCATAATCTACATTTTCATTAAATTGATGTCTAAAGATATCATTTTACTGACAAAAGATAAAATTATTGTCTTTCGTCAAGTTTTATTTTTACGTTTTTGCGATAGCATTACCAACATAAAAAACATAAAAGGTATCGACATCAACTACACTCCAACAACTAACAGATACTATCTTTCTATTGTTTCCGATAAACATATGGTTATTATAGGACATAAACTGCCTACTGAAGACTTAAGATGGATAAGAGCTGTTATAATTAGTGAAATAATTGGTAATTAGTTTAATAAACAGATTGATAAACAAATAAATTATTTTATATTATAAAAATATGTTTTAACAAAAAAGGAACCCTAGACATGAAAACTTCTGATACAAAACAAAAAGCAAAGTCCAAACAAATTAAAACTACTAAGACAAAACAGACGAAAAAAGTAACATCAGCAATAAAGACTGTATCACCTGCTGTCAACGATACTATCGTGAAAAAAGGTTGTTCAAAATGCACCAGTTGTCAAGATGAAATGACAGAAGCTTTCATCCAAGAAGTTACTGAGGATGTAAAAAATGATAACCTAAAAGCTTTTTGGAATAAATACGGCTTATATATTATTATATTTGTTGTTCTTTCTGTTAGTGCCGCTGTCGGTTTTGAAACCATTAAATCTTGGCACAATAGACAACTTCAAGCAAAAACAGAAGCTTATCTTTCGGCTATAGCTCAAAAAGCTGATTACGAAGTGTCAATCAAATCATTAGAAAAAATTGCATCCGGAAAATTTGGAATTTACAGTGAAATGGCTCGCATACAAATTGCTGACATTTTGTTTGAACAAAATAAAACTGAAGAAGCTCTTCATATGTTACAATCCATTACTGACAATGATGAACTTAGTCCTAAAGTTCGTAACTTAGCTGCTTTAAAACTTGCTACTTATAAAATAGATACAGCCACACATGAAGAATTATTTAACTTATTAACCCCTGTTGCCGAAGCAAACAATGCTTGGTCACCAATGGCAAAAGATATGCTGGCTATGATATCTATTGAAGAAGGTAATTTTGAAGAAGCACGTAAAATTTACAATGAATTGTTGCAAAATACGGCCATATCTGAAAATTTCAGAAATCATATACAAGATATGCTTTCTGCTTTAAGCGATATGTAAAGACTCAAACCGCCGGAATAACCGGCGGTTAAAATTCTGACAGGAGAAAATATGTTATATACCAAGATTAAAAAAGTTGTTTTATTTTTGTGTGTAATTCTTTGTTCATGTTCTATATTTAACGAAAATAAAGATTTACCAACCGGAAAGAGAATTTCTATTTTAGATACAAAATACACTTACACAAAATTTACAAATAATACAGTTAACACTTTACCACCAATGGTATCAAATAAAAACTGGTTACAAAGTGGAGGAAATTCAGAGCATGTAGTCGGAAATATAGGTGGTAGTAAAAATATGTTCAAAAGCTGGACAGCGAATTTTGGAGAAAAAGCCAATAAACGCAACTTAATGCTTGCACAACCGATTATTGTAAACAATATTCTGTATACACAAGATGTTGAAGCAACAGTAAATGCTTTTGACTTAACAAATGGTCAAAAAATTTGGGAAACTCAAATTAACCCTTCCAACAAAAATGTTTATGATAATGGTCTCAATGGTGTCGGATTAGCCTCTGACGGAAAAATGATTTTTGCTGTAACAGGTTTTGGTAGTATTTTAGCTCTTGATACCAACAATGGTAAACAAATATGGAGAAAAGATTTGAATACGTTGGTCAGATCAGCTCCTAATACATGTTCTGAAAAAATTATAATTCAAACACTTGATAACAAACTGTTAGTTTTAAACACGAAAGACGGATCTGAAATATTCAAATATGACACATCAAGTGAAGATACTATTTTAGCCGGAGGTGCAGTTCCTGCTTGTTCAAATCAAAAAGGTATAATCGTTGCTGGTTTTTCCAACGGACAAATAGAAGCTTTTAATGCTGACATTGGTTACCCACTATGGACAGTCAATTTAGTAAATACAAAAAGCAGAAATTTAACAACTAATATAAATTCAATAAAAGCATCTCCTATTATTGATGAAGATATAGTATATGCTATAGGCAACAATGATCTGCTTATGGCTGTAGATTATCGCACAGGAGAAACCATTTGGTCACAAGAAATAAGCTCCACTAACACACCATGGATAGCAGGAAAATATATGTATATTGTATCCAGTAATAACGAACTTATATGTCTTGATAAAACTTCCGGAAAAATAATATTTGGAGTAAAATTGCTTACAGAATATGAGTTAAAAGAAAAAAATGGTATATATCTCAGCGGACCGATTATGATACGTAATAAACTTTTAGTAACGGCTTCTAATGGAATTGTTTATGCTATATCTCCTAATGATGGAAAAATTGAACACAAAATTAATCTTGAAGAAGAACTCCCTTATTCTCCAATAAGCGCAAACAATTCTGTTGTTTTCGGCACTTCAGAAGCAAATGTAATAGTTTTTAAATAGAGGTAATAATGGTATTAAAAATTGCAATAATAGGGCGTCCTAATGTTGGAAAATCGACATTATTTAATAGACTTGTCGGACGAAAACTTGCAATTGTTCACGATAAACCCGGTGTTACTCGCGACAGAAAAGAAGCCCCAGCAAAGTTAAGAGATTTAAATTTAAACATCATAGATACCGCAGGTTATGAATATTCTACTGAAGATAATATCGAAAGCAGAATGTTTAAACAAACATCTCGAGCTATAGATGAAGCCGATGTTTGCTTATTTATGACTGATGCCAGAACAGGTCTCCATCCCTTTGATGAAACATTTGCCGATTTAGTCCGACAAAGCCAAAAACCTGTAATATTACTAGTAAATAAATGCGAGGGTAAAACTCAAGAAAATAGTATTTTTGAAGCTTATAAATTGGGTCTCGGGGAACCGATTGCTTTTTCTGCAGAGCATGGCTTAGGTCTTGATGATTTATATACATCTTTGTTAGAATATGAAAATGATGAAGATACAACAGAACAAGAAACTGAAGAAAATTCTTCCAAACCCATACAATTAGCCATTGTCGGACGACCTAACGTCGGAAAATCAACACTTGTCAATGCTCTTTTAAAAGATGAAAGAATGCTTACAGGTCCCGAAGCCGGCATTACACGAGATGCTATAACTACAAAATGGGAATGGAACGGACGTAAAGTAAATTTAGTAGATACAGCAGGTTTAAGAAAACATGCAAAAATAACCGATTCTCTTGAAAAAATGTCTGCAGCTAGTACCAAGCACGCAGCTTTTATGGCTCAAGTTGTAGTCTTAGTTTTAGATGCCGATGCTGTTTTAGACAAGCAAGATTTAACCATTGCTCGCCAAGTTATAGATGAAGGACGAGCATTGGTTATTGCTGTAAATAAATGGGATATTGCAAATCGCTCTGAAGCATTACAACGCCTAAACGACAAACTTCAAACATCGTTAACCCAAGTAACCGGTATTCCGACAGTTACAATATCTGCACTCAAAAAAGAAGGGTTGGATAAATTAATGAGTGCCGTGTTTAAGGTTTATAATCGTTGGAATATGCGCATTCCAACAGCACCATTAAATAAATGGTTTATTGATGTACAAGAACAAAACACTCCACCGTTAGGAAAAAATAAACGACGTATTAAATTAAAATATATAACACAAGCAAAAACACGCCCACCATCATTTTATATATTTTCAAGTAACCCTGAAGGACTTCCTGAGTCATATCTGAGATATTTGGTAAATAGTTTACGAGATACTTTTAATTTGGGTGGTGTTCCCATAAGGATTACAGTTCGAAAATCAGATAATCCTTACGCGAAATAAAAAATTTGAACACCTCTTTCATTAGAGGTGTTTTTTAATTTTATTTCACATATTATATCTTATCAAAATTTATTCTTGGATCCACTAATGAATATGTTATATCACTTAAAAGCTTTAGACAAAGCCCCAACAATGCAAAAATATATAGTGTACCAAATATTACCGGATAATCTCTGGTTATAATTGCTTCATACCCCAATAAACCTAGCCCGTTTAAAGAAAAAACAACCTCTATCAGTAAAGATCCCGTAAATAACATTTTTATCAATAAAGACGGAAAACCGGCAATAATAATCAGCATTGCATTACGAAATACATGTTTATATAAAATTTGTTTTTCACTTAATCCTTTTGCTTTGGCTGTTAAAACATATTGTTTTCCTATCTCATCAAGAAAAGAGTTTTTTGTAAGCATAGTTAAGGTTGCAAATCCTCCAATCACAATCGAAAGTACTGGTAAAGCTATATGATGAAAATAGTCTAAAACCTTTTGTAACATATTCAAACTTTCCCAATTATCCGACGTAAGTCCCCTTAAAGGAAACCACTGCAAATATACTCCTCCTGCAAAAAATACAATCAAAAAAACAGCAAATAAAAATACAGGCACAGCAGAACCTAATATAATAGCAAATGAAGAAAACGTATCAAATTTAGAACCATCAACCAACGCTTTTTTGATACCCAAAGGTATAGATATTAAATATATTATCAAAGTTGACCATAATCCCAATGAAACAGAAACAGGCATACGTTCAACTATAAGTTCTCCCACGCTTTTATCTTGATAATAGCTACGCCCGAAATCAAACTTAGCATAATCTGTAAGCATTTTTACAAAACGTTCATACCACGGCTTATCAAAACCAAACTGTTTTTCCAGTTCTTTTACCAAATCTTCCGGCACTCCCTGAGCCCCTCGATACTGATTTTGTGATGATGTATTTTTTATATTTGCTGTGGAAGTAAATTGAGCCTTTGAATCAACATTTAAACCTTGATATTTTGCCAACATATATTCTACTGGCCCACCTGGAGCAAACTGTATAATAGCAAAATTAATTGCCAATATGCCAAACAATGTAAACGGAATTAACAATAGCCTTTTTATGATATAATTTCTCATTTTTTCATCTCCGTCTTTTTATCCCACCATAAAAAAGGCTTATACCCTATTTTTAACTTTGTATCCGGCATACCAAACTTATTACGATATCCGACACGATTTACACCGGAATACCACTGAAAAATAAGATAATATTCACTAAGCATAACTCTATCTAAGGCTTTAACCGAAGCAACGTATTCTTCTTTTGTTTGAGCACTCACAATTTTGTTTATCAAGCTATCAACAACATCATTCTTAATTCCCATGATATTATAACTGCCTTTAATGTCTGCTGACGCCGAACCAAACATTTCTTTTAGTTCATTTCCTGGCATTTGGCTCATACGATACGACATAATTGCCATATCAAACTCAAAATTATCCATACGATTTTTAAAAACATTTACATCAATTGTTCTAAAACTTGCATCTATACCTATCTTTTTTAAATTAGCAATAAATGGAAGCATGACTCTGGTAAAAGTTGAACCGTTTGCCGAATTGCTTATAATTTCAAACTTTAGAGGTAAGCCTGTTGCCAAATTGGTCATTTTTCCATCAATAAAGTCAAAACCGGCTTGTTGTAACAATAAAACAGCTTGTTTTAAGTTTTCTCTTAATTTTTCAGGCGTAGAATTATCCGGCAGTGAAAAACTTGTTGTAAAAACTTGCCCATCAAGTTGATCTTTATATTGATCTAATATTTGTTTTTCCAATCCGCCGGGCAATCCATACGCTTCCATTGACGAGTTTGTAAAATAGCTATCTAAACGCTTATACTGATTATAAAATAATTTATTATTTGCCCATTCAAAATTAAAAGCTAAATCAATTGCTCTTCTGACACGTTTATCTTTGAATATATCTTTTCTTAAATTAAATGCAAAATGCTGTAATACGGCAGGCTCTTGATGTGAAAAGCTTTGCTTTATAATATCACCTTTTTCTACCAACTCATTATCGTAACCTGTTGCCCAAATTTTTGCGATATATTCTTCTCTAACATCTATATCACCGGAAAATAAGGCCTGTAAAGTTACGGTAGTATCTTGGTAATAATCAATTCTAATTTCATCAAAATTAAAATGGCCTTTACGTGATGACAAATTCTGCGCCCAATAATTTTTATCACGCTCTAATACAATATATTTTCCCGCACTGAATTTTTTAATTTTATATGGGCCGTTACCAAGTGGAATTTCAAGGCTGGGCTTAGCAAAATCTTTATCTTGCCAATATTGGTATGAAAAAATTTTAAACTGAGATAAAATAAGTGGCAATTCTTTGTTATTTGAGCCTTTTTTAAAATAAAATCTTACATGATGATTATTTATTTTTTCGACTTTTTCGACGTCGGAATAATACACCTTATAAATTGGAGCTCCTTTTTCAATCAAAATATTAAAACTAAAAATCACATCATCTGCACTTATTTTTGAGCCGTCTGCAAATTTTGCATTTTCATCTATAATAAACCCGACATATTCTGATGTATATTCAAATTCTTTAGCAATTAAAGGATAAACAGTAGCAATGTCATCAGCCGGAGAATATCCCAAACTGTCCCAAATTAAACCCGCCACAGTTCCAGATGCCGAACCTTTAAATATAAACGGATTAAAATTGTCAAAACTACCATATTCAGGGATTACAATTTTTCCACCTTTAGGGGCTTTAGGATTAACATATTCAAAATTTTCAAAACCGGTTTTATACTTTGGAGCATTGTAAAGCGAAATATTTTTTTGAGCCGCATCAGCAGTAAAAATTATACAACTTAAAAATACTGCTATGCTATTTTTTATAATTTTCTTCATTTATCCAACCGCCAAACGGATAAGCAAAATTATCTTCCTTATTTTCTTCATATCCTTCAGTTTCATCTTCAGAAAGACATTTATCATCTTTTGTGTTCAATTCAATAAAAGGCTCTGTTTTTTCTTCAACATCCTCTATATAATTGCTCAACCGAGGAGAAAAATCTGTCTCAAAAGATTTATCTGAAGATAAACTTAAACGCGGTAAATCATCGTTTGTAAAAACATCTTTATCGTTTTCTGCCTGATAATCATTATGTTGTTCTTCAGGAGAATTCATACTTCTTTCAAGAGCAGCAAAAAATTCATCATTATCTGTTTCATCATCTGTATCAACAGTTACATT
Organism: Alphaproteobacteria bacterium; assembly: GCA_045613125.1. Classification (GTDB taxonomy): domain Bacteria; phylum Pseudomonadota; class Alphaproteobacteria; order RF32; family CAG-239; genus JAFTYO01. The sequence goes on along the minus strand of JAZLAM010000012.1, from coordinate 35,879 downwards.
AGTTGTTTTTTTAAACAAACTAAATTTTTTCCATTTTGGAGTAGTATTTTCAATATGCTCTGGCTCTTTCATTTCTAAAATTTTTGGAGAAACATCTATTTTTTCTTCTTGTTCTACCTTATTTTCTTTACCCTGCTCATAAGAAACATCTATAGCATCTGCAACAGGGGCTAAAATTGCATACGCTTTCCCCATAACGCCTGTTTCCAAAATAGTAATAAAGATGCGATCTCTATCATGTTTTTCTAAAAGAGATGTTAAATTTTGATATCTGTAGCAAAATTCTAAAAGGGTTCCCTTAAATACGCTATCTTTACGAAATTTCTCAGATAAATAAGTTGAAAAATCATCATATTTTTTTGAAGTTTCAACCAATTGTTTAGCAATAGCCCATCTTTCACCATTTTTAACCTTATTCCACAGCTGTTCCATTTGCAAAGATGAAGCAGCGTTACATCTCTGTACTACATCTGCTAAAATCTCATTCATATCTGCAATAAAAATATCAAACTTATTAATTACAAAGCCATCTTTAATTTCGTGTTCAGCATCAAGCATTACTCTAACAACTAAATCTGTATAATCTTGATTTTTTTTCATCTGGTTAAACAGTTGCACAAGCTTCTGCTGTATGCCTAAATTATTTCTATACTGACTTACAAGTCCAAAAAGTTGCCAAATAGCCCAAACAGGTACAATAATCAATCCTATATAAAGAGCAACATCAACCACAGGTAAAGAACTCAAATCATTTCCTGCAAGCTTAGAATTAAGGTATAATAGAATGTAGGCCACCCACGTTAACGATGAAAACACCGATACAAAAAACAGAATTGCTAACAATTATCCACTCCAAAATATAAAATAAATTTCTTTTATATTATTAAAGTTTATGCCTGTTTTCAACCAAAATCAGCATATATTTGACAAGAAAAATTAACAGGTAATAAAAAATACTGATGAAAAATTTGAAAAAAAGTGATAAAAATACTGCAAGATTAATTTATCAGTGAGGAAAAAATGATAACAGGCTCTGAACAAGTTGTACTCGATTTTGAAAAAAACATTGTTGAAATAGAAGAAAAAATCGAACATCTCAAAGCTCTGCTTAAAGATGAAGATATAGATATAACATCTGAAATTAAAAGGTTGGAACAAAAACTAAACAAATCATTGAGTACTGTATACCAAAATCTGACAGCATGGCAAAAAGCTCAAATTGCTCGACACCCTAACAGACCCCATTGTCTTGATTATATTAACGCCCTCATTGATGATTTTGTTTTACTTTGCGGGGATCGTTGCTTTAGCGATGATGAAGCTATGATTGCCGGAATCGGTAAATTTGACGGAATTTCAGTTGTTGTAATCGGACAGGAAAAAGGTCACGACTTAGAAACTCGCATGAAACATAATTTTGGAATGGCAAAACCTGAAGGGTACAGGAAAGCTCAAAGACTTATGGATATGGCATCTCGTTTTAACATGCCTGTGTTATCTTTTGTAGACACTGCCGGAGCATATCCTGGAATAGATGCAGAAGCCAGAGGACAAGCTGAAGCAATTGCATCATCTATTGAAAAATGTTTTCAGGTAAAAGCTCCTATAATTTCTACCATAATAGGTGAAGGAGGATCAGGAGGAGCTATTGCTATTGCTACTGCAAATATAGTGATGATGCTTGAGCATTCTATATATTCTGTTATATCACCTGAAGGTTGTGCATCAATTTTATGGCGCAGTGCCGATAAAACGAAAGAAGCTACTGAAGCTCTAAAGCTTACTGCACAAGATTTAAAATCTTTTGGGGTTATTGATGAAATTATAGCTGAACCTCTTGGAGGAGCCCATAGAAACCGACAAAAAGTTTTTGAAAATCTACGCAGATCTTTACAGAAACATCTTAGCGAACTAGGAAAATTAAATGGCGAAGAACTAAAAAAACAAAGAACTGAAAAATTTATTGCCATGAGTCGTAGTTTATAAACCTTAAATATATTTTTCTATATACTTACAATTAGTGTTAATATTTTTCATATTGACAACCAATGTTTTTTTGTCTACAATAAAGCTAAGATTAGATTATTATTAACTATAAAACAAAAAATAATTATGAAAAAGAAACTTTATGTTGACGCTAAATTAAGAGTCGTATCTGATGTAGCTTGCGCAAAAGCCATCGTAAACGAATTATCTGGTGACAAATTACAAATTCTGTTTTTAGATCCTATTGATCACAATGTAGATATGGAAAAAGCTCTTGAGGCTTGTCGCAAATGGATTAGTAAGCACTACCGTCATTATTACAATCAAGGACGCGTAATTTTACCTAAACCTGAAACTTGTTTACTAGCAAACAGAAATTGTACCAAACCTATCATTGTATCATGCCACACGTCCGGCAAAAAAATATTTGATACATGTTATCGTAGAATTCTCATCAGCGAATTTGGTATCAAAGAGTACGGGTGGGGAAACGAAAAAAGAAAAAATGTATATCCCGCAATATACATTTTTAAAAGAAGATTCTTACAAATTAACCCAAATCTTGATTTGGAAGAATATGAATTCATTCCTCCAGAACAATAGTATAAGGTGGCTAAAGGCCACCTTTTCTATTTAAAAACATATTTTCTAATATGTGAATTATAAGGGAATACTAATGAGTACCCTCAAGCCTCCCATATCACTTTGTCCAAGCTCAATTGTTCCTCCATGAGAAACTATAATATCTCGAGCAATGGATAATCCTAAACCAACACCTCCAGTATCTTTATTCCGAGAGCCTTCGATTCTATAAAAAGCCTTGAATACTTCTTCTCTTTTATCTTCAGGAATTCCGGGGCCATCATCATCAACTCTTATTTCCATTTTGCTATTATTACTTTCTAAGCACACTGCAACTGTTTTACCATAATAAAAAGCATTAGAAATTATATTAGTGACGGCGCGTTTTAAAGCTTGTTCACGTCCCTGAATTGCACTTACTTGATCATTTGTCGTATATCTTATCATGGTTTTAGAATTACGAAACTTATTTAAAATACTTAAAATCATTTCATTCATATCAACAAACGTATTTGTTTCACCGCCCTCACCACTAACAAACGCCAGATAACCATCAAGCATTTTTTCCATTTCGGAAATATCTTCTATAAATTCTTCATTATCTTCGTTTTTAGGAAGCATAGCAAGCTGTAATTTCATCCGAGTAAGAGGTGTCCTCAAATCATGAGAAACGCCGGCAAGCATCTGTGTACGCTCCGAAATTTGGCGATTAATTCTTTCTTTCATTTTTGTAAAAGCAATACCTGCTTTTCTAACCTCAGAGGATCCATATGGTTTAAACGGAGTATCAATACCTTTACCAAAATCTTCAGCTGCTTCAGCTAATTGCCGAATTGAACGAGCTTGAGTACGTAAAAACAATGATGAAACAGCAAACAACAATAAAGAAGTTCCAACCATCCATGCTATAAAACCAAATAATGATGAAGAAAAAATATTCTTTGTCGGTGTTATAAATTTATACAAACCATTTTGAGTATCCACCAAAGCTATCAAAGTAGCTCCTGCCTCCGGTAAATATAAATGGGTTACGGCATCTGGAAAATCTTTTCTCAAAGCCTCCTCAAAAAATCCTGTAACCATCTTATTATTACGAGAGGTTTTATTCATCTCAGAATATTTATTTTCATTATCAAAATATTCGACATCAATACCATAAAGCTTTTTACTCAAATTTTTTATATTTTCAAAATTATCATAATTATGCTCTGCTAAATTAACTACAAAAGCCATATTTGAGCTTAAATTATCAGATAAACGACGTCCTACCTTCCCCCAACTTCCGCTAAAATAAGCAATAACAGAAACTATCTGAACAACAATCAACGGAATAATAATTAAAAGCATAGTACGGAAAAACAAAGTCTTCGGAAGCAACTTTAGTTTTAAATAACGCAAAGTTCCTTCAACTTTCTTAGGAAATCTAATATGCATATCTTTCTCCTCATTAAACTATTCGGGTAAAAGCATATATCCCTTTCCTCGGATAGTTTGCAAATACCTCGGATTTTTTGAATCTTTTTCAATTTTCTTTCTAAGGCGTGTTATCTGAACATCAATAGAGCGTGGACTTTGTCCTGAACCTAAAACATCAGCTAATTTTTCTCTTGTGAAAATTTGCCCCGGCTTTTGACTTAAGACATTGAGTAACATCTGCTCAACAGGTGTAATATGAATTATGGACCCTTGTTTACTTACCAACTCTTTCTTCACCACATCATATAAACATAAACCTAAATTAAGAGGTGTATCCGCAGTTGCTTTCTCTTGTGGCGTACGTTTCAACACACTCTTAATTCTTAAAACCAATTCTTTAGGTTCAAATGGTTTAGGTAGATAATCATCTGCTCCGGCCTCAAAACCAATAATTCTATCAGAAGTGTCTCCCATAGCCGTTAACATAATCACAGGGACATTACTTTCTAAACGTAACCCTTTTAAAAAATCAATTCCACTGATACCAGGCATCATAACATCTATAATCAACATATTAAACTTATACTGTTCAAGCATATAAGCAGCATCTGTTGCATCTTTAGCGCCAGACACAGAGAAGCCTTGTTCTCGTAAAAAACGTTCTAACAGGCTTCTCAATCTGGTGTCATCATCAACAACTAAAATATGTTGCTTTTCTTTTTCCATTATTTTTTAACTGCCTTTTTTACTGGCTTTTTTACTGGCTTTTTTACGACAGCTTTTTTAGCTGACTTTTTAGCAGCTTTCTTTTCAACTTTTTGGGCTGATTCTTTTACAGTTTTTTCTACTACGATTTTAGCCTCAACTGTTTTTACCTTATCCAAAGACTTAACATAATCAACACTTTTTTGAAAATACTGATATCCGGTAATAAAAGTTAAGACTCCGGCAACCCAAAGTAAAAATTCACCAATATATTGCCATATCCATAAACCATTAAAAAGCATCATTGCTAAGGCTGTCATTTGGAAGCCTGTTTTCCATTTTGCTAAACGTGTCACCGGCAAGCCAACATTTACCTCTCGCAAAAACTCTCTAAGCCCCGAAACTAAAATTTCTCTACACAATATTACAAACACTGGAATATAACTAAGCTTTGTCCAAATCATATCAGGCTTTACCAAAATAACAACCAATGCTGATGCCACCAATAGCTTATCTGCTATCGGATCAAGCAAACGTCCGAAAGCTGATGTCTGATTCCTACACCTTGCTAGATAGCCGTCAAAATAGTCTGTAACGGCGGCAGCCACAAACAATATTCCTATAAACATTGTCCACGCAAAAGAGTTAACATATAAAGATAAAAAGATAACCGGAATTACTATAATTCTGGAAATCGTCAAAATATTCGGCAAATTATACACGAGACTTCCCCTTTAAAAATTAATTATAATCTTAAGACTAATGTCATCATAAAACAAAAAAATTATTTATGAAAGAAATTATAAATTTTTTCAGCTGTTTTTTTACTTATTCCCGAAATATTTTTCAAATCTTCTATTCCCACACCTGCAATAGCATCAACCGAACCGAAATAGGTAAGTAAATCACGTTTTCTCTTAGCCCCGATTCCTTCTATTTCATCAAGTCTTGATTTATATATTGCTTTACTTCGTTTTTTACGATGTGTTCCAATAGCAAAACGATGGGCTTCATCTCGTAAATTCTGTAAATAAAAAGCTAAAGAAGATCTGTACTCAAGAGCAAAACTTTCTTTTCCTTTTATATGGTAAAATTCTTTTCCGGCATTTCTTTCTTTTCCTTTTGAAATAGCAATTATGCATATATCATCAATATTATAATCTTTTAATGCATCATGAACAACATTTAATTGCCCTATACCTCCGTCAATTAAAATAACATCAGGTTTATTTTGCTCAGTCAAATTATCAAAACGTCTACGCAAAACTTCCTTCATCATAGCAAAATCATCATTTGTGATTTCCGCATTTTTGATATTAAAAGTTCTATATGATTTTTTATCAAACCCTTGAGCCGTTGCCACAACCATTGCTCCAACTGCGTATGAACCTTGGATATGTGAATTGTCATAAATTTCGATTCTTTTAGGGACATCCCGTAACGAAAAAACTTCTTTTAATTCTTGTAAATTTTTACCTACAGACGAATTTATTGCAATTTTTCTTTCAAGTGTTTCCATAGCATTCATATTTGCCATTTCTACTAATTTATATTTATCTCCTTTTATCGGCATTAATATCTTCGTATTAAGAGCCTCTTGTAAGAAATCATAATTACTCAAATCAAACGGTATATATATTTTTTTAGGAACGATATTAGACGTATAAAAATTACTTATAAATGCTTCCAATATTTCTTCACGTTCAGCATCGGCTATTTGCTTTGGAAAAAAAGATACATTACCGCAATTTTGCCCATTACGTATAATAAAAACTTCAACACATGCTACATGATTTTTAAAGGCAAAACCAATAATATCTGCTGATTTTATATTAGCATATTCAACATTTTTGCCATTCCAAATTGATGTTAAAAATTTAATTCGATCTCGCAAAATTATAGCTTGTTCAAAATCTGCATTATCACTTGCCTGGTTCATTTTTAAGGTTAATTCGTCAACGATTCTTGTATTTTTACCTTCCAAAAAATCTACTGCATCTCTTACAGATTTTTGATAATCTTTTTTAGATATTTTTCCCACACATGGTGCCGAACATCGTTTTATTTGATACAATAAACAAGGTCTTTGCCTATTACAAAACACACTATCTCTGCAAGAACGTAGCAAAAAAGCTTTTTGAACAAAATCTAATGCTTCATTAACTGCCGTTGCACTTGCAAAAGGTCCGAAATATTTATTTTTATTATTCTTTTTTCCTCTGAATTTTCTTAAAGAAGGATAATCTTCTTGCATATTAATCATAATCAAAGGAAACGATTTATCATCTTTTAGCAAAATATTAAAACGAGGAGAAAACTGTTTTATTAATTCATTTTCCAGAAGCAGAGCTTTTGCTTCGTTCTCAACCACAATAAACTCCATACTATCAACTTCCGATACCATTCTTTTTAATCTTGTCGGAAGTTTATCAAAATGAGTATAGGCTACAATTCTGTTTTTTATATTTTTGGCTTTACCTACATATAACACTTCACCCGATTTACTTATCATACGATATACACCGGCTTTTGAAGGCGCAATTTTGACATTTTGTTGCAAAACTTCAAGTCCGTGTTTTATATCTACCATTTTTACCTCTTAATGCAAAACCATAAAGATAAAAGTCATTAAAATAAACCCGCCAAATACTGCTGCTGCAGATTTTCCCGTTTTTTTGGTTCCATACGTTTCCGGCAAAATTTCATTAATCACCACAAACATCAAAATTCCTCCGGCCATTGCCATTACCGATGGTATAATATGAACACTTAATCCCGTAATTAAAAGCCCTATAAGTGAACCTATCGGTTGTAACATACCCATTACAAAAGAAACCATCGCTGCATTTATTTTAGATTTTCCGGCGCCATATAAAGCAATTGCCATAATTAAACCTTCCGGTATGTTATGAATTGCAATTCCTAACACCAAACTGGTCGGATTTAATAATTCATAAGCACCATAAGCCACGCCTACAGCTAAACCTTCAGGCAATTTATGAAGCGAAATTGCAATAATAAAAAGCCAAGCTTTTTTCAAATCAAACGAAGGTCCATGATGCCCTATATGATTATGTTCATGTGGCAAAATATCATTTAGCAACCAAACAAATGCCACTCCGAAAAAAACTGCTCCGCAATAATGAAGTGCCCCAAAATATGAGTTAATATTTGAACCCATAATTTCAGTCATAGCCGGAACTAACAGTGAAAACACAGATGCAGATAACATGACACCGGCTGCAACGTTCAGCATCATATTTATATTTTCTTTTGAATATTTTTTCTTCACAAAAATACACAAGCCTCCCAAACCTGTAAATATACCGGCAATCAAGGAAGCTATAAATCCGCTTAAGACAGCTGAACTAATCGGCAACATTGTTTTTTTCTTCCTTTTTACGCATTAATTGGTCTAAAGTTATTTTTTTAGGCATTAATTTATCTGCAAAAATTTCTACAAATTTTTCTTTCATAAGTTCAGGTTCAACTATATCGGCAAAGAAAATTTGCTTATCACAATTTTCTTCTTTTTCTATACTTCCGCCTGACTTTTTATACAAACCTTCAGCCAAGACTAACGCCGATATCATATCATATTGCATTGAAACAGGATTATTTTCTTTTGAAGCTTCAACAAGTGCTTTTGCGACAGGATTTTTGCTTGATTTTATTTTATCTAAAAATTCATATTTCATACCGAATTTTTTAACATTCTTTCCCGGAACCAAAATCATTTTTACATCTTTTTCTTGTACATATTCAAACAAAGTTTCTGCTGCAGGATAACCGATTTTAAAATTAAAGCATTCAGGATTCGGTAAATAATATCCCGTTTCTGTTTTATTTTTCAAAACATCACCAACAGCAACAATCTTTTTAACTTTTTTCTTTAATGCATCTTGCGAACCTTTAATATACTTTGCAAAATCAGCAAACGGAGCATTAAGTAAAATAAATATATTTCTGTCTTTGACTGATTTTATATATTCTTGCAAAAATACTACACCGCTTCGTAAAATTGTCATTCCGGTATTTTCAAAAATTTTGGAAAATTCATTTTCAGGATAATTATTTTCTAAGGCTTCATCTATAACATCATAATCACCACCGGGAACCACTCTGACAAACTGTTGTCCTAAATATGACATTGCGCCTTTTACATACATTGCTCTACGACGTTTTACTTCATAAACTCCAAGTTCGGTAACAATACCTTTTATATTAATATAATTATGTTCTGCCAAATAAGCCAAAACCACCATCGATGCTAAATCATCGTGATAATTATTAATGTCGGTAAATACCAACACCTCAGGTATTTTACGCTCTTTCTTTTGCTTTGCCATTTTATCCTAACTTATTTTTCAAAATTTGATTAACCAATGTAGGATTCGCCGTCCCTTTAGATTGTTTCATTACTTGTCCGACAAACCATCCCATCAGATTTTGTTTTCCGCCTTTATATGCCGCAACATTATCAGGATTAGCCTCCAAAACAGCATCAATAATAGTTTCAATAGCACCTGTATCAGTCACTTGTTTTAAGCCTTTTTCCTCAACAATTACGTTAGGTTCCTTACCGGTTTCAACCATAATTGCAAACACATCTTTTGCTGTTTTACCGTTAATTGTATTATCAGAAATTAAATCAACCAAAGCACCTAATTGTTCGGCAGATACCGGAGAATTTTCTAAAGTTAAATGCTTTGCGTTAAGCATGGCAAAAAAATCTCCCATAACCCAGTTAGCCACTTTTTTTGCATCTCGGCCTATTGCAGCTTTTTCAAAAAAATCTGCCGTTTCTTTATTTTCGCATAAAACACTTGCATCATAAGGCGTTAATTTAAGTTCATTAACAAAGCGTTCTTTCTTAGCATCCGGAAGTTCAACCATTTCTTTTCTTATACTTTCAATAAATTCATCAGACAAAACCAGTGGTGGCAAATCCGGTTCAGGAAAATAACGATACTCATTTGCATTTTCTTTTATGCGTAAGAATTTTGTTTCTCCCGTATTTTGATCAAAGTTTCTGGTTTGTTGTTCAATTGTTCCTCCGGTTTCATAAACCTCTATCTGGCGACGAGCTTCAAAATCAATTGCTTGCATAGCAAACTTTACCGAATTTACGTTTTTAATTTCAGCTCTCGGTCTTAATTCAGTACTACCTACGGGTCTAACAGAAACACTGGCATCACAGCGCATGGATCCCTCATCCATATTTCCGTCACAAGTTCCCAAATAACGAACAATGGAGCGTAATTTTCTTAAAAAAGCACCAGCTTCTTCAGATGATCTGAAATCTGGCTTAGTCACAAGTTCCATCAAACCCACACCTGCTCTGTTATAATCTATATAACTTGTTTTCGGATTTATATCATGAAGAGATTTTCCTGTATCTTGTTCTATATGGATTCTCTCTATACCGATTTTTTTAGTTTCGCCATTTACTAAATCTATTGCAACTTCTCCTTCTCCCACAAGCGGATATTCATACTGAGTAATTTGATAACCTTGAGGCAAATCGGCATAAAAATAATTTTTACGAGAAAAAACCGAGCGATTGTTTATTTTGGCATTTAAGCCTAAACCTGTTTTTACAGCTTGCCTTACACACTCCATATTCAAAACAGGCAACATTCCCGGCATACCGGCATCTACAAAAGAGACATTTTCGTTTGCATCTGCTCCATATTCAGTTGATGCCGAACTGAAAATTTTAGATTTGGAAATAATCTGGCAATGAATCTCCAAACCACAAATAATTTCCCATTTACCATTTGGTGTTTCTATAATATTTTCTGCCATCTTTTATTTCCTTTGAAAATTTGCATCTTGTTCTAATGCAAAACCTGTTTTAAAAATTGTTTCTTCATCAAAAGGTTTACCGATTAATTGCATACCAATCGGTAAACCATTTTCTGAAAGGCCAATCGGCAAGCTCATAGCCGGCAATCCGGCTAAATTTACAGATACCGTAAATACGTCATTAAGATACATATTAATCGGACTTTCTTTCATAGATTTATCACCTACGGCAAAAGCAGTAACAGGAGAAGTAGGTGCTAAAATAATATCACATTTTTCAAACGCTTTAACAAAATCTTCTCTTATCTTACGACGAACTTTTTGTGCTTTAACATAATAAGCATCATAATATCCTGCAGATAAGACATATGTCCCGATCATAATGCGACGCTGAACTTCTTTACCAAAGCCTGCCGTTCTGGTATTAATATAAAGTTCATCCAAACTCTTTCCGTCAACACGCTTTCCGTATCTCAAACCATCATAGCGTGCTAAATTAGAAGAAGCTTCTGCCGGAGCAATAATATAATATACAGGCAAAGCATATTTAGTATGAGGTAATGTTATATCAACAATTTCCGCGCCTCTTGATTTTAACATTTCAGCAGTCTTATCCCACACTTTAACAATTTCAGGATTTAAACCGTTAACACGATATTCAGACGGAATACCTACTTTCAATCCTTTAATATCAGAGCCTAAAACCTTTTCAAAATCAGGAACTTCTACTCTGGCAGACGTAGAATCTTTTTCATCAAATCCAGCCATTTGTTTTAACAGAATAGCACAATCGGTCACATCTTTTGCCATCGGACCTGCTTGGTCTAAAGATGATGCAAATGCCATAATTCCATATCGAGAACATCTGCCATATGTCGGTTTAATTCCGGTAATTCCGCAAAAAGAAGCTGGTTGCCTTATTGACCCCCCTGTATCGGTTCCGGTTGCGCCGGCACACATTTTAGCACAAACAGCTGATGCCGAACCTCCTGATGATCCGCCGGCAACTAAACTTACATCTTTACTCCACGGATTTATACAAGGGCCGAAAAAACTGGTCTCATTACTACCGCCCATTGCAAATTCATCCATATTTAACTTGCCTAAAAATATGGCACCGGAATCTAACAATCTCTGAGTAACAGTCGATTCGTATTGTGGAACAAAATTTTCCAAAATATGTGAACAAGCCGTAGTTCTGATATCTTTTGTGCAAAATAAATCTTTAACACCTAGAGGTATACCTTCCAAAACTTTTGCGATTCCCTTAGCATATTTTTCATCAGATATTTTTGCTTGTTCCAAAGCTTTTTCTTTGCATTCTGTAACATAAGCATTATACTTGCGTCCGCTTTCCATATTGCGAATATATGCTTGAGTTAATTCGGTTGCCTTAAACTCTTTATTTTTTAAACCGGATATGGCTTGCGATATGGTTAAATCTGTTAAATCTGTCATTTTTTTACTCCACAAATTTTGGAACGGCAAAATATCCAAACTCACTTGACGGCGCATTTTTGAGCACTTCTTCTTTTTTGTTTCCGTCCTTTACAATATCATCTCGGCAAACTAAATTTTCTTCATTTACAGATATCAATTGTTCCGTATTTTCTACATCAACTTCTTTTAATTCTTCTACCCAAGCCAAAATTTTATTAAATTCATCTTTTGTTTCTTCCAATTTATCATCTTCTATTTTTAATTTTGAAAGAAACGCAATTTGTTTAACCATTTGATTATCAACTGCCATAATTTTACCTTTCTTCTTAAACTATCTTTGTTGTTTTAACAACTTACATAATTACTTGCAAGAAAAAACTCTCACATTGACACTTTAAACGGCAAAGCGATTGCATCAAAACGTAAACGTAAAAGCATATTTACATCTTCTGATATTGTATCATAGTTTTGCATCAACTTTATTGCCGGAAGTCCTCCACCGTTTTCAAGATACTTAGCAAGTTTTTCTTGAAAACTTTGTTTTCTCGGATAATATACCAAAGAAACATATTCATCTATCTTAATATCTGCTAGTTGTTTCGCTTTTAATATAGCGACATCAATTGAACCCAAAGCATCAACTAAACCAACATTAAAAGCATCTTTTCCAAGCCAAACTCTTCCTCTTGCAATTTCATCAATTCTTTTCTCATCAAAGTTTCTTGCTTGCATAACTTTTTGGGTAAAATCTTTATAAACTCTGTCAAGAGATTTGTTGAACATTTTTTTCTCTTCAGCGCTAAATTTATGATTAATGCTTAATATTGAAGAATTTTCTCCAAAACCTATTTCACCCCATTTAACCCCGAGTTTTTTCCATAATTGTTCAAGCACAATTTTTCCTCCAACCACACCTATCGAACCGGTAAGCGTTGCCGGTTCCGCAACAATATAATCTGCAGCCAAAGCAATAAAATATCCCCCTGATGCAGCATAATCTGACATAGATACAACAATAGGAATATTTTTTTCTTTTTTCAAATTTTCTAAAGCATATCTTATTTCATCTGAGGCACTATAACTTCCTCCGGGAGAATTTATACGTAGCACAAGAGCTTTTAAGTTTTTCTTTTGTTTAAGTTCTTCTATTTGTAACAACACACTTTGAGAACCTATCACAGCCTCATTTAATGGACTATTTGAACTAATTCCGTCTTCAATAACTCCATCTAAAACCATAAATGCAATTAAAGAATTTTTTTTATCATCATAATCTCCAATAGCAGACATATAATCATCAATATTTACAAATTGGGCTCCATATTCTGTATTAAGATAAGAATTTAAATCTTGCAAATACCCCGTTTTATCTGCAAATCCGATTTCCACAGCTTTAGAACTCCCAAGAGGCGCTTCATTAATTGCTTTTTTTACATTATCAACCGATAAATTGCGATTTTTTGCAATTCCGTCAACCAATTGATTGTACAATCCTCCTCCTATTTTGTTAAGCTCCTGACGATATTCTTTAGTAAAATCAGAACTTATAAGAGAACTGACTGCGGTCTTGTATTCATAACGTGAATAAAATTCAGGCTCCACACCTATTTTTTGTAATACGTTCTTTAAAAACGGAACTTCAATATTTACCCCTACAACACCAATTTCTCCGGATGGTTGAATCCATATTTCATCAAAAACAGATGCCAAATAATAGTCCTTACTGCCACCGCCAAAACTTCCTATTGAACTTGAATAAATATAAGTTTTTTTACCCTTAGCCTTAAAAATTTTAATTGCATTCACAATATCTTGTATTTGAGCCATGCCGAGAGAAGACGAATTTATATTTGCTTTTAAAGCCTTTATTCTGTTGTCATCTGATGCTATATTTATTGCTCTTACCAAATCAAAAACAGAATAAGAAGAAGCACCGGTCCACTCAGCAAAAAAATCATCACTTCTAAGTTCTGCATATGTATTATTAAAATCTATTTCAAGAATAGCTTTATCAGGGACTCCGGCGATTCTCATTTTAGGGCTTACCAGACCTACAACACCGATTAATATCAAAATAAACAAGATACCAAAAATTGCAAACGAGTAAATAAGTGTTTTTATTATCAATTTTAGAGCCATTTTTTTTCTTTTTGTTTGTTCATCAACTTCCATTCTTATTCTCCACCCTGTTCTTGCATTGATAGTAACTTTTCTACAAATTCCGGCAATGTATTTGTGCACTTACCGAATATATGCTCATCAAATAAACAATTATTTGATGTTTTTTCCAAATTAAATTCTATTGTGTCAGCGCCATAATATTTAGCTGTGTATACAAATCCGGCTGCAGGATAAACAACTCCTGATGTTCCTACTGAAATAAATAAATCACATTCTCTTAATTTTTTCTCAATTTCAGGCATATAAAGAGGCATTTCACCAAAAAAAACTATATTAGGTTTCATAAAACCTGCCATAGTACAATGTGGACATATCGTACTCGTATCTACATCATCATCTGATTTTAATATATGTCCGCAATTTAAACAAATTGCTTCATCAATTTTTCCATGCATATGATATACATTTTTAGAACCTGCTTTTTCATGCAATGTATCTACATTTTGTGTAACAATATCAACGTTACCATTATAGTTTGTTTGTAACTTTGTTAAACAAAGATGAGCCAAATTGGGTTTTGCTTCTAACAAATCAGGCTTAAGTTCATTATAAAAACGATGAACATATTGCGGATTTTTTTCAAAAGCCTCAACAGTTGCCACATCTTCAACTTTATGATTATTCCACAAACCATTTGCATCTCGAAAAGTTCCAATTCCGGATTCGGCAGATATTCCTGCACCGGTTAATATAAAGATACGTTTATATATTTTTATCATACTTGCCTCATCGTTGTATCCACAATAAATAAAAAAACCACCCTGACGGGTGGTTTACTTTGGCTCCGACTATCTGATTCGAACAGATGACCGATCGGTTAACAGCCGATTGCTCTACCGCTGAGCTAAGTCGGAATGACTTGGAGGCCGGTACCGGAATCGAACCGATATAGAAGGATTTGCAGTCCTCTGCATGAGCCATTCTGCCAACCGGCCCTCCCGTACCTTCGCGGTGATTTACATATATACAAATATTTTTGCTTACGTCAACACTTTTTTTCATTTTTTTTCATTTTTTTTGCATATATGTGAAAAAATGCTTTTTTTAAGTTTCAAAATATGCTCAACTGAGGCAAATTTATAAAGGAGAACAGTAATGAAAATTGCAATAGCATCAGATCATGGTGGACTTGATATGAAAAATGCTCTCACACAGCACTTTGCAAAACAAGGCTTTGATATTGATGATTTAGGTACAAATTCTACCGATTCGGTTGATTATCCCGATTATGCCGATAAAATGGCTGAACATATTTTAGCTCAAAAAGCAGAATTAGGAATTTTAATTTGTGGTACCGGAGTCGGAATTTCAATTGCGGCAAACAGACATAAAGGTATTAGAGCTGCTCTTATATATGATGATTATGTAGCTCAAATGGCAAAAGCCCACAACAATGCCAATATTATTGTTTTTGGAGGAAGGACAATGAATATTGAAGATGTTATAAAATATTGTACAATTTTTATTAATACCAAATTTGAAAGTGGTCGTCACCAAAACAGATTAAATAAACTCGATGATTAAAAGGAATTAAGTATGAATTTTACTCAAGACTTAGAAACTACGGATAAAGAAATTTTTGATGCCATTAACGGTGAGGCTTGTCGTCAATCAGATCAAATTGAACTGATTGCTTCAGAAAACTATGTTTCTAAAGCAGTTTTAGAAGCTCAAGGATCAATTTTAACAAATAAATATGCGGAAGGATATCCTAATAAGCGCTATTACCATGGTTGCGAATTTGTTGATCAAGTTGAAACACTTGCCATAGAAAGAGCTAAAAAACTTTTTAATGCAAAATTTGCAAATGTTCAGCCTCATTCAGGTTCACAAGCAAACACTGCAGTTTATGTAGCTTTGCTAAAACCCAATGATACTATTATGGGAATGAGTCTTGATGCCGGCGGGCATTTAACCCATGGTTCAAAAGTTTCTATTTCCGGTAAATGGTTAAATTCTGTTCAATATGGCGTTCGTCAAGATACAGGCCTCATTGATTATGATGAAGTTGAATGTTTAGCTTTAGATACAAAACCAAAACTTATAATTGCCGGTGGTTCAGCATATCCAAGACAAATTAATTTTGCTCGTTTTAGAGAAATTGCAGATAAAATCGGTGCTTATCTCATGGTTGATATGGCTCATTTTGCCGGCCTTGTTGCGGGAGGGACACACACTAATCCACTGGAATTTGCCGACGTTGTAACCACTACAACACACAAAACTTTAAGAGGGCCGAGAGGTGGTATGATTTTAACCAACAATGAAGATATTGCGAAAAAAATTAATTTTGCAATATTCCCCGGAACACAAGGGGGGCCATTAATGCACGTAATTGCCGGTAAAGCAGTATGCTTCAAAGAAGATCTAAGCCCAGAGTTTAAAAGATATGCCGAACAAGTAGTTCGTAACGCAAAAATTTTGGGTGATACATTAAAGGCAAGAGGCTTAAATCTGGTATCAGGCGGAACAGATACACACCTTTTACTTGTTGATTTACGTCCTAAAGGATTAACCGGAGATATTGTTGCAGAAGCATTAGAAAAAGTTCATATTACCTGTAACAAAAACGCTATTCCGTTTGATCCGATGCCTCCAAAAGTGACATCAGGCATCAGAGTCGGGACACCTGCCGGAACAACCAGAGGTTTTAAAGAAAAAGAATTTATATATATCGGAAATGCCATAGGTGACGTTGTTGATGCTTTATCTTCAGGAAATGCCGATTCTATAATAGAAAAAACAGCACAAAAAATGATATCTCTTTGTCGCGAATTTCCTATTTACTAAACATATTCCCCCGAAAGACATCTTTCGGGGGAATACAAAATTACTTCTTTCCTAATGAGTAGAGGATACCCACAATTGCGGCATCATTAAGTTGCTTAAGCGCTTCTAGGCCACCTTTTTTACGCAATAGATTTTTTACACCTTTTTGCAAAGTAGGGTAACTAGCTAAATATGCTTTTACAACACTTTCTGTCAGTAGATTTTGGTTTGCCAAATATCTAACATCGAAAAAGCTTTTAGCTATTTCACAGTTATGTTCCGTTGCATACTCAAAAAACTCCAATAACATCTCCACAGGAATACCATATTGAAGCTTTTTATAATAGCTCCTGTTACAAAAGCCTACAAAATGTGAAGCCTTATCATAATCTTTAGCTTCAAGCAACTCTTTCAGTCTTTCTGTCAGCTTACCCGAGTTAAAAAGTGAACCGGTAGCACAAGCTAAAAAATTTTTCCACAACACAACACGATTCAAAATCACATTCAAGTAGAACTGACCATAATAACTTTGCATAAAGTTATATATAGCAAGAGTGTCGTCTTTATGAACCGAATCATAAATAGAATAAGGATCATAAACAGTATAGATATCAAAATCTACCTGAAAGATTTGATCTATAATCAGCTTATTCTTCCTTTTAATAGCTTTCAACAAAGCTATTGATACAGGTTCACCTAAAGCAATTAACTCAATTGCTTCATTAGGGTAAAGTTCAACAAAGCGTGCTAAACGCTCAATACGTGAATTCATTTTCATCTCTGACATATAATAATTTTATTAAAAATTGTTATTAAATAAAAATTGTTATCTATCTTTGGAGGTTAACATAAAAAACTCTGTTTTGTCAAGTACGTTATCTGACAAAGTAAAAACTAAAGTTTATTTCTAATCATAAAATCTTGACTCTTAAAGCCAAAGCTATATGATACCTCATAATTTATGATGAAACAAATAAAGGATTTGATATGAATTTTAAAGATTTGGGATTAAGTGAAAAAACCATAAAAGCAATTGAAGAATTAGGGATAAAAAAGCCAACGACAGTTCAAATTGACGTTATTCCATCTATTTTAGAAGGGAAAGATATATTTGCAATAGCTCCTAGAAAATGTGGAAAAACATGTTCTTACGTTTTTCCTCTTATTGATATTATATCTCGTCGTCAAGGGCAAAATATTTTGATTATCACAGCCGATTCTTCACAGTCGGTTGTTATATCGGATAGATTAGCGGTTTTTAACAAATACCATGAAATTTGTGAAGAAACTTTGCAAGATAACAATCAAGACATAAATTCGGAAGCAAATGTCATTATTGCAACGCCTGACTTATTACTTGATATTTCAGCCGAAAATAAGATTGATTTTAACTCAATAAACATATTAGTTGTTGATGATATTAATTTAATTAAGAAAAAACACCAATTGGCAAATTTAGAAAAAGTGCTAGAAAAATTACCGATTGAAAAACAAAATATTGTGTTTACCAACAGACGTTCAAAAGAAACGCAAGATATTTTAGATAAAATTCTAAAAACACCGGCTGAGATTAAAATTAATAAAAATAAAGAAGACGAAACAAAAGATGCTCCGGTTGACAAACAACCGTCTCAAGAAAATTTTACAAAAACAAAAAAAGAAAATACAAAAAAGAAAAATTCAATAAAAGAAATAAACACTGATTTTGAGGCCGTAAATTTAGCTGAAAAATATCGTAATTTTGGTGATAAAACACCCGCTTTTTTACTTGTAAAAGGTGAACTTGTAAAAAATGAATTTAAATAAAAAAATTCTTGCGATATTTTATTGCATAAGGTATAAAGCAAAAAAAATTTAAGGAGATAAAAATGGCAGGACATTCACAGTTTAAGAATATTATGTACAGAAAAGGCGCTCAAGATGCAAAGAAAGCTCGTGTATTTGCAAAATTAGCCAGAGAAATAACCGTAGCAGCAAAAAGTGGCATTCCTGAGCCTGATAAAAATCCACGTTTACGTTTAGCTATACAAGCAGCACGTGCCGAAAGTATGCCTAAAGATAACATCGAACGAGCCATTGCAAAAGCTAATCAAACAGCCGGTGGAGCAGATTTTGTATCTATGCGTTATGAGGGATTTGCCCCTAACAAAGCTGCCGTCATCGTTGAAGCTTTAACAGACAACAAAAATCGTACAGCAAGCAATGTAAGAACAATTTTCGGCAAACGTGGTGGAGCAATGGGAGAAACAGGTTCTGTCGCATTTAATTTTGAACGTATCGGTTTTATACAATATCCGGCCAGTGTTTCCGATGCAGACACCATGTTTGAAACAGCTCTGGAAGCAGGGGCAAATGATGTTATATCTGATGAAGATTTTCATGAAATCGAAACCTTACCTGATGATTTAGCTGTTGTAACAGAAGCTTTAGAAACAAAATTCGGCACACCATCAGCTTCCCGATTAGACTTTAAGCCAACAGTCAAAGTAGATATTACCGATGTCGAAACAGCTAAAAAATTCTTAGACTTTATTGATGCCTTAGAAGAAGACGATGACGTTCAGCATGTTTATCACAATGCTGAAATTGCCGATTCTGTTATGGCTGAATTGGAAAAAGAATAAATTGGTAAAAATATTAGGACTTGACCCTAGTCTTTCCTCAACCGGCTGGGGGATTATTGAGGTAAATAATAACCGTCTGACATATATTGCAGACGGTTTTATCCCAACTGATGCAAAACTCCCTATCGAACAACGCTTGGATATAATTTACCGTACTTTATGCAACGTTATCGAAACATATAACCCTGATGAAGCATCTATTGAACAGACATTTTTAAACTCTAATCCTGCAAGTTCATTAAAACTAAGCATGGCAAGAGGTGTTGTTATTTTATCTGCCGGAAGTTATCATATTCCACTTACGGAATATGAACCTAACAAAGTTAAAAAAGCGACTGTTGGTGTCGGTAGAGCAGAAAAATCTCAGGTTGAAACCATGGTAAAAATTTTACTTCCTACTGCAAAACCTAAAAATAACGATTCAGCCGATGCACTGGCTATTGCAATAACTCATGCACACTTTAGAAGTGCTTTTAAAAAGTAAAATTAATCTTCTATATCTGCTTCATAAGCAAAAACAATTTCGCTATCTTCTTCTTTTTCCGTATCAGAAATCTCACATACCAAAAGCTTATCTGTATCAGCTAAACTATCAAAAATATCATTAGGAATATTGTCAAGAATAACACATTCAGCCTCATTACGATAAAGTTCAGCACTGTTTTCTGCCACATTTAAAACAATTCTTGCATCTTTAGGCTCTGTTTTACCTGCATATAACAAAAGTAAAACCTCATCTTCATCATTTACTACAAAATCATACATTGCATTTTCAACCATAATATTCTCCCAGATTAAAAGTATTTTTAGTTATATTAAAGCGAATAAAATAATTTACAAGTTCTTATTTACAATTAATTCAATATATTATCACTTTTTTATTTGAATGTTAATATATCATCTAAAAAAGATGAAATAGTTAAGAAAATATTATATATAAAAGCCTGCATGAAAGGTTTTATTATGGCAAAAGTTTTTGATAGAATTATAAATTTATTCAAATGGCCGATAGCATTATATATGTTATGTTCTCTTCCGGCTCTTTTTACTTCACTTGATTTTTTTCATTTTGTAAACTTTAGATACATAGCCTTAGGTGCCGGTTTCTTTATGTATTTTATCGCGCGCACCATGGCCGATTCGTCAGTAAAAACATCCATGCAAATTGTTGCTCATGAACTGACGCATTCTTTTTTTGCTCTTATTACTTTTCATAAAATCAAACATATCAGATTAGATCCTGATGGGTCAGGTGGAGAAATGGGATTTGTCGGAGAAGGTAATTGGCTAATTGTAATAGCTCCATATTTTTTTCCCTTATTTGGTTTTTTTTATATGATCATTATGTCGTATTTACCTGAAAGTCTAGTTTTTAACGGTGTCTTAGGATATTTTTTAGGATATCATTTAGATACAGTAGGCTCACAAATTCATGACAAACAAACTGATTTACCTAAAGTTAGCTACAAATTCTGTTGGATGTTTCTACCAGGAGCAAATTTTTGGATTATCGGAAGTTTTATAGCTTATAACAGCAAAGGTTGGGAAGGTATAAAAATGTATTTTAACCTTATAAATAAACTTAACCTTAAAAACCTTGAAAACATCATAAACTTGGTATTTTAATAACTGATTTACCAACATCTAATTCTATCTTTGAACCAAGTGGTAAAACATATCGGCTCGAAATATGTCCATAATCTACATCATAAATTGATGGGACAGATAATTGTTTAGCAAAACACAAAATAATATCTTCAACTGAACCATCTTGATTATCTTCTACAATACACTTAGTAAATGAGCCAAAAATAAGTCCTTTTAATTTATCAAAATTTTTCTGTTGCTTAAGTTGGTTTAACATCAAATCTATCTTATACGACTTTTCACCAACATCTTCTAACAATAAAATCTTATTTTCTAAATCAGGAAAATATGGTGTTCCACACAAATAACATAAAACACTTAAATTTCCTCCAACCAAAATTCCCTCAGTTTTTCCTTCGATTATTTTTTTTCCGCTATGTATATTTTGCTCTAGACCATCAAATATCTGTTGCAGTGATTTTTCAATTTTCAAATCAAGTTTCTCATGTTTTAAATCATAAACCGGTAAAAAACCTGTATAAGAAACAACCTCGGAGTTTTGATATAATGCATTTTGGAGCGCAGTAGAATCACTCAATCCAAAAACAGGTTTTTTATTTTTTCTTATTAATTCAAAATCTAAAAAATCGAGCATTTTTGTAGCTCCTGCGCCACCTCTTGAACAAAAGATTGCCTTAATCGAACTATCAGCAAAAGCTTTATTTATATCATCAGCTCTTTCTTTATCTGTGCCAGCCATATAAAAATTTGACGCATACACATGTGGCATTAAAACGACTTCAAAACCTTTATCTTCAAACCATGCGACACCTCGATCAAGTGATTTTTTTTCAATACACGCTGACGGAGATACTATTGCAATTTTATCACCTTTTTTTAACAATACCATATCACAATCTTTCAAGTATATCTTCACAAAAATCAGGCAAAGAATTATCTCTCGCACCCATAACTACTATCCTGTCTCCAGATTCTGCTAAACTCAGAAATCTATTTTTTATTTCCTCTCTTGTTTGATAAAACTCTGCATTAATACCTATTTTTTTTGCATAATCTACCAAATCTTTTGAAGAAATATCCCTTGTAACACTTCCTCCGGCATAAAAAATTTCAGGCATAAAAAGTATATCATCTTTTTTCATAAATTGAGCAAAGCTTTCCATAATGCCACGCCCCATCATCCGCATCGGAGAAAAACCATGAGGCTGAAACATAATTAAAAGACGTCCTTCATAATCTTTTAATGCTGACATTGAAGCGGCAACTTTATCCGGATTATGAGCAAAATCATCTATTACTGTAATTTGTTTTTTTATACCTATAACATCTAAACGACGCCTAGTTCCTAAAAATCCTTCTAAAGTTTTTGCAGCAACATCTCCTGTTATACCCATAATTGTACAAACTGCAATTGCACAAGCAGCATTTGCAACATTAAAAGAACCTGTTAAATTCAATCGATATGTTTTTTTATTTAGTTTATATTCTATTGAATTTTGTAGAGGCTTAATATCGTAAAGATAAACATTTGCTTTTGGGCTACGGATTGAAAATGTTACAATATTATTCTTATTTAATAAAACTTCCGAATTTTTGCAGTCTAAATTTACTACAGCTCCTTTTGATGCTTTTTCTACAAATCTTGTAAACAATTGTTGTAATTCGACAATCGGTTTGTGATCAATACTAATATTATTGACAACAGCAATATACGGATAATATTTTTCAATTGAACCATCGCTTTCATCTGCTTCTATCACACAAACTTTGCTGTTATCATTTAAAATAACATTCGGAATACCTTTTTGATTTGCATAATTTTTCAACAATCCGCCATTTATCATAACAGGTTTATAATTTAATTTATCTAATATAAAACCAATCATAGCTGTTACTGTTGTTTTTCCGCTGGTTCCTCCAACTGCAATACCATATTCTGTTAAATTAAAAATTTCGGCTAACAAATCCGATCTTTTTTTTATATCGACACCCAACTCTTTAGCTTTTTTTATATCCGGAATAGTATCTTCTACTGCTGTTGAAACGTACAAACATTGTGTACTTTTACTAATAGATGATCCATCTTGCGGAAAAATTTTAATCCCTACTTCCTCAAGAGCTATCTTACTTTTTATATCTTTACCGCAATCAAAACTTCTATCAGAACCGGAAACATCAAAACCTTTAACCTTCAAAACTTGAGCAAGGGCACTCATTCCGCTACCGGATATTCCGCAAAAACTAACTTGTTTCATATATAGTTCCTTAAAAACATTTACAGCGCATCATAAATATCATCATTTGTTTTTTTCTGTAAAACCAAATTTTTATAATCTATCACTATATAACTCTGATTATTACCATCTGCAAATAAAGCTAAAGTGACAGACACCATTTCATTATTAAATGTCGAATAAAGGACGGCTTCTCCTGAAGCTAATTTTTCCAAAAAGCCCTCATCTCCTATTCCCATTTCTAATTGTCTGATAGCTGTAGATGTTGTTCCATCAGGATTCGGCACACTTTCCTCAACATTCGACATTGCCGGAGTATAAAATTCTTGTGCATTACCATATTTTTTCTCAAGCATTGCATAATATTTATTATAAAGATCTAATCCTTTTGAAGCCTTTGTATCATCTTGAATAAAATCTCCATAAGAGACAATACGCCATAAGGAATTGGAAGTACCGAAACTGATCATAACTTCTCTTAAATCCGGAAGCGGTTTCGGTAAATTTGTAGCCTTATAAGTATTGGGATAATCTTTTAATTCAACAGGTGTCAATTTTACTTTAATATATTCTATCTCAGAAACAGGTGCTAACCACAAAAGCCCCATTGGAGCATGTTCATACACGACAGGGACAATTTTCTTAGCATCTGCTTCTTCAACCACTACTATCTTATTTTTCTTTTCAATTTTGAGAGTTTTGGGTTTACTAGCCAGTAACTTAACAGCATCCATTTGTCCTTTTTCTACTGTTTTTTCTTCTTTCGCATCTTGTTTCATTTCTTCGGTTTGCATAATATCATCAAAGAAACCTTCTTGAGCATTTGCATTGAAAGCAATAATTGTCAACGCTAGCAAACTATACAATAACTTATTCATAATCCCTCCGATATATTAAAGAAAAAAATTGAACATTGTTCATTTTTGATGTATATATACATCACAATATAGAAAAAGTGTTAATTTAGATATAAGATTTATCATGAGTAAAGACAAGATTCAAGAAAATTTAGTTAACAAAGGTCGTGAACTGATTAGAAAAAAAGGGGCCGAATTTTTGACTGCTCGTAAACTTTCTGACGCTTCCGGTTATTCTGTTGGAACTATATATAATCAGTTTGGTAATATGGATAACTTCATATTAATACAAAATTATCTTACTTTAGAACAACTTTATACGGCTCTAATAAAACTCCAAACTTCAGGCACTCCATATCAAAGACTTAACTTATATGTCAGAGAGTTTATTCGTTTTGTAATTGAAAACAAAAATCTATGGTTTTTGGTTCACAATTTTCATCTGTTAAACAACAAACGACATTTTTCAAAAATATATCTAAAAAGAGTTGTGCAAATTACAAAATTAATTGAAAGAGAATTTAAAAATATGTTCCCTGAAATTGAGTTTCCTGAACTTACCCTTTCAATACAGGTTTTATGGCTTTCTCTATTTGCCATCAGTTCTTTTTTAACCACCGATGCCTTAGATAGTTTTAGTAAAATCAACAAACATACTATATGTGAGCTGTTTCTTAATACTTATCTTGCAGGCATAAAGGTTTTGGAAAAAGCATCTTAATTACGAGAAATCATATGGATTTTATTCTTTTATTAACGTCAAAAGTAAGCACTTTTATTTCAAATCAGCAAACTTTAGAATGGATTGTTAATAACAGATTCTTAATGTTATTGCTTGTAATTGTTTTATTAAAACTAAAATATGCCACATACTCAAACTTATGGCTTAGTGCTATAATAAACATTCCCGGTACAATTTTGCACGAAACCATGCACTTTGCAATAGGTTTAATTATGAATGCGCGTCCGACAAGCTATGACCTTATTCCGAGAAGAGACGGTAACGGAAATTATGTTATGGGAAGCGTAGGTTTCAGAAACATAACCTCATATAACGCACTCCCTGCTGCCTTAGCTCCCTTATTTTTACTTCCCATAGGCTACTATTTAAACATTTGGTACTTTGACAATGTAAATATAAATATCTTTAACTACATACTTTATATTTTATTACAAACCATAATCATAGAAAATGCCGTTCCATCATCAACAGATTTTAAGGTTGCTTTTTCCTATCCAATAGGGTTAATTTTTTACGGATTCATAGCTGTTTTTTCTATTGTCTATTTCTAATTAATTCGGCGTAGTTTTATCAAATTTTGGTATTTCATTCACAGATATATCTCCTAAATATAAGTCAAAATCTTCAACTTTAATATCCGGCAAAACAGTCAATTCGGTATTATCTTTTGAAATAACCAGTTTATAAGTACCATACGGAACATCTTCCATTAAGAAATATCCGTCCAAATCTGCAAAGGTATAAGATTTCTCTTCACCTTGTTCATTAATAACTGCAACCTTATAACCATACAATCTTTTACCGGTCGGATTTGCAATTTGTCCTTCAATCATACCAACATGAGTAAACGGAATATCTACAATTTTTATCGTTCCCGGACGCAATACCATCTTTTTATGATCAAATACCGGTTTTAAACTTAAATCATCAATACTTTCCAAATCAACGCTAATAATTGTTTTTTCATATGATGAAAGATCAGTCAAAAACGCATTTCCGTTTTCATTTGTTTTATCCTGACTTGATGTGCTATTTGCACTTAAGCCTATTCCTTCAACCGGTGCACCAGTTTCATCTGTTGCTCTGACATAAACCGATCCTGAATGCGAAAGTTTAGAATTTGCAGAAGTCAAGATTCCGATTTGATCAGGTTCTTTAGCAAAGCTTATATTATAATTGAGCGATATGGAAAAATTTTTATTTCGATCAATAGATGTATTAAGCGATAAACCACCGAAAGGAAAAACTCTTGAACCTGAAAAACTATAATAATCCATTTGAGATTGAAGATCTCGACGATATCTTAAGGTATAATATGTATAACGATCACTTCTCCATGTAAGTTGCGAATTTAAATCTGTAAATTTATTTTCCGGTTTTGCTTTATAAGTTAAATCCGTTTGCCAAGTAAAATCTCTCCAACTATGATATAAACTGGTTTTAATCTCATTTGTTTTTAACATTATAGAATAATTATCTTCAACTGAAAGATACCAACTTCTTCCTAAGTTTCTCGAAACACGGGCAGTAACATCTTCATAGGCCTGATTATTGCTTTCTTTTTTACCTGTTGAATACGAAATACTGTAAGGTATACGCCACGGAGCACTACCATTAAAACGAAATTCCAGTTTATTTTTCAAATATTCATCTCCCTGATATGAAGTAGGTGAATGAATTTCATTATAATCATCATAAGCAGCATAAACCGTTCCGATATACGCATCTCCTTGCCATTCAATATGTTGAGCCAATTTACCGGTATCAAAATTGCGCTCTAAATTATATTGCACTGAGCTACCTTTAACGGCATATTGCACACCAATCATACCAAATTTTTGTGCCTCATCTTGTGTTATAGCATCAGGCGTATATGTTAAACCGCCGATAAGTGTGGTATAATCGCTCAAGCCATAATAAAAACTACTATCAACAACGGGGACATTGCCTGTGTCCTTACCATTATCATTTCCACTTTCAAACATATATCTACCCGGTTGATAAGCAGCTATATTATACCCTATTTCACCTTTTTTTACCGGAGATGTTCCCGAATAATATCTCCTTTCCTCGGTTCTTACTTCACCATATGGCCCATAGAAAATTAACTTAAACTTATTTAATCCGTAAGAAACAGGAATATCCGGAAAATTATATTCTCCGTCTACACTATTTTGCTTATATCCCAAAAGCATATTGTTCCAATATAGCTCAACTTCCCATCCATCGGGTAACGGGCCTGTAATATCAATGGTTTTATCCGCAGACATGACAAGATTTTTAAAGCTTGAAATACTAATACCACGACCGGCATTTCCCCTTACAAAAAACGAACCGTTCATTCCACTTATATCACCAAGTTTTAATGTTCTTAAATTCAGAGCATTGGTAGGTTCATCTAAAAAAACACGTCCGGCATTAAATCTTATGGTCGGTTCATGATTGTTATTAGAGTTACCGGAAAAATAACTATTAAAATCAAGCCCGGCAGCAATACCGGAAAAGTTAATAGCATATGAGTCTGAATTGGTATATTTTTTATTTGTTGCCGAATATCCCCACGATTTACCTAATTGTAAATCAAAAACAGGCATACCTATAAATCTATTATCCTGTTCATAGTCTTTAAAACTTCTGTCTGGCAATTGATAAGTACTTTTTCCACGCCTTTTAGCTGCATTTAATTTTATAAGTGTTGGAAATTCTTTCTTACCATCAATTAACATCTCCATAGAATAATAATTTACGGCAATATCAATACCAAACAATCTTGAATATAATTCGGCAGAAAAAAAGATAGTATCATCAAATTCTCGATAATCACTTGTACTCATCTTAACATCCGATGAACCGTTTTTAGCCGTAAAATTTTTAAGATCTGCCTGGTAGATATGATCCGGCTCATTTTGATAATATGCCTTCAGAACCTGATTTTTTACATCATATTTTATACCAATTACACTTGCAAGTTGTGAAAACGGTAAATATAAGATTTTATCGTAGAAATAAGCATAAATATAATCATCTGTTGCATGCCCTTGCAAAGTATAAGACAATATAAGTTCAGTATCTTCCGGAACATATTCTTCCAAAGCAGGTTTTACCGTACTCCCAGTTGATTCTGATGTCTGCAAATTTACCGAAGCACCTTCCGAAACAGAATTAACACTGTTTTCAGCTTGTTCCGATATAGAAGGACTTACCACAGAATCTTCCGATTCTTGGCTTAGTTCATTGGCAAATAAAATTGCCGGCAGTCCACAAAACAGTCCGAATAAAATATAACTATAAACTGATTTTTTGACGCATAATTTCTTTATTTGTAATTGCATCTTCAAGTTTTAAGTATGTAGGCTTAGTATTTGTTTCAGTTTCTTTAATTTTGACACCTATGGTACGTTTTCCATCCGGTTTTTTGATAACCACACCATTAACTCTACCGACTTCTTTTTTATCAGCATCAAGCAAAACAACATTTACTCTAGAGCTTTTTGTTCCTTTTCTTTGAAGTTCAACTTCAAATTTGTCGCCTTTTTGCTTATAACCTAAAACATCTGTTTGAGCCACCAAATTTCCTTTAGCAATTGTAACCGGAATAGCTGTTGCCATATACATTTTCACATTAAGAGAAACTCCTTCTTCATTTTCAGGTTTCATTTCTTGCTTTTTACCAAAATTATTTTCGGTTTCAGCCACATGTAAAAAAGAAACATATTCTCCATCTTTTGCTTCAGAAGTTTTTCTGATGGCGACACGCACATTTTGTGTTTTCTTCGGTGGAAGAGTAAAACGCTTAGGAGAAAACATAATAAAATCTTTAGCAGAATTGTCGGTTGACGCAACTTCTTTCATCTGACCTTTACCATCAGGTTCATAATCTTTTACGGATATTTTATAAGCTTGTGGTTCTTCTGTTTCGTTTATCACTGTAACAGTTTGAGATTTTTGTTTTGAGTTTGTATCAAAATACAAAGATTGCGGGAAAATACCCACACTTGCCAACACATTTTGTGTCAACAAACAAAATGCTGAAATTAAACAAATTTTTTTAAACATCGTTTTCTCCTTAGTCGTAATTATATAAAAAAGTTATAATTATATTTCCCTTATATTCTCCCGGTGGTGTATTTTGTGGCACATGCAAAGTTGCACCGACAAAAACCTCTTGTTTAGAACTTACTGTTTCTCCCATATCCGGAAGACGAATTGTTTTTCCGGGATATAAAGTAAAGTTGTCTGCCCGTAAAGAAACAGGATTTTCATTGTTATCATTGGTTAAAAGCGTTTCTTCCGTTTCAAAATTTATACTGACACTTCGATTACTAACCCCCTCAACCTCAATTGTTGCCCCATGTGGTTGCGTGGTTCCAACAGCAGAAATATTTCTAACAATTGCCCCATCTGGTGTTAAAACTATGGTCGCATCTTCTTTTGGTGAAATATACGAGCCAAAGTTCATATGCTTTTTAACGGTTGCACTAAGAGGCTCCTCAACCTCAAAAGCAAATGGCACCAAAACCATCTTATTACTTGAGCTTTCCGTATTATCAAGGCTAACAACATGCTCATAATCCACCACCAAAGATCCGGTATAATATCCTTCTTTGCAATACCCCCCAAGTTCTAACGTAGCACCGACACCTGTCGTAACACTTGAGTTTGTTTCCGAATTTATTATGGCTTCCTGGTTGTTAAAAGTTAAATTTTTTATGCTGGCCGAACAATGAGGCAAATTTCCCTGACTTGTAGGATTTAATATAAATTTATTTTCTTCGGTTGTATATTGAGCGTTATCCACCACAAAAGTCAAACGTCCTTCTTGTGGTGGTTTGCTTGAAGCATTCACAGCCCCAACCATTGTTCTTAAGCCATTTGCATCAATCGTTATGGTAGATGTATTTCCGTTAACTTGTACAAACTTACCAAAGTTTAGCTCTTCACTCAAAACCAACGTTTCGGCACGAACATTAAACGATAAAAAACAAAAACATATAATATATAAAAACTTTTTCATGGTAAATTTGTCTTCATATGGCAAAATTTTTTCTATTTAACAACCTGATAACAAGCGTTTGTTAACAGCAAGTTTATGCTTAATTTTTTATACCATCTCAGATATAAATGCAACAACTTTTTATTAAAGGTCTAACAAAATCGTTTAGATAATGCTAGACCTTTTTATTGCAGATTTTTTTGTATTATATGGTCCTTAATTTTATCAAGAGCCTAACACCAAAAACAGTTGTTAGGCTCTTTATATTATTGTTGTAGCTTTATGTGGCTATCTTACCATCCTTGATGAAAAGCATTTTGAGCTGTGGCAAAGTTATCATCATTTAAAACAACTGTTACAGTTGTATAAGCATCACACTCTATTGTTCCTGTGATACCACTTAAATCTGCCGTAGTTAATTTTCCTCCTACATGAATTAAAACATCTTCACCATCTTTTGTTAATTTATAATTTAAACCACTTACTGTTCCGCATGTATTACCATCATTATCTTTTAATTCTACAGTTTCATTGCTAAAACTAATAGT
Organism: Alphaproteobacteria bacterium; assembly: GCA_045613125.1. Lineage (GTDB taxonomy): Bacteria > Pseudomonadota > Alphaproteobacteria > RF32 > CAG-239 > JAFTYO01. Next base: position 5,386 of record JAZLAM010000012.1, on the reverse strand, counting down.
TGCCAACGCATTTATAGCACCTTCGTCTAAATCCACGAAAGATAATCCACCACTAGAATTTGTTAAGAAACCCTTTGCTCTAATTAAACCTTCATTAAGTGAACCTATTGTAAATCCAGCATTACTATAATTTGTAAAAGATGATGTTGACATCATGGTAGCAGTAGATGTTGGGTCTAACGTGCCATCGTTTTTAACAATGACGGTTTTACCGCCTTCATCAGCTAAAATCATACCAAAACCAAGATATTGTTCTCTAAGAAATTCAAATGGTTTCATAAATGAAGCGCTTATTTCTAATTCAGCACTGTTTGATGCAGCATTTGTGTTCATAGCAGCGGTAGATAAAAGCATTGCTGTTGTGGCAAGTAATAAAGTTTTTTTCATAATTAAGTCTCCTAAATGTAACGTTACAAGTGCTAAAAAAGTGAATCTGTTTACCAAACGCTTTGGCTTATGTTTCAATCTTTTCAAGCACATCGGTAGTGTAATTTAAACGTACGTTTTTTTAACGCAGTGCAAAAAGGAGAAAATTGCAAAATTTAAAATTTGCATTTTATTGTTTTTCAAATAGTTAGAAGAAACTGAAGTTCGAAAAAAACATCAAAAAAACTGCTTGATTTAAACGTACGTTTAAATCGAGCAGTTTAAAATCGCTGAAAGTGTTGTAAATAAAGAGATTGTAGCGATTCTTGTTTATTAAAAAATATAATAAAAGTCGTCCCTCGTTTCTGCCAAGAAATGTCAAGGGACCTTCCGATTAACTAATTTGAAAATCGCTGAACGATTGCTTATCGCAATCGAGCGATGACTTTGTAGACCGTTATGCCTCTGAAACAAAAAATATAATACCGCCATACCTCCGATTGAGTGAGGTCAAGCTATCTCCCGATTAGATTTTCCCAACCAACAACATACGCGATGATAGATGTTTTCATCGATTTTAATAGTGTATAAATAACGGTTGTTGTTTGTAATTAAACAATAACATTTACTACCAGCTTCAACTTAAAGTAAGTAACAAATACCTCCTCGATTATATCGAGGGATATAAGATTTAACCGATATTAAAAGTGATATTTAAAACCTATATCTAATCTGGTTCTAAACTCACTATCAGCATAAGATAAGAAATCGCTGTAAAGAGAGATATTATCTTTTGTATAGTCAAATTTAGAACGTAATACGATATAATTAGCTTGGCGATTTTCATCACGTAACGTAAATGATCCGTTCATACCCTTTATCTTCATTTGTAGAGCATAAGGATCAGCAAATTCGTGATAAAGCATTGCGCCTACCATAAAGTTTAATTTATGATTTTTAGCCCAGTCTTTTGATGAAGAAATGTAAGCTCCCATACCGAAAGTTGCAGAATAAGTTGTATCATCAGAGGAAAGAGCATAACTGTTTGCATCTTCTGAAATTTTGGTTTGATAAGCGCTTAAGTTAATTTCTGAAGTTGGAGCAAAATCTAAGCCGAAAAGTTTGACAGGATATCTTGTTTCAGCAGAAAGAGAGGCAGTTTGTTTTTCAATAGTTCCTCCAAAATTTTTGCCTTCATAACCGTTTCTATCGTAAGAACCATAAGCGTATGCCCATTTGGGTGTTACAACGGTGTTAAAACCTTTATTTGTAAATTTTAAAGGTGTCATAAACTGAAAGTTTTTGCTGTGTCTTGAATTATTTTTATTTATATCTTTTGATACAATATCTTGTATAGCCAAACCTACACCAAAGTGCATATTAGCATGCTCTATACCTGAAATGGCATATTGTGTTCTAGTTGCTGTATCGTCAAATATTCTTGTTGTCATATTATTTGATAAAGCAAAATTTCCGTTTGGCAGATTGAAAAGTTTTTCGTTTATATCAAAATCAAGCTCACGAGACATAATTAAATCTTCATCGGCAAAACGAGAAATAATGTTTTGTCCGGTTAAAGTGTTTGTAAGTTTGTTAAGCTCTTTGATATTTGTTGCAGATTTTAGGGTGGTGAAAAGTTGCTCATTATTTTCTTGAGCGTAGTTTTGCTCTAAGAACTTAGCTACATCTTTGTTGTCAACAAGTTTGTCAAATCCTTTTTTGTTTAAGATAATGTCGTTTCCTTGTAAAGAAGCATCAAACAACACAGATTCTGATGAGATTTTCAAGTTTGAAGAATCAGGTGTGTTAACAGCATTATTTAATGTATATGAATTTTCAAAACCTTTACTTACAGCTTTTGAAGCAACATCTAAGTTTCCTGAAATTTGTGTTTCGGAACTGTAACTTCCACCTGTAGAAATTTGTGTGCCTTGAGGTAAACTTAAAGATGTGGTACTTATAACAGAGCCTTCATTTACAAATGTTGCTCCATTTTCTAAATAAATTGCGTATCCTCCGTTAGGAAATTTGCATCCGGTTTCATCGCAATATAAATTACCATTATCCGGATTTAATTCTTTCCCATTTATGTTAAATAAAAAATTTCCTTTATTAAGCACAGTGGCACCATTAGTTGCATAAATTCCATAAGCATTATAATCATCTTTCCCGACGACATGAATACGTCCAGAGTTTTCAATGCTTCCTCCATCACCATAAATTCCATAAGCGATACCGTTTTTTGCTTCAACGATAACCTCATAATATTGGGTTGAATTGACGATATTACTGTTCTTTCCATATATACCATAGGCATTACCGTTTGTGCTTTTAGCAGTGATACCACTGGTATTGTTAACGGTAGAATTATTTATTGCATAAATTCCATAAGCATTACCATCTATTGATGCAGATTCAATAAGATTTTCGTTTGTTACGGTAGAGTTTTCGGCAAAGATACTATAAGAATTTCCACTGTTGCTGGAACTTATTATTCCATCAGTTAATATGCCTGCGCTATTTATAGCTCTGTAGTTTCTTACGCTTCCGTTTTTATTGTATATACCGTAAGAAACTCCTGAGGTGCTTGCTGAAGATATATCTCCTGAATTTTCTATTTTACCTAAGCCATAAATTCCATAAGAATCACCGGAAACAGAACTAACAGTCATGTTTGATTGAAGCTTGTAAAGATAATCTGTTCCCAGATTATTTATTTCTCCTAACTCATTGATATGGTAGGTTTCACCTGTTGAAGATTCGTTATATATACCATAAGAATTTCCTTCTGTAGACATGATATTTATGGCAGAATTCAGATACAGTGAAGATTCTTCATTCATACCACCCTTATCTAATTGTATAGAATATATTTTATTGTTACCAAAAATTCCATAGCTATTACCCCTAAGATTATTTTGGATATTAATATTAGCATTAATCGTATCATAAAGTGGGGTTGCCGAACCTTCAATTTTAGTATAATTATTGAAAATATCTTCTGCATTGTTGGAATATAAACCATACGCATCTCCATCACTATATTGTGTAAGCGTAATTGTTGCTGTTCCTGTTCCTGTAAGCATTGTTGTATTTGTATCACCTACTTCTACATCTACATATACGTTATAACTGTTGGCAAGTTGATTTTGAGGTAATATACCGATATCATGAGGAGTTTGGCTGGCATCGTAAAACATACCAAATATATCTCTATAAGCATAATTACTCTTATTTATGTTTGAACTGTTGATATTTTTATTAGTGCTATAACCGACAATTTTTACATCTTTAAGCACACATACTCCACTACTATTTCTTCCGTATCCTGGGGCACATTCAGAACAAAGTGTTCCGGTGTAACCGGCGTCGCAAATACATTGGTCTCCTCGTTGCGTTCCTTTATCACATGAAAGAGTTAAATGACAATTTGTAGTTCCATAGTCATCATAACCTGGGGCGCATGTGTTACAGTTTGCACCTGTATATCCACTAAAACAAGTACAGATATCATTTATATAAGTGCCGTGGACACAATTAGGATCTACTCCGTCGCCTCCACCTCCACCACCTAGGGCTAGGGCTGTTCCGGCACCTAAAGCAATCACACCTGTTCCTATTAAAGTTTTTGTTTTCCAACTCATTCTAGGGTTGGTAAGTTCTTTTGCATTAACTGCAGTATCTAATTTTCTTGGTTTTTCAGAAGCAGATGCTTCTAAAAATTCGCGATATCCTCTAACTTCCCATGTGCAAGGATGATATGGGTTTGCTCCTGCTTGTATAAATGATTTGAAAGCTTTCATATTACGTCTTTTAGCAGCCACACATAATCCTGTATCTCCGTCTTTGTTGATAGAGTTGATGTTTAAACCTCTTGCAATGGCGTTGTTAATAGCGGAAACATTACCATGTGTTGCTAGTGAATATAAAGCATCAAAACTGGAAGGAGATAACGGTTTATAGGAAGCATTGACATTGGTGCTGATAAACAAACCAAACAGAAACATTAAAAATTTATATTTAGAAGACATATCTACCCCTTAAAATTATAGTACTATTTGGCAGATTATACACCTTCATTTATGAAAATAAGTTTAAGATTGATGTCAATAAGTTTTGTTTGAATATAATTTTGTGCTAAATATGTATTGCGGAATTAGAAGTTTTTTGTTTCTATGTTAAGGCTTAGAATGATAAAACTCCCAACAACATTTCTGTTGTTGGGAGCGAATATAGAAAATTATTGTGTCATTGCATCTTCTGCTAAGTCGGTTAATGTGTCTTCATTTATAACTAGAGTAACGGTTGCAGCGCCAGAACAAGCAAGCATAGTATTTTGTCCTCTTAAATCGGCCGTTTCTAAAGTTCCTCCAACGTGAATAAGCAGATCGTTTCCGGCTTCTTCCACCTTAGCATCCCATCCACCAACAACGCCACATTTAATTCCTCCCCTAACAGTTAGCTCTATAGGCTCATTATCATTAACATTTATCATATATATGTCTGGTGTCTTGGAAAAATTATCAGCTAATATGTTTTTTACTCTGATTAATCCTTCATTAAGCGAACCTAAGTACATTTCTACACTATCACCGTGGTTCTCGTAACTATGAAATGAGGCTGTAGACATCATGGTAGCAGTGGTTTGTCCTTCATCCAATGCTCCAGTTGTATCTACAACAACTTTTTTACCACCTTCATCAGCTAAAATAACACCAAAACCGAGATACTGTTCAGCCACCATTTCAAATGGTGCTACAAACATTGCTCCTACTTCAAGATTTACACTGTTTGAGTCAGCATTTGCATTTAATGTTATGGCAGATAACAACATAGCGGTTGTGGTTAATAAAATATTTTTTTTCATAATTTAGTCTCCTAATATGTAACGTTACATGTGTTAAAAAAGCAACACATTTACCAAGCGCTTTGGCTTATGTTTCAAGCTTTTTAAAGCACATCAGTAGTATAATTTAAACGTACGTTTTTTTGACGCAGTGCAAAAAGTAGAAATTTGCAA
>JAZLAM010000011.1:0-3401 GCA_045613125.1 Alphaproteobacteria bacterium | reverse complement strand
GTTGCATGACACTCTGTCGTGCCGTATTTATCATAACCTGTATCACACTCATTACACAATGTACCAGCATAGCCTGTTTCACATACGCAAGCATTACCTTGTTGTGTTCCGTGCTCACAGCTTAACGTTGCATGACATTCTTTTGATCCATATTTTCCATAACCTACATCACACTCATTACAAAATGTACCTGTATAGCCTTCTTTACAATTTGTTATTTTATATTTTATTTCTGAACCGCTTTGACATTGCTGACATCCTTGAGCATTTTCAGGGCATTCCGTTAAATTATAACCGGTACAATCTATTGGTTCACAACTTCGCTTATCCGAGCTTAACTCATATCCTTCTTTACAAGCTGTTATTTTATATTTTATTTCTGAACCACTTTGACATTGCTGACATCCTTGAGCATTTTCAGGACAACTACCTATTATATCAAAACCTAAGCAAGCTTTTATTTGACAAACATCTCCGTTTGCTATTTGCTCATAGCCATCGTCACAGTCTTCACATAAAGCTCCTATGTAACCCACATTACATAAACAAATATCGCCATATTGCGCACCATTTTTACATTTAAGAGTTTTATGACATTCTGTAGTTCCGTAGTAATCAGATCCTTCATTACATTCACATACACCAGAACGACAATATGCATTTGGACCACAGTCAATCTCTTCACACGAATTAGAGCTGTCTCCTCCTCCGCCGCCTCCGCCACCTCCGGCAACGGCTGCTACAATACCACCAATAGCAGTTACACCGGCAACAGTACCGATAGTTCCCCAAGGCAAGCTACATCTTTGATTTTGATTTGCACCATATTGTGCTAAAATACTCATAGCATAAGTATTATTCTGTTCTTTAGCTAAACACCATGCCGTATTTCCTTCATCGTTCTTAACATCAATATCATATCCCATGTTTTGAACCAAATATCTTATTTTTGCTATCTGATTGGTACGAGCATAATGATATAAGGTATCCGCAAAACCTGTAGGAGTTGCAAAAGCATGAGAGCTAAAACACACAATGGTTATAAAAGCAACAACAGAACGAAATTTATTTTTAAAGGACATAGCTATACCTCAACAATAGTTTAAAGTTTAGCTATTTATATCAATCATTAGTTAAAAATTAGATAACGGATTATTTACATCTTTTGAAACTTAAGTTCTACACCTTTATTGTTTTTTAAAACTAAGGTATTATCCTTTAACGAAAATTCTTCTATTTCATGTAAATTTTTAATATATTCTTGTTCAAATTTCATTAACTTTTGAGGGCCCATCATCATTGTTGAACCTGCCAAATTAAACTTTATCTTATTATCATACTGTTCAAAATTTCCAAAATATCTATTAACACCTGAAGAACCGGCAAATTCTGTTCCGTTAAATACAATTGTTACTTCGGTATCTTCATCTAAGCCTGACATTTTATATTCGCCATTTAATGCTTCTTGTTTTTGCATACAACCGAATAAAATAAACACTAATAAAAGTCGTAAAATTTTTCTCATGTATACTATCCTTTATATTAAATTAATCTTGTTCTTTAATTCTTTCAATATCAGCACCGACAGCTTTTAACTTTTCTTCTAAACGCTCATATCCTCTGTCTAAGTGATACACCCTGTTAACAATGGTTTCTCCGTCTGCAACAAGTCCAGCCAAAATAAGCGCAAATGAAGCTCTCAAATCGGTTGCCATAACAGGTGCTCCCGAAAGTTTTTTTACACCTCTGACAATCGCCGAAGCATAGCCGTGAACATTGATGTTTGCGCCCATACGCATCAACTCAGGCACATGCATAAACCTATTTTCCCAAATATTTTCGGTTACCAGTGATGCTCCCGGAACAACTGTCATTAAAGCCATAAACTGCGCTTGTAAATCTGTCGGAAAGCCGGGGTAATAATCTGTCATAATATCTTGACCTTGCATCAAAGCATTTCTGGCATCAATTGTAATACTTTGTTCTTTTTCGATGACTTTTATATCCATATTGCGCAAAATATTCAAAGGTGTTTGCAGATGTTCTGCTCTTGCATTTATAAGCTCGATTCTTCCCTTTGTGATTGCTGCAGCAATTGCATATGAACCGGCTTCGATTCGATCTGCTACAACTTCATGAGTGGCCCCTTTTAATGAATTTACACCTTCAATTGTTAAAATTGATGTGTTTTTACCTTCAATTTTTGCCCCCATCTTAATTAATAAATCTATCAAATCTGCAATTTCAGGCTCTTTGGCAGCATTTTCAATTTTTGTAACACCATGAGCTAAAGTTGCTGCCATCAAAATGTTACAAGTGGCCCCAACCGAAGCTTTAGGAAAAATAACATGTGCACCTTTTAATCCATCTTTAGCATCAGCAACAACATAGCCATTTTTAATCTCAATTTTAGCACCCATAAGTTCTAAAGAAGTAAGATGAATATCCATAGGTCTTGCACCTATAGCACAACCACCGGGTAACGACAACTCAACATGGCCTTCTCTTGCCAACAACGGACCTAAAACATAATATGATGCACGCATCTTACGAACATAATCATAAGGAGCTACCAAACTTTCAAATGTGTCCGTCGTGTATGTATATGTTTTAGATTCGAAATTTTCTTTTGTTTCAATTTTATCATCAACTATTGTTCCCAACTGTAAAAGAAGAGAATTTAAAGATTTTATATCCGACAAAATCGGCATATTTGTAAGGGTAACACTTTCTTTTGTAAGCAAAGAGGCGCAAATTAAAGGAAGGGCAGCATTTTTTGCGCCGCTAATATAAATTTCACCGTTAAGCTGATTCCCACCTTTTATTTTGATTTTATCCATTGTTTTGTTCCTTAAGTTTTTTTAATTTTTCACGTTCTTCTTGCTGTTTTTTACGCTTTAACAAATTTTTTTGCAAAGCTTTGGCTTCTTTTTCAAAGCGTATATCCTTTGCTTTTTTATTTTTATTCATTTTCAGGCTCTTCTAAAGGTTATTAAACATTAGTTGAAACATACTTTATTTATAAGTATATTTAAACTTTTATATTATTTCATTCACAATATTGATTATTTTAAATCAAAATCAACCAGTTAATAAAATTTAAAAAAAAATAAAAAAAACTCTTGCATTTTATTTTTATTATGATATTAAATAGTCCATTGCAATGATGCGGGTATAGCTCAGGGGTAGAGCGCAACCTTGCCAAGGTTGATGTCGTGGGTCCGAATCCCATTGCCCGCTCCAATTCATAAACCACCTTTCAAGGTGGTTTTTTTATTGCAATGGGAGGAGGACCCACGAAGAAGTGGTCCGACTACAAGTGAAAGGCAGACGAAAGTATGCCGGTCGCGTAAGCGATGAACGCAGTGAATGAAGCGAAGCGAAATAATCCCATTGCCCGC
>JAZLAM010000010.1:0-34852 GCA_045613125.1 Alphaproteobacteria bacterium | reverse complement strand
CACAGACTTCAACTGCGAATGCTATATTTTAACAAAAGAAGAAGGCGGACGTCATACTCCATTCTTCAGCAACTATCGTCCACAATTCTATTTCAGAACAACAGACGTTACAGGTTCTATTGAACTTCCTGAAGGAACAGAGATGGTAATGCCTGGCGATAACATTGCAATGACAGCAAGACTTATTTGCCCAATCGCTATGAACGAAGGTTTACGTTTTGCTATCCGTGAAGGTGGCCGCACAGTTGGTGCTGGTGTTGTATCTAAAATTTTGAAATAATTTAAGATATAGCCTATCAATTTATAAAGCCTCTGTTGAAAAATACAGAGGCTTTTTTTATAACAGATTTGTATATACAAAAATCAAATTTATATGTGTATCAGATTTTCAACCGATACAATAAATAAACCCACGATTGAGACATTATTTTTATGTTATGGTTCAAACTTGGGGTAGAGAGATTAGTTTATCTATTAATTATGTTTTGTTTGCCCTTTGTCGCTTTAGGTAAAGAGTTTTGTTCTTGACTGGTAGTCAACTTATCAGCTTCAGCTGTAGGAACTATCAATTTGGTTTGATGTTGCTGTGTTTTATTGGTTTTGTTTCTTACCTTTTCTAAATTATGCGCTACAATACCCATATCGTATGATTGCATTAAATTTTCAAACAATATGCGAGTATCGTCTTTTAACGCTTTATATCTTGGAGTTTTTAATGCTTCCATTAATTCTTCTTCACGACCATTGTCTTTAACTCTTTTCATTAAAACATCCATCTGAGGAAGAGCCGTATCCTTATCAATTTTACCAGCATTTAAATCACGTGCTAAAACCAACAATGCAAGTTCCGGCCTGTGTTTTTTTTGTGATTTTCGACCTAATTTTATACCAATTTCCATTATCTTATGTTTCATATTATTTGCCATATTTTTTATAAGCTCAGGCGTATCTTCAGATCTTCTGATTGTATCTAATTTGTGGCTCAAGACGGTTCCGACAGCAAATGCATAAGCTGTATTTTTATCGTACCCTTTATCAGTGATGAAATGTTTAGCAAGTTGTTTACAAGATTTAGTATCTTCAGCAGTAAGAGGAAATGCTTTTTCATCATAATTGTCAATAATTTCATTAGGAGATGGAATAGATCTTTCGTTTTCAATTTTTCGGCATTCATCTAAAGTCAGATTATTGTCTACTTTTGCTCTTTCCATTATATCATCAGGAATGCGTCCGTGATATTCATCCCTAATGCGTTCAGGAACTTTTTTCCATATATCAAATTTGGCCTGATGTTTTGTAGCTATTGCAGTTACTAAACTATCTGCAACATTGTTTGAAGCTAATTTACCATAATCTTCAGGATAATTTGCTTTTAAAAATACTAAAAAATCTGTTCCTATATCAGCCATATATTTAGCTCCTTCCTTTATATTTTCCTAAAAGCATATTATAACGATCTTTAAGAGGAGAATTTTCATCAGTGTACAAAGCTTTGGTCTTTGCATCTTCTTTAATTACAACATCTTTTCCATCTTTATCTTTTGTTTTATATTCTCCGGTTATGCCTAAACGAGCAGCTGTACGTTTTTCCCTTTCTTCCATCTTATCCAGATGAGCTTTCTTCTGTTCTTCAGACATTCCTTCAAGCATTGCAGCTCTATATTCTTCTGTGGTTAAATCTTTTGTTTCTTTGCCATCAGCTTTAGCTTTTGCTTTAATTTTCTCTCTAAGTTCTTTAATTTTTTTATCGATTTCTTCTCTTTGAGTATTTGGTGTGGCTTCATTTTGAGTTGCATTTTGTTGCGACTGCTTATTAACATGTTCCTTTAGAACACTTTGTACATTTTGTGGTAATGCATTAAAATATTCAGCATTTATATCTATTGAAGGAGCATTTTTAAGAACAAGACCGGAGCCATCTTTATATGTTTTTTGCTCATTCATCAATGTGGCGGCAAGTAACATTGCTTTTTGCTTATCACTTAACGAATTTCCGAACGAAAGATTTAAATTATTCTCAAGAGCATCTTTTACAATTCCTTGATACATTAATAATTCGGCATCATTACTGATAGTTACATTGTTAGGAGAATTATATCGTACTTCTCCCAAACTTTTGCCATCTTGTTCAAAAGAAAATGTAAATGCCTTTTCTGAGGTATCTTTTTCTGCATCATTTTTAAATGTCACATTATTTTCTTGAGCAAATTTGCTATAAAATTCTCTCTTTTTTTGTATCCAATCTTGATTTTCAGGAGTAGGCTGATCTTGTTGTTCTCCATTAACTTCAAGTGTTTCGCGTTTGTTATCATTGTCATTTGAGGGTTGTTGCCCTTCCTTTTTGATGTCATCAAAAAGTTTTTGTTCCTCGGGAGTTGGAGTTGTGCCTTCCGGAAATTTTTCCATTTCTCTGATTTTCTTTTTTATTTCATCTAATTGAGATTTTTTAGAATCCTCTGAATCGGCAGTAAATGATGACAAATCAATGCCGAGCTTTTCAGCTAATTTGTATGTATCATCACCTTTTAATTCGTCATTCCAATTTTTATCTGCCATTTTTCCTTCTCCTTTATCGGTTTTGTTGTTTTTTGGGGTTGGTGATGGTGTTTTATTGTTTTGTTTTTCTTGTTTGGGTTCTGCCGTTTCTTGAGCTTTTGCTCTTTGTTCTTCCTGATGTTTTTTTCTTTCTTCGGCAAGTTTTTTCCGTTTTTTCTCTCTTTCTTCCCATTTTTCTATTTGACTGGCCATAACATTTCTCCCAATATTATAAGTTTATGCTAACATATTTTTTTTGTTTTGTCTAGTATTTTCGCAAAAAAAAACGACTTATTGGATAAAATAAGTCGTTTTTTATTAACATGTTGATATTAAGCAACTATTGCATCAAAAACAATATCTTTGCCGTCAATATTTTCTTTTGTACCATCAATACATGCTGTATTTATTTTAACGGCTAAAACTTGTTCAGCAATATATTGATGATTTTCGTTAAGAGCTTGCGCCAATTCAGAATCTGTTGTATTCCAACTTAACACTATTCGATCTGAAATGTTGAAATCTTTGTCTTTACGTAAAGTTTGAACCATACGAACAAAGTCTCTGGCAAAACCTTCTCTTTTAAGCTCATCAGTTATATTTGTGTCCAAACATATCACAGCTTTATTTTGTGCAAATGAACGTCCGGCAACACCTTCTTTCATATCAAGACGAACTTCAAATAAGTCTGAAGTAAGAGTTTGCCCTGCAATACTTAATGTACCGTTATCATTTAATATCCAATTGCCTTGTTTATATGCTGCCATAACCGGTCCCATATCTTTACCGAGAGCTTTACCTAAAAGAGGTGTGTATAAGTAAAGCTTTTTATCTGCATATGCGCTTAAATTGTTATCAAACTTAACTTCTTTAACATTAAGCTCATCTTTTACAATCTCTTGGTAAGCAGAGCTTAAATCAGCTCCGACAAGTGTAAGACTTGCCAATGGTAAACGGTTACGTAAGTTTTTCTCTTCACGAATAAATTTACCAGCTGAACAAAGTTCTTGTAAGAAATCCATCTCTTGAACAAGTTGTTTATCCATCTCAATTGATGATAATGTCGGATAATCTGTGAGATGAACAGATTCTTCACCAGTTAAGTTTTTGAATATGTATTCTGATACAAATGGCATCAATGGAGCCAAAATTTTACTCAAGTTCAGCAACACTGTGTAAAGAGTGTCAAACGCCTGTTTATCACCTTCCCAAAAACGATCACGGGTTCTGCGTATATACCAGTTATTTAACACTTCCATAAAAGAAGTTGCTTCATTTGTAGCCATTGATACATCATATGTCTCAAGCCCAAGTTTAACCGTGTTACATAGATGTTTGAGTTTTGATAATATGTAATTATCAATTGCTTCCGTTGATGAAGTAATTTCTTCTGCTTTATATTCTTCAGCATTTGCATAAAGCGTAAAGAAGTAAAAAGCATTCCATAATGGTATTAATGTTGCTCGTGAAGCTTTTGCTATTTCTTTTCCTTCTTTGTCAACTGCTAAATTTCCACCTTTTAGCACCGGAGAAGATACCAAAAACCAACGAAGTGCCTCAGAACCTATATTTTCCAAAACTTCATTGGGATCAGGATAATTTTTCAGTCTTTTTGAAAGTTTTTGACCGCCTTCAGCCATTAGCAAACCTGTACAAATACAGTTTTTAAATGCCGGTTTATTGTGAAGTGCTGTTGATAAAACAGTTAAAGTATAGAACCAACCTCTGGTTTGATCCATAGCTTCTACAATAAAATCTGCCGGAAAATGATTTTCAAACCATTCTTTATTTTCAAACGGATAATGTACTTGAGCATATGGCATTGATCCGGATTCAAACCAACAGTCAAAAACATCACTGACACGACGCATCATTGTTTGTCCTGTCGGATCATCAGGGTTTTTGTATACAACATCATCAATATATGGTTTGTGTAAATTGGTTACCTCAATACCGGTTTTTTCTTTAATTTCTTCTACCGAACCAAAGACATCAACTCTTGGATATTTCGGATTATCAGATTTCCAAACCGGAATTGGAGTGCCCCAAAATCTGTTTCTTGAAATTGACCAATCTCTTGCTCCTTCGAGCCATTTTCCGAAACGGCCATCTTTAATGTGCTCTGGCATCCAATTTATTTGTTGATTGTTTTCAACCATTAGATCTCTAAAATCTGTTACCTTTACAAACCAAGAAGACATAGCTTTATAAATCAGTGGTGTATCTGTTCTCCAACAGAACGGATAAGAGTGAGTATATTGTTCTTTTTTAACCAATAATCCGTTAGTTTTTAACCACTGCATAATAGGCTCATTGGTTTCAAAAACTTGCATACCTTCATAATCTGCCACTTCAGATGTAAATTTACCGGCTTCATCAACTGGACAAACAACCGGAAAATGCTCGTCATAAGCTCTGCAAGCATCAAAGTCATCTTGACCGAAACCTGGAGCAATGTGTACGATACCTGTTCCATCTTCCGTAGATACAAAGTCACCGCTTAATACCTTAAATGCGCCTTTTGATTTAAGGTGTTCAAAATATTTAAACATTGGCTCATAACTCATACCGATTAAATCTGCACCGGTCATTGTTCCGACTTGTACAGCATTTTCAAGTTGTTTTTTATAGCGTCCGAGCAGTGCTTTTGCTAACACATATTTCTGACCATTTTCTTCCATGATGACATATTCTATTTCTTTTCCGACTGCCAACATCAAGTTTGAAGGTAATGTCCATGGAGTTGTTGTCCAAACCAAAATTTTCATACCGTTTTCAAGGGTAAACATAACAGTAATGGCATTATCTGTTTTATCCTGATATCCTTGGTTTACCTCAAAATTAGAAAGCGGAGTTTCAGCTGCCCAAGAATATGGTAAAACTCTGTAATCTTCATATACCAAACCTTTATCATAAAGTTGCTTAAAATTATTGATTACACTTTCCATAAAGGGTAAATCCATTGTTTTATAATCGTTGTTGAAATCAACCCAACGACCGATGCGTTTGAACATATCGACCCAAATGCCGGAATATTTTAAAACATCGGCACGACAAAAATCGTTAAACTTTTCAACACCATATTGTTCAATTTGTTTACGTCCCGATACACCAAGTTGTTTTTCAGCTGACATTTCAGCAGGTAATCCGTGACAGTCCCATCCTAAGCGACGTTCAACTTTTTTACCGTTCATGGTTTGAAAACGAGCAACAACATCTTTTACGTATGATACCATAATATGTCCGTAGTGAGGTGTTCCGTTAGCAAACGGAGGGCCATCATAAAAAACAAATTCTGCTGCTCCGTCACGATTTTTTACAGATTTTTCAAAAGTATTATTTTCTTCCCAAAAATTTAAAATTTCTTTTTCAAGTTTGACAAAGTCAGGCTTTGCCGACACATTAGCATAATGTTTCATTTTTCTTTATCCGTTTATATAATTGATTAAAATTTCAGTAGTTGTTAATGTCAAAAAAAGATGATCCCCCCTAGGGGATAATAATGAAAGGAATATATGTATAAAATAAATTCATCTTTTTTCTCATTATATAAAAAACAAAACTTGACTTAGGCTACAACATCTTTTTTTCTTCGTCAATAATAAATTTTATTTAATATCAGAAAAGGTATGCTAATATACGATATATGCATGATATCTATTTAAGTAGAATATATGTTTTGACAAATCTTAATTGTTAATTCATTTGTATGAACTGTTACTATAAATAATATGACTTGACAAATAAGTGAAAATATGTACAATAAAGGTAGCATTATGGTATTTATGAGAAAAGATATGTCGGATATTGAAGAAAAAAAATTTCGGTTGCAAAAAAGAAAAGATTTGTTGGAACGTACAAAATCGACTATAAGACAATCAGCCGTAACAACAGCTACGCTTTTATCTATGGCTCTGCCGAGTAAAGCTTATGCTACTGAGGATGCAACCAATAGTCAAAATGATAGTCATGCCTTTGGTGTAGAAAATGTTGCAATAAAATCAGGGTACAATGAAACAGTATCAACAGCTGATTTTGCTACAGAACAGGCAAAGATGTATCAGGATGAACAAGCTCAAAAACTTATACGGCAAAAAAATATATCGATAGAAGTAGATTATAACAATGAGGATTTCCGAATGAAATATTATGATAGTTATGTCGGTAACCTTAATTTAGAAACTTGTCGCTATGTAGAATTTAAATCTATGAGAAGTCCGATAAAAAAGGAAAAACGGCCGGAAATTGTTACTATAGATAAGTCTCATCCGATGTTTAATGAAAACTATCTTGCATATTTTTTCCCAACTAATCCGAATACAATTTTTTTACAAAAAATGGATCCGTTATCAGAAGATTTGGCTAAAGAATTCAAAGATAAAGGCTTAAATTATATTGTGGAATACAGAAAAGGCAATCCGGTTGCTAAAAATCTTGCAGCATACCACGAATGGGGGCATCAGCAAGCGATAAACAATGCTAATCCGGAAGAAAATTTACAATATTTTTCTGATCTGTATCGCAATGACAGATTAAACGAGAAAAGATCAAAAGCAATTGAATATTTATACATTGCCAATCAATATAGTCAGTTAAAAGAACGTGGTATTGAAACTATTGAGTATGGAGGGGAAAAACATCCGGTAGAATCCATATTAGAAATATGTCCGGAGTTAAAAGATTATCTTACGCAAAATAATTTTGATATCAATAATAAGGAACAAGTGAGGGATATTGTAAAGATATCAAGTGATACTTGGAATAGTAAGCATGCAGAGACTTATAAAGCTCAACATTTTAATTTTGCCAAAATTTGTCTTTATGCTGATAATTTATTTCAGACAATCGGCCATGATGATAAGGCATATGATAAAGTTGCAAATAATATGCTAAAAAATGTACTTGTAGATTTTAATACAAACATTGATTTGAGATACTGCAAAGATCTTTTAGATGATTATAGCCATGAAGATGTTTTGACAGAGGTTAAGGATAAAAACCCTAGATATTCTTCACTAACATTTGGAGAGGTTATTCAAATTGATAATTATTTTAACAGTATAGGTCTTTCGTCTGATAGTGATAAAGCTCAATATTTAGAAGAAAATTTTAAGAATATTGTCACAAGACAAGGTCCTGTAGATGAAGGGCTGAAAGATATGTTGCTTTCGCCTGAAAATGCTTCAATCAAATATGCTGATGGTATGGAAGAAACTAAAGATGGTAAATTGTCGATGAATGGAGTTACCATTGACCTTAATCAATACGCAGTTCAGGAAACGACCAATAATCAGCAAGGAGCTGTTTTACAAGCTTTCCTTAATGCAAATACAGGCAGATAATAATTCTTTATGCTTTAAAAACAATGCAACGCGGAATTGAGTTTAAATCGTTTATACTTGCAATGTGTTGCAATTGATAAGATGTAAAGATATTTATAATATCGATTTCCTGGTTTATACCTGCTTCAACTAAAATATAACCATTATTGGAGATTTTTTCTTTAGCTATTTTTGCAATTTGTTTATAACTGTCAAGTCCATTATACCCTCCGTCTAAAGCAAGCATCGGATCAAAATTTTTTACTTCAGGTTCTAACGTTTTAATATCTGATGTAGGTATATATGGTGGATTGCTGACAATGATATCATATGTATTTTCTATCTTATTATTAAAATCAACATCAAACCAACTGGCATTTACAAATTTACATCTGTTTGATAGCGTTAAATTATCAGCATTTTTTTTTGCAATATCCAGTGCTTTAGGGGATATATCTACTGCAGTTGCTGATAAGTCTTTACATTGAGATAATATACTTAGGACAATGCACCCTGAGCCGGTACCTAAATCTAGCAAATTTGTTGATTTATTTTCTTGGATTATTCTTATAGCTTCTTCAACTAAAATTTCAGTATCTGGGCGAGGGGATAGAACGTCAATGGAAGTTAAAAAATTATGACGATAAAAAGCTTTAGAACCAATTATTTTATCTAACGGTTTATGGTTTATACGTTCTTGTATCATTATTTCAAGTTTTGACTTCGCCATATCATTTATTATGGTTGAAGAGTTTATTTCATTAGTATCTGTATTTATTGCATGTGCAATCAGAACTCTGGCTTCCAACCTTGGAGAATGTATATTTGCTTTAATTAATCTGTTTATAGTTTCCTGATATATATCCATATTTTAAGCTACCATTTTTGCTTTTACTTCTGCAGAAAGTTTCTCAAATGCACGTTTTTCAATTTGACGCACGCGCTCGCGACTAATGTTAAGCTCAGCACCTATTTCATCAAGAGTAACAGGTTCATCTGAAAGCATACGCAGTTTCACTATATGGAGTTCTCTTTCATTTAAAACCTTTAATGCATCAGTCAGAATTTTTCGTTTATACACATTTTCTTGCTTATTGGCAATGCTAGCTTCAATATTTTGGGTTGTATCAGGTAAAAAGTCTATCTTTTCTTTCTTTTCATCTTCGTCGTTATAAACACAAATATTTAAAGATTTATCACCGCTGATACGTCGATTCATCTCTATGACATCTTGTTCTTCAACAACCAGTTCTCGCGCAATTTCTTTTACAACTTTTGGCTCAAGTTCTTTATTTTCATATATTCCGAGTCGAGCTTTAATTTTATTTAAATTATAAAACAATTTTTTTTGTGCAGCAACCGTGCCGATTTTTACAAGTGACCAAGATTTTAAAATATAGTCATGTATAGCAGCCTTAATCCACCATATAGCATATGTAGCTAAGCGAACTTTTTTCTCTTGATCAAATTTTTTAACAGCTTGCATAAGACCTAAGTTTGCTTCTGATATGATATCAGACATGGGAAGTCCATATCTTTTGTATGTTAGAGCAATTTTTGCGGCTAATCTTAAATGTGATGTAATGAGTTTCTGTGCCGATTCTAAATTGCCGTTTTGCTTAAAATCATAAATTAGCCTATTTTCTTCATCTTCGCTTAATATAGGAAATTTTTTTATTTGTTCTAAATAAGAATAGAGCCCGCCATCATCAACAATGGCAGGAAGATTGGTCTTGTGGTTTACTACCACCAAATTTTTGTTTTTACTCATATTCTTACTTTAATTTGTTGTTTGTTATTTCATTTTTATACTCAAGGATAAGTAAATGATATTTTTTCATAATTATCAGAATATGGATCTAGATTAATTATATGAACCATATAGTTATTTGTTTCAAGATATCCGATCAAGTATAAAGGTACTTTATTGTTGCCAATTTGTTTACACACAATGAAATCAGTATCTTTTAGATGTTTGTTAATTTTTAACATGATTAAAGCATTCGCTGTATTTCTATCGGTTTGTGGAGTTAAATTCTTAATGTTTACGGTTTCAAAACCATCAATGTTAGCTAACAACAAAGCTCTTTGACGTTTTGCTAAGGTTGACGTAGATGTAATTGATGATGAATAATCTCGAATTTGTGTAAGTGTTTTTTCATAAAATTTTTGATCTTCACATTTTAGAATTTTGGGCTCTTCTTGTTCTGAGTTATTACTTGAAACCAGAGTATCTATTATAGGTAAAGCGTTGATATTATATTCTGTATTTTCTATAGCCCATACAACAGTACAGCTAAAGCTTATACATATTGTCAGGACACATATAAATGATAAGAACCTAATCAACATTTTTCTCCTTAAAAATTAACCGATTTAGGAGTTCTCGGGAACGGTATTACATCACGAATGTTCGCAATACCGGTAACAAGCATCATCATGCGTTCAAAACCTAGGCCAAATCCGGCATGTGGAACAGAACCGAATTTACGAGAATCGAGATACCAAGAATAGTCTTCTATCTGCATACCCATATCTTTAATTTTTTGAATCAAAACGTCATAACGTTCTTCACGCTGTGAACCACCTATAAGTTCACCGATGCGTGGAACTAAAACATCCATGGCAGCGACTGTTTTTCCGTCATCATTTAAGCGCATATAAAATGCTTTAATTTCTTTGGGATAATCACGTACGATAACTGGCTTTTTGAAATATTCTTCAGCTAAAAAGCGTTCATGTTCGGTTTGCATATCAATGCCATATTTAGGTTCATATTCAAACTTTTTGCCGGATTTTTGCATGATTTCAATTGCTTCGGTATATGTGATACGAGCAAAACTGTTGTTTGCAATGTTTTCTAAGGTTTGTTTTAGTGTCGGGTCAACAAATTTTTCAAACAACTCTAAATCTTCAGCACAATTTGTTATTATGTGTTTTACACAATAGCGAACCATGTCTTCGGCCAAATCCATATCATCGAAAATATCGGCAAATGCCATTTCAGGTTCAATCATCCAAAATTCGGCAGCGTGACGTTGTGTATTGGAGTTTTCAGCTCTGAATGTTGGACCAAAAGTATAAATGTCGCCCAGTGCACAAGCATACATCTCTCCGTTTAATTGTCCTGAAACGGTTAAGTGCGCAGGTTTGCCGAAGAAATCTTGAGAATAATCTATCTTTCCGTCTTGTGTGAGAGGCGGATTTTTCAAATCAAGAGTAGTTATCTGGAACATTTCACCGGCACCTTCACAATCTGATCCTGTGATAATAGGTGTATGAACATAACGAAAACGACGTTCGTGGAAAAACTTATGAATAGCATAAGAAAGCTCAGAACGGATACGAAATGTCGCTCCATATTTGTTTGAACGGGGACGTAAATGAGCAATTGTTCTTAAATATTCATCAGTATGTTTTTTCTTTTGAAGAGGAAAATCATCTGGAGCAATACTATATATTTCAATATCGTTTGCTATAACCTCAAATTTTTGATTTCCTCCTTGCGATTCGACTAAAGAACCTGTAACTGAAACAGATGAACCTGTGGATATTTTTTTAACGTCATCGTAGTTATTTAAGCTATTATTGGCAATAATCTGAATATTTTTTAGACATGAGCCATCATTGACTTCAATAAAAGAAAAGTCTTTAGCATCACGGCGCGTTCTAACCCAACCTTTTAATAACACCTGTTTTTGTGGTTCTTGAGCATTTAACAAATCTACGATTTTGGTTCTTTTTAACATTTTTTATTTATCCTTAAAATTCATTATCGTTATTTTTTTTGCACTATACAACAACATAATTTAATTGTCTAGCATTGACAAGAAAAAATATTTGTATAAATTATTAAATAATTTCTACATTTATAGGGAGATCATCTAATGAGTAAATATTTAAGTCTGTTTGTTGTTGCTTCGTTGTTGACTGGTTGTCAAGCTGATATAAACTCTAATCAATATAGTACCGGGGCAGTTGGTAAGGTTAATACAGCAACCCCGTGTTCTGTATTAAGCGTGCGTCAGGTTAGTGTGAAAAGTGATAATCAATTGGGAACAGTTATCGGAGGATTAGCCGGAGGAGTTGCCGGTTATTCGATAGGTAGCGGTTCAACAGCGCATAATTTGGGAGCAATAGGTGGCGCTGTTTTAGGTGGCTTAGCGGGAAATGCAACTCAAGGTGCGTTATCTTCGCAAGGAGGGTATGAATATGTCGTTAAATTGGATAACGGACAAGTAATGACCCTTACACAAGGAACTGATGTTTTATTAACACCAGGGCAAAAATGTATGATTTTATTTGGTAATCCGTCACGTTTGATTGGTTATTAATATTTATTATATTCGCTATCAAACCTGTTGTTTCGAGTTTTGGACTTGACAGCAGGTTTTTATTTTTATATGAAAAGATAACTTAACTTTATGAAATGGATTTTAGATGTCTTTTAGTAAGATTATTCATAATATTTATGATTATATGTTGAAATTATCAGCCAGTAAAAACGCAATGTTTTTTTTGTTTTTGGTTGCATTTGCTGAAAGTTCTTTTTTCCCCATACCTCCTGATGTTATGATTATACCGATGGTTTTGGCAATACCTAAAAATGCATATAAAATTGCAGGTTTGGCAACATTGGCAAGTGTGATAGGAGGATATTTTGGATATTTAATTGGTGCGGTTTTTTTTGATTTGATAGCTGAACCGATAATAAATATGTATGATGCAATGGCTAAGTTTAAGGAATTTGAGGGGTATTATCATGAATATGGAGCTTGGATTGTTTTTGGTGCCGGAATTACCCCATTCCCATATAAAATTATAACCATAGCAAGTGGAGCTGTGGGGCTGGATTTGTTAGTGTTTACCATTGCATCTGTATTGGCCCGTGGTATCAGGTTTTATTTTGTTGCTTGGATTTTGAAAAAATATGGAGATCCTATGAAAGATTTTATCGAGAAAAATTTAGGTTGGCTTTCTGTGTTATTTTTGGTGCTTTTGATTGGTGGTTTCTATTTGTTGAAATATATTTAGTTGACATTTTATGAAACAAAATAGGACATTATGATACAAAATAGGACAAAATAATATTGGACATTTTTTAAAAAAAGAGATAATTAAAAAGTTAAAATGGTTAATTTTATTGTTTAAAACGTTGTAATGCTTTTTACAACGTTTTTTTATCATTTGATATTTTTCATATGATATTGGTTTAATTGTCGGTAAAAGATTTAATGCTTTTCCGACATTTTTGTTAATTTAAAATTTTGAAAGGAAAAATATGTTAGGAAAAACAAATTCTTGTGCAGGTGGCGTATCGGGAGATACGCTAACGGCAATTAATAAAACAAGAGAGCCAATTTTTCAGGGAGACAAAGTTTGGATAAATAAAGATGTGCAAATCGGTGGAACAAATTTTTACATAGGTAAAAGTACTCCAACTTCTTACGGCGGTTATATAGATAGAGTAGGGACTTGGGGGTGGGCTGATAATATTATGTATTCTTTAGATTCTGATTCAGCTACACAAACGGGAACAACTACTGATAATAATGCTAATTCACAATATATCAAATATGGGGCTGAAGGTTCTATATTTATTATGGGATATTCTAATAATTATGCTGTTAGATGCGATGCCAATGCACGATATAGTATAAGTAGCAGATATTTTGTAGGTGATAAGTATATAGCGATTAGTAATGATAGTAAATTTGCTATAAGTATTCTTGATTTAACTACAGGAGTAAGTGTAAAAACATATAACAGTGATTTAAGCATCCTTGACGCTCCCAATGATTATGCAACTTTAGGTTATTTACCTGATGGTACACATTGTTTTTATACCATACAAAACGGAACTATGACACGCTTCCTTATTGATGAAGAAAATGATGCTCTTACATATATACGTTTTAAAGTGCAAAATACGACATCTTCTTTTATGCTTATCGCTTGTACATTAGATGGGAAGTATATTATAGGAAAAAGTGCTAACAAATTAAGGATTATAGAAATAAACGGTAATAGTGCAAAGCTTTTAGCCCAAACTGAAATGCCTGAGGATTTGCAACTGTTTTACAGTCTAAATTGTGCCATAACTTTTAATCCTTATACAGAAGTGTTGACACTTGCAAGTTTGGAAACAAGCGGAAATTATATTTATGAATATGCGATTGTCAAATATAGTGCTGAAAATGGTTTTGAAAAGTTACCGGTAGTATTTCCCGAAGATTATAATTTTGTTAGTTATATCACAGTATCGGATGATTTATCACGATGTTGTATAGGAGGGAATAACACAACCCGTTCTAGAATTATTAATTTAGAAACAGTATCAGGATATAGCACTGTTTCATATAAATCGCATCATATTAATAAAAATACTTTAACAGGAAAAGCCGTGACATCGGCAGAGATCGGGGAAGCTATGACAGTTACCACCATTTTACCTGAAATGGTGAATGTTGAAGTAAGCGTTGGAAATGATAATATAGAGTTAACAATGGAGTGATATTATGGAAACAACTAAAACATTTAAAGTTAATAAGGGGCTGGCATATTTATTAAAGGCTCGAGGTGTGGGTTACTATGATCATGTCCAAAATTTTGATAGTGTTAAAAATGGTACTATACTTAAATTACCGGCTTTGATAGACTATGATGGTTTAAAGATGAAACAGATACGTGGCATAGAAAATGCGGATATTCTAGATTTTGAAAATACAATTTTGCCTTGGAAATGGGAATATAGGAATTGTTTAGATAAATTAAGATATTGTTTGATGCCAGTTGGATATAATTACGATAATATTGTTAAATGTGCACATAAATATAATGTTGATATTGAAGGAAATATAACAATTAAAGAAGGAAATGTTAGTGGTTTTAGTACAAATGATTATATACGTTTGGAAAAACCATTTAATCCTAAAGATAATACTTGGGAGATTAAATTAAAGTTTACAACAGGTAATGATTTATCTAGTAAACAAAGAATTTTTCATTCTTGTAAGGGAGCAGGTGAATCTAATCGTTTTGGTTTATGCTTTAGTTTATATCAAGGTAATTTTAACTTTTTTGGTTCATCAGATGGTACTTCTTGGTTATTTGATTTGGTAGGTAGCCATACTTTTTTACCAAACACAACCTATTATGTAATCCTTTCATTTGATGGTTCAAAATACTCACTAAAATATTCTTTTGATAATATAGATTATATTGAAGATGCTTTTCATAAGAGTTCCTCACCAATATATTCATCTTTAAGCTATTCATATTTGGGTGTATATTCAGGAGAATCATTAAGAGAACCTTTTTTAGGTTCAATAGACCTATCAGAAACATATATCAAAATTAACGATGAGCTATGGTGGGCACCTGTAATTACTGAGATTCCGGAAGAAACAGCAAATGTTTTGGATGGAGGAATACAATCTGATGGCATAATGACCTCTTATGTGCCGGATATGACAAGATCTCCAACGTTAATAACCGTATATAAAGACAAATCATTTGAAGGTGTGTGGAGAGTGAAAACTCCGTCAAATACGACAAATGATTGCCATTTTATACAAACAATAGATAATGGCTTTTATATTAGGACAGGGAGTGGGCGTTTTTGGGGTGTGGTTAGCCTAAACGGTTCAGAAACTTATGGTTATAAAACAGTATCAACCAACACTTGGTATTGGGTAAAAATACAGTATAATCCTACAACAACTGAGTTGAAGTGGAGTTATTCAACAGATGGTAATAGTTGGACTAGCATTTATGCTAAACAACTTGGAAATTATTTTTTCAATTCATCGTCTGATAATACAACTTTTTCTTTTGATTTATATTTTGGCTCAAAGTATTGCACAACATCTTCTGATTGGGACGGGGTTATTGATTTTAAAAATAGCCATTTTAAAGTTGATGATGAAATTGTTTGGCATGGAACAAAAATAGATAAAGAAAGTTTAACAGGTTGTACCTATAATTATAATGATACAGGAGAGCAAACAACATTAAATTGTTTTGTTGTCAATGGCAATAAAAGTATAGTTTTAACACCAGATGAAAATTATCCTAATGCAAGATTTTTAGGTAAAACTACCATAGAAACTCATCAAGCGTATGATTATAAAAATGGAAAGTGGGTAGCAAAATAAAGGTGTCAACTTTTATGTTTTTTATACAAAAACAGACTCGGTTTATCCCGAGTCTTTTAATGGTAGCGAGGGAGGGATTCGAACCCCCGACACAAGGATTATGATTCCTCTGCTCTAACCAACTGAGCTACCCCGCCATTAAGTTCGTGTTACTTAATAACCTTAATAAAAGTAGTTGTCAATAAAAAAGTTGCAAAAATTAAAAATAATATTAAAATAAAAAAAATCCTTAAGCGTTCCTTAAGTTTATGCTGTTGAAGTGAGGAACGTAAACAATAAAGATTCTTAGGAGAAAAAACATGAATAAAATTTTATCAGTATCTGCAATAGTTATATCTTTAGCTTTATCATCTTCTGCAATGGCAGGATTTAAGGATCAAACTCAAAATAAGGGAGGCTTTCAAGGTCCTGGTATTGCTGTAAGTACGGTTGCCGAAGCATTAAAGTTAGGTGATGATGCAGCGGTTATTTTAGAGGGTAAAATTGAAAAAAGTTTGGGTAAAGAAAGATATGTTTTTAGCGATGCAACAGGTTCTATTAATGTAGAAATAGACAATGATGATTGGCATGGTATAACTGTTACACCTCAAAATATTGTAGTTATTAAAGGTGAGGTAGAAAAAGATATGTTTAAAACAGAAATTGAAGTAGATGTAATTGAGCTAAAAAAGTAAGATGAGAATACTACTTGTAGAAGATGACAATTTAATTGGCGACGGTATTAAAATCGGCCTTGAAAAAAATGGTTTTACTGTTGACTGGTTTGATAACGGAGCAGATGGGCAAGAGGCGCTTTTCACAGCGCCTTACGCCGCAGTGATTCTTGATTTAGGTTTGCCAGAAATTGACGGATTAACAATTTTAAAATATTGGCGAGACCAAGGTCGTAAAGAACCTATATTGATTCTGACTGCGCAAGGTGACGTTGATAGCCGAATTTTGGGCTTAAATAAAGGAGCTGATGATTATCTCGGAAAGCCTTTTTCTTTAAAAGAAGTTGTTGCTCGTATAAATGCTCTCTTGCGTCGTAATGGCGGTTACGCGGTATCTGAAATTAAATATTGCGATATAGTATTTAATGTTGATATTAGAAAAGTTTATAAAAATAATATATTTGTAGATTTGACACCTCGTGAAATTGCTCTTTTAGAACTGTTGTTATTAAATAAGAATCGCGTCCTATCTAAATCTACAATTGAAGAAAAACTATATTCTTGGGATGAAGATGTCTCAAGTAATGCTGTTGAGGTTCATATACATCATTTACGAAAAAAATTAGGTAAAGATATCGTACGAACTGTTAATAAAATAGGGTATGTATTGGAGGATAAATGACAAACTTTAGCTTAAAAATGCGCTTAATGTCAGTGTTTAGCGTTTTTTTTGTTTTTATGGGTGTTTGTTGTGGTATTGTTTCTTGGTTTGAAGCAAAAGAAACAATTGATGAATTTTTTGATACATACCAAATGGCTTTAGCTCGTAATTTAGCTTCGGCAGATTGGACACATATTAATAATGAGATTCAAAAATATACCAATTTTGAATTACAAAATATTAAACACTCAGATGAAGACGATGAAGCAATCGGTTTTGCTGTGTTCGATTTAAACGGCAATATGGTTTTTCATGACAATGAAAACGGAAAAGATTTTGTTTTTCAATCTGTGACAGGAGCATTTTTGAATGAGAATGTTGATGGTGAACCTTGGCGAATTATAAGAGTTAAATCTGCTGATAAAAATTTTATAGTTGCTATAGGACAAGAGCTTGAATATAGAAGTGATGTTGCTTGGGATTTGATTGAAGAGTTTATGTTGCCTTGGCTTATTGGTTTTGGAATATTGCTTATTTTTATGCTGTTGATTGTTGAACGAGAATTTAAGCCATTAAAACATGCAGCTAAGCTTATTAAACAGCGAAATATTGATGATTTATCAGAGGTTTCGGTAAATGGTTTTCCGAGGGAAGTGTTACCATTAGTTGATGCAATTAATGAACTGTTAAAAAAACTTGAGTTACTCCTGCAACAGGAACGTCGTTTTGTAGCTGACGCAGCGCATGAATTAAGGACACCTCTTACAGCTTTAAGTGTTCAATTAGAAGTGTTACAAATGGAAATTGATAATAAGAAAAATAGGGATAAAGCCGTTAATAATTTGGAACAAGGTCTTGTAAGAGCTTCTCATTTGGTAGAACAATTGTTACTTTTATCAAAACTTGAAAATTCATTAGTGGTTGATACATATGAACAAGAGTTAATTGATTGGAAAAAACTTGTAAGTTCAGTATGTGATGAACATAAAATTATAGCTCAACAAAAAAATATTTCTTTTGAAATGAAAAAAATGACAGACAGAGGACCGATAGAAAAAGCAAATCTGACATTGATTAGTATAGTAGTTAAAAACTTAGTTGAAAATGCTGTAAAATATAGTCCTGAAAATGCAATAATAAAAATCGAAACCACTTTGGAGTATTTAAGGGTTTTCAATAGTGGAATTAATGTAAAAGATGAACATATAGCTAATTTGGGACAACGTTTTTATCGCCCCAGCGGACATAATGAGAAGGGAAGCGGTCTAGGCCTTTCTATTGTTAAATTAATAACTAAATATTATGGATGTAAGTTGAAATTTTCTAACATAGACGATGGTTTTGAAGTTGTTATAGTAAAAGATTAAAAATATAATACTATATATAGTATACCAATTTATTGATGAAGTTAAATATATAGCAACTTAGTTGTATGGCACTTCTAAAGTCATCACTAAACCAATTATGTGCCTAAAAAATCCTTAAGTGATCGTTAATATTATAATTTATTTTTAGAATAAATCTCCCATTTTTATGTGGGGGATGAATGTAAAAATAAACCCCCGAGTTTACTCGGGGGATATCTATATATTATTGTAAGGGTGGTATATTTAACTGTGCAATATTACCAGGTTTTATTTTAATTGTTGAATAACGCATATTTCCGGTTTCAATTACAAAACGTTGCCTTCCGGTAAGTTGGGCTGCTAAATCATAAAAATCCCTGCCATTTAATTCATTTCGTTGAGGATTCATAATATATAATACGCATCCTTGGGTTTTTTCTGCAATTCCACAACGACTTCTTCCCTTAGGTACTTCTGGATTGGTCACAACACCTTGCAAACCATCTCGAACAACTTTTTTGTTTGAAAACATAAAATTGCCTAATACAAGCCCTATCAAAATGCATATACAGGCAATTGCGATAAGCTTTTTGTTATCAGAGGCGACAAACATTTCATTATTCCCCTGATATGTGAAAGTATCATCATCAGCAAGCGGATCATTTAAATTATATGAAGCAAATTTATTATAATCCTGATTGTACATTGCTGTATTATCAGTTTTTACCAAACCTGTTCCAGATTGTTGTTTTGATATTTTGATTAAATCATCAGATGATAAAGCTGTTGGTTTAGAGCCAATATCAAAGTTTGGCTTACCAGCGATATTATTCGGAATATTTTTGGGTCCAGCAGGTGTTGGTATATTATTGTTTCCTGAAATAGGACCATTATGGTGTTTAGGACGTTTCACCTTACGTAAACGTGGACGATTATTTATATCTAGGTTATTAGAAATAGAGTTTTGCGAATTGTTATTTGGAGTATCCATGGGCTTATCCTCTACTAAATTTTGTTTTTAATTGTTTCTGTTGTTTTAAGTGTCCTTATTAAACGAGGAACCATAAAAATAACAGTTTCCGATCTAGGTGTATCTGAAGTAAACACTTCGTTCGGTAAACCGATAATCATAAAGTTTTCTCCCAGTTTGTTACGAACCTTAAAGTTTGTAATTTGACCTTTTGTTGTTTCTAATGTTACTTCTGATGTGATGCGATTTTCATTTACAACGTAAGCTTTTGCTAAAATGGAAAGTTCAGCTTCATCTGTTTTTATTTTTCCACATTTACCAACATCAAAACGAGATAACCACATATCAGGAACTACAAATTTTCCTTCGGAAACAGGTTCTATCTTTGCGCTTTTGCCTAAAAATTGGCGTAACGTATCAAGACTTATTTCGTTTGTTGTTGTCAAAACGCGACCGATTACTCCGGTTTGGGCAGTCGTAATTGTTCCAAAGTCAAAATTGTCGAGAAGTTTTTTCCATTCTATATCACAATTATCATGAGGATATATCTTAAATATACTAACATCATAAGCAACTAAAGTTGGATTACTTTCAAAATATGTCATTAAAGATGTTATCTTATTTTTTAATTCCATATCAGCATCAAAAGTGATGGAATAATCAGCCCAGTTAGTTGTCATATTTGTAATACCAGAGCCACGTAATATATCAAGCATTGATAAAATTATTGGTCGAGATTCAGGTACATATAAAGAAATCTCAGTTTTGCGCGATAAGGTCATAACCTTTTTTTCATCATCATATGTATAAAAAATTTCTGCTGCTTCAGTTATCATATCTACAACATCTGAAAATTCCCCTTTTAAATCATCTCCTGATAAAGATGTATATGGAGCATCTTTTGCAACTAATTTTATACCAGCTTCTTTTGTAAGTTTATATAAAGCTTTTTCAGCAGACATGGTATCAAACGTAAAACCAGTAACCTCAAAGCCAGGGAGCTTATCAGACTTATCTAATCGTTCGATTCTGAATGCTGAGTTGTTAAATGGTAACGTCATAACCATCTGTTGTGTTTTCCAGTTAACATTGCATCTTAATGGAGTTTCTAAATCAAGAGCATTAGCACCATCAGGGGTTCGTATACTTCTTTGATCTTTCGGATACATAAACTCGGCATTAACCCCTTGCTCAAACGACACGGGCTTTTCTTCGGTGGCTTTACACGAAGAGAGTATAGATAAGGATAAAAAACTAAAAAGTAAAGCTGTTTTTTTTATCATTGCTGATCTCTTTCATAGTTTATTGTAGCTACGTTTTCTTGTTCATATTGTTCTTGTGTTTGTTGATTTTCTGCTAATAATTTTGTCATTAAGTCATCAATATTCATACCTGCGCCGGCTGTTGGATCAAAAGGTTTATCAATATCACCTAATGCTTCTTTCATTTTATTGATTTCTGATGGATCTTGTTTGATCATTTCTGGAGATGAATTATTTTTTAATTCCTGTTGATAGATATTCAAGTTTTCTTCTAATGCTTTGATTCCACCTGATATTTTTCTTTCTACATAAGGATACATTTCAGGCTTTGATATAATATAGTTACCTGTTTCACATATTTCTTCTAAAACATCTAATATATATGAGTAAAAAGGATATTCTTCCATCGCAATATTACCCATACGCACACAGCGAGCTGCAATACGAGAAATTGTACGATCATAATAGTCTCTCAAGACTATATAATTATCAATATACCATAAATCTTCTTTTGTAACTTGAGCTATATTATTTTCCATATCAAACTCCTTATGTCTAATAATAATAAAGTATTGTAGGTTTGTAAATGAATTTTTTATATTTTGTATTCATCATTTTTTAGGTGTATCATCTTCAACATATTCCCACTCCCAATCGTCAGAATCTGTGTCATCTTCAACATATTCCCATTCCCACTCATCAGAATTGGAATCGTCGTCAACATATTCCCACTCCCATTCATCATCCTCATTTACAATATCGAGAGGTGTTGATATGTCTTCTTTTTTATCTTCAGTTTTTATTTCAAACGAAAAATCATCATCAATATCATCTAAGGATATAGGATCACTATCAAGAGAATCTAAAGAAGCTAATTCAGATACGTCAAATACCTTTATATCATTTTTAATAGCTGACTTAATTTTATCCAATTCATTTTTGTAGATGCTAGTTTCTGTGACTTTAGTTTGAACAGGTTGTCCCGGCGCTGAAGATTTAACTTCAGGAGCTTTAGTTTGAACAGGTTGTACCGGCGCTGAAGATTTAACTTCAGGAGCTTTAGGCTGAACAGGTTGTACCGGCGCTGAAGGTTTAACTTCAGGAGCTTTAGTTTGAACAGGTTGTACCGGCGCTGAAGGTTTAACTTCAGGAGCTTTAGTTTGAACAGGTTGTACCGGCGCTGAAGGTTTAATTTCAGGAGCTTTAGTTTGAACAGGTTGTACCGGCGCTGAAGGTTTAACTTCAGGAGCTTTAGGCTGATTATATTTACCTAATGCCGTCGGAATATTAGTTTCTGGAGATTTTGTATAAGATATTGCTTCTTGTCCGGTTGCAGGTATAATATTGTTTTTTTCTGTGACAAATGATGAATGAGGAGATTTTGTGGCAACCAAAATGTCTCTCATCATACTTACCATAGCGGTTTGAGATTCTAATATAGAATTTGTAATGGTCTCTGTAAGGGTTTTTAAATCTTCCTTATGTTTTTTTTCTGTTTGTTGTAATGCTGCGGAAAGAGATGAAGATAATTCACTTGCAAATGAAGCATCAATTACCACACCACCTCCGGATTGATGATATCCTTCCGTGTTTTCCGGACTAACTTGCATATTAGAAGTTAAATCCTTTTTACGGGTAACAACCTGTTTTAGCGGGAAACTTGAAACCACACCTTTTTTTTGTTCTATTTCAGCAATATGTTCTAGTAACAAACCTCCCCCCGGAAGAGTGCTAAGCAATATACGCACTTCCGGAGAAGTCCCTAGAAGCATATTATCAAATTCTTCTTGACGCGCACGATTAAATATATGCATTTGTCTATAAATGTTCAAAAAACGCTGAGCCACCAAAATCGGCGGTTCTTCATCTTTACGTTTTCTACCATATTCAGCATTTTCAATCAGTTCATCTGCCACAATTTTTATCCTATTTAAAATAAAACACAAACATTGTAGAGCATTCTAATCATAAAGGAGTAAATTTCAAGTTAAAATTTATAAAAAACTCCACTTTTTATAGTGGAGTACAACTTTTTATAAATTAATAGCAACAATTTTATGTATTTTACTTAAGTCGCTATCTGTTAAACTAACCTTTTCATCAGGATTCCATCTGATACCATATAGTTGACCATGTTCATCTTCTCTAATACTTAGAAGTTGAACCGTAACATCGTCAATATAGTACACAGCAATATCACCAACGCTGACGACATCTTGAGGATCTGCAAATAAAATCGCACGAGTAGGGAGCAAATTTCCTAAACGACGAGTACATAAATTGATACCATATGCATCTTTTTTGTGTAATAGATTAGCAGGCCTTACAATTTCCTTAGCATCCTTATCTTCTTTGTTTATAATGATGTTGCCATCTTTGGCAGGTGTGCCGAAAATTTTTATTTTTAAAGCTTCGTTTGTTGGAATTCCATACATGGACACCGTTCCACCTTTAGGTGTTGATAGAAGTTTAAATTTGTTATCGGTTCTTTCTATAATTTCATCAAGCTTTCCTTCTTTATCTAAAGCATCAACAACATCTTTAAGATCTTCTACAGAGTCGAAAGAAAAAGCTTTTGCAATATTTTTATATTCACGATCGGAAACTTCTCTTTGCCCCATTTCAATGCGATGATAAACAGATAATGTCATATCGGCACGTTCAGCAATTTCTATTAAAGTATAACCTCTGTCCGTGCGGATGTGTCTTAAACCGGCACCTAATATTTTTAATCCTGCATCAATGTTTATTTTATTTCTTCTTTCTTGCTCTCTGCGCCAAGAAAGAACAACATCTGATTGAGAATTATGCTCGTTTACATATAAATCTTGTAAGGTGCAATCAGTCAATTCAGCAACTTGAATAAGTTGTTCTTGATTTAAACGACGATAACCTTTTTCGATCTTAGAAATAGCAGATAAGCTTACGCCTAAATGATCAGCTAATTCTTGCATAGACATACCTTTAAGTCTTCTTTGCATCCTGATTTGATTAGGGAAAATAATTTCTTCCATTTTGACCTCTTTTAACTTTGATAACAATAGCTTTACAATAACACTACATTATCAGAATGCAAGACAAAAATTATTTTTTTTCAGAAAATTTTTGTCTTTTAATAAAATCCCTTCAAGTCATTATATATTATTTGTTTTCGGAAGGAGGATCCATTGTTTGTATATCAAAATCCAAATTCATCAACTCTTCATTAATTTGTAAGAATTTTAATCCTATCTCTCGTTTTAAATCCTCTAATTCGGTCTTAGACATAGAATCTTTTTTAGTTATCATGGTATGTTTTAATTCATCTAACTCATTCCTGAGTTTATCTAATTTATCTTGTTTTTGTGATATCTTATTACGATTTTTAATATAATTTTCTTTAAGTTTCTCTTTTTCTTCGGCTGATAAAGGATTGTCTTCTGCATCTAGGAGTTTTTCTAACACATCATTTTGAGATGTTTTATCTTGAGGTGTTAGAATTACTTCTTTATCATCTTCTTTGTTTTCATTTTTTTTACTCTCATCTCTATTGTCATTATCATAATCATCCGCATTTACGGCTCTGTCATCAATAGGACTACTTGTATCAAAATGAGGAGATGGTGCTGATTGATGATCATTTTTTGTATTATTACGTTCATCTTCTACATCGTGTTTAGCAATTTCATTTCCATGTTCATCATATTGTCTTACGACTGTATTATATATTGTTCTTCCATCTCTTGTTTCAAATGTTTGTTTTTCAACAGAAGTTCTATTTTTATCATCATATTCAAATGTTGAAATATTAGTATCGCCCTTTCCATTTGACCAATATGTTTCACGAAGGCGATTTTTATCATCAAAAACATATTTGCTTTCTTGCTTATTACCATTATGATCTATAAAAGATGAAGTTCTTGTTCTTCCTCCATATTCATTTTTTGTATAATTTAAATCATATTCTTTGCCATCGGGAGGAGTTGGCGTTCTACTGTCAGATGTGTTATCTGCAGCAGGAGGTGTCCAAGATTGAACTTTACCCGTCCTGACCTGAGTTACGTGGCGGGCATAATCTGCTTGATCAAAACCGAAAGTTGCTGCATTGGCGTTTATATCAAATGCAAAGTTGCCGTCTCTGTTGAGTGCTTTCATATATTTATGATTACGTAAAACATGATCAGAGAACGAATATTCTACTTTAGGGTTACCTTTGCTATCTAAACTGACAAAGCTTTTTTGAATTCCGTTATCTTTTTGAATGGTGAAAACTCCATTGGTGGCTGTGTTTTTAACTTCTGTCAGCACTTGGTTTCCGTTTTCTCCGCCTATGGACATGTTAAACTCGGTGACAGAGCCGTCAAAGTTCTTTTGTCTCATCATTAGATTACCTTGTTCATCAAAAGATACATCTCTTGATGCAAATTTATTACTGATGTTTATTCCTCTGCTTTTTAATAAGATAAGAGATGCTGCTTCCATTATAGTCTTTTTATCAAAATTACTGTCTTTTAATATGGTGTTTAGCATCTGCGTATTTAATCCGCCATCTCTGTCTACAAGTTCTTTTTCAATTAGAGGGGTGAAAGCAAAATCTTGTTGAATTACATTGCCGTTTGCGTCTTTGATTTGTCTTGAAGACATAAATTTGTCAGAAGATATTGATTGAGAAGATTGATTATTAAAACTTAAATCTCTTTGTTTTTTAACCATATTTCTTTGTGCAAAATTGTTAAGAACACTACCCTTTTTTGTAACCTTGGATAAAAGTTCCATACGAAGGCTGTTTTTTGTTCTACTGTAATGCTTTTTGCCATCAGCTCCGATTTCTTCTCTGGTAGTAATTTTAGGGCCTAAACCCAAAAGACCTCGATGATAATGTTCACGAGCAGTAACATTTCCTTCACTATCGTAATATTCTTTGCCGTGCTCGGTTTCTCTGGCTATTAAATTACCGTCATCATCAAGAATATCTTTCGCATCAATTAAAGTGCCATCTTTGTTTTTATCTCGATTGAACATAATATTGCTGCGAGTTTCATTTATTTTTCCTCTTGCAAAGTTTCCAAGTTCTGTACGACGAGAGAATTTTTCTTGAGACCATACTTCTTTTCCGTCTGCATTTATGCTGACGCGGTCGGTCATTTTTTTACCAAAGATGTTTCGTCTTGTTCTTTCGTATCCTACTATGTTGCCGTCATCATCTGTAATTGCATTACCTTTAGATTTTACATTGTTGATACGAAAATTGTTTTTGGCGTTACGTATCTTAGAACCTATAAAGTGATCTCCAACTTGCATGGCGGCTCCACCTACAGCTTTACCGGCTTTAAATGCTGCCCCTCCGACTTTCGTGCCGGCTTGTCCAAAA
Source organism: Alphaproteobacteria bacterium (assembly GCA_045613125.1). Lineage (GTDB taxonomy): Bacteria > Pseudomonadota > Alphaproteobacteria > RF32 > CAG-239 > JAFTYO01. Next base: position 8,598 of record JAZLAM010000010.1, on the reverse strand, counting down.
GTAGCACCAACGCTTCTTCCTATATTACCCAAAGAAGCTCCTGTAGCAAATTTATTGGCAAAAGATTTCGCTTCATCAAGAAATACCCATCCTATTAAACATACAACGACAAGTTTTAAGCCTGTTACTCCCCAATATGCAAGCCCATTTATAGGATCTAAGAATAGTTGCCACCCTTTAGCAGCATTATTATCTAAGGCCGTCATAAACTGATTAACAACAGTCATGATTATATATAAAACGATACTTAAAAAAACAAAATTAAACATCGCATTCATAAAGAAATTCCATATTGTTGTTAGGTATTTTTTTGTATATTCAAATGCCCAAGCGCCTATAGCTGCAGGTGCAAGAGCAGAGGCAATGGACATTTGTATTACGCAATCAACCAAACACCAAGGAAAAGCAAACATCAAAACAAAGGCTCCTAATATAATCACTATCGCGGTGATGAGAAAAGGGGGATTAGGTAAAAAACCGGATAAGAAAGCTCCAGGGCCCCAAGCTATACACCATGATTGTCTACCAAAGGCATACATCTTTGCTACGCTATCTTGAGTGGCTTTAATAGAACATATAATGTTAGATCCCATAGACTTAGGCAGACCTCCGGAAGAACTTTGAGTTACCCCTTGATTAGAATCGTAACCTCTTATGTTTTGCATGTATGAGGCACTTGATGAACATCCTTTACTACCGGAAATGGTTTGCACAAAGTTCATCCCTGTATTAAATATAGGTTCTAAAGTAAGATTTATAACTTGAAAATAACTTGCTCTTAAAATTAAAACTACAATAAAAACTTTGAAAGCTTGTAACATAATTTCTTGCAGCATTTTACGAGGATCTTTAACTTCAAAAGCAGAAACATGTTTTAGTATACATATACTAACCCATATTGCAAAAGCTACTAAAACTACAATAGATATACCCTCGGCTAAAGCTGTATAAGCTTTTAAAGCTATTAGACTTGATGTATTGAACAATACTTTAAATATTGGGCAAAACCAACATGTATCATTATCGGATATAAAACGCTCTAAAGGACAATTATCATCTTCTGAAGCAAAATAAGTTTTTAACGAAACAGAAAAATGCATATCGAAAGATGTATTATCTTGAGATAAAGTATCATATGAAGGTTTTTCTATAAAATCAGAAGATGCCAAAGCATAAGATGAAGATAAAAAACTATATGCTGTTAACAATATTGCTATACAACTTAGTTTTGTTAAAATATGTTTCATTTTACTTATCATATTATAAAGTCCTTACTTTGATTTTTATCTTTTTGTTTGCCTTGTTACTTATTTATTTAGTTTTGCTTAAAAGCTCCTTGTCTTATTTGTTATCGTTTTTTTTGTTATCTTGCATTTTTTCACCAGTTTTGGATAATATTTCACCTGTGAATTTTACGGCTTTTTTAATGAAATTTGTAGATTTATTTACTCCTTTTCCGATAACGCTATTGTCAAAAGAGGTTGTTAGTTTGTTAACTTTTTGCCCTAGTTCGGAATTATCAAATTGCTCTTTTCGTTCTTCTCTTCTTTGCTGTCTTTGTTCTTGTCTTTCGTGGGTGTTTTTATTTATATTTTGAGCAACATTTGTAGCTTTTTCATTAAGAAAATCAGCTCCTTTATCAATTTGTTCGTTAATGGAGTTTTGTAAATCTTGACTGGCTTGTTTTCCTAATACTACCCGACCAATGGTTCCCGTTGCAATAGATGATACGCCTTTTGCTACACTTGATCCGGCGCTATGCACGGTGTTAGCCACACCTTTGGTTATATCGCCGGGATTTTTCCAATAGTGTTTTATTTGATTATTATATTTTCCGGATACTAAATTCCCAACGCCGGTCATGGCACGTCCGGTTTGTGTTTTTACCACATCACCAGCCCAAGAAGCGGCTTTATCTATAGTGTTTTTCTTTACAAAATCCATACCTTGTGTCATTGCACCATGGATCGGTGAAGCGCCCATTCCACCACCAAAAACTTTATCAGGGAACATTTTATCAACATAATCTGGAATAGTTGAGCCAATAAGTTTGAAAGCGTAAATTAAAGCGCATAACATAACCAAGAAATATGAGCTGAATAGCGTAAAGTTTTTCGCAATAAGATCTGTCATATTATTACTTACTAAGAAAAAGAGTTTTTGTATTCCGGTAGCAGAATCCCAATTTTGTTGTGATGAAGATCCCGTAAAAACTTCTTTTAAAGCAAGCATTAGAGGGCTGCTTTCAGGTACTTCATCCGATATTTTTGCATTTAAGGCTGCTTCTATCAGATTAAAAGCATAAGAAACTGTTATAGCTAGAAAAAGAAATATAGCAGCATTTTTTAATATGATACTTATTAAAAGTGATAGCTTATTTTTTGTTAGAGGAAATGGCCATAAAGCAATTCCGATTGGTAACATAATGATGGCGAATCCAAGTTTGAAAGCTATATCAGCAACATAAAAAGAAATGCTTAAAGTCATCATAAATCCCACTACATAAATTATTGCTCCACACAGCCACACAGAGAAATCAGGATAGTCAAAAAGGCTTATTCCCATCAACGAAATTTCGTTCTTTCCTGCATGAACGGCATGACAGGTGAGGGAATGTCCTAAAGTAAGAACAAGAGCTACTTTATCACTTATATTTTTGGTTGTGTTGTATATGCTGATTAATACATTATCAGGAATAATTTCTCCCCCGAGAGATTTACCTCCTTGATTGTTGGTGAGATGCTGAGATTTTAATTGGTTGCATAAGTTCTCTCTTTGACTTTTGCTCAAAGATTTATCGTATTTGCCGGCTTCACACGACCCTATGCATAAAAAGATTGTACATACAAGAGTTAAAACTATGGTACAGATATATTTTGTTACTTTTTTCATTTTTTAACTCCCGTCTGATGTCGTCTCTATTAATATTGCATCACCGAAGTCGGTTCCTGCCAACATTATAGGCTCTAAAGTATAATGTAATATTGTCTGTATCCCGGAATTAATAATTATAAAAGCAATAATTACTTTGAAAAATTGAACAAACAATGATTGTATCATACGCCTTGGTTCTACAGTGGAAAAAGATGTAATATTCTTAAGCACAAATACCGAAATCCAAATGAGCAAGCCTACAACTAAAATAGCATTTCCTGCTTTCCTTGAAACATCATATGCTTTTGCGGCAGCATGTATGAAAGCAGAAGCTAAAGTTTCGACAATTTCACAGCTGTAACAAGTGGAAGTATATATGCTCAAAAAGTTATTAGTGATACACTGCGTACCTTCATCTTTAGCAAACTTGAAGCCGTACACACTGGTATACGCTTCTCCCTCCAAACCACCGGTGGTAGAAACAGAGCATTTCCTAGGAGCTTTTGTGTTCTTATTTATACACTGAAAATAATAGTTTACGTGATCTATAGGTAAAACCTTGTTTATGATATCAGGTAATCCACCTTGGCATTTATAACATTTATGAGTTTCATTATTACATTCAACAGCTTGTCCTTTTGCCGTTTTTCCACATGTTATTGTAGCTGCAAAAGAGTTGTTAATGCATAAAAACAAGCAAAATATTGCTATCAATATTGATTTTTGCAGATTAATTAAGCTTCTAGGATGGAATTTTATCATCATTATTCCCTCCCTGCTATTCTGTTGACGAACTTTCTTGCATTTTGAACCTTTTTACGTACTTCTCTTAATTTTTCATTCTTTTCTATTGCATTTGTTACAACTTTACCGGCTCCGCTAGTGACAAATTCGAAAAGTTTTTTACCTACAAAAGCGGCAAGTTTGCCGATTTTTTTCTGGAAGTTTGTGTCACCGCCACCACCTACTAATTTACCTGCTAAGGCCACAGCAAGACCGGAAGTTTTTAAGATAAGAAATGATATAAGCAATATGGATAAAGGAATAGGTCCAAATTCGCGATACATATCTTGATCACCAAAATGTTGAGCATTATCATTAATCAAATATTGCATGGCAAGTATAGACATTGTTGCAATTATTGCAACACACATCATGCAAGCCGCCGAATTTAATATAGTAAGAACTCCACTCGTTGCCCATTTTTTTGTTATTTTAAACGGATAGGCTAATATTAGGAATGGTAAAATAATTACAACAATGTTCATTCTAAAGATACTGTCTACAATGTAAAATACAAAGGAAATCTTTACGATGATAAATATGCAATATATAACAAGACCAATTATGACACTGGTGAAATTTGCTGTTGATAAAAGTTCTTTAGCCATAACAAAACCAATTTGTAACCTATCGCTTGTAGCACAGACCAAGCATTGCATTAAATCAGACGGACCGTCGGGAAATTTTGAATTGGTAGTTGTGATTGCCTCTAACTCAGGCGCTTTACATACCAAAGAATTTGTATAAAATAAACATCTTTCCCCAATTGCTTGTCCTTTTATGTTAGCATCAGAGCCTGATACTGTTAGTTCTAAAATTTCACTTCCGAATTCTAAAAATGCATAATAAATCGGAAAAATGAATTTATTCAAAGTGAATAATAAAAATTCTGTGGAAGAGGCTAATATTCCGCAAAATAAACACATAAATGCCATCCGTCCTACTTCGGTCCAAACTTCGGCAGGAGATTCTTCAACTAAGGAGCTTAAATGCTTTAAAATTCTTATAGAAAGCCAAATAGCAAAGGCAACCATCATAAAAGACATTGCACTTTTTGTTACTTTTGGATAGGCCTTCATAGAAGATTCGGACATAGCATTGTAAAACATTTCTAATAAATTTGCTTGCCAACAAGTTCTCTGCTGTTCTTCAAGCTCACTTTGTTCACCTGTTGTATCTGCAGCAGACATCTTTCCTTTATCGCTACCACAAGATGAAAGACATAGCACTAGTGATAAAACCATCAGTGTTCCTTTTAAGAATTTTGCTATATCTCTCCAATTTATCTTCATTTTTTAGTCCTCAACTTTTTTATAAAGTTTTTGTTTCTTCAAATCGTCTGTTACTTGATAGTGGCAGAGGTAGAAACTTTAACATCTAATCGTATATAGAATAACTACTCATCGATCTAAGCTTACCATTTTGATAAGTATTCTCCTCTCTGATACCATCTGTATTTAGTGTTCCTTCAGTTTTTTTTATTTCCATCCTTATCATATGCTTTCCAAGATTTGTTCCCATCTTTATCTGTCATTCTTTGTGCTGACATTGAGCCGTCTTCATTAAAGTCCTTTTCAACTATGTTTCCATTTTCATCGGTGCTTACTGATGACTTTAAATTACCATTTTCATAGTATGTATTGCCATCTTTGTCAGGAGTGTTGCAGTTACCAATAGATGATTGGTCGCCACTGTCGGGTTTCCCAGAAGCATGCACTACCCCCCCCCATTAGCACCTCCGGAATTACCTCCAGAGTTTCCTGTCGTATTGCTAGTTCCTCCAGCGCCTCCGGGATTTGCCTTGCTACCAAGACCTATTTTGGCTCCAACCCGACCTAAGCCATCCATGGCTTTTTGTTTTACGCCTTCAACTTTTGCTTTTGCCCCTGTTCCCTCATAAACGGCTCCTGCAGCTGCTCCGCCGACTTTTTTAGCTACTCCTGCAACTTTTTTCCCGGCTTGAGCTGCTACACCGCCAAGTTTTGCACCTATATCACTTCCACCGGTGGTGGTGGATATTTGATCTGCAAGTGCATTTATTTGTCCGACAAGCTTAAAAGCAAACATACAGCATGCAATCATAACCAAAAAATCAACCCCTGAAATATCCATCATGTTTTTCAGTTTGTCGACATCGTTGCCGTTTATAGCATTAACCAGTTCTTGCATTCCTCCGGTGTCACCACCTCCGATAGCGTTGACTATCAGTTCGCTTGAAACGGTTATCACAAGACCTATCATAACAAAATTGAAAAAAGCATTCATAAAGATATCCCAACCTGTTTTGGTGTATTTAAAGGTTATCTTAAATGGCCATGCGGCAATTAAAAATGGTAATAATGTGCAAAAAATTCCAAAACGAACAACTGAATCTAATAGATAGAAACAGCAAGAAAGAGTAATCATCCAACCGAAACCTAGAAGCAAGATTCCTTGTGTGAACATTTCGAAGTTTATTAAAACATTTTTTCCTTCATGAACGGATACGCAAACCAATGTGCCACCAATAGCAGGAAGTTGAGCTGCTGATTGACTAAATAATTTTACAGAAGCCATCACACTTCCTAATAAATCTGTCCCGATCACACCTTTGGGCATGCTTTTAGCTTCGGAAGTTGCCATGCTTTTGAAACTTGTTAAAATGTTGTTTGCGCCATCTGTTGATGAGGCGTCTGTAAATAATAGAGCCAAACCAAACTCCAACCCTGCTTTCATTAATGGGTTTATAATGTAATTGTATACATAGTCTGAATTTGATAGCAATAAAACGGCAACTAATACTTTGAATATCTGTAAGAGCAATGTGCTTATATATTTGGGAGCATCTTGTTTAGTAAAAGATGAAACTAGCAGTAAAGTGTGATAGGCTATAAAAAGAGCTAAAGTAACAGCAATCACATTGATGAAACTTGATGCTAAAGCATCATACGCCTTTGAGGCTATAACTTGATCAGTGTTTAATATAACTTTAAATAAAGGACATAAAATACATGCTTTTAGTTCTGATACTCTTTCAGATAGAGTTTTACAACCTTCGGTGACAGCTGTTGCAGCTAAGACATCTGAAGAGAATGTACATAACGCTAAAATAATCAAAAAAGTTACAAATATATGTGTTTTAATTATTTTTATCATTATTTACGTCCTTAGTAAATGGGTTACCTAGTACTTTAAAGGCAAATATTAAGGCTGCAACTAGCATGATTAAAGCTGCAACGGTTACGTATGAACTGGACATTAAATTAAAAAATCCCCATTGCATGGCAATTAATACAACTATAAACATTAAAAATGTTATAAAAATAGACTTCATACCTACCTCTAACAGTAATTATAACTAATTTTAACATAAAAATACACAAAATTATGTTACAATATCATTAAATTTATTTGAAATCGCCTTTAGATAAGAAATTCAAACAAGCTTCAATGGTTTTTGGGTTGTTGAAAATATTCAATTTATGGTTGTTAATTTGAATAAATTTATCTGAAAAATCTTTTTCAAGACGTTCGGATTTGAATATGACACCTTTAAATTTTTCTAAAATAGGTTTTGTTGTTAAATTGATCCATGTGTCGCAAAAAATCAAACCGAGTTTGACTTCTGGTGGTAGCATCGAAACAGATTTTGCGTATCTCGGCGTCATCTCTTTTAGTAATGGCCCGAATGTGTAGTTGAAAATTTTAAGTCTGGATAATAGTTCTAACCAATCGCTTCCATTATTTGCAGGGTTTATGTTTATAACCTTATTTAAGCGAAACTTTTCTTGCCAACCGTAAGTGCTTGAGATTAGTTTTCTCAAAATTAAACAACTTATGCCTTTGGTTACAAAAGAAACTTTTGTAACATCTTCGCAATGATTAAGAAAAAATTCCAATTGTTTTATAATGCTCTTAAGAGGTTTTTTTGTTGAAGGATAGTTAATAGCGGCTACGTTGTATCCCTCTTTAATTAGTCTTTGCCAAAGAGGGCGGAAAATTTTTTTTGTTTCTCCAAGCCCGTGTAATAATATAATAAGTTCACCCTTTTGTCTGGGGATTTCATAGGTTTCAATAAATTTAACAAACGCTTTACGACAATCTTCAAATCCTCCCGAAGCACGCTGTATATCCCAATCGTCCAATAATCTATATTTTTTAGAACGATAATGTCTCTGTATTCTCCATTTCTGATAGAAAAAAACATCTTCCCAAAGTTGAGATCCTCCAAAAGTAAAAAAAGTAAAATTCATTGCTTATACTCCATTATTTATTGTTGTTTGATTTGGAACTGCTGTGATTGTTATGCGAGAATCGTTTTCTTTAAGAGATTCTATCAATATTTGAACAGCTCTGTTGTCTTTAAAATAAGTCATTTGGCTGATGCGAGCTCTTACAACTGCAATTTCTATCCATCTGTGTTTTGGCATTTCTGCAACATAAAAATCAAAAATTCGATTTGCATTGTATGGTGCTGTAAACACTAAACTGCCTACCCAGTTTTCTCCAATGCCTAAAGCTTTTGTATCTCCAAGTTCTAAAAAAGCTTTTTCAGGAAAAGGAGTGTCGGGAAAATTTGCAAAAGCATTTGGAATTGGAGATCCGTCGGTCCCGTTTAAAACGTAAGACTCGGTGGTGCAACAACATATAAAAAACAGAATCGCAATCAACGTGTTGATTTTTAATATTTTTGATATCATATTAATAGCTTTCATGTAAACGTATTCCATAATATGTTATACAATTAAAGTTAATAAATAGGAAACAATGGAGCATTGCAAAAAAATATTTTACAATATTAAATAGCGTTTTTTCAATTAGTTGTTGGTTATCATAAAAAAAGTTCAATTTTTTTAAAAAAAGGTGTTGACAAGGTAAGGAGAATTGTTTATAAGCAGTTTCACCGGCGCGATGAGGTATGCTTTGTTGCGGGGAAGTTATAGAAAAAAGTGAATAAGAAGA
>JAZLAM010000009.1:0-59102 GCA_045613125.1 Alphaproteobacteria bacterium | reverse complement strand
TACGTTTAAATGCAGCAGTCAGATATTGAAAAAGTGATTTTTGAGTTTCTTTGTTTTTCAAACACTTAAGCAAAATGAAAAACTATGCACAAGGGGTAAAAAAGTGATTGATTTAAACGTACGTTTAAATGCAACACTTTTCAAGCTTTAAGCTGTTGTAAATAAAGTGTTTTTTCAGATTAGTTTTTTATGAAAAAAATAAGGCAAAACATAACAATATCGTCCCTTGATTCCGTCAGGAAAAATAAAAAAGTCGTCCCTCGATTCCGCTAGGAATCGTCCAGGGACCAACCGATTTAAAAATTAATTCGAAGACCGCTTGACGTTTTCCTGAAAGAAAACGAGCGGTGACAAGTTAAATGTTTTATTTTTATCTAATTCGGAGCCCCCTTGAATTTTTTGCAAGCAAAAAATAGGGGTGACTATATAGGAATGCAAGTAAAAAAAGGGGTGACAGGAAAGAATTCGAAGACCGCTTGACGATTGCTAAACGTAATCGAGCGGTGACGATTCTAGTTTATGTCATGCTACCAAACCGCAAGGTTGGGTCCAAGCATCTTCCGCTTAGATTTTCCCCTAACCAACACCGTATTCGATGATGGATATTTTAAACTAATTAAATTAGATTAAAAAAAATATATTGTTATTATTCTCTTGGAGTGCAACCGCAATATGTTTGGTTGTATAAGCGTAATTCTTTTATAAGTTCGTTACGTAATTCCTGCATACCGTTTTTACGTCCTTCTATATGAACATAAGGACATTTTGTCTCGGCAGAAGCAATTTCAGCCATCTGATTTACTTGGTCCAGATTTTTATAACGTGATACCCCCAAAACAGACGCAACAGCCGTAAAACCATTTTCCATTGCATATTCCATAACTCTTTTAAGTCTGAGATGAAAACATATTGAGCAACGTTTTCCTCTTTCGGGTTCATTTTCTAAGCCTTCTACTGCCTGACACCAACAATCATTATCATATTCTAATTCAATAAAATTAATGCCATATTTTTCACATACTCTTTTATTTTCATCTTTTCTTTTTATATATTCCGATAGAGGTCTTATGTTCGGATTATAGAAAACAACGGAAAATTTTTTATTTTGCTCAGCCAGTGTTTTTATAACGGCACAAGAACAAGGTGCACAACATGAAAGTAATAAGATATTTTCTGGCATTATAATTTTCCTTTTAAATATTTTCCTGTGTAGCTTTCTTTTACATTGACAATTTCTTCCGGCGTGCCTTTAGCAATTATTTTACCACCATTATCGCCACCTTCCGGACCAATATCAATTATATAATCGGCAGTTTTTATAACATCTAAGTTATGCTCAATTACAATTACGGTGTTTCCTTGTTCAACAAAAGTATGCAACACTTTCAATAAGTGATTAATATCTTCAAAATGAAGTCCTGTTGTAGGCTCATCAAGAATATAAAGAGTTTTTCCCGTGGCTTTTTTAGAAAGCTCTTTGGAAAGTTTTATACGTTGCGCCTCTCCACCTGATAATGTTGTGGCAGGTTGACCTAAATGTATATAACCGAGACCAACTTGTTGTAAAAGTTTTAAACGATTTTTTATAGATGGTATATTTTCAAAAAACTCATAAGCTTCATCAACTGTCATATCTAATATATCAGCAATAGATTTTGATTTATATTTCACACTTAACGTTTCTCGGTTAAAGCGCTTTCCTTTACAAACATCACATTCTACATATACATCAGGCAGAAAATGCATTTCTATTTTTGTAACACCATCTCCTTTACAAGCTTCACACCTTCCTCCTGCAACATTAAAAGAAAATCTTCCGGCATTATAGCCCTTGGCTTTTGCTTCAGGTAAATTTGCGAACCAATCACGAATGTAAGTAAAAACACCGGTATAAGTTGCCGGATTGGAACGAGGAGTTCTTCCTATTGGAGACTGGTCTATATCAATAATTTTATCCACATTTTCAAAACCTTTTATAGATTTATAGATTCCGGCAGGTTCTCTTGAACCGTTAATTTTATTATTTAATGCTTTGTATAGAGTTTCTAATATTAATGACGATTTTCCGCTTCCTGACACTCCGGTAACAACATTAAACATTCCAAGTGGTACTTTAAGATTGACATTTTTTAAATTGTTGGTTTGAACTCCATCAAGTTCAATAAACAATCCGTTACCCTTGCGTCTTTTTTTCGGAACATCAATTTTTTTGTTGCCGTTAATATATTGCGCAGTTAAACCCACATTTTCTTGCAAAACCTTATCAACACTTCCTTTTGCAACAATTTCGCCACCTTGTTGGCCGGCTAAAGGTCCCATATCAATCAGATAATCAGCAGATTTAATAGCATCTTCATCATGTTCAACAACAATAACTGTGTTACCAATGTCACGCAAATGATACAATGTGTTCAATAGTTTATCATTATCTCTTTGATGCAGACCTATTGATGGTTCATCAAGCACATACATAACACCGGTCAGGCCTGAACCGATTTGTGAAGCAAGACGAATACGTTGTGCTTCTCCGCCTGAAAGACTTCCGGCGTGACGTGAAAGAGTTAAATATTCTAAACCTACATTACTTAAAAATTGTAATCGTTCAACAATTTCTTTCAATATTTTGCTTGCAATTTGTTGTTTTTGAGGTGTTAATTGCTCTTTAATAGTGCTAAACCAAGTAAGTGCATTTTTAACTGACATATTGCAAACATCCATAATATCCAACCCAGCAATTTTTACTGCTAAAGCTTCTGGTTTCAAACGCTTAGCTTTACAAAATTCGCAAGGTGCAGCTGATTGATAATGAGATAATTCTTCTCTGACAGCAACTGAATCTGTTTCTAAAAAACGCCTTTCAAGATTGGGAATAACACCTTCAAACGGTTTATCTGTCATAAAGCGCGAATAGTATATCGGAACAGATATATTACCGGAACCATATAGTATGATATCTTTTGCTTTTTGCGGAATATCTTTCCATGGAGTTTTTGTTGAAATATTCAAAAAATCGCACAAAGAATTTATTGTTTGTGTATAAAACGATGTTCTGAAACCATACCATGGCGCAATTGCTCCTTGATCTATGTTTAAGTTTTCATTAGGAACTATCAGATTAGGGTCCATATAAAGTTTTGCCCCAATTCCGTCACAGTGCGGACATGCTCCGAAAGGATTATTAAAAGAAAAAAGCCTGGGTTCTATTTCTTCAATAGTAAAACCGGATACCGGACACGCAAATTTAGATGAAAAAATTTCTCTTTTTAAGGTTTCGGGAAAATCTACAAAAATGAGACCGTTACTAAGTTTTAAGGCCGTTTCAACGGATTGAGATAAACGTTCTAAGATACCATCTTTAATAACAACTCGGTCAATAACAACTTCTATGTTGTGCTTTATATTTTTATTTAGCATCGGAATTTCATCAATTTGGTACATTTGTCCGTCAATATTTACACGCTGGTACCCTTGTCTTTGTAAATCTTCAAATTCTTTTTTGAATTCTCCTTTTCTTCCTCTGGCGATAGGCGATAATAATATAATTTTTGTTCCATTATCTTTTTTTAAAATCCTATCTACAATTTGAGAAACTGTTTGAGCCTCAATAGGAAGTCCTGTTACCGGAGAATATGGCGTTCCGGCTCTAGACCATAAAAGGCGCATATAATCATAAATTTCCGTGACAGTACCAACAATAGAACGTGGATTATGAGATGTTGTTTTTTGCTCAATTGAAATGGCTGGAGATAACCCTTCTATAGAATCTACATCGGGTTTTTTCATTAAATCTAAAAATTGACGAGCATATGACGACAAACTTTCCACATAGCGACGTTGACCCTCAGCATATATTGTATCAAAAGCAAGCGAAGATTTACCACTACCGGATAATCCTGTAATAACGGTTATTTTATCTTTGGGAATATCTATGTTGATATTTTTCAGATTGTGTTCTCGCGCACCTTTAATTTCAATATTTTTAGTATGTGTCATAAACGTTTACTCCTAAAGCTGAAATTAATATAATGAAGTTTATAAAACAAAACAACATATTTTTTAAAAAGTACTTTGTGAAACTTTGCCAAAAAAATAAAAAAAGATATTTTTTTGTTGTAAAATTTTATTTTTTTTGTTAGACTTACAAAACCTAAAAAAGTTTTATGTTCTATTATTGGAAATTTGAAAAGATTTTTCATACCTTTTGTTGTGAACATAAGGCTTTGTTTCGATGTTAAATATCTAAAAATAAACATTATGACAAAAATTGTAAAAATTACGCTTATTGCAGTAGCTGTGATAAGTTTTTCATCATGTAATGATGAAATGGAACCAACCTATGTAGGTTTCAAAGATGGAATTGAAACACCGGACACAAATATTGTGTACGATGGTTTGGATTATGTTGCTAAGTTTGATACGACAGTGAATGAATTGTTCACGGTTGAGCAAACTCTGCGAGGTAACATTCTGACATGTGAAGATGAACAAATCATTCAGGGAGATACATTCTCTTATGATTTGAATCTTAATGTTAAGTTTAGTGCTGAACCAAAACAGGTTTATGTTCTAAAAAAGGAACACTTAAGTTCTGTTGCAATGACATCGTCAAGTGTGGCAGATGAAGTTGTCAAAGACTCTACAGTAAACGATTTTACGCTTACTTCAGTTGGACGCGATTATGAGTTTGTGTTCAACGAAGGCGAAAAAGTTGTAGCAAAGAGTATGTATGAAAAACTATCTCATTTGGATACAACGTTTTCGTATGCTGAAATTAGCCGAATATCGTATAAGAAGAGCGATAGTAAGCTAAATGAGACCAAAAGTAGTGAAGATTCGCTAGTACACGATGTGAATTTCTACTTTGAAGTAGAGATGATCTTAAAACGTGATACAGCAGAAACCAAAACGTATTTGGTGCGTGTACCGGTAGAGCGTATCTACAAGGAAGAAATGGCAGAAGCTGTGACTGAAATTAAGGATGTAGACTATAAAGGGGAGTTTGCCGTAAGGGAAAACGAACTTTATACGGTTGAGCAATATGTAAGTGGATACTATGTAACCACATTAAAAGACAAGGAAGTAGGACGAAAGATGTTCAAATACGATCTTGATCTTAATGTATTATTCAACATTACACCTAAGAAAGTTACGGTTGACAGTCTGAGCAAACTAACTGATGTAGCGTTAAAGAGCTCAACAGCAGGAGAAGAAACCAAGACAGATGCAAACCAAGATGAGTTCACCAAATCCACTGTTGAACGCGAATATGAATTTGTGTTCAATGAAGGTGAGGTTGTAACGGCAAAATCTTTATATCAATATCTTTATAACAAGGATATGACATTTGCATATGCTGAAATCAGAAGTGTGACATATAAGAAGTATGACGCAGTTATCAATTCGGCTTCAAATGAAAATGTAAAGATTTATGACATCAAACTTTATTTTGAGGTTGATGTTGCTGGCCAAAAGGGTGGTGACATAAGCGGTAAATATGAAGTTGAGGTTTTATACCAACGCATATGCGAAGTACCTAAAGAAGAGTTAACGACAGTAATAGAGAATGTTGAATATGTTGGTCAATTTGACACAATAATTAAACAACTCTTTACTGTAAGACAAGAAATCAATGGTGATTTTGTAACCTACACACAAAATGAGGAAGAAATATCAAAAGAGCATTTTGAAAGGAAACTCAATCTTGAGGCAATTTTTGATATTCCGGCAGTCGTTTATGTAGGAAGCGAAGAAGAACTTACAAATGTTAGTTTGGCTAGTAGCTCAAAAGATGGCAACAAGGAAACAAAGTCCAGTTCGGATGGCTTTACCACTATCACTCGTTCACAAAACTATAACTTTAAGTTTAATTGTAACGAACAAGTGGTTTCTGCAGCCGCTTATGACAGAGAAACTTACGGCGATACATTGTTTGTTTATTCATCAATTAAAAACATTACATACAACAAATGTGATGTTAAGAAAAATGAAGCAAAATCAAATGTTGATTCAACAGTTTATGATGTTATGCTTTATTTTGATGTAGATGTACAACGTGAAGAAGTAAAAACAAAATCTGCGCCTAAAACTCACCTCGTTGCTGTTCCTTATGCTCGTGTTTTGAAACATGAAGATAAACTGATAGTAAAAGAATACGTTGATGTAAAAAGGGAAATTATTGATGTACATACGGAAGAAATTTCGTGGACAGAGATAGAAATATGGAGTGTCGGAGGAGAAAAAAGAACTCCGATGAGCTACAAACTCTATCGCAATTTTAACGAACCTGCTTTGCAATGGATTTACACAACCAATGCAAATTATATCACGACAGCATTAGGAAAAGAATATGTAAAGGAAACAAGTTCCGTTGACGGAAATTGGACTGTTACGACACGTTATGAGAAGTATATATCTTCTGTTGATAACGGAGTAAATTCTTTTAATAATATTTATTCTTACGACTATCAGAAAGCTGTTTATCAGAACGATTATTATCGTTTAGTTTTTGATTATGGAACATGGGAAATTACCGAAGGATTGTCGGAAGTTAGTTCAACATCATATGAAATGGAAAATAACGGAGCCCTATATAATGTTTTTGATTATGTAAACAATATATCGGTAGTTTATTCTTTAACTGATGATAACTATTCTTCTGATGCTCAGGCTAATGCTAAAATAGCGATAGAAAAACCGGTTGATAAGACTACCCCTGAAGAATGGGGTAAAATTATCGGCGCCGGAATTTCAGCTGTTCCGGCAGATGATGTAAATGGTACTTATGCTAAAAAATGCTTATGTATCAGAACTGAAAACGGAGCTGTTTCTGTTGTTTTTGACATGAACTCTACTGTTCCTACTGTAGAACAAATTCTGGGAGGTAGCTTTGTGGTAGGTGATTATGATGCATCATACAACAGTGGTGTATACCTCAACTATACTTGGGAACCAGCAATTGCTCAGGATTTAAGTGATCGTATTGCATATTATCAAGGTGAAACTTGTATGCGCAATATTCGTCACACTACCTTACAACGTTGGAATTGGAGAAATGGTAATATGTCAACAGTTGTTGATGGTTATGAATTCTCAGTTTCAAATGACATTTTAACAATTTATTACGATAAAAAAGTTGTAATGAAACTACGTTAGATGTTTGCAACAAATAACCCTTGGTTTCACCCTTAAGGTATGAACGTAAAAAAAACTCCGTCGGTTTCGACCGACGGAGTTTTTTTAATGCATTACCCTCAGGATCCTAAGATCAATCTTCTGCTACATACATTCCGATGTAGCGTATCTTAGCCTTTGTTGTATCAGGATAAAAATCAGCGTCTACACTTTTTTTGCCAAACTTAGCAATCCAGTTCAAATCACTTCTGTAAGGCGTCCTCGCAAAGTAATCTCCTTCTACGACAGGAAGGTTCAAACTTTTCAGCTCACTATTCAAAGCATCAAGAATTGGATACATAGCCTTCCATAAATTGACTACCGGTACATTGTCTTCATCAACGCCTATACGAGAAGTTTCTTCATGTTCGGAAGTTTCCAAATAAACTTCAGACCAACTGTAAGGAAAAATTCCCACGACATTATTTCGACAACCCTGTGCATATGGCAAACGAAGTCGTTTTCCGTTTTCTTCTACCAACAAGTCAAATTGATGCTCATTGACTGTAGGTGTTTTACTTTCCTGCATTGCTGTTGCAATGTCTTCGAGCGAAATTTCATTAGATTTCATTAACTCGATAATTTTGTTAATAATAATCTTGTTCATATTCTATATGATTTTATATGGTTAATAATTGGCATAAGCTTAAATATACAGATTTAAGTATACCTAAAAAATAAAATATTGCAACAAAAAAATATGCAAAATAATAATTTATCCTTCCAAATAAAAACTATCCGACTATATATGAAAAAAACTTGCATTTTAAAAAAAAATAACTATTATAAGACTTAGTGCAAGGTTGTGTTTGTTTTTAATATGCACTTTACTTTCATTTTAATTGACTAATTTTAACCCTTAAGCTTCTAGCTTAAATTTTGTGATTGTATATAAATATGAAAAAAAATAATAAATTTCGTAATAATGGTAGCAGTAATGCTTATTCTCTTAACTACAAATTTGATAGTGCAAGTCCTGCCGGCAAGGTTAGCGGAACCGCGCTTGATTTAATAAAAAAATATAATGAACTCGCTAAAGAATCTCAAGCTTCCGGTGATTATGTAGAAATGGAAGTTTTTAGGCAATATGCCGAGCATTATCGTAAAATAGTGACAGAGATTAATGAACGTAAAAATTATCGCCAAGAGCAACAGAATGTGTCTCAAAATCAAAATACCGAAATTCCGGTATCAGACAATTCTGAAATAAAAGAAACAGAAGAAAAGACGGTAGAGCCAATTGTCCAAACACCTATGCCCATAAAGAAAAAAACTTTCAAAATTGTAGAAATTAAGCCAACACAAGATAATTTGCCTACAAAAGATGAAAAATCTGAAGAAAACAAAGAAGAAACCATAAAACCTAAACGTATTGTTCGTCGTAAAAAAACAAACGAAACAAAAACTCAATCTGAAGCTGTATAGGAGGTATAAAATGCCTATTTTTTTAACTATGGCTCTTATTTTAGCTATTTCTTGTCTTTTAATCACATATAAAACACTGGCATCATATAGTGATTTTCCGTTGTGGATAAAAATAAGCGTTTTATTTATACTGATTATTTCGTGGTTTAGTCCTGTTATACTTAGGTTAATTCGACATTATAATTTGTTAGAAGGTGTAAAATATGCTATTGTGGCAAAAACGGCATATTTCATGCTCGGTTTAGTACTTATATTGGTAATTTTACTAATATTACGTGACATACTTTGGTTTGCAATTTATTACATTTCCCATAATCAAAATTTAAATCCGGATAATGTTCATTTAATCAACAGAAATAATCTTGTAACCATTATATTATCAGTGATAATTGCTCTTTATGGAGTTTATGAAGCAAATAAAACTCCTAATATAATTGAGCATACAATTGAAAACACTAAAATTAAAAAAGACACAAAAGTTGTGGTTGCAAGTGATCTTCACATTGATATGGCAACACCATTATGGCAGATAAAACAAGTAGTAGATTTAATTAATAAACAAAACCCTGATTATATTTTATTGGTCGGTGACATTATAGATGATACTCCCGATAAGTTAGATAACAAACTGGAAGAACTAAAAAAACTAAAAGCAAAAAAAGTTTATATATCTTTTGGAAACCATGAACACTATAATCATTATGCTGCTTGGATGATAAAGTTTGTTAAATTAGGATTTGAAGTTTTATATAATACAGGAGAACCTATTGCTGATACAGGATTGTTTGTATCAGGTGTGCCTGATATGTATTCTGTAAAACCAAACTTTGAAAAAGCTTCATATTATGCAAAAGATGACGATTATAAAATTTTGATGTCTCATTCGCCAGCTCTAGCTAAAGAACTTAAAAAAGGTCAATTCGATTTGACTTTATCAGGACACACACATGGTGGGCAAATATATCCTTTTCATTATATTGTAAAATCTGCAAATGATTTTATATCTGGCATGTATGATGTTAATGGAAATAAGTTGTACATCACAAGAGGAGCCGGTTATTGGGGACCTCCAATGAGGTTGTTTGCACCTTCAGATATAACCGTGTTTAATTTTAAAGGGATTAATAATGACTAAAAAAACATTAATTATAGATTGTGATGGAGTTTTATATCCTGCTTCCATGCTCACATTGAGCGAGTTTGTGGAGGCTATGAAATCTACATATCGCCAAGATTTAAAAGTTGATGGTAAAACCCAAGAAAGAGTATCTCAAGAAACAATTGCTCAAAACAAACTCGGTATGTTTAACTATATCAATGCTATGTGCGTAGAAACCGGTTATAATTTTGATGATTTCTGCCATAAGATGCAAGAAAAAGTGGACTACAATAAAATTACTCCCGATAAAAATTTGCTCAATTTATTGCTTAGAGAAGCAAGAGAAAATCATGTAGTTATTTTAACAAACAATCATATGGCTCACTTAGATAAAGTATTACAACACAGATTTGGTAAGACTGTAGATGAAATGAATACACTAGGTATAGAATGCTTTGATATAAAATCCACAATGATAGATGGTGTTTTTTATCCGAAGCAAGATCCGAAAGCTTTAACTATTTTTGCTGAAAGATTAAACGTTTCTCCTAAAGATTGTATTTTAATTGATGATACAAAAAGAAATTTAGATGCAGCAAAAAAAATCGGCATGCAAACATTTTTAATTGATGAAGATAAAAATACTTTACATCAATATCTAAGCCAACATAATTTTAAGTATAACACATTAAAATCTGGTAGAGAAAATGTATAATGATACAAAATTAAATATGGGTATAAATATAGCTCAAAGTTATGATGTTTCGTCTCCCAAAGATTCAGTTGTTTTATTCAGCATCAGCTGTCAACCAACAACTGAAAATAGGGATAAGGCAATTGAGTTTGTGAAAAATAATCCTCAAAAGATGTTGATTGAACACACTGAATGTGGAGCAAAACTTGTCGAATTAGGTTTTGAAGGAACCAACACATTAAATTGCGAAGATATAAAAACAATATGGGCAATTGCTTCCAGACGTTTCATAAATGCAGCCAAAGGAGATATAACAGCTTTTGTAGATAATGCTCATCCTCAAAGCGTTTTTATGAGTATCGAATTGCCTAATATCTTAAACAACGATAATATCATAACCATAAACGGAATTGATAAAAACATTTTTGCTAAACAATTTCAAAAAAGCTAAACAATATAATATTATCTTCTAAATAGCTATCTATCTTAAATTTACTTGATAATATCAAGATTATCATAAAATTCTCTTTACGATTAATCCACAATTACACACTTAATAATTGCAAAAAAAAAAATAAACCTATAATTTGACTAAACATCATTTTTAGGAGTTTTTTTTGATGAAATTATTTAAAAACAATCAAGACGAAAGAAGGCATCTTCCCAAAATTAAACATTTCTTGACTAAAATGGTTCAGATGCGAGGATGTTTTTTGACGAAGTGTATAAATGACATACACGAGGATAAAAACATCAAGCAGATGAGAGGTTATAGTCAAGAAACAGGAAGAAGTATGGTTGAGATGTTGGGAGTCTTGGCCATCATCGGTGTCTTGTCCGTTGGAGGCATTGCCGGTTATTCTAAAGCCATGTACAAACAAAAAATGAATAAATCTATAGATATTGTTTCTAATATTTTGATGGGTATGAGGGAATGGGCCTCAAAATACCCAAACGAAAGTGGTGGAGCAGCTCATCAACAGGAATATGCCATAAAATTAGGCATATTGGATAAATCATTATGTAACAACCGTAACGAATGTACACTTCCTGTCGGTGGTAAAATAAGCGTATACTTTAGTAGTATTGAGATAAATTTGCAAAAAGCAAGTAATCCTGTTAATCTTTGTGTTGATTTTTTATCACATCATTGGGAAAGTGCTTTACCTGACACTAACAGCTATATCGCTGCTGTAAACTATGCTGGCACTTTTAATTATATATACCAAACAGACACCAAGAAAGAAGTGAAACTAAACTACACATTAAATGATATTAAAAATGCTTGTAATAGGGCCTGTAATAATAATTATGGGTTATGCTATATTTACTTAGGTATAAGATAATACAACAAAAAAGCCGCTTGAAAAATTCAAACGGCTTTTTTGTTATAAGAAAATCAAATTAAGCAACAGTTTTCTTTAAAGCTTCGCCTAAAGCGTCGCCTAAAGATGTTCCGCTGGCATTAGAAGCAGAATATTCTTCTAATGTTTTCTTTTCTTCTTCGATTTCTAAAGCTTTTACAGAAATGCCAAGCTTTCCGTTTTTCTTATCAACAGATGTAAGTTTTGCTTCCAAAACATCACCTTCGTGATAATTTTCCGGATTTTGACCTTCTTTATCTTTAGATAAATCAGCTTTTTTAATTGTTGCAGCAATACCTTCAACTTCAACATTTACGCCTTTATCATCGGTGCTAACAACAATAGCTTTTACAACATCACCTTTCTTGAGGTTTTCTAAAGCCAAAGCTGCATTGTTTTCATCTAACTGCTTAATACCGAGGCTGATACGTTCTTTTTCAACGTCAACATCAATGATTTTAGCAGTAATTTCTTGACCTTTTACATAGTCTTTAACAGCTTCTTCACCAGATTTACCCCAAGCGATGTCTGAAAGATGAATCATACCGTCAATTTCATCAGTTAAACCAACAAACAAACCGAATTCGGTAATATTTTTGATTTTTCCTTCAATAACAGAACCGGCAGGATGTTCTTCAATATATGCAGCCCAAGGATTTGGTGTGCATTGTTTGATGCCGAGGCTAATTCTTCTCTTATCTGCATCAACTTCAAGAACTTTAACTTGAACTTCTTCAGATGTAGATACAATTTTTCCAGGATGAACATTTTTGCGTGTCCAGCTCATTTCTGAAACGTGAACAAGACCTTCAATACCATCTTCTAATTCAACAAATGCACCATAATCTGTGATGTTTGTAACTTTACCTGTATAAACAGCATCAACAACATATTTATCTGCAACAGCTTGCCATGGGTCATTTTCAAGTTGTTTCATACCAAGGCTGATACGTTGTGTATCTTCATTGAATTTGATAACTTGAACTTTGATTGTTTGACCAACAGACAACATTTCTGCAGGATGGTTAATTCTTTTCCAAGAAACGTCAGTAACGTGCAATAAACCGTCAACTCCACCCAAATCAATAAATGCACCATAGTCTGTGATGTTTTTAACAACACCATCCAAAATAGCACCTTCTTTGATTGTATCGATGAGTTCTGCTCTAGCTTCTGCTCTTGTTTCTTCTAATACGACACGACGAGAAACTACAATATTTCCTCTAACTCTATCCATTTTCAAAATTTGGAATGGTTGAGAAATTCCCATCAATGGAGTAATATCTCTGATTGGACGGATATCAATTTGAGATCCAGGCAAGAATGCAATTGCACCGCTTAAATCAACAGTGAAACCACCTTTAACACGACCGAAGATAACACCGTTTACGCGTTCACCGGCATTCATAGATTTTTCCAATTCAGCCCAAGCTTCTTCACGACGAGCTTTTTCACGAGAAAGAACAATATTACCTTCTCTATCTTCATATCTGTCAACCAAAACTTCAATTTGGTCACCAATTTTGAGTTCCGGATTTTGACCAAATTCACGCAAAGGAATACGGCCTTCAGATTTCAAACCAACATCAACTGTTGCAAAATCATCACTTAAGCGAATGATTGTACCTTTAACAACAGAACCAACAATACCTCTATCTCCAAATTGTTCGTTTAAGAGTTCTTCAAAGCTTTCTGTTGTTTCTGGGATTTTAAATTCTGTATTTGTCATAAAATATTTCTATATAAATGCCAGACCTTCTAACATAGAAGCGGACTTGTGCGAAATTAATCCTTGTAAAATGACGCACCTCACAATTACAAGGCTTATTGATTTATACATTTAAATAATTATTTTTCAAGTCTTTTTTTCATAAAAAAACACATTTTTTCTACAACCAAATTATTCATATCTTAATGCATTTATCGGATTTAATAAAGAAGCTTTATACGCCGGATAAAAACCAAAAAACAATCCGACAAGACCGGAAACTGTAAAAGGTAAAAGCACATAGAAAATAGATACAACCGCATTAAATGTTGAAAATGTAGATATAATCCAAGCTCCAAGTAAACCAATTATAACACCTATTAATCCACCAATTAAAGATAAAACCAACGCTTCGGTTAAAAATTGAAGTCTGATATCCCAACTTTTTGCCCCAATAGCCATACGAATGCCTATTTCACGTGTTCTTTCGGTAACAGATACAAGCATTATATTCATAATTCCGATTCCACCGACAATTAAAGAAATTGAAGCAATTGAACCTAATAACACTGTCAATACTTGTGTTGAACTTTCCATCATTTCCATCATTTGCGTTAAGTTACGTATCACAAAATCATCATCTTTATTTATACCTAAGTTGTGTCTTTGACGTAAAAGTGCTCTGATTTCTTCTTGCGATGTGTATGTACTTTTGGCATCAATTGCCTGAAGCATAATCATTTTTACCATATCTGGAAATTCAACACCTGTTACTTTTTTTTGCGCTGTACTCAGTGGAATGTATATAGTATCATCTTGATCCATCCCCGGACCACTTTGTCCTCGGCTTTGAGTTACACCAATAACCGTAAACGGAATACCCTTAACCCTAATTGTTCTTCCTAAAGGATCTAAATCACCAAAAAGCTCTTTAACAACCGTTGTGCCTAAAATAGCCACCTTCCCTGCATTTTTTATATCATTTTCACTAAAGTAACGTCCATATTCTAAATCCCATTCTTTAATCTCAAAATATCTGTTATCTGTACCTGTAATTGAGGTAGACCAGTTAGAATTTCCGTACACAATTTGCCCTGCATCACTCAACACCGGAGCTGCAATTTTTATGCTGGCAATTTTTTCTTCAATAGCATCACCATCTGAGGCTTTCATGGTCGGCTGAGAACCATGTCCCATACGTTGACCTCCGGATGTTGATGTGCCGGAACGTATCATAATTAGGTTTGATCCCATACTTTTCATTTCTTTCTGTATGGTAATTTGAGCACCATTTCCGATTGCAAGCATTATAATAACAGCTGCAACACCTATAATTATACCCAAACTTGTTAAAATTGAACGCATTTTATTGGCTTTAATGGCTCGCAATGCGATGTTGAATGTTGTTGCAGCATCAATCATTTTTATAACTCCTGTCAGAAGATATTTCTCCATCAACAATTTTGATAATACGACTTGCATATTTTGCAATATCTTCTTCGTGTGTAACTAAAATGATGGTCCTTCCCATATCCTTATTGAGTTTTGTAAAAAGTTCCATAATCTCAACGCTCATCTTTGTATCTAAGTTACCGGTAGGCTCATCGGCAAAAATAATAGGTGCCTCATTTACAACAGCACGAGCAATTGCAACACGTTGCTGTTGTCCACCTGAAAGTTGGTTAGGCAGATGATACATTCTTTCTTTTAATCCAACTTTTTCTAATGCTAGTTTAGCACGTTTTTTACGTTCACTAGCCGAAATTTTACCATATACCATAGGAAGTTCGACGTTTTCTATGGCTGTGGTACGAGAAAGCAAATTAAAACCTTGAAAAACAAAACCGATTTTTTCGTTTCTGATTTGAGCTAATTCATCATTATCAAGATGTTCTACATTTTTACCATCAAGAAGATATTCTCCTGACGATGGTAAATCTAGACACCCAAGTATATTCATCAATGTAGATTTTCCGGAACCAGAAGGCCCCATTATAGCAACAAACTCACCTTTATTGATTTTAAGAGATATCCCTTTTAAAATTTCCAAATCAAAACCATCTAAATGATAACTCTTATGTATATTTTTTAATTCAATTAAAGCCATACTAAAATCCTTTTATCGAGGCATTCTAAGACGAGTTGCTCGCTTATCTTTATCATTTAATTGCTTTGATACAATGATTTTATCTCCAACTTGCAATTTATCTGATATAATTTCGGTGTTATGGTCATCAGAAATGCCTTCTTTGATAACAATGCGTTCAGGTATATTGTTCTTTAATATCCAAACACCTTTTTCTTTGTAGCGCTTACTTTCATCTAAATAAAAACGTAAAGCGGCATTGGGAACAATTAATGTACTGTCTTTATGAGCCGTAATAATTTCAACATTTGCAGTCATTCCGGGTTTTAACAGTAAATTAGAATTATCAATTTCAATAATAACACTATAAGTAACCACATTTGACGTTGTAACTGCCTGATTACGAACTTGTTTAACAATTCCCTTAAATGTTTTATCAGGATAGCTATCCACATTAAATAATACATCTTGACCAACATTAACTTTGGCAACATCAGCCTCAACAACCGAGGCTTCAATTTCCATTTTTGTTAGGTCTTCAGCAACTGAGAACAATTCCGGAGTTGAAAAACTGGCGGCAACTGTTTGGCCGACTTCAACAGATTTAGAAATTACAATACCATCAACAGGAGAAGTAATTTTAGTATATCTAAGTTCGGTCTGGGCAGAATCTAAAGAAGCTTTAGCTTGTTTTACTTGAGCCTTTTGCAATCTTAACTGAGCAACGGCATTATCATAATTGCGTTGAGCCGATTCTAACTCTTTTTCGGTTGAATATTTCGCATTTTTAAGTTTTAAGATTCTATCTAAAGTTTTTTTATAATAAATGATATCATTTTCTTGTATATTAAGCTGAGCTTCGGCTATTTCTAAAGCTGCTTGACGTTGAGCAACATTTGCTTCAAACACGTCAGGATCAATAAGTGCTAAAAGCTGATTTTGTTTAACCTCTGAATTAAAATCAACATATATTTCTTTTATAGTGCCAGATACCTGTGTTCCTATCGTAACGGTTGATAAAGGATTTATAACTCCAGACGCCGTAACGCTTTGACTTATTTTACCATATTCTAAATTTACGGTATCATAAACAGGTGAAGATTCTTTTGATTGGTTAAAATAAATAAATGCTGCTATTATGAGTATCGGAGCTACAAATTTAATGTATTTTTTCATTTCTTTATCTTTCTTAAAACAATTTACATATGCATATAAACGAAAGTAACCTAAAAAAAGTTCATTTTCCAGTTTTTTTTCTTGAATAAATATTTTTTTGGGATTAAATTAAATACATAAATCTTATAATTATATAATAAACAATTAGTATGGAAAAGAAAGAAAAGCATTTAAAAGCACAGGCATTCCGTGAAAGAATTGCAATGCCATCTCAGAGAAAAAACGCAATTTCAGAATTGATTTCTAAAAATGAATTTTCTGAAGTCGATAGAGTTTATTTGGATGTCTTGTTCCAAAAAACATCGTACATCAGTGGTTGCCAACATGAGTATCGTCTGCTGATTATTAAGTTGAGAAGCCTTGGTGAAGATACTCTGAGTGAAAAAATTTCTACTTTTGAGAAAAGATTGTAATCAATATAAAAGTAGTATTTGTAAAAGCCCCGTCATTTTTATGACTTGGGCTTTTAATTTTTTATGATGTATAACAAAATAATTTCCTTGAAACAAAACATATTTTTGTTAGAATTAATAGCGTATATTATGTTTTTAAGAGGATAATTAAATGAACAGAGTAATTACTTTGATGCCTGTGCGTTTGGCCGCAACTAGGCTTCCAAATAAACCCCTCATCAATATTAATGGTAAAACATTAGTTCAGCGTGTTTATGAAAACGTTCAAAGGGTTATGAACGGAAAGTCGGATATTGCGATTGCAGCCGGAGATCAAGCAATCGTTGATGAGTGTAAAAAATTTGGAGCAACAGCTATATTAACAGACCCTAATTTACCAAGTGGAACAGACAGAATAGCTGCAGCACTAAAAATATTAGATCCTACGGGTGAAAAATATGACATTGTGGTAGATTTTCAAGGAGATAACTTAAATGTTGATCCTGCAGTTTGCTTACCTTTGGTCGACATGGTTAAAAGAACAAATTGTGACATTGCCACTTGTGGTATGGTTATTCATAATGAAGAAGATAAACAGAATCCTAATATTGTAAAAATTGTAATGGGCTTAGATAAAGAGCAAAAAGAAGCAAGATGCTTATACTTTACGCGTGCTACGGCGCCATATACTCGTAATCCTGAAAAATGTTCGAATCAAGATTTATATCATCATATAGGCATTTATGTATTCAAAGCCGAATCATTGAGAAAAATGGTATCTCTTCCCACAAGTGTTTTAGAAAAAAGAGAAGCTTTAGAACAATTAAGAGCTCTTGAAAACGGTATGAGCGTTTGGGCCAAACTTGTGGACAACATTAAACTTGTGAAAGAAGCTCCTGCAGATATAAATACAGAAGAAGATTTGCAAAATTCTTTACCTTGGATTAAATAGTATAAATATTAACTTTAATGGATTAAAAAGATGAAAAAAATTTGTTTATTTATTTTTACTGTATTGTTTACATTTTCAGCCAATGCTGAAGCGCAAACAAATGAAGGTGTCAACTCTTTTAAGCAAGATAAAGATGCTTGGCGTCGTAAAGATGACATAGGTGGAGTATCTAGCAATGAAGTAATTCAAAAAATAAAAGATTCGGTGAATATACACGGGCTTAATAACATACTTCATTCAGAACAGCTGTTTTGCTATACTGTAGATAAAGCTCCTAAGGGTTATAAAGGCTACACAATAGACGGAATGGCAATTACGGGATTTTGTGGCATAATGAAGGAAGAAAATAGAGATATTTTTGTTCAGGCATTTTTCCAAAGGGAAGAAAGCACATCAAATATTATGGCAAAATGTGTGATAGAACCTAAAATGATGCTAAGATTTATAAAAGGTGTTGATTATACAGATGTTTTATTATCAGCTCCTTGCCATTCCTTTAGCATATTTTACGGAGGTAAGGTGAAAAGCTTTAATGCTGAACCATCTGCAGCAATTATTGAAACTTTCATAAATGCTTATTCCAATAAAAGGGTTGACTTTATTTCTCCAGCTCTTTTAGAACAATTAATGCCTATAGGAATTGCGAAAACTCCTGAGCAAAAAGCTTTAATAAAAGAAAAAAGTGGTGATATCCCTGTACGAAATTGGAATACAGAGACACCAAAGTCTATAGCTACAGAAAAACCATCTAATCAACAAGGATGGAACAAGCTTAAAAAATAAAGGTGCTTATAAAACATCCCGATAGTTGATACTTTCGGGATGTTTTGAATAAAATCTGAGGATAAAGATAAAATAGTTGCATTATTTTTTTAATTTGTGTATTAGATTACACCAAAGTAGGTCTAAAAGACCTGTTGTGTTTGTTTAAATTAATATTAAGGATGAAAAAATGGTATCATTAGCAGAAAAAATGGCGGCAAATATGGATATGTCCGCTTTTAGTAAAGCTGACGAACTCAAAAGAAGATTGTGGTTTACAATTTTAGCTTTGATTGTGTTCCGTTTAGGAACGTTTATTCCGCTTCCGGGAATCGACCCTCAAGTTCTTTCAGAGCTCTTCACAAGACATTCGGGCGGTATTTTGGGGATGTTCAATATGTTTTCAGGTGGTGCATTATCACGTATGACGATTTTTGCGCTCAATATATTTCCATATATTTCTGCTTCTATTATCCTTCAGTTGGGTCAATCTGTTATTCCTTCTTTGGCTGCACTAAAAAAAGAAGGTGAAGCAGGGCATCGTAAAATTACACATTATACAAAAATGCTTACAGTGTTAATCACTGTTATCCAAGGATATGGTATTGCAGTAGGTCTTGAAAGCATGAGCGGAAACACTGGGGTATCAGCTGTTGTAATACCTAGCTTTGTATTCAGATTTACAACTATAGTATCATTAGTCGGCGGAACTATGTTTGTTGTTTGGTTAGGTGATCAAATTACATCTCGTGGTGTCGGCAACGGTTCATCTTTAATCATTACCGTGGGTATTATCGCAAATATACCTAACGCTTTAGCTCAAACTTTTGAGCTAGGAAGAATCGGTTCCATGTCATTAGGTGTAATTGCTTTGTTGTTGGTAATGGTTCTAGCTCTTATTTATGTGATTATTTTCGTTGAAAGAGCTCAAAGAAAAATCATCATTCAATATCCTAAACGTCAAATGGGTATGCGTATGATGTCTGCAGAAAGCTCCCATCTACCGCTTAAAATCAATCCGACAGGTGTGATACCTCCGATTTTTGCAAGCTCTTTGTTATTATTGCCAATTACAATTGCTAATATGTCAGCACAGAATGGTCCGTCATGGGTTCAAACATTGAGCCAGTGGTTAGGTCATGGACAACCGCTTTATTTAGCATTGTATGCATTTTTAATCATCTTTTTCTCATTTTTCTATACTGCTGTTGTGTTTAATCCTGAAGACACAGCTGATAATTTGAAAAAACATGGTGGATTCATTGCCGGTATCAGACCTGGAAAAAATACTGCAGAATATCTTGATTACGTTATTACTCGTTTAACTGTCCTCGGATCTGCTTATTTGACAGCTTTGTGCATTTTACCTGAAATTCTTATTTCAAAACTCTCTGTCCCATTTGTATTAGGTGGCACAACACTTTTGATTGTAGTTCAGGTTACAATGGATTTTGTTACACAAGTTCAATCTCATTTGATAGCTTATCAGTATGAAGGTTTAATCAAAAAAGCTGCTCTTGTTAATAAGAAAAGAAAATAGCATGAGTAAAAATGGTGTTGGCTTGCACGTGGTCTTTACCGGAGCTCCTGGTTGCGGTAAAGGCACGCAAGCAAGAATATTAAGAGAAAAAATTGATATATGTCATCTCTCAACAGGCGAGATGTTAAGAGAAGAAGCTAAAAAAGACACTCCGCTGGGACGTGATCTAAAAACCGCTCTTGATAGAGGTGAGTTTGCAACAGATGAGATGATTATACAAATGGTATCTTCTCGCATAGATGAGGATGATTGTAAAAACGGCTTTATCTTAGACGGTTTTCCAAGAACATTGCCACAAGCTGAAGTTTTGGATGTTTTATTAAAAGAAAAAGGAATCATATTAGATAGAGTTATTGAAATACAGGTTCCTGATGAAATTATAATGGAACGCATTTTGGGACGATATTCTTGCATGAAATGTAGTCAAGGATACCATGATAAGTTTCAAAAACCAAAAGTTTACGGCGTATGTGATGTGTGTGGAGGTGTTGAATTTTCGAGGAGACAAGACGATAACCGCACCACAGTTCGTAATCGTTTGGTAAATTATAGATCGTTAACATATCCTACAATTCCTTATTTTGAAAAAAAAGGTGTATTGACTTGTGTTGACGGCACCGGAACTATTGAAGCGACAGGTCAGAAGATTGCCGTTGTTTTAGGACTTTCGGAAAAATAAAGAAAAGTCAAACACATTTTTTGTTAAAAAAATGTTTTTTTAATAAAAATGTTATTGACTCTAAAAAAAAAAAGAATATAATCCGCTTAATTTTGAAAAGTGGTGATCAACTTTTTAAATGTTTTAATTAATTAGAAAATGGAGAGTTAATTTGGCTCGTATAGCTGGCGTAAACATTCCGACAGCCAAGAAAATTGAAGTTGCTTTGACTTATATCTTTGGTATCGGAAGAAAAACTGCTCAAGACATTTGTACTAAATCTGGCGTAGCTTCTGACCGTCGAGTACATGAACTGAGTGATGAAGAAGTTGCTAAAATTCGCGAAGTAATTGATAGAGATTACTTAGTAGAAGGTGAACTTCGTCGTGAAGTTGGTGTTAACATCAAAAGACTTATGGATCTTGGATGTTACAGAGGTTTAAGGCATCGTAAAGGTTTGCCTGTTCGTGGTCAAAGCACTAAACAAAATGCTCGTACCCGCAAAGGTAAACGCAAAACTGTTGCCAATAAGAAGAAGTAAGGTGAGGTAACAATGGCTAAAGCAACACAACGTGTTAAGAAAAAAGAGAAAAAGAATATCACTTCCGGCGTTGCCCATGTGAATTCTACGTTTAACAACACCAGAGTAACAATTACCGACGCTCAAGGAAATACTGTAGCTTGGTCGACAGCCGGCGCACAAGGTTTTAAGGGGTCTCGTAAGTCTACTCCATATGCTGCTCAAATTGCAGCTGAAGAAGCAGGCAAGAAAGCTCAAGAAAACGGTATGAAAACTTTGGAAGTTGAAGTTAAAGGTCCTGGTTCCGGTAGAGAATCGGCAATCAGAGCTTTACAGGTTATCGGATTTACAATTACATCTATTCGTGATGTAACTCCGATTCCTCATAACGGATGCCGTTTGAAAAAGAGACGTCGCGTTTAATTATAAGATTCTACAGCGGAGAGCGTTGTTACAATCTCCGCTGTTTCAATGTTTTTTTTACAATATATATGCATATATAAATAGAAAGAGGGTATACCGGTGATTCAAAAGAATTGGCAAGAATTAATTAAACCAACTAATTTAGAAGTAAACTCCGAAGGCGGAAAAAAATCTAAAATAGTGGTAGAACCCCTAGAGAGAGGTTTCGGCCTTACTTTAGGTAACGCATTGAGAAGAGTTTTATTATCATCATTACAAGGTGGCGCAGTTACGGCAATTAAAATTGATGGCGTTTTGCATGAATTCTCAGTTATTCCTGGCGTAAGAGAAGATGTAACAGATATCGTTTTGAATATTAAAGGTTTAGCTGTTGCTGTTCATAGTGAAGGCCAAAAGATGATGACTTTAAAAGCAGAAGGACCATGTGCCGTTACTGCTGCGATGATTGAAACAGGTCATGATGTTGAGATTATGAATCCTGATCATGTTATTTGTAACTTAGACGCAGGTGGTAAGATTTCTATGGAATTGACTGTAGATACCGGAAAAGGTTATGTTCCGGCATATCAAAACAAACCTGGAGATGCTCCTATAGGCTTGATTGCTGTTGATGCAATCTATTCCCCTGTTAAAAAGGTTTCTTACAAAGTTGAAAATACTCGCGTTGGTCAAATCACTGACTATGATAAGTTGACAATGGTTGTTGAAACAAATGGTGTTGTTACACCTGAAGATGCTATTGCATACGCAGCACGCATTTTACAAGATCAGCTGAAACCATTTATCAACTTTGATGAGCCGGAAAGCGAATCTATAGATATTAAGGAAGAACTTCCTTTCAATCGTAATTTACTTAAGAGAGTTGAAGAACTTGAATTGTCTGTTCGCTCAGCAAATTGCTTGAAAAACGATAATATTGTTTATATTGGTGATTTAGTCCAGAAAACAGAAGCAGAAATGCTCCGCACACCAAACTTTGGTCGTAAGTCATTAAATGAAATCAAAGAAGTGTTGGCTAAAATGGGTATCCATCTTGGTATGGAAACACCAGGATGGCCTCCGGAAAATATTGAAGATTTGATTAGAAAATGTGATGATCATTTTTAATAGTTTATATAAATCTTAATTTTTAAAAAACCTTTTTACTGATTATCGTAAAAAGGTTTTTTTATACGACAACTCTAATCAGTCGCCGATTTAATAGAAAACACATATTCTACAACTAGTGCGTTTTACGTTTATTTTCATATAGAATCTTAAAAACACCATTATATTCCGGCGCTTTATTACTATTAAATTTGTTCCATTCTTTTTTTAAGATATAATGGTTAACAAGCATATTCTTTTGTTCAGCTTTAAGTTTTTTCCCTTCACGTAGAGCTTTAACAACAAAAGGCTTTACACTGCTTTTTGCTGAACATTTTAACAACAACTCTTCCACATCAGGAACATCAGAAGAGTTTTCATACCAAAACCTTCCAATTTGTTTCATTAGTTCAGCTTGCTGTTTCCCTACTTCTGTAAGCATTCTTTCATCAAGTGTCCAAAAACCTTCATTATGTTCACTTCCCGATGTCAAAACTTTATCAAATACCATCAAAGCTTCATTAGGCTTGATAGCAACCAATGCCGATTTATTACCGCTTTTTTGATTATATGTTGTATGTGTACCTAAAAACACAGGATAATCATCAGAATATCTGGTATCATACTCAGGCTCAAACTGACCATCTTTTACCGAATACCTGTGAAAACAAGTAAACCCAGTGTTGTCATTTAATTCACGTTGAGAGTTATTTGTTACACAAACCACTTGTTTCAATGCTTTTTGTATTTCATTTTTGCTATATCCTAAAGAGGTCATTGCATCCTTAAACACTTTAGATATAACAGGTAAATCATTAGCACCATAACAATGCGCCTGTATCATTATATTTCGAAAGTTATCATTTAATTTTTTGCTTGAATATCTCTCAAATTTACCATCTTTAATCTGAGCCATAAATGGCATAAATTTTGCTAAAATTTCTCTTCTATAATCTTGTTTTATTCTTTTATCAGAATCTCTGGTTATTCTCACAAACTCATGAATTCCGGCATCAAATGAAGATGGTCTGTAACATGCACATAGCTGAATATCTTCTTGTTGTTTCTCATTTAAACCTAAAACTTTTAAGAAAGCATTTATATTACCATTTGCTTCTTTACTATTTCTTGTCTGATCCCCTCCTAAGCAAAATAATGTTTTTTTATTAGGATCAAGTTGCACATTCTCATTCCAATGATTATTTGCATTTTTATCCTTTGCCCCAATTCTGTAATATGAAAAAAACACCGGATTAACTTTTAAATTTCCATTCTTAAACTCATATTTTAAACTACCATCCTTAAATTTGGCAATTTCATAACCAATCTTTCTTTTTACATGTAGTTTTTTATTATCATAATAGCTTACATACTCGCCATTTGGTCGTGTAATGGTTGAAATATTTCCGTTTTCATGATAGGTCGTAACAGTCTTATCTGGAGTTGTTTCTTTAATCAACTTGCCATGTTCATAAACTCTATGGGTTCCATCAGATGTTTTTTCAGAAATTTTAACTCCATCAGAACCAAACAACTCATAGCTATCATCAGGATATCTTTTTACAATTGTAGACAGTTGACCTTTTATGTAGCTTTTTTCAACCTTAGTACCGGTTTCCAATATTTCGGTTTCTACATACTCTTCTCTTACTTTAGATTTTAAAAAATCAAAAACACCCATTTTACACTTCTCCTTTTTTAATATTATAACAAACCACCTATTTTGTCAAACGATAAAATAATCCACAACCGACACACTCCATGATTGCAAAAAAAAAAATAAACCTATAATTTGACTACATATCATTTTTAGGAGTTTTTTTATGAAATTATTTAAGAACAATCAATACGGAAGAAGCATGGTAGAAATACTTGGAGTTCTCGCTATCATAGGAGTATTATCCGTTGGCGGTATCTCCGGTTATTCTAAGGCGATGTACAAATATAAAGTAAATAAATTTTCCGATCAAATGACACATATTATAGCAAATATTCAAGCGTCTTTTGGTGTGCAAGGAACAACAGACGGATTAAATAATGAAAATATAAAAAAGATGGGTCTGGTTCCTTCAGAAATGTATAAAAATAAAGATTCTGACTATCCTGAGCATTTTTGGGGTGGTCAGATTTATTTTGGATCGCCTTTTTTTGGAAGTGGAGATAAACCGATAACATCAGATAATATTTTTCGGATATCGATGAACAAAATACCCAAAGATGTTTGTATAACCATGTTAACAGCAGATTGGGGAACAGATTTATACGGAATGGGTGGTGATTTTTTGGGAGGAGCGCCAAGCCCTTCTTCTATGGATTGGAGAGTGGCAACCGAAAATTATGCAATAACAGGTGATAAAAACTATCCTGCACCTTTCTCGGTAGCAAGAGCAGAAAAAGTATGTCGAAAAGCTGAAGATGCAAATTCTACTAGTGGAATGTCCCTATTTTGGTATTTTAAATTGTAAAACCATCGCTAACATCATGTTTAGCAAGCATTGAGCTGTCAGACACCACCTACCCTAACCTAGCCTCTGTTTTCACAGAGGCTTTTTTATTCTTTATCTAAAAAATAAAAAACAAAACGATCAAAACTCTGCCATACATAAGGTACATGAATTTTGATCATCCTACAGTTTTTTGCTCTAGATGAGCTATTATACGAGATTTACCGTAAACCTTGGAGAATGGTTTAGATAGAGTAAAAAACAAAGCGGTCAAAATTTTAGTGTACATAAGGTACATGAATTTTGACCGCCTGCAGTTTTTTGCTCTAGATGAGCCATTATACGAGGTTTACCTTGCCACCAGCTTTCTCAACTGCCTCAACAGCTGCTTTAGAAGCAGAGTTTACAGAAATTGTAACAGCAGTAGTGATAGCACCACGAGCAAGTAAACGAACTCCGTCCATTTTCTTGGTAATTACTCTTGAATTGAGTAATGTTTCAATATCAATTGAAGAAGCATCTAATTTGCCTGCATCAACTGCTTTTTGAATTGTATCCAAGTTAACAACAGCAAATTGTTTTGCAAACGGATTGTTGAAACCGCGTTTTGGTAAACGACGATAAATAGGCATTTGACCACCTTCAAAACCGTTTACAGACACACCTGAACGAGACTTTTGGCCTTTAACACCACGTCCGCCTGTTTTGCCTTTTCCGCTACCGATACCACGACCAACACGAATGCGGTTTTTTGTAGCGCCCGGATTGTTTTGTAATTCATTAAGTTTCATTTCTTTTCACCTAATATTTTTTATTTAACACTATGGTTCAAGATAGGTTGGTAAAGGGCTGGGCCACAAAGTTATTTTTAAGCGAATTGTACATCAACAGTACATGAGCGAAAAAATAACAAGTATGACAGCCCTTTTACAATCCTACTCTTCAACTTTTACGAGGTGGCTAACCTTACTAATCATACCACGAACTGAAGGTGTATCTTCAAGTACAACAGTACGATTCATTTTGTTTAAGCCTAATCCGATTAAAGTTGCTCTTTGATCTTTTGGTTTGCCGATAGGGCTAACAACTTGAGTAACTTTTATTGTTTTTTTAGCCATCGATTAAGCCTCCTCTTTTTCCATTTTTACATTTGAAGAATTTTCACGGCGACTAACAATATCTCCAACTTTCTTACCGCGTTTAGCAGCAACCATACGAGGAGAATTGATAGATTGTAAAGCGTTAAATGTTGCTTTAATCATGTTGTAAGGATTGTTAGAACCCAAAGATTTTGCAACAACGTCTTGTACGCCCAAAGCTTCAAACACAGCACGCATAGGACCGCCGGCAATAACACCGGTACCGGCAGGAGCTGTTCTTAACAAAACTTTACCTGCGCCGAAACGTCCTTCAATATCGTGGTGAAGAGTTCTGCCTTCACGAAGCGGAATGCGAACCATATTCTTTTTAGCTTCATTTGTAGCTTTAACAATAGCGTCAGGAACTTCTGTTGCTTTACCTGAACCATAGCCAACGCGACCTTTTTGGTCACCAACAACTACAACTGCAGCAAAGCTCATTGTGCGTCCGCCTTTTACGGTTTTAGCTACACGATTTACGTGAACGAGTTTTTCAACTAATTCTTCAGTTTTTTCTTTTTTATTATGACGATCTACAGCCATCTTTTCCTCCTAGAATTTCAAACCAGCTTCACGTGCTGCTTCAGCCAAGGCTTTAACACGACCGTGATAAATGTAGCCACCTCTATCAAAGACAACTTCACTTACGCCTGATTTTACTGCACGTTCTGCAATTACTTTACCAATGAAGCCGGCTGCTTCAATTGTAGATGACTTTTTGATGCTGTCACGAACTTCTTTATCTAATGTAGAAGCAGAAGCAACTGTTGCACCTTTAGCGTCGTCAATAATCTGCGCATAGATATGCTTTCCGCTGCGGAAAACTGACAATCTTAATTTGCCGTTTGCCGCTGCTTTTAAAGCTGTTCTTACGCGAGCTTTTCTTTTTTCAAACAATTTTCTTGGTGTATTCATCTTAAGTTATCCTTATTTCTTCTTGCCTTCTTTACGACGTATGTATTCGCCTTCGTATTTAACACCTTTACCTTTATATGGTTCCGGCTTACGATATTTACGAATTTGCGCTGCAACCTGACCGACAAGTTGTTTATCTACACCAAAAACTTTAATTTGGGTTGGAGATTCACAAGAAATCTTAATACCTTCCGGAGCAGGAAAGTTTACATCATGTGAAAAACCTAATGAAAGAACAAGTTTAGTTCCTTCCATACGAGCTTTGTAACCAACGCCCACTAATTCTAAGTTTTTGAAAAAGCCTTCATTAACACCTTTAACCAAAGTGTTGATGTTTGCTCTGGTGGTACCCCATAATGAACGTGAAGTTCTGTTATCTGATAATGGAGCTACAACAACTTTACCGTCTTCTACTTTTGTTGATACATAGTTAGCATCAAAAGAACAGCTAAGTTCACCTAATTTTCCTTTAACAGTTACAACATTATCGTTGATTTCAACTGTTACGCCAGCAGGGATTACTACCGGATATTTACCAATTCTTGACATCCGCTTTCTCCCTTAGAATACCTGACACAAAATTTCACCGCCAACATTGGCTTTTCTTGCATCATTATCGCTCATAACACCTTGAGGAGTTGAAACGATAGAAATACCTAAGCCATTGTATACTCTAGGTAAGTCTTTAACGCTTGAATATACGCGACGACCCGGAGTAGAAACACGGTAAATTTCAGTTATAACACTAGCACCTTCATGGTACTTTAATTTAATTACGAGTTCATCAATACCGGCTTTAACATTGCGTTTTTCATAACCTTCAATGTAGCCTTCTTTTTTAAGAACTTCTAACACATTTTCACGCAAGCGAGAAGCAGGTGTAACAACATCACTTTTCTTCGCTCTTTGTGCGTTTCTAATGCGAGTGAGCATATCGCCCAAAGGATCAGTCATTGACATCTATATATCCTCCTTACCAGCTTGATTTTACCAAACCAGGAATTTCACCAAAGCTTGCCATGTTTCTTAATTCAACACGGCTTAAACCGAACTTCCTGTAATAACTACGTGAACGACCTGTCAATTTGCAACGATTCTTAACTCTGATTTTTGCAGAGTTACGTGGCAAAGCGGCCAATTTTAATGTTGCTTGGAATCTTTCTTCCGGAGAAGCATTTTTATCCATAGCAACTTGCTTTAATTTAAGACGACGATTAGCATACTTCTCAGCCATCTTTTCTCTTTTCAAGTTTCTATATACTGAACTTGTCTTTGACATAGTAAAATCTCCGCTTATTTCTTGTAAGGCAAGTTAAATGATTTAAGCAAGAATTTTGCTTCTTCATCTGTCTTGGCTGTTGTGCAAATTACAATATCCATACCGCGAATATCATCTACTTTTTCGTAGTTGATTTCAGGAAAGATAATTTGTTCTTTAATACCAAAAGCAAAATTGCCTTTACCATCAAAGTTTTTACCTGATATTCCGTGGAAGTCTCTGATACGCGGTAAAGCCATATTTATAAGTCTTTCTAAGAATTCATACATTCTCTTAGAACGAAGCGTAACTTTACAACCAATAGGCATACCTTCTCTTAATTTGAAAGTAGCAATTGATTTGCGTGCTGTGGTAGCAACAGGTTTTTGACCTGCAATCAAAGCTAATTCTTCCATAGCATTGTTCAGTTTTTTCTTGTCTGTTACGGCATCACCGATACCCATATTCAAGACAATTTTAGTCAACTTAGGAATCTCATGTGGGTTCTGGTAACCGAATTTTTCCACAAGAGATTTCTTTATGACTTCATTATAAAGTTTTTCAAAATTTGTCATAAAATTTTCTCCTATTTATCGATTACTTCACCGGACTTACGTGCAAAACGCACTTTAGTTCCTTTGTCGTCTTTGTAACCAATTTTGCTGGCTTTACCATCTGAGGTTACAATAGCTACATTTGAAACGTGAATTGCGGCTTCTTTAGTAACAATACCGCCAGGAGTAGTTTGACTTGGCTTAGTGTGTCTTTTTACCAAATTCACACCTTGCACAACTACTTTACTCTCTTTTGGCATAGCTTTAATTACTTCGCCTGTTTTACCTTTGTCATCACCAGACAAGATAACAACTTTATCACCTTTTTTAATTTTCATTTTAAGGCTCATTACAATACCTCCGGTGCTAATGAAATGATTTTCATAAATTTCTTTGCACGCAATTCTCTTGTAACAGGACCAAAGATACGAGTACCGATTGGTTCACCGTCTTTATTTACAAGAACTGCTGCGTTGCTGTCAAAACGGATAACACTGCCATCTTTACGTCTGATGTCGCTAGCTGTTCTAACTATCACAGCTTTGCATACATCACCTTTTTTAACACGTCCTTTTGGCATTGCTTCTTTAATAGAAACAACAATGATATCCCCTACGGAAGCATGCATTCTCTTGGAACCTCCAAGAACCTTAATGCACTGCACCTGACGTGCTCCAGAGTTATCTGCAACATCGAGGTTGGTTTGCATCTGTATCATTTTTTAATTCCTTCTTATCTTAGGCGTTATCAACTAATACAGTCCATGTTTTTGTTTTTGAATAAGGCTTCGATTCAATAATAGAAACCTGATCGCCAACTTTGAACTGGTTATTCTCATCGTGAGCAGCATATTTCTTGCTTTTCTTCACGAACTTTTTGTAAACAGGATGCATAATCTGACGCTCTACGCTGACCACGACAGTTTTATCCTGTTTATCGCTTACTACAACACCTTGAAGAATTCTTTTAGGCATAGTCTTTTCTCCTAACTATTCTTCTTACGCTCTGTTATAAGCGTATTGATTTTGGCTATTTCACGACGAACTTTACGAATCTGTGCAGTATTCGCTAATTGTCCTGTTGATTGTTGAACACGTAAGTTAAACTGTTCTTTTTTATTTTCAAGAAGTTTAGCTTCCAATTCATCAATTGTCATAGCACGTAAATCTTTTGTTTTTACCATTATGCTTCTCCTTTATCTGAGTTGAGGCGCTTAACAAACTTACTCTTAACCGGCAGTTTTGCGGCACCTAACGCAAATGCTCTGCGAGCTGTGTCTTCATCAACACCTTCTGCTTCGAACATAATGCGGCCTGGTTTAACCCTTGCTACCCAGAATTCTACAGCACCTTTACCTTTACCCATACGAACCTCAGCAGGTTTATCTGTTACAGGTACATCTGGGAAAATTCTGATCCATAATCTTCCGGCTCTTCTCATTTCACGTGTAATTGCACGACGAGCTGCCTCAATTTGACGAGCTGTTACGCGCTCCGGTGTCAAAGCCTTCAATCCATATGAACCGAAACTTAAAGTAGATCCGCCTTTAGCCAAGCCATGAATACGGCCTTTATGCTGTTTACGGAACTTTATACGTTTTGGACTTAACATTTTATTTTAACCTCACTTATTATTTTTGTTCAGCCAACTTTTTGTCTTGTGCCATAGGATCATGAGCCATAATTTCACCCTTATAGATCCATACTTTTACGCCACAAGCACCATAAGTTGTATGAGCCGTTGAGGTTGCATAATCAATGTCAGCACGTAATGTGTGTAAAGGAACACGTCCTTCACGATAATATTCAGTACGAGCAATTTCAGCACCGCCTAAACGACCACTACAGCTAACTTTGATACCTTCTGCACCCAAACGAAGAGCTGACTGCATAACTCTTTTCATTGCTCTGCGGAAAGATACACGTCTTTCTAATTGTTGAGCAACTGAATCTGCAACGAGTTTAGCGTCTAATTCAGGTTTTCTGACTTCTAAGATGTTCAATTGAACTTCTGAAGATGTCAATTTCTGAATATCTTTACGCAAAAGCTCGATATCTTGTCCCTTCTTACCGATAACAACGCCCGGTCTTGCAGAATGGATTGTTACTCTTGCTTTCTTAGCCGGACGTTCAATCACAATACGGCTAATACCAGCTTGAGCAAGTTTCTCTTTCAAGAATTCTTTAATTTTAAAATCTTCGTGGAGATAGTCGGTAAACTTATCATCAGCATACCAACGAGAGTCCCATGTGCGGTTAATACCTAAACGAAGACTTGTAGGATTTACTTTCTGTCCCATTTATCTTACTCCCCACGCTCTGTTACGACAACGGTCATACTGGAGAACGGTTTTAATACGCGTGCTCCACGTCCGCGACCGCGTGCGTGCATACGTTTCATTACTAAGCCTTTACCAACAAATGCTTCACTTACGATTAATTTGTCGATATTAAGACTGTGGTTATTTTCAGCATTGGCAATTGCACTTTGCAATAAGCCTAAAGCTATTTTTGCAACTCTCTTCTTTGAGAAGGTAAGTTCTGCAACAGCTTTTTCTGCTGCCAATCCGCGAATAGACTGTGCAACTAAGTTAAGTTTGCGCGGGCTTGTGCGGATAGAGCGACAAACAGCCATTGCTTGGTTGCCAGCTACTCTTCTTGCATCTTTAGTTTTTCCCATAATTAACCTCTCTTAGCTGTTTTGTCTGCGGCGTGACCGTAGAAAGTACGTGTCGGCGCAAATTCACCAAACTTATGACCAACCATATCTTCTGTAACAAGTACAGGGATAAATTTGTGGCCATTGTGCACACCAAATGTTAAACCGACAAATTGTGGCAACATTGTAGAACGGCGTGACCAAATTTTAATCACTTCATTACGACCTGAGTTTCTAGCTGCATCAGCCTTCTTAAGAAGATAGCCATCAACAAAAGGTCCTTTCCATACGGAACGTGTCATTAGCTTTTCTCCTTATTATTTCTTGTTATCATGACGAGATCTCATAATAAAGCGATCTGTCTTCTTGTTAGAACGAGTTTTAGCGCCCTTAGTAGGTTTACCCCAAGGTGTAACCGGATGACGGCCACCGGAAGTTCTACCTTCACCACCACCATGTGGGTGATCAACCGGGTTCATTGCAACACCACGAGCAACCGGTCTCTTGCCCATCCAACGTGAGCGACCTGCTTTACCCAAGGATTTGTTCTGATTGTCCGGATTAGATACGGCACCAACAGTAGCTAAACATTCCTCACGAACAATTCTGAGTTCGCCGGAACTTAATTTTAATTGTGCATAACCAGCGTCTTTACCAACAACTTGAGCATAACAACCGGCAGAACGAACAAGTTGTCCGCCTTTGCCAATTTTTAATTCAACGTTGTGAACAATAGTACCAACTGGCATGCTCTTCAAAGGCATAGCATTACCCGGTTTGATATCAGCTTTGTTAGAAGCGATAACTTTGTCACCGGCTTTAAGTCTTTGAGGAGCAAGAATATAAGCGAGCTCGCCATCTTCATACTTAATTAA
This sequence comes from Alphaproteobacteria bacterium, assembly GCA_045613125.1. Taxonomy (GTDB): domain Bacteria; phylum Pseudomonadota; class Alphaproteobacteria; order RF32; family CAG-239; genus JAFTYO01. The sequence continues at coordinate 26,204 of JAZLAM010000009.1, read as the reverse complement.
AGCAATAAAAGATGTACGGTTCGGGTCATACTCAATTCTTTCAACTGTAGCTTCACAGTCAAATTTATTACGTTTGAAGTCGATAACTCTGAGCTTGCGTTTATGTCCGCCGCCGATTCTCCGACTTGTAACATGTCCGAAATTATCACGCCCACCGGTCTTTGTTAAACCAACCGTTAATGTTTTTTCCGGTGCACCTTTGTACAATTCGCTTCTGTCAACAATGATAAGCTGACGAAGACCCGGAGATGTGGGCTTAAATGTTTTTAAAGCCATGATTAAATTCCTGTTGTAACATCAATGTTTTGACCATCGGCAAGTGTAACCACAGCCTTTTTATAATCAGAGCGAACACCCTGACGACCGCGGAACAATTTTGTTTTGCCGAACTGACGAATGGTATTTACCTTATTTACCTTTACGTTAAAGATAGCTTCAACAGCTGCTTTAACTTCATCTTTAGAAGCACATAAAGGAACCATAAAAGTAACTTTACCAGCCTCAGATGAAACCATAGATTTTTCGGTAATTACCGGACGAACCAATGTATCATACATTTTTGCGGTTACATTGTTTGATTTTTTAACATTTTTTACCATGTCAATCTCTCCTCTAAGCAACTAACTGCATCTTTTGTTAATACAAGTTTGTCTCTTCTTAAGATGTCATACACATTAGCACCGATTGAAGGTAATACATCAACACCAACAATGTTACGACTTGCTAATGCAAAATTAACATCAACTTCCTTGCCATCAATAAACAAGCAATTATTCAACCCACAAACAGAAAGTTTTGCCTTCAAATCTTTTGTTTTAGGAGCTGACAATTTTGCTTCGTCAATAATAACAAGATTACCCTCTTTTGCTTTTGCAGAAAGAGCTGTTTTCAAACCGAGTTTTCTAAATTTCTTGGTCAAATCGTGTGAGTGATCACGAACAACCGGACCAAATACAACACCACCCTTACGGAACTGTGCACCCTTACGAGAACCTTGACGAGCATTACCACTACCTTTTTGCTTAAAAGGTTTTGCAGGTGATAAAGCAACATCAGAACGGCCTTTAGTTTGGTGAGTACCAGCCTGTTGGCGAGCGAGTTGCCATACAACAACACGGTGTAAAATGTCTGCGCGAACTTCTAATCCAAAAACCGAATCATTAAGTTCAATTGTGCCGACAGTTTTATTATCTAAATTTAAGATGTCCTGTTTCATTTTTTTCAATCCTTAAATCTTATGCATTCTCAGCTGAAACTTCTTCAGCTTTAACTGCAACAGGTTCATCAACTTTTTTCAATCCGGCAGGTAACGGTAATTGCACGTTAGCAACCTTTTTTACAGCATCAGTAACACGAACCCAAGCATTTTCTGAGCCAGGAACAGCACCTTTAACCATAATCAAACCTTTCAAAGCATCAACAGCAACAACTTTAAGATTTTGAACGGTTACACGTTCAGCACCCATGTGTCCAGCCATTTTCTTACCTTTGAAAACTTTACCCGGATCTTGTCTTTGACCGGTAGAACCGTGTGAACGGTGAGAAACCGACACACCGTGAGAAGCTTCCAAACCGCCGAAGTTGTGACGTTTCATAACACCGGCAAAACCTTTACCGATTGAAGTTGCACAAACATCAACATATTGTCCTTCAACAAAGTGTTCTACTGACAATTCATTACCAACCTCTAAAAGGCAATCTTCAGAAACTCTGAATTCACCCAATTTCTTTTTAGGTTCGGTATTAGCTTTAGCAAAATGTCCTTTGAGAGGTTTAGATACATTTTTAGCCTTAATAGCGCCTGTTCCGAGTTGAACAGCTGTATATCCGTCTTTCTCAGCAGTTTTTACTGCAACAACTTTCAAACCATCAACACTTAAAACCGTAACCGGAATATGAGTGCCGTCTGCTTCAAAGATGCGGGACATTCCCAATTTTTTTGCGATCAGACCTGTACGCATTATTATTTTTTCCTTTTCTAATTGGTTGACAGCTAATTTTTCAAACCGCCAACATTAAAATTTATTATTACAATTTAATTTCTACGTTAACACCGGCAGCCAAATCTAACTTCATTAAAGCATCAACTGTTTGCGGTGTCGGATCTACGATATCAAGAAGCCTTTTGTGAGTACGGATTTCAAACTGCTCACGAGATTTTTTATCTACGTGCGGGGAAGAGTTAACCGTAAACTTCTCAATTCTTGTAGGCAGAGGGATAGGACCTCTTACGTTTGCCCCTGTTCTTTTGGCTGTATGCACAATCTCTTTTGTAGAAAGATCAAGCAAACGATGATCAAAAGCCTTGAGGCGAATTCTTATATTTTGGGTTTCCATCATTTTTTTATTTTTCCCTATAACTAAACGGCAAAAGACACCATAACGGCTCCTTGCCATCTAAATTGTTAAAACTCTAGCAAACCATTCTATAGCAACAGCTTGCTCTATATTTTATATTTAACATCACTAGAGCTTGTTAAAGGCTCTAAACAAACGTTTCGTGGGTGCTTATAACACAACAAAAAGCACATTGCAAGCAAAAAATGCACAAAAAATAAAAAAAATAGTTAACGCATAAAACTCTTAGCACGATTCATTTTGAATTGTTTTTAAATCAACCCAAATTAACTATTTTGAGTCTAGTTTTTGGAATAGAGTCTAACAGAAAAACTAAAATTTATAAGAAAATCCAAAATAAAACCTGCTATCAAAAAATGATTTATTATTGCTGTGCAAAATTGTATATTTTATATAAAACAAAAACTCCGAATGTTTTCGGAGTTTTTGTTACATACATTAAACTTATTTTTGTATTTTATTTACAACCTCACTTGTAACATCAACAACCTGATTTGTTTTTACAACTGTCGATTTAGCATTAAATATTGTTGGAGCATCATATTTTTCTGCAAATTCAGATAATGCCTTATTAATCTGTTCGGTCAAATCTGCAAGTTGTTTTTGATAATTTTGTACCAGTGTATCTCTTTTTAATTTAAGAGAATCCATATATACGGCAGAAAAATCATCTTTAACGTTTGCATTTTTTATTCTTTCTATTTTTTTCTCATTTTCTTTTAATTCATCATTTAAAGCAGAAACTTCTTTTTCAAAATTTTGCTTTAATGAAACAGTACCTAACCTAATCAGTGCATCTTCCATATTAAATATATACACTTTCTTTGATTGCTCAATTTGTTGAGACAATACTGCATTTTTATAATACATATTAGCAATTACAAAAAAAGCAAAAACACAGCCAAATATATATAAATATTTCTTATTAGTCATCTTCAAAACCTTTTAAACACCGTTTAGGGAGAAAAACATATTCTCCCTAAACCACATTAACACATTACCAAGAATATGTAACACCCATACGATATGTCATAGTGCTGTTATCTGTCCAAGCAGCACCTGCATTTAACAATATATTATCATTCACCCAGTGGAAACCACCAAACGCCATAGCCGTATGACCGCCATATTCACCGGCGCCCAAAGAAACTTGAGTATTACCATTTGCTCTTGCGTTTGGAACTAAAGCAGACAACGCTGCCGCAGAAGCCATACCACCTTCAAATTCATTATGAAGTTTATTAATCTTATTATCTAAACGATACATATTACTATCCAAGGTTTTAACGGCATCTGTCAAATTTGTTGCAGAAGCGACATAATTTCCGTTGCTTAAAGTTGACACATCACCAATAGCAGCATTAACAGCATCAATATTAGCATTTACCGTATTTGATGTAGCTACACCATTTTGTCCTGCAGTAGTCAAATCTGATGCAGTTCCGATATTTGAAGCAATTTCAGATAATGCTGTCACGACATCTGCTCCTCCAGTTGCAGTATAACCGTTAGAACCTTTGTCATTTGCATATTCATCTCTGTTACCGATAGCCGTATCAATAGCAGACAAATGCTCAGAAACAGTTGTTCCTTCTGCTAAATTTCCTTTATATTCATCACCTAAAGATGTTGACAATCCATGAATTACGCCCAATGTTGAATCTATATTATTAAGAGCTTCAACAACTGTTGTCGGCGCCGTTGCTGTATCGTTTGTCAGGTTTTTGTTATCTGTTTGCAAATCTGCAAAACTACCGATTGTTTTGCCGACCGATGCTGTTGTTGCTAAAACTTCTTCAGAACCTACACCATCTGTAACAGCCTCAGCAGATAATAAAGCCGAATTTAAATCTTCAAAAGCAATTGTACCGTCAGCAATATTTCCTGTTTGAACGGCATTGTCTGCTAATTTTTCATTAGTTACAGCATCAGCTCCTAATTTTTCAGTTGTAACAGCTTCTGAAGCAATTAAATCTGTAGTAATATCTCCTGCTGTTAATATATCTTGTTTACCGTTAAGAGCTTCAACCACACTTGTCGCACCGGCTACATCACCTGTTAAATTACCCAAATCTCCGATTTTTGTATCCAAAGCAGTAATATTTTGAGCGTTTGTTGCAATATTGCCGGTATTTGTTGCAATATTTGTTTCATTTGTTGTAACTCTGGTACCTAAATCTGTAATACCTTGAGTGTTTGTTGCAATATTTGTTTCATTTGTTGTAACTTTACCCTCTAAAGTAGTAATCTTACCTGCATTAGTTGTGATATCTGTCGTATTTTTATTAACAGCCTCAACGACAGTTGAACCAGCGCTCATTGTTCCTGATCCGACAAGTGTTGTAAGTGCGGATAAATCAGTAGCATTTGCTTTAGCAGCAAGCAAAGTTGTTAAATCAGCTGTAGTTGTATAATTACCAAGAGCAGTAGAAATGGCATCATCGGTTTCGGTTTTAGTATATATATTACCTAAAGCTGTATTAATACCTGCGATACTTGTTGTATTTGCACTGATTGCACCTGATATAGTGTTGCCGTTTAACACATCTGTTGCATTTTGGGTTGCTGTATCATAACCCAACTGCCCATCAAGCCAAGCTTGTTTTTCAGAAAAAATTGTATCTGCTGCATCTTTTGTATATACAACAACATCATTACCACTTGTATCTTGTACTGTAGCTGTCTGAGAATTTGCTGTTCCGGCAACTATAAATATCGGCAAAGCCAACATACTTGCTTTAAATACTTTTTTCATATTTCCTCCATATTTATTCTATAATCAAATTTAACTTCATATAAATAATATCAGTGCATCTTATTTAACAGGTCTTAATATCGTTAAATGAATTTTTTATTTACTAATACTTACACATTCAACTATATAAAACTATATTTAAAAAACAAAAACCACCCAAAAGGTAGCCTGGGATAAATAGTTACTAGAACAAAAAATTCTATATAACTTTACGATGTTATCCCTAACACCGATAGATGTAAAAAGACTGCGAAATCTCCGAACCACTTTGGTTCTAATATGCCTTTAAGCATACTTGGGCATGCGATATATTATATTTTTTCTTAAAACAATAACAATCTGTATCCTTGTGTAAAATTTTATTTGATTTTATTAATAAAAATGGTCGGAAAATTTTTTCCGACCATTTTTGCATAATTTTTAAGAATTTTAAGGCTTTCTCAACGCTTCTTGCTTATCTGCATAATATTTATTTGTAGCACGCTGAATTGAAGGTAAAACAGGGGTCTCCAAAACATTCGCATCTTTTGCAATTTCAGAACTGTATCCTTTTATCATCGGGCTTGAAGGATTTCTTTCAAACATTTTAAGATGCAATTCTGCAATTTTAGTATCCATACCTTGTGATTTCATTTCTTCAATTGCATGACTAAGTTCTTTAGGTGTAACCAAAAACACATGGCTATCCCAATATTGTTTATTTTTTGCCTCAACTTCTTTTTGCTCTTTTGTTGCATCAGGCCCCAATTCTCTCGGGAAAGGCATACCGGGATCTCCAAATATAAGAGTATAAACACCGGCTTTACCTGTTGGGCCATATGGACCGTAAACAGCATGTATAATGCTTGTTTTAGGCATATCTTTTTCATCAATTAAAGCGACTTTAATTTTTGCCTCACCTCTTGTCCCCGGTTCTCTTACAACCGTAAAAGAACTACCTTCTCTTAAGACATCTGATGGAACAACGGCATCTGTTCCCATCGCTTGTTTACAATCAACGGCAAAAATTCTGCGACCTGGATTTCCCTCTTGTTCAATAAGTTTTGCATATTCCTTATCAAAAAGCTCCGATACATATTCCATATCTTCCAGTTGCGCACTACGTAAAATTTTTGACCCCATTGTCAGAGAATCTTTATCAGTATGTCTCCTCAAGTGTTCTTCATTATCATTATACGGAACCAAAATTTTTTTATCAGGTAAATTTTCCATTTTATTCTCCTATACTGCATATATAGTATGCACTATATAACATATTTCTTTTTTTGTCAATAATATTACATTTCTGCCACAGCTGTAGCAGCAACAAACGGAGCGTCATCACTTAACGTAAGGTGTATTTTTTTAATTCCTAAATTTTTTGCTCTTAACAAAGCATTTGCTTTTAACTCGACAAACGGTTTTCCCCATTCATCACTTATAATTTCTATATCTGCCAAATAAATCCCATCTCTGAAACCTGTACCTAATGCTTTAGAAACTGCCTCTTTTGCTGCAAATCTTTTTGCAACATACAGTATTCGGGCTTGCGTATCAAAAAGAGCTCTATTTTGCATATATTGTTGCTCATTTGCCGACAAACATCTTTTTATAAAACGATTCAAAAAATCTTCACCCTTTTCAAGCCTTGATATATTTACAATATCTGTACCAATTCCGTAAATCATATTTAGTCCTCTAATTAAAACAAACTTCAATAATATATTTTAAGCAGAGTTTTTCGTATTATGCAATAGCTTAATATCCAAAATGCAATATAAAATGGAATTGAACCTATCATCATCGGATATATTATCGGCCAAACTTCAACCTCCATTGCCTTAAAATCAAAATTAACGGCCGAATGAAAAAACGCATCAAATATTTTAAGAAAATCTGTATCCGTATTATGTGGAATATGTAAAAATAGTCGTCCTAAATATAGTGTTGTTGGCCAAATAATTGCAAATGTCCACGGATTACCGACTATTGTTCCGACAGCGCTTGCAACCACACTTCCTCTTACCAAAAATGCCGTCATGGCAGCTAATACTAAATGAAAACCGACAAACGGCGTAAAAGATATAGCAACGCCACAAGCACAACCGGAAGCAATTGCATACGGACTTGCTTTTATAGCTTTTAGTCTTGAAATAAGATTTTTTTGGTACTGCTTAGCCTTACTTTTTAACTTATTCCATGAAAACATCTTTTTTCCTTAAACTACTGTGTTGCTCTTGATATATAACTTAATGTGCGATACACAATATTCAAGTTTAAGATTTTTGCTGTTTATTCTAAAGTCTCAATTATATTTAACTTCATCATATTTATATATTTTATCATTGTTGACATTTTATTATCCTTAAAACACGCTCTTTATACTAACACTTAATAATCAAAAGGCAAGAATAAAAATCCTTACCTTTTATATTTATTTGCTACCAATTTTGTGGGTATTTAACATATAAAGGCACACTTTATTGACAATTATCTAAATAATCATTTAATGTCCCTGTTTGCCATGGAATATCTATACAACCTGCAGACCCTTTACTTAATCCTCCATGTATTGAAAAACCTGAGCGATTATAGGTGTTTGTGTTAACATCCGGTTGTAATCATACTCGACTAGTTCCCCATGTAGAAATTGAAACTGGTCACTTTCCTCGTTTACTGACACCTAATATACCGTCAAATAACGACATTTTTTGCCTCTGATCTTGATTAGCATAATAAGTTCCCTCTGGTATCGGGACTTTATTAACAACATTCTGGTATACTCTGTTTTGATATCCGTCATACCCAGATTGGGCATATAAACTATTAAATAGACCTTTACTATTATATAAATCTAAAGTGTTACCATCAAATTCCATATAACAATATGGATTTTTTTTTGATTATTTTGCCTTTTTTACCCTATTTTGGTTATATATATCATTTCTTGCAAATCATTCTTTTCCATTTTCACCCTTCACCTTATATCACAAAAAATCTAAAATATCAATAAAAATATATTTATATTAATATATCAAGTGATTATCTATCCATAAATCTGATATAATTTTAAATTCAATTTTTGTTATATATTGTAATATGGAGTTTAGTCATTCTATAAAAATCAAACTACTGTGTCGCTCTTGATACATAACTTATCACTTTAGAAGCTTTCAACGTAGCTATTATATTATTCAAATGTTCCACATCTTTAACCTCTAAATCAATCAGTATCTCAAAATAACTTAATGTGCGATACACAATATTCAAGTTTGATATGTTTGCTTCATGTCGAGCAATTAAATTTGATAAATCTCCTAAAGCTCCAGGCTCATTACTCAGCATAACCTTAATTCGTGCAGTATGAAACTCTTCTTTAGCATCATCGCCCCAGTCAATATCAAGCCAACGTTCGGGTTCATGACTAAATTTTTCCAGCGCCTTGCAATCTATAGCATGAACAGCAACACCTTTTCCTGTTGTTACGATACCGACAATTCTATCTCCCGGAAGCGGATGACAACAACCTGCAAAATGAACAGCCATATCAGAAATCAGCCCCTTAATTTTCAATGGTTCTGTTTTTTTCTTTTTCTTAAAAGTCGGAACTTTGATAGACTTAACCATTTTATCAAGTTTAGATTGTTTATACGCCGGATAAATTACCCTTACAACATCCCAACCGGTAACAAGTCCCTCGCCTACTTTTGCATAAATATCATCTATACATTCAGCATCAAAATTTTGCAAAACACCGGCAAGAATCTTATCTGATAATTCTAATCCCTCACCCTTAAACAGTCTTTCCAACAGCTCTTTACCCAAACCGACAAACTGTTCTCTTTTTATACTTCTTACATAACGCCTGATAGCCGCTTTTGCTTTTCCGGTAACGACAAAACGTTCCCATTCTGTTGACGGATGCTGTGCTTTTGAAGTTAAAATCTCAACTTGGTCACCATTTTGTAAAATAGTTCTTAATGTAGCAATTTCACCATTAACTTTAGCCCCGACACACGTATCTCCGACATTTGAGTGTACTGCATAAGCAAAATCGACGGGAGTCGCTCCTCGTGGCAAACCTATCAAATCTCCTTTAGGGGTAAAACAAAATACCTGATCATTATACATCTCAAGTTTTGTATTTTCCAAAAACTCATCCGGATTTTCAGCTTGTTCCAAAATTTCCAAAAGCTCACGCATCCATCTGAAATTTCTACCTTCAGCTTTTTGTCCTTGTTTATACGCCCAATGTGCTGCCACACCTTTTTCTGCAATTTCATGCATCTGATAAGTTCTTATCTGAATTTCAATTCGTGTATTTAACGGGCCTATAACACCTGTATGAACAGACTGATATCCGTTGGGCTTAGGAGTTGATATATAATCCTTAAAACGTCTCGGAACCATATGGTACTTACTGTGTATAATACCTAGTGCCTGATAACAAGCACCAATATCATCTACACAAATTCTAAATGCCATAATATCGGATAATTGCTCAAATGAAGCATTTTTCTGTTGCATTTTACGCCAAATAGAATATGGAGCTTTTTCTCTTCCTGTAACAGTTGCTATCACTTCATTATCAGCCATATCTTTTTCAAGTTGTGCAATAATTTTTGGAACAATATTGCTCTCTTTTTCTCTTAAAAAATTTAGACGAGCAATTATTGAATCATGAGCTTCTTTATGTGTTTCTGAAAAAGCTAATTCTTCTAACTCATCTTTAACTTCTTGCATTCCGATTCGTTCCGCCAACGGTGCATAAATATCTAATGTCTCTCTAGCTATTCGCACTCTTTTTTCTTCAGGACAAAAATGAAGCGTACGCATATTATGCAATCGATCTGCCAGCTTAATTAATAAAACACGAATATCATCTGACATTGCCAAAAGCAATTTTCTAAAATTTTCCGCTTGTTTACTCGAACCTGACTTTTGCTCAATCATGGCAAGTTTTGTTAATCCATCAACTAAAGACGCAACTTGATCACCAAAAAGTTCTTTTATTTCTTCAACTGTTGTATCTGTATCTTCTACCGTATCATGTAAAAGCCCTGCTATAATAGATGCACAATCTAGTCTGAATTTTGTTAAAATACCTGCAACTTCAATCGGATGAGAATAATAAGGATCTCCGGATGTTCTAAGTTGAGCTCCATGTTTCTTCATTGCAAAAACATAGGCCCGGTTCAAAGCTTCTTCATCAGCTTCCGGATCATAAGACTTAACTAAATCTACTAATTCATATTGTCTTAACATTTTCCCTCTTTTCCGAATAATACACTAAATTTAAAAAAAATAAAAGCAGAAATAAACAAATTTCTGCTTTAATCTACGAACAAAAGATTTAGATAATATTAATTTGGCTTAAAAATCATCGCCATCATCACCAAAATCATCACCTAAACCATCATCAAAAACATCATCAAATGATTCATCATCCAAATCTGCATCATCAATATCTTCTGCATCAAAACCTTCTTCATCGGTTATTTGCATAGAATCGGACAAATCTGCTTCAAGAAGCATCGAGCTGTCAAATTGAGCATCAAGTTCTGCCAATTCTTTCTCAGCAGCAATAATCTCAAGTTCTTCTTCTTCCGGTTCTTCAACTTCAACAAACTTTTGCAAATTCATTACCAATGATTTTTGTAAAGTTTCTATGCTGACTTTATTTTCAGCAATTTCACGTAAAGCAACAACAGAATTTTTATCATTATCTCTATCTACCAAAAGTGGAGCCCCTGATTCTATATCCTTAGCTCTTTGAGCGGCAACCATCAAAAGTTCATAACGATTAGGAACTTTTTCAACACAATCTTCAACTGTAACGCGAGCCATATTTTTTCCTTATAAAAAATTGTTAAAATCCGATTTTAATGCTTTATAGCGATTCTTATTTAAAATTGCAACATATTTTTTAATTTTAATTTGATATCGGAACAATAATAAGCATTCCTCCCAAGGGAGTTAATGTATCATAAACAAGTTTTTCATTTTTCATAACTTCCAATACATCATTTTGGGGAGCCTTGTGCATCTCTACAATACTTTGCATTGTTGCAAACTGTCTTTCTTGATAAAGTGGTTTTAATTTACTGATAAACGAATCATAAACTTTATCTTTAAACATCTTTATCGCAGCCATCTGCGCAGATGAAACTCTAGAAACTCTATAAGCTTTAATGGTTTTATCACAAGTATATGCCCATTCGTTCATACTAAACCCTTCTTTACCGACAGTCTGTACAAACTCATCTTCCAAACCGGCCCATCTAATTTTTAACGCTAAACGTTGACAAGGATTAACTCCATCTTTTAAACCGTTTAATGATAAAGCCATCCCATTTTTTTGTTCCCAATAATCCAATAAATCTCCGGCATGCATAATCTTTAATATATTTTCTAAACTGGCAAAACTTTGTACTCCTTCTATTGTCCTTAAAAAAGCACGAATATCACCGGTTGTTAGAGGAGAATCTTTAGTGATTTTCAAAGTTCTAAGTTTATCTGGTCCTGGTTTGTTGTTAGTTCTAAACGCACCGCCAAACCCAAACTCTGGCGTATTTTTCATAACTTTAGCCCAAAAATCAGGATCAAACTCTATTGGAGGAAGTTTTGCTCTTTTAACCTTTGGTCTTTCTATCGGTGGCTGATTATCCGGCCACATTTCAGGAATTAGCAATACATATAAATGAGGTGATAAAAATTCCAAATTCTCAATTCCTTCAAGTTGTGGAGCTATTCTTTGAGGAAACTTATTTTTCGTTTCTTTAATACCGGGTAACATCAAAATTCTGTCAGGTATACCCGGAACAGTGTGTAAATATGGACCAATATAAGGATAAAACTCTTTCGGGGTCATCATTATCATATCATAAAGCTCATCCTCTTTGGCTGATTTAATACGTTTTTCAGATGTTCCGAATGATGTAATAACTCCTTTCCAAACTTTATCAAAATTTGTTCCCATATCCCAACTAACCATATATCTTGGTTCATATATTCTGCTAGCAACTTCAAGCTCTTTCGAAAGCGTTTCCAAATCAGGAATAGGAGCATCTAAATCTACAATATAATATTTTTTATAATCATCAATAGAGGCGTTTGCTACTTGTACTAAACACATAATTATCAAAAACGCTATACTTTTAATGCACTTCATTTATAATTTTACCTCTTAAATACAATCAATAAAAAGTATCATAACATATTTTTTCTGAAAAAAAAGACATAATTTAAAATTAAAAACTGGACTTAATAAAAAAATGTATGTAAACTCAACAAAAGTTAGGACAATAAATTGTAATTAGGAGGACGATATGGCTTGGACCGAAGAAATGATAGATAAATTAAAACAAATGTGGAAAGAAGGTTTGACAACAAACGAAATTGCCAAACGTTTAGAAGTTTCAAAAAACTCTATTGTCGGTAAAGTCCATCGCCTTAATTTAAAAGCCCGCCCTTCTCCGATTAAGAAAAAAGAAGAAAATCAAAATGAAACGATGGATATCGCAAAAACATCAAATATAAAACAGGAAGTTAAGGTAATTAAAGAAACCGAGGTCTCATCAATAAACATTGATTCTGAAAAAGTGTGCAAAGAGGCAAATTGTCTAAAGTTAACAGAGTTAGATAATCATACATGCCGTTGGCCAATCGGCGATCCAAGAGATGATAATTTTTGTTTCTGTGGAAAATCTGTCCGTAGTGGTCAGACATATTGTGAAGAACATTCTAATATTGCTTATGTAAAACCAATCAAGAAAGATAAATAATGCTTACGAAACAAATTGCTGCGGGGATTATAATTCACAATGGGAAAATATTGCTCGGACAAAGAAAAAAAGGAAAAGATTTAGCTCTCAAATGGGAACTTCCGGGTGGTAAACTTGAAGAAGGCGAAACTCTGCCCGAATGTTTATGCCGAGAACTTATTGAAGAACTCAATCTGAAAATAAAAGTAAAAGAACTTTTTATGGAATCTGATTATACTTATGATTTTGGTAGTTTCACCTTAAATACTTTTATTGCAGAATGCGATAATCCATCTATTAGCAAAATTGAAGCTCACGAGCAGTATGCTTGGGTAGAACCTAAAGATTTACTATCTTATGATTTAGCTCCTGCTGATATTCCGATTGCAGAAGCATACATTAAATCGTTATTTTAATTAAATATATAAAATTTTAAGGAATATATAATGTCTAAAGTTTTAGTAATTGGTGGAGCCGGATATATAGGAAGCCACGTTGTAAAAGAATTATTGGCAAACAGTTTTGATGTTACCGTTTTCGATAACCTATCCACAGGATGCAAAGAAAATCTTTTCCCTGAAGCAGATTTTATTCAAGCTGATATTTTAGATGAAAAAAATCTGGATTATGCACTAAAACAAAATATTGATGCCGTTATTCACTTAGCCGCCAAAAAAGCCGTTGGTGAATCTATGGAAAATCCACAAAAATACTCAATCAACAATCTAATAGGAACTATAAATATCTTAAACGCAATGTTGAATAATAATGTTAAACATATTGTTTTTTCGTCATCTGCCGCTGTATATGGAATACCGAAATATTTACCTTTAGATGAAAATCATCCTATAAACCCTATGAACTTTTATGGTTACACTAAAGCCGTTATTGAAGATTTATTAGAATGGTATTCAAAATTGAAAGATTTTAATTATATTGCATTACGATACTTTAATGCTGTCGGTTACGCTGCCGACGAAAGTATAAAAGGAAAAGAAAAAAATCCACAAAATCTGCTTCCTATTATCATGGAGACAGCCACAGGTAAACGAGAAAGTTTTTCCATTTTCGGAAATGATTACGACACTCCTGACGGAACTTGTTTACGTGATTATATTCATGTATCAGATTTAGCATCAGCTCATGTGCTAGCCATTAAAAGACTAATATCCGATAAACAATCATATCGTATTAATCTTGGAACTGAAAAAGCAACATCTGTTAAAGAAATGGTTGAAGCTACCGAAAATATAATAGGAAAAAAATTAAACTACAACTACACACCTCGTCGCGAAGGAGATCCTGCTGTGGTTTTAGCAAAAGCAGAATTGGCTGAAAAAATATTAGGTTGGAAAGCTAAATATACAAACATTGCTGACATTATCCAAACAACATGGAACATTGAAAAATAAATATATTAAATTGAAAGAAACAAAATGGAAACTATATCTAACTTATTTTCTCAACATGCTATGTTATCACAAAACTGGATGTGGACAATATTCGGCGTTAGTGTTATTGTGCTTTTAGCATTAGATTTATTCTTATTTAATCGCAAAAATGAAGAACCTCACTTTTGGCATACCTTGTGGATTTGCATTTTTTACATTGTAATTGCCTTAATATTTGGCATATTCGTAATTTATGAAAAAGGCATCGACTTAGGAATGGATTATTTTACTGGATATTTATTGGAAAAAAGCCTATCCCTTGATAATATATTCGTAATGTCTATTATATTCAGTTCTGTTGGTGTCCCTGCAAAATATCAACACCGTGTTTTATTCTGGGGTATTTTAGGCGCTTTAGTTATGCGCGGAATTATGATATATTTGGGAGAAGCTCTTATCTCTCGTTTCCACTGGACATTATATATATTTTCCATATTCTTAATATATACCGGTGCAAAAATGCTTACACATAAAGAAGGTGAGCAAACTTCATTCAAAGAAAGTAAACTTTATACTACGTTATCCAAATTCTTTCATGTAACACATGAATTAAAAGGTGAACATTTTGTTGTAAAGGAAAATGGTCAACGCTATATTACCCCATTGTTTTTTGCATTAATTATCATAGAGACAATGGATATCATTTTTGCATTCGACAGCATACCTGCAATTTTCTTAATTACCCAAGATGTATTCGTCGTTTACACCAGTAATATTTTTGCAATTTTAGGTTTAAGAGCCTTATATTTCTTACTTGCAGCTATTGTAAATAAGTTCACATATCTTAAACCGGCTTTATCCATTATTTTAATTTTTATTGGATGTAAAATCTTTATGCCGTTATTTGGTTTTCATATTTTAGCATGGCAATCATTAACTGTTACTTTTGGCTTATTGTTTGGCGCCATGATACTATCGATACTTAAAGATAAACAGAAAGCTTAATTATATAAAGGATCATTCTCATGAATATGTTATGGTATAAATTAAGATTAAAATTTATCAAACCTTTTAATAAGGGGTTTTTACCTGAAATTGACGGACATAAAATTTTCTTTCAGGAATTTGGAAATAAAAACGGACAACATGTTCTTATCTTTCATGGAGGACCAGGAGGAAGCTCAAAACCTTACCAATCATCGGGATTTGATTTAAAAAAATATCATATCATTACATTTGATCAAAGAGGATGCGGAAAATCAGAATATAAAGATCTTTTATATAATAACACCATTGATGATACCATAAAAGATGGTTTACGTTTATTAGATTATTTGAACATTAAAGACAAAATCATAGTAGCAGGCGCATCATATGGTGTAACATGCGCATTACATTTTGCTCAAACATATAATAACATCGTTGAAAAAATAGTATTAAACAGTGTGTTTTTAGGCCGTAAAAAAGATGGAGATAATATGTCTCCATCTGCAGATTTGTTTTATGCTGATGCCTTAGATTTACTTCAATCTAAAGCCAAAAAGAAAAACATGTTTGATTTTTATTATGATAAATTGTTTTCAAATAAACAAAAAGATGTAGATTTAGCTATGCAATACTACGCTCCGTTTGAACATATGATTGGCCTCCTTGATATTGATTTTTCAAAAAAAGAATATGATGAAAAAAAAGTGGTTAAATTCAAAATTTTCATGCATTATATGAAAAATAATTTCTTCTTAAAAGAAAATCAATTAATAAAAAACGCAAAAAAAATTGCCCATATACCTACATATATTTATCATAGCCGGCTAGATTTTAATTGTCCTATGTATCAAGCCTATGATATACATAAAGCACTTAAAAATTCTAAATTATATATCATTAAAGCACAAGGACATTGTTGCCCTGAGTGCTATCTGGAAATGTATAACACATTCAAATAATTTGTTTCAATTACAACAGATTTATAGATATAAAAAGTTTATTATATCTTTACCATTATTATGCAGCGATTAAATATTTGACATTTAAGATGGCTTAATATACAATCCGCGCATAAATTAAACATTTCTATTGTTATTTTAGATAAGGAATAAATAATGACGAAAAAATTGAAAGTTATGTTTTCTACCCATGGATTGGTAGAAGGTGATTTCGCATTTGATACAGATGAAAAAGGATTTCCCGTATCAAAGGTTGTAGAAAAAAAGGTTATAACCGGTCAAGATACCGGTGGACAGGTATATTATGTTAAAGCTTTGGCTGCAAACTCCGATAAATATGATGTTGATTTGGTAACACGTCGTGTTGACCCTCGCATCTGTCCTCAATTTGGAGGGAGCGCAAAAAATCTTGGAGTTGATATAAACTATACAGTAGAACAGCAATGGCACGAATGTAATGACATTCGTAGTCGTGTACTAAGGGTTCCTGCAGGTGGTAATTTTAATTTTGTTCCCAAAGAAGAGATTGTCACTATTTTACCTGAATTAATAAATAACTTATATGATTTTTACAAAAAAGAAAACATTATAGAAAACATTGAAGTTGTTGAAGGTCACTATCGTGACGGCATGTTGGCAGCAGACATGTTATGTTCAAAAATCGAACAAGAAACAGGAAGAAGACCAATTATGCTTGTTACAAGCCACTCACTTGGTCATAAAAAGTATGAACGTAACTTACCACAATATCAATCCGGAAATATTTCGAAAGAAGAATGGCAATGGCATAATTTTGAACAACGCATCGCTCATGAAAAATATGCATTTGACGCATCAGATATTATCATAGCGACATCACCTGATGAACAACGTCGTTTGCTTGAAAAACCATATTTATCGGAAAGAGAAAAAATAACCATTATTCCTCCCGGATATAATGATAGTATCTTTGCACCTCTATCCCCCCAAGAAATCAATAAATTAAAATATCATTTTGAATACAAAGATCTGCATAATGAAGATTGTAGCATTGATTTAACTGATAAAAAAGTTGTTTCTTCTTTAGGTCGAGTTGTACGTGATAAAGGTTTTTGTGAACTCTCTAAATCAATGGCTGAAATAATGAAAGAAGATCCTAACATTATATATATGGTTAGCGGAGAAGCTACAAATCCTGTAACTAAAGAATGTCAAGAAATTTTAAAAGGATTTGAAGATAGAGTTATATTCTTACCTTCGTTAAATCAGAACGAAATGGCTAGAGTATATAACATATCTTCTGTTTTTGTAATGTCTAGTCTAAATGAAGCTTTCGGCATGGTTCCTATTGAAGCAATGGGATGTAAGACGGCAGTTATAGTTGGCCGAAGCGGATTTAACGATTTTGCCCATTGTGCCGATATAAGAGATGATTACCAAAACTACAACAATACCATTGGTTTATATGCACCTTCTCAAGAAGAAGATCGTTGGCGTCAAGTTAAAGCTCTAAAACTTCTTTTAACAAATGAAGAATTACGTAAACAAATAGCTGAAAACGGCTACAATTATGTACGGAATAATTTAACTTGGAAGCAAATATCAAACCATAAAGATGCCATTGTCAAAAAAGTAATGACATCTCGCATGGCACAGGTTGCTTTGAAAAAAAAAATAAATACTAAATAGTATATTTAAACAAGAGCTCCGAACTATCGGAGCTTTTTTATAGGGCTATCTTTGCTTCTGTTTTTGAGTTTTTATATACTGAATAAAGCCATCAGATAAATCGTTTGAATAATTAGTTAACATCTGTTGTGACTTTTCTTGTAATAAAAGCTTATCATTAATATAATCATCTTTGGCATTCTCTAAATGATAATTATTTTCCAAGCTATTATTTAACAGTTTTGCAATTGCATTATTATAATTTTCTTTTTCAAAAAGAGAGGAAACTAATTCCATAACATTTGAACTGTTCTCTATTTGTTGTTTAGCTAAACCAACTGCTAATTCTTTCATAAAGCTTGTTTTAAATTCTCGTTGCAATCTTTCTTTTTCTTCAGCTTGTTTGCGTCTTTTAGCCTCATCATGAAGCCGTTCAAAGCGAGAAAATTCGTACACTTGAGAATATCCCGGAACAAAACCATCAAGTCCTCGGCAATCGGTTTTTTCAGCGACAAAAGCCTCTATTCCACGCCCTTGGCAATATAATATCCAATCAAAAACCTTTTCTTCATTAATAGCTGATACAATCTCACTATCTTCACACTTTCCAAAGTCAACTCTTTTCAATCCGGTATCTATTGTTTTAACCTCAATATTCTGTTCAAAATATTCTTTTGTATAATAGCCTTTTGATCTTTTATTTATCAATACTTGTGTAAGGCATAACGATACTAATGCTGTCTTAAAATTCTGATTTGTTTTATACAATATTTTACGAGGATCTCTTAAAACTTCTTCATCAAGTAATGTTTGCGTTGCAGCAAAATAATTAAGCTCTCGCAACAAAGATATTTGCGTTTCATTAAACGGAATATTACTGACAATTTCCACTTCCGATGCTTTTTTTATTATATTGTTGATTTCAGTTTCAACACGAATTTGCAAATTATTTTCCATAATATTCTCCAATTATAAACCAAAGTTTACTATATTTCACTCAATAAATCAAACTAATTTTATTATTTTACGTTTTTTTAATAGTCTCCTTTATAAGATTGTCTTTAACACCATGATCAAGGATTTTATTATGAGCCAATCTGCTACGTATCTTGGAAAAATAGTTGATGTAAAAATTGACAGACCCTTGAATTCTTCACACCCAAAACACGGTTTCAAATATGAATTAAACTATGGTTATATTCCCAACACTATTTCCGGAGATGGAGAAGAATTAGATGCCTATATTTTAGGTGTAAACACTCCTATATCAGAATTTAAGGGATTGTGTATTGCCATAATTCATCGCACCGATGATAATGATGATAAACTAATTGTTGTACCAGAAAACACCGAATTTAGCGACAATCAAATAGAAACACTTACCTCTTTTCAGGAAAAATGGTTTCACCACGTGATAATAAGAAAAAAATAGTTAAATTAACCAGCTAAATATGTTTTAACAGCTTCATCTTGTTCAAACAAATATAATAAAATTCTTAAAGATTTTCCTCTTTCGGAAGTAAGATTTTTATCTTGTGCTAAAATCATATCAACATCTTTTTTAGCTGTAAATAAAAGATCTTTATGTTCTGTTAAATCTGCCAATTTAAATTCTGTAAATCCGGATTGTTTGGTTCCTAAAATTTCACCGCCACCACGCAAATCTAAATCTTTTTCAGCAATCATAAATCCATCTTCACTACTTTTCATTATTTCCAAACGCTCTCTTGCAACGACACTTAGCGGATAACCATATAGCAAAATACATGTAGAAGCCTCAAATCCACGTTTAATACGTCCTCGTAACTGGTGCAACTGAGACAAACCGAAACGTTGAGCATTTTCAACAATCATAACTGTTGCTTCTGGGACATTAACACCAACTTCAATGACAGTTGTTGCAACCAAAATTAAAAATTCACCGTTTTTAAATTTTTCCATAACGGCATCTTTTTCTTTCTCTTTCATTTTACCATGAATAAGCCCAACTTTATCACCAAATATTTTATGTAAAGTGAGATACCTTTCTTCAGCAGCAGCTAAATCTGTCTTTTCAGATTCCTCAACCAAAGGACAAACCCAATAAGCCCTACTTCCTGTTGACATTTTTCGCTTCAAAGCTTCAACAATTTCATTAATTTTGCTTAACGGCATTACTCTGGTATCAACCGGTTTACGCCCCTTTGGCACCTCGTCTATTTTAGAATAGTCCATATCGCCAAATTGGGTTAGGACAAGTGTCCTTGGAATTGGAGTAGCAGTCATAACCAAAATATCAGGTTTATTACCTTTATTTGTTAGTTCTAACCTTTGTTTAACACCAAAACGATGTTGCTCATCAACCACAACAAAAGCTAAATCATTAAAAGCTACATCTTCTGTAAACAAGGCATGCGTTCCGATAACTATATCAATTTTTCCATCTTTGAGGCCAGTTAAAATTTCAGCTCTTTTTTTCCCTTTAATTTTTCCTGTTAATAGTTCAATATTAATACCTAATATATTTGCCCATTGTCCCATAGTTTCAAAATGTTGCTTTGCTAAGATTTCCGTTGGTGCCATGATAGCTGCCTGAAAACCACATTCAACAACATTTAACATACTCAAAAATGCAACTATAGTTTTACCGCTTCCAACATCTCCTTGCACCAATCGAAGCATCTTATATGCAGATTCTTGATCTTGATAAATTTCTTCCAAAACTCTTTTTTGCGCATCAGTTAATTCAAATCCCAAATTTTGTATTAACTGATTTCTTAAAGTGTAATCTCCTTTAATGCTTCTGCCTTCTTGTTTTTTATGCCTCTGACGCACAATTGCTAAAGCCAGTTGATTAGAAAGAAGTTCATCATAAACCAATCTTTTTTTTGCGACATTACTATTTTCTATATCTGCCAAACTTTTAGGATAATGAACGGTTTTAATTACATCTAAAAACGAAGGAAATTTGTTAGCTTTTAAAAAATTAGCGTCTTGCCATTCAGGTAAATTCGGCACACCTTTTATCCATTCGTTTCTTAGCTTTAACATCATTTTATTGGTAACACCGGCACACAACGGATAAACTGGCTCAATAACTTTTAGCACGCCAAACATTTCAGGTGTTGCTATATAATCAGGATGATTCATTTGCCATTTTCCATTAAAAGCTTCTAACTTTCCGCTGATGGCTTTTTTATATCCCACAGGTAAAGATTTTTGAAAATCATCTTTATAATATTTGAAAAAATTTAAGGTTAAATCAGCGCTTCCGTCAGTTACCACAATTTTATAGGGTTGCTTTTTTGTAGTCGGAACAATATGCTCTTTTATGGTAACGACACCGGTCCAAATTTTATCTGATTTGGCTTTTATTAGGGGCTCAGAATATGTCCTATCAACAATATTATATGGCAAATGCCACATTAAATTTACAATTTTATCTCCGCATAACTTACTTAAAAGTTTTAGGCCTTTGGAACCTATTCCTTTTAAACTTTCAACACTTGCAAATAGCGGATTTAAAATTGACGGGCGCATAAAACTATCCGCCCTCTTGATCTTTTTTAGACTTCAACTGTCCGCAAGCCGCCAAAATATCTTGCCCTCTGGGCACTCTGACGGGGGCTGCAAAACCTGCTTTTTCCAACGTGCTTGCAAAGGCCTTAATATTTTGCAGTTCACTTGGTCTAAAACCGCACCCCGGCCACGGATTAAACGGAATTAAGTTAAATGAAGCTCTTAGTTTATATTTTTTCATCAAAGCAACAAGCTCTTTTGCATGTTCTACAGTATCATTTATACCATCTAACAACAAATACTCAAAAGTGATATATCGACTACCGTCTTTTGCCTGATATTCTTGGCAGGCCTTTAACACATCTTCAATAGTAAACTTATCATTAATAGGCATAATCTGTGAGCGAATTTTGTTATTTGGTGCATGCAAAGATATAGCAAGTCTTACACCGGTTTGTTCCAACGTTTGCACAATTTTAGGAGCAATTCCGGAAGTAGACATAGTAACTCTTCGTCTTGAAATGGCAATTCCGTCACCATCGGTAAG
Source organism: Alphaproteobacteria bacterium (assembly GCA_045613125.1). Lineage (GTDB taxonomy): Bacteria > Pseudomonadota > Alphaproteobacteria > RF32 > CAG-239 > JAFTYO01. Next base: position 4,320 of record JAZLAM010000009.1, on the reverse strand, counting down.
TATATTTAATGCTTTTACAACATTATCCACATTATGCAAAGGTTCTCCCATACCCATCACCACAATATTAGATAAATACCTAACCTCATTTGTAGGGCTGGGCCATTCGCCATAAGTATCACGAGCAACCATAAATTGGCTTACAATTTCTCCGGCTGTCAAATTACGTGTAAGTTTCTGACTTCCTGTATGACAAAACTTACATCCGACAGCACATCCTACCTGAGTGGAAATACAAACGGCTCCCCTATCTTCTTCAGGAATATAAACCATTTCAACACGCTGACCGTCAGAAAACTCTAAAAGCCATTTGCAAGTTCTGTCTTTCGAAACTTGTTTTGCTACAACTTTAGGTCTTGTAATGGTATATTTTTCAGCTAACTTAAGCCTTAAATCTTTTGAAAAACTTGTCATTTTTTCAAAATCTGTTTGACCATGAAAATAAAGCCATTGCCAAAGTTGTTTAGCTCTGAAAGATTTTTCTCCCAAGCTCAAAAGTTCTTCTTCTAATTCTTTTTTTGATAAGCCAATAAGTTCTTTTTTCATCACTTTTTACCACACTTTGCACTAATTGCTTTATATGCACGCATAAAACCTTTCAAAGAATATGTATCCTTAGTTGCGGTTCCTCTTGAGGAAACCCCGTCAACAATCATTCTTTCACCACGTTTCATCGCATTAACAAGCTTTTTATCATCTTGCAATGTAGAAGTCCACGCTTTGTCATCTGAAGTATATAAATTAAAAGTTTCCTTACCTATTTTAACCGTTGCTTTAGCCTCAGATTTATAGTTATATCCGGCAACAAAATTTACCACATCAAAACTTTTTTCTGCAGGTCTATGGGTTACAATGGCATATATATCACCACGTTGGGTATATTTTCCTTCATCTCTTTTAGGAGTTGATGCCATATAACACACATTTTTACCGTTTTCTGCATAAACATAAGCGGCCCAATCACCATAATCTCCAATATGACGTGGAGCTTCCATAGCCTTAGCTGAAAAAGAAAAAGCTAAAGTACACATAATCAAAGAAATATTTTTCATCATTTTATTATACCTATTCATCAACATATTAATAAATTTTGGTTGCATTATAAATTTAAACTGTTAAAAGAAAGCAAATATTTATAATTTTTATAAGGCTTTTTGATGATTAAAACAGAATATCTTAACCCTGAGCTTATTATTAAAGATAAAAGCATATTAAAGTTGTTTAGAGCCGTCGTAAACCAAGGCGGAGTTTTGCGTTTTGTTGGTGGTGCCGTAAGAGATGTTTTGGCCGGAAAATTACAAGGTTTTGAAATAGACCTTGCAACAGATCTTTCTCCTGATGAGTTGGTTGAAGCTTGCCAAGAAGCCGGGTTAAAAACTGTTCCGATAGGTTTAAAATATGCCACAACCGGTGTTGTCATCGGAGATAAAATTGTTGAAGTATCATCATTAAGGAAAACAACCACCGGATATAAATTTTCTTCCGAATTTGAATTTACTGATGATTGGAACGCCGATGCATCTAAACGCGATTTAACCATAAACGCCGTATACGCTGATGAACGAGGCAACGTTTTTGACTATTATAACGGTATTGCGGATTTAGAAAACGGTATTGTAAAATTCATCGGCAATCCTGATGAGCGCATAAAGGAACAACCGATTCGTATCATGCGCTTTTTCCGTTTCTTTTCCATATTCGGTAAAGATAATCCCAACTTAAAATCATTAAAATCTTGCGTTGAAAACAAAAATCTTCTGAAAGATGTTGCCATAGAACAAATCAGAGATGAACTATTTAAAATCTTACTTACCGATAATGTGGTTAAAACCTTAAGGTACATCTTTGAAAACGACATATTAGACTACATTCTCCCTATGCAAGGACATCTTCAAGAATTGGAAAATTCTAAAAATTTAATAAAAGACACATCTCTAAAACCAGATGCATTAAGAAGGTTATTTATTTTGTACCAACCTGATGAAATTTTGGCCGAAAATTTGGCTGACAGATTGCACCTTACAAAAAAACAAAAAAATCGTTTGGTAAACTGGAGTAAATTTATTTTTAATGAAAACAAAATCACAAATACTGACTATTTAACCAAAGTTTGCTACTTGTTTGATAAAGATTTTTGCATTGATAAAGTGCTGTTTTCTTTAGTAAAACACCAAACATCTGATTTGAACTTTACTAACATAATTGATACTATAAACCAACTTAACATTCCTGAATTTACACTAAAAGGAAAAGACCTGATTGATTTAGGCTTAACCAAATACGGAAAAATAAAAAACATCTTAGAAACTTTAGAACAACATTGGATAGAAAATAATTTTAAGGATACAAAAGAAGAACTTCTTAAAAAAGCTAAAACACTTTTTAATAGTTAAATATGCACATTTGAATATTAAATTTCATGAATTCAAATAATCATTAAAGACATTATTTCTCTTAGATTTTTGTAACATAACTTTGTTATATTTTTCAGCAAACAATAAACTCTATCACCTCCTTATTATAATAGGTTCAGTATTTTACACTACTGTTAAAAAAATGCTTGAATTAAAAGAGCATTTTTTATATGTTAACACATCGTTAACTCTTATAGCTAGGACTTGTACTATGATTAAAAACATCTACAAAAGCAAATTCTTAGTAATGACTGCTATTTGTACTGTTTCTGTGTGCGCTAACACAGTTAAAGCTGAAGAAATCAGTGTTTTAGAAATTTTAAATAATTCAACAACAAAATCTCCTGATATAATTTGGTCAGAAAGTAAAAAAGGTGAAGAAAACACTATAAAAATCGGTGACGCATATTACAAATATACAATCGCAAATCCATCGACCAGAACAAAATATTATGAACGTAAAACAGACCTAACCGGTAATGTAACCGCAGATTTTATTGGAATTAATGATGCTTCAGCTTGTGGAGGGGGAATTGCTGATAATAGCACAATAGAATCTATAACTGGAAATTTTATAGAAAATAGAGCAACTTCAATAGATGATCTTGCTGCTGGTGGAGTTTTTCTAAATTCTAATATAACCAGTATTAGCAATATAACAGGAGATTTTACTGGCAACCATGTGAATTCTACTAATTATAAAGCTCAAGGCGGAGCGATTCAAAATCAAGGAAGAATAAGCTTAATAGGAAATTTTATAGGCAACACCGCAACATCAGAAAATGGTGAAGCTTTTGGTGGAGCTATTACTAATCTGGATTCAGATATAATAGAGTTATTAAGCGGAGATTTCATAGGCAACAGTGCTATCGGAAATTCAGGTGCATGGGGTGGAGCCATTCATAACAATGAGAAGAACAGTATAATAAATTTTGTAGCTGATGCATCAGATTCTGAAGATAATTTACAAGATGATGTGTTGTTCCAAGGTAACTATGTAAAACATTGTGATACTTGCAATAAACAATATGAAGCCATTTATAACAGGTATGGAATCATAAATTTTGCAGCCAACAACGGTGGTTCATATACCTTTTATGATTATATCTCCGGCAGTGGGGAAAATAGCACCATAAACTTTACGGCAAATGGTGGTATCGGCACCTTAAACCTTTATGACAAGGCTTATATTACAGGTCAAAGTGCTATTAATATCAATGATGCATATCTTATCAACCTTTCAGGTGACGGCTTAACAAGATCTGTTAGTATGTATAACCTAAACATTAATGCAGATGTAAGTTTAAACGTTGATATCAGTTTTGATTGGCAAAATTATTGGAACACATATGACACAATTGATAAAATAACCGGCAGTATGACCAAAGCAGATGGCGTAAACTTTGAGCTTGGTAGGGTAAACCTTCTTTCAGATATGGGAGAAGAGATGGAAGCTTACCGCGGAATATATAACAACAATTATAGCGGTGTCTTAACTGACAATATCGGAGAGATGAGCATCATAAGTGACACAGGCACAGAGTATGATGGTTATAATGACGGAAGATATATCAGCATATATAAGCAAAATTTAAGCGGAGGTTTGGCAGAGTTTTTAGCTGATGCAAACCGTACATCAACCACATATGATTTTACAGGTGATGAAAACTTAAAACTGTGGTTTGGACCAAACGGTAAAATAGCGTGGATAGAAGGTGATACAACAGATAAGACCATCACCATAAACGGTAACGGACACAAAATAAGCCCAAACATCAAAGGAATCAGCGGATTTTTAGATAACTATAATGACTATGGTGAAAACGAACTGATTATCAACAATCTTACGATTGAAGGTTTTGGTGGAGTTGATGCACCATATGTTTTAGAAGGCAACAACATCACA
>JAZLAM010000008.1:0-2734 GCA_045613125.1 Alphaproteobacteria bacterium | reverse complement strand
TATGCTCTTACCGACACCGATATGTTTACTGTTCAGAAGAAAACATATTATTCTGCAGACGGAAAGCCGGTAACGAATGATACTTATACTTCTTACCTCTTTACTGCAAAGGAAGATTTTGTAGTTTATATTTCTGTTATGAGCAATCCTGATTTGCCTGTATTCACTTTCAATATGGCTACATATGGGTTGACTAATACTCCTAAATATGATAAAATACAATTTAAAGGTGAAAAAACATGTTATAAAAAATAAGGAGTAATTTTATGCAACGAAAACAACTCAAACATAAAAAAAGCAAAACATCAATACTTGGTGCTAATTTGATAATATTTACGATAGCTAGACTTTTTGCTTGGCTAACTAAACCGTCAAGTTCTAATAAACCAAACAATAATGAGGGCTCTAATAAAGTATACGGAACAGAGTTATATTGTAAATATGATTCTTCTTATAGTGTAGAGAGTTCACAAGGTGCATTGAGAATTTATATACCTACCAATGACGCATATATCAACTATAATATTGTACACACAATAAATGAAGATAGAAATGTAGATACTTGGCGAATGAGTCAAGCTTTTGCATATAACGATGAGTTAAAAAATCCTACACCATTAACTACTATAAATGCGGAGTGGGAAATGGCGTTAAAAATTCAAGGGCGTGATGATTTTATCGGTGGTTGGGCACATGGTGATGAAAAAATTACATCGTTGAAAGTGTTTATTAACAAAAAAGAAATAAACATCAATGGTATTACTAATTTAACGCCATTTGATGAACTGAGAATCGTTATCAATTCTATTGGTTATGATCCTAACAATCACACAACCGAAGCTTTAAGACATTACAAAGAATTTATAATCAACGAAGGTGGAATTACTCTAAATCAAAAAGTTGAATGGTTAAATGACTATAATGTTTTGGACGGATATTTAGCTATGATGCCACCTCTTAAAACATATACAGACCATTTCTATACTGATGCGAATAAAACTCCAAAAGAAATTGATTTTTCTTTGTACCATAATGTAAAAAGTGCTACACTGTATGGTGTAGACTCCCCTTACACATATACAATGTCATTTGAAGTTGATAAAACGCTAAATGGTAATAATATATTCCAAATTCACGATAATGGTGGTGGAACATACAATAAAATGTATTTTTATGTATGTAACGGACAATCGGTTGTTAAAGGCGATGTGTGGAACACTACTACTTATTATCAAATTGCGAAAAAATAAAATCGAGAGGTTGTCTGGCGAGGCAACCTCTTATTTTTATAAAAAGATGGTGAACATCATAAAAAAACAATAACGTCAATATGGCTTATAATAATAACTTTGTTTTCAACGATTTTTACACCTCTTGTAGCTTCTGCGGAAGAAAGCTCATATAAAAAACACCCCTCAAGTGATATGCACCCCAAAAGTTAGACACTTATGCAGGTACATATCACAAACTTCATCAGGACAGTTTTTTGATTAAGAGAGAAGTGCAGATAGATTTATTAAACAATCAGAAAGCTAATTGTTTATTTCAAAATAAGAGTAAGCCGTGAATTTGTCATAATCTCCCGTACCGCGAAAATCCATTATTTCCTTTACAAGCCTGTATTTTCCGGTTGGCAATTTTCCGTAAAGAAAACTCCAATCTATTTTTTGCTGAGTGAAAGGTGTAAAGTCGTTTATGAGATAAGCAACCTGATGCCATACAAGGTTTTCCGTTTTCACATTCATGTTGTAAGCAACGCTGTCCCATCCACTTTCTGTTAAGACTTCAATGTGGTACTCATCGCCGAACTGTAATGTTCCTGTGGCATGTCCGCCAACCTTTTCATAAATAAAGGTACCACCTGTGCTTGTTACGTCTTTTGCCGTAATAATAAGCCCGTAGTCCATGTAGACTCTTACACAAAAATGCTGCGAGCGGTTTATGGCATTTATGTCAATGTCGGGTTTCCCGATAAACATGTCATCATTTCCGCCAAGGGTGTGATATTTTAAGATTGCAAAATCATGAAAAACGTACTTTTTGCTTCCGCCGTCTTTGTATTCAATCACTTCAATTTCATCAAGTGCTGCTAAAGTGTTGCACCTTGAAATTATTCCCGAAAGTGTTACCTTTCCAAGCCTGAGTGCCGTTGATAATGGCATTGTTTTGCTGTCTACGGTGATGTGAACGTCATCAATCCCTGAGTAGTACAGATTGTATGACGGATTAAATTCGTGCAAAGAATTGTTGTTTAAAACAAGGGTTGTAATGTCCGCTTCATTGGGGATAACGGACAGCTCAAAAGCCTCAAACCCCTCGGTTTCAATGGCATCTGTTTCAATGTACCCCATACCGTCTGTTACATTTATGTGAGGAATATAGGTTATATGTACCTTTCTTCCTGTGCCGAAAAGATAATCCTTGCCTTGCGTCTTTATAAAGTCTATGCGGATTTTCTTTGCAATTTTATATTCTTCTTCGTCTATATTAGGTTCAACTATAATGTAATCAAAATGTTCCTCAATTATTGTTCCAATAAATTCCTCAGGCGGAAGCTCGTCTTCATATCTCACATCATCAGCTTTTCCGTCCTTGTCAATGCCCGATATTACCGTCATTATATTATCGTTTTCTGCTTGGGGAAGATAAAGCGGTTTCTCTTTATCATTGTGGGTATTTGTTTTGCTGCCACAGCAGGTAAGACAGTACACAGTAAATATCAGAGTAAAGGCGG
>JAZLAM010000007.1:0-14881 GCA_045613125.1 Alphaproteobacteria bacterium | reverse complement strand
TAAGGCAGATGATGTATTGTTAGAAGAAATGAGTGCAAAACCATATGTAGAATATGGCTTTGGAGTTGAAAAGAACTGGGCAGATAAATCCGGTTACGTTGAACTTACCCGTCGTGACGGAGGTCGTGAGGGCTGGAATGTAAACCTCGGTTTAAAACTTGATTTCTAAGCAAGAACTCAAAACAGCAAAAAAGGCGAGAATTTTCTCGCCTTTTGGGGGTTATTAAAAACCTCTGGTTAGACTGGATAATTTTTTGAGTTTATAATGTGATACATTTTGATACAGAGTAAGACATTATGATACAAAATAGGACAAAAAAATGCTGGACATTTTTGTGAAAAAGACGTAACAAAATAAGTAAAATAGCGAAATTCGTTTGTGATAGACATTGTAATCAAAAATTACAGTGTCTTTTTTTATCGGTTTTTAGGATATTTTTATCTTAAAAATTTTTTTTATATTTATTTTATGAAAGGAAAACAATATGTCAAATTTTGATAAAAATTTAAAAGCAATAGATCAAGTAAAACGCTTAACTAAAGAAGCTAAAAAGTTTTATGGATCAAGTTATAATCCAAGTACTTTATATCCACCTAGAGATACAAAGTTTTTACTTGATGAAGAATATATTCCCTTTGATTTTGAAAAAGAACCTAAAGATAGTTCTTTATATAATGAATATATGAGGGTTAGAACTCTTAAGGATCCTTTTGAGGGAACTCAAGAAGATATAAATGTTAGTGCTAAAAATACTCAAATGTTGGATAAGGAACCTTATTTAGAGTTTGACGGAAGTAATTTGAAATGGATGGAAGATGGTGCTGAAAAGTATAAATGGAAAGCAATGTCAGGAAGTCCAGATTATCAAAACAGAATGTATCAGGCAAGAAAAGGTCAGGGGCCTTTACCGGAAGGAGAATGGAACGTAAGGCAAAGCAGAGCCCAGCATTATGATGATGCTAATGGCTTTCAGAAGTTCGTAGGTCGTTTTGGTCGTGGGCAATGGCCTAATGGAAACGAAAGTTGGGGAAAACATAGGGTTTGGCTTGATCCTAGTGAAGATACATATACATATGGTCGTGGAGGGCTTGCTATTCATGGTGGAAACGCTTTTGGTTCAAATGGTTGTATTGATCTTGAAAATGGTATGGATGATTTTAATGATAAATATTCTTCATACGGAAAAGATATGAGACTTAAAGTTAAGTATCCGAGCAGTTTTTAGTTTATTTAATAATATATTTTCATAGTGATATTGTCAGGGTGACTTGTTATATCTCTCTGGTTGTAATGTTTATAAATATACAGCAATTATTTTACAACCAATAGTTTATTTTGTGCTTGACTTCTATTTTTAATTGATATATAACAAAATATATGTTAAATTAAAAAAGGATATATTTTATGAAAAGAAGTATTAATATCATGTTAAATGCCGTAATGTGCTTAATGTGGGGAGTGGAAATTTTGGTGGTTTTATCCGATGTTTCTGGTTCGATGATTGAAATATTATCATCAGGAAGTTATAAATATCATAATTTTGCTCAGTGGTATATGTTTAATCAATCAAATGTTTTGTTTTCAATATGCATTTTTATTATGGCTGTTATTTCGGTATTAAGTTTGTATTTTTCATACAAAAGTTTCAAAACGGATAAACTTAAAGCAATTTTGATTATGCTTATTCCTTTACTGCTTTATAATGTATTTGCATTTATAAATTTGAGATAGTTATATAATTTTTATCGGAGATGGAATATGATAAAAACAATTGAAAAATATGTTTTAAGAACTTTTTGGTTTTTAGAAATGTTGTGTGCTTTAGCTATATTTATAGTTGATGGTATAGAACTTATAAATTTTAATTCGTTTGGATATTATGGTTTTACTCAATGGCCTTGGTTTTATGAAGATAAAGTTGTGTTTATAAGGTTTTCTTTGAGCTTGCTTGTAGTGTGTCTTTTGAGTATGGGATATTCATGTCGTTATGTTAGGAAAAATATACTTAAAGCGTTGCTCATTGGGGTGTTGCCGACAATAATTGTTGTATGTATGACATTACTTATTAAAACGAATGTGAATATATAGTTTAATGTGAGAAAATAGCTGCTGATCAGAGAAAATTTGGTTGGTCGTAAAAGTGTGTGGTTACTTTTACGACTATTTTTTAATTTAAAATTCTAAAAGGAAAAAATATGTTTGAATATGTAAATGAAAAGGAATCTCCAAAAGTGAAATTAAATATAGAGCAAAAAACAAAAGTAGCTCAGCACATTGGTGAATTATTTTCAGTTTGGGATGATGTTCGTTCTAAGCAAAAAAATATAGCAGATCTTTTGCGTTCTGAAATTTATTTAGATGAAAGAAAGAAAATTTATAATGATGGTGATGATGTTTGGAAATCGGATATTCATTTAAATAAAATATATTCACTGTTTCAGACGCAACAGGCATATATTTGGGAAAATATTTACTCTAATATTGAAAATTTGTTTGATGTAGAAGGAGTTGATGAAGTTTCTTCTAAAACTGCAAATCTGCAAAAAGAAAAACTTGTTAATACGTTTTATAAAATCGGATTACAGCGAAAACTTGATATGGCTGTTGAACATTTGGGGAGTATTGGTGAGATGTGCTTGTTTATCAGTTGGAACAAAAAATATAAACAAGTAAGACGTCCTTTGGATTTGATTAAAAATGATTATGGTTTGCCTGTTTTAAGACAAGGTACTTTCGGTATTTTTAATCAGGAAATATATAACGGAGCTAATGTTGAAGCAATTAATCCGCTTAATTTAGTTTTTGATCCGAGAGTAAATCCGGAAGATAGTGCAAAATGGGATGCTTGCGGTAAAATTATAAAATCATGGGAGACTTATTCTTCTATCGCTTCTAATAAATTGTTTAATTTAACTAAATCTGAATTAGATGTAATTAAGGAAATGCTTGCTAATCCAAACAATGATAAAGATAAACCGGAAACGCAAAAAATTGAAGATATAGTTGATAATGATAGGATTGAAGTTTTACAATATTGGGGAGACTATACCACAGAAGATGGTACAGTTCTTAAAAATTGGCATATTGTAGTGATTGCGCGTCAATATGTGGCTATGTTTGAGCATAATCGTTGGATAATAAATCCGATCATCAATATGGCTTTATTTAGAGATGTGACTAGTAAAAGAGGAATTCCGGAACTGTGGTCAATTTATGATCTTTGTAAAGAACAAGAGAATAAAGTAAATTTACAAAATGATGCTCAAAGCTTAAATCTTAACCCTCCAGCCTATGCTCCGGAGGGATTTTTTAAGGAAAATAAGGTAAAACTGTTTCCGGGAAAACAAGTTGAATATAAACAAGGTTTGGAAGATCCCAGTGCTATTATAAAAATGAGTTTTCCTCTAATTAAAAACGAGGATATTATTCAATATTATGATAGTACTGCATCTAATGTATCTGGCATATTTCCAAATATGCAAGGTCAACAAGAAGCCAGAAGTGTTACAGCAACCGAAATAAATGTTAAAGTACAAGGACAAACAACCAGGCTATCTAAAACACTTGATGCTATTAAACAAAACGTCATTGTACCTATGGTGTTTAAGGTTGCTGAATTGGAAGCAAATATGAAATTCGGTGATGAGCACATTACAATTAATATGTTTGGGCAAAAAGTTTTAGAAAGAGTTGGCGATATTGTTCGTCAAGGTAATTATGAATATAAATATACAGATAATACAGGTATTCAGAAAAAACTGATGCAAAATAATACATTAATACAAATTTTGACTCCGGTGTGGAATGATGTATCCGTACCACTTAATAAATCTGAAATTGTTAAAGATGCATTAAACAATGCCGGTTTTGAAAATACGGATAAGTATTTTATTAATCAAAATCCTGCAGGAATAATGTCTGCTTTGGGAAAAAATAATATACCTGATAATATGAGCGGTATATTACAAAACAAGTTTTAATCATGTTGGAATTAGTGGAATTAAGAGAGTTCCTATCTTCGGATAAGGGACGGCTGTTGTTATGCTACCTTACTGATTTTATGATAGAAACTTCGATTAAATCTAACGCTGATGCCGAATGGATTAAAGGAATGGGCATGCTTATAAATCATTTGAAAGAAATTGATAAAAAATGCCGTAATTTAAATGAATTAAACAGGAGATAAAAATATGAGTAAAAACGAAACATCAACACCTTTATCAGATGATAAAAAAGATACCTTTTCATCTTCAAAAACTAAAGATAACCTATCTTTTATTGATGAGCTTGATAGTTTAGATGAAAAGCCTTTAGTTACAAAAGATGAAGCTGATGTGAAAAAAGAAAATGAGCTTATTTTTGGTAAGTTTAAGACCATTGAAGAGGCTCACAAAAGCTATAAAGAAGCAGAAAAAGCCATTACCAAATCAGCAGAATTGGAAAAACAGCTAAAACTTTATCAAGAAGAAGCCAAGCTTTATGAACAAGATAAAGTTGCTCGTGATAATGGTTTTAAAAGTCGGTGGGAAATGGCATTAAGAGAAGATGTGTGGCATTATGAAGTTGATGATTATGCAATGGCAGCTTCACGTTTTTTGCCGGCACAACAGCGTTTGGAAATTAAGACACTAATTGATAGGTGTCATCGTTTTGGGGTAAATGATGATTTAGCTCGTTTGAGAAGATATTTTACTCCCGAAGTGGTGGCAATGGTTTCACAAGATACGGCTATGTTTAAAAATTCTCGTATGCAAGAATATGAAGAAATGTCACGACAAGACAAAAATGTTCGAAACAGTCGTAAATTGGGCGATTTTAGGCGCTTAAACATTAACTGGATTGATTCAGATATAAAAAAAGAATTATTTGAGCAAGCTCTCGATGTTAGTGATGGAAATGTTGATCTTTTAAGTTTGAAAGAAATTGTTGAGAAAATTGAGGAAGATGCAATTTCTAAATATCTTAAAAAGAAAAATGTTCAACAAGAGACAGCTTCTCTGCAAAATTCTTTAATCGAACCAAACAGTAGTGAAACACCTAAATCAAAAAAGAAAACATGGCTTACTAAGGCGGAATATTATAAGCTTTCGCCCAAAGAAGAAGCCGAAAAATATGATTTGATTGTGGAACAGGTAATGCTTGAAAAGAAAGGCTTACTTCCACGTATGTTAACTTAATTTATTAAATTTATGAAAGGAAAAATAAAATGTCAGAAAATGCAACAAATTTAAACAGACAAGGTGCTGAAATTATACCTGAAGTATGGTCTATGTCTTTGAGTAAAAAACTTGATAAATCAGGTGTGGGTATGAAAATTGTCAATAAAGTTTATGAAAAAGATACTTCACATTATGGTGATACAGTTAATATTGGAGAGATTGGAGATGTTAATGTTGTTGATTATTCAGAAGATGTTGAAACCGGTGGTGTTACATATCAAAGAGTTGATACTAAAAATCAGCAACTTAAACTTGATCAAAGTAAAGCTTTCGGTGTGTTTATTTCAGATATAACAATGCGTCAATCCGGTCAACAGGATTTACAACGTAAATTTGAAGAACGTGCTAAAACTGCAATAGACTTAGCTAAAGATACTTATATTCTTTCGGCATTTTCCGAAATTCCGGAAGAAAACAAATTAACAGATGTAACGTTAACACCTGATAATGCTTATAAATGTTTGGTATGGCTTGCTAAAACACTTAAAAATAATAATGCAATTCAGCAAGCTAATGATAAAGTATTTAAAACTAATCAAGCTGGGACAGGTGAGGCTATGCCTTATGTGATTATAAATCCGGATGTTGAAGCTATTTTATTACAATCTCCAGACTTTATCCATTCTACAAATGCAGGTGACAGAATTTTACGTGAAGGTTCAATAGGAACCATTGCCGGATTAGATGTATTGGTTTCTACAAACTTGCCTACAGTTGAAAATAAGGTTAATATTATGGCTGGTATCAACGAAGCTATTGCTTATGTTGGTAATGTGTCAAATATTGAAGGTATTCGTGATGATAAATTTTTTGGTACTAATGTCAGAGGATTGTATGTTTATGGTATGAAAGTTATCTTGCCAAAAGCTTTGGCCGGTATGACTGTTGATGTATCGTCAGTAAATTCTATGGTATAATATGTAGGATTATAGGCTCGGTATTTTGCCGAGCCTTTTAATAAAATAAGGAGAAATAAAATGTCAAGTAGTGTGAAAGCAAAGCCACAGACCTTTGCAAGCGGATTATATGGCTCAGCTACAACTAATAAGAACGGTACAAGATATAATCCGTCAGATTTTGAAACTCAGTTAATTAATATGACGAGTACGTATATTCCGCAATATTTGGAGCAAATGGTCAGCCCGAGTTATAATTCTGCTATTTTTCAGGCTCAAACAGACCAACGTAACAGATTGGCTAATCAAAGTTTTGAAAATAATGTGATAAATCCATTAGCGACAAGAGGGTTGACCAGAGGTTCATCAATAAATCAGATGAGCAATCAGTTTGCCAATAAATTAGCTGATTTGGAAGTTGATGCTATGGCAAATGAAGATGTAAGAAATTCTAATATATTGAATAATTTGTTTAATTATTATCAAATGCCATATGATATGATGATGGGGATTTCTAACTATAGTAATAATCAATATCAACAAGCTTATAGGAATGCGTTAGCTGAAGCGCAAATGAAAAATAAGGCTATGAATCAATGGGCAACAGCTTTAAGCAGTGGAGCATACGGTATGGGAAATTCGGCAAAAACAGATAGTCAAGATGAACAGTCATCTGCTTCACAGTGGGGAAGTTTATTAGGTTCCGGTGCCGGATATTATTTTGGTGGTCCTGCAGGTGCACAAGTCGGATCAATGATTGGAGGAAGTTTGGGTAATCTGTTTTCTTAAAAATTCCGGTAAGCTTGAATAAATATTTTATTAATCATTTAATTTTTTAACCGGTCGTGGATGTGATACTTTCACGACCGATTTTTTGTAAAAGGAAAGAAGATGATAAGTAAAAATCAAGAAGCGTTTGAACAAATGCAAAGATTAACCAAGACAGCAAAAAACTTTTATGGAGATAATTATAAACCGGAGAGTTTATATACGCCAAGAGATACAAAATTTTTGCTTGATGAAGAATATGTTCCGTTTGATTTTGATACAGATTATGATGATCCGTTGTATAAAAAATATCGAAGAGTAAGAATGCTTGATAATCCGTTTGAAGATATTGAAAAAGAAGATAATGATACTAATTTTACAACAGGCTTAGACAACGAAACTTATGCAACAAGTGTTAAAAATGATAAAAGCAAGCTTCCAATTTATAAGGAAATAGCAAATAAGATTTGGGATAAATATGCATCCAAGCTGCCTGGATATGAAAGCGGACAATTTATTGCTGATGCAAAAATAGCTTATGACCACTGGCGAGATATGAACAAAACAAACAGAGTCTTAATTAACAAATATGGCAAAGGAGCCGCAAGAGGAACTGATGATTATTATCATGCCTTGTTGCAGTGTCAACTTGCTAAATTAAGCGAGGCTGATAGAATAAATGGCCTTTGGATGGGATATGCAAAAGAAATGCCTTTTGATTATTTTAGAAAAAGATTATCCGGCATGTCTGATGAAGATGCTGAAAAAGATGGATTAAAAGACTTGCAAAATAATTTAAATGGTAGTAATATGGGAGCATACAATAAGAATACACCTTGTTATATATCTTTAGGTCATTTAATAACGGAGAATATGAAAAATGCAAACATCAAATAAGACACAAATTATAGAAGAATTTAAAAAAGTGGCTTTAACGTTTTTCGTGTATGGACCAGCTGTGTTTTTTACCGCTTGGTTTATCTTGTTGGGTTATGCATCTTATATTGAAAGTTTGTATGAATAAAACATAATTTAGTTTTTTAACACAAGGGGCTTTGTGCTCCTTTTTTTAATCGGTCGTGAAAAATTTTCACGGCCTTTTTTTAATTTAAATTTATGAAAGGAAAATAATATGTCTAAAATTGAAGATAAAGTTCTAGGAAAAGAACAAAATATATCAAAAAAAGAAAATAAAAAAGATATATTTTCTGCTGATAAGGTTTGGATTGTTACTCGTCAAGGATGTGGTTCAAATTTGGTTAACGGCAAGATGGCTTATGAAATGTTAAGCCCTGACGGAAAGAAAAAAGCTCTCAGAGGAAATAAAAAAATTTCCGATAAAGGCTTTATTTTTGAACGTAAAAATTAAGAAGGGGAAAAATGATGAAATCATATTTTGATATTATTCGAGATGTGTCTAATTTACGTTGGTCTATTAATGATCCGGATCCCACATCTTTTGCAGAAGTACAAGCATCAGTTAAACTGGCTATAGCGCAGGCAAATTCTTATATTTGGTCATTAAATGATTTTCCGTTTAAGGTCAAAAAAGAAGCTGTTAACTTGAGTAAAGGGCAAAATGCAGTTTTAGCACCTAAGGGTAATTTATTAGAGGTGTGGATTGATGGAGCTAAATCTTATTTGGAACAAATTTCTCCTAAAGAAGCAGACTTTTTATCATCTGCCAAGTATGGAAATCCTACAAAATATTGGATAGAATTTGGTGATAAAGGAGCACAGATACATTTGTATCCTATTCCGGAAAAATCATGTACTGTTTTGATGCGTTATATCACTAATTATAAGGCCTGTTCTAAATTAGGAGAACCTAAAATTAATTTGTCTGATATGGATGATGTATTAAATTTACCTGAAGATAAGACTATTGAAGATTTGTATTTACATTGTCTTAATACGAAATCAATGGAATATTTAATAGCAGATTCCGGCGATGAAAATTATGTTCCGTATCAAAAAGAATTTATGGAAGCTTACAAAACTTTATTAAAGTATACCGGAATTAAAATTGAACCACGCTTGGTGGTTTAAGGGGGACATATGAGTGATTTTTTTATACAAAATTTTAGAGGAATACGTAAACAAAAACCAATTTGTAATCTGGTTTCCGAAGGTGTTGTTTCTGCAATAACATGTCAGAATGTTGAACTTAAAAATACTGAAGACAGTTCTAATGTTGCTATTTTTACGGTCAAAGGAAATAAGTGTGTTAAAGATGTTGGTAAAAAAGTTATCGGACAATTTGAAAGTGTGCAATCAGGAGTTTCTTATTGGTTTGTGTTTGCGACAGATGAAACTAGAGGATATTTATATTATTTCAATAACTTATACGATGAACTTAAACTAATAGATATAGAGTTATCAAGAAGCAATATGTGTAATGGTATCACAATTTCTCAAGGGTTTGATGATTGGTTTGTTTTTACAAACGGAATTGATGATTATGTTGCCATTTGTATGACTTTGGCAAATGAAGATGATCGAGTTAAGTTATTAAATGCTGTTGATGCGGAATCCCGTCCTATAAGAGGATTGGGGCTTGAAGTTCAAGATGGCAGATTAGTTACATTTTGTAAAAATAGAGTTCATTGGTCGGCCCAAGCTAATATTTTTGATTGGATTTCAAGTGATTCCAATGTAGTGACATCACCAGCTTATCAAGAATTTGATAGAGATGTTACTGCTATTGTTTATTATAATGATTCTTTGGTTGTTTTTACTTCCGATTATTCAGTATGTTTTAACGGAAATCCCGGAAATGCAGATACTTTTAGCAGAAGCGGAGCAACAGGAGGTGGAACACCTTCGTTTAAATCTGTTATAAAATTTGATAATAAGCTTTTCTACTATGATAATAAAGCTAAAAATGTTTTTGCTTATTATCTTTTAGATATAGGACAAACCAGACCAACTGAAGGATTGGCCAATAACGTAATACATTTTTTTGAAAAAATTGATAATAATAGGTTAAATGAAATTGAGCTTATTAGCTATATATATGGAAGTAAGAGCGAAATATGGCTGAAAATTCCGACTGTAGATGATAATGTTATTTTAATTTTTGATTATCTTAATGCAGAATGGATTGAGCGTAAAGCTCAATCAGATATAAGGGCTTTTGCTATAATTAAAAGTAGTTTTTATTCTGCATCAGGAAATAAAATATTAAAAGAATATGTAGGTCCAGATTTTGATGGCGTTTTTGTGCCATCTGAATATAAAATGAATGTTTTAAATCTGAATTCTGATAGTAATATTAAAATACCTAAAATGCCAATTATTATGACTCTTGATTTCGATTGTGAAAATGATTTTTATATGGAATTTGTTTATGATGATATTCCGGAAAAAAGTCAGAAAAAACATATTGTAAAACTGATAAAAGGATATCTTATTTGGTCAAAAAGTCATGATGATGAAAATGGCGGAAATTGGGCTATTAATCAAGATGATGAAAATGGAGGCATATGGCTTAGCGGTGATAGAAATTCTGTTATGTTTAATTTAGATGCGGTACGCCATTTTAAAAGATTGCAAATACGTATTTATACTTGTGATAGAACCCAAGAATTTGGTATTAAGCGTCTTGAGTTCAAAAGAGTGAGATTTAAAACTAAAAGTTTGGGATAAAGTTGATAACGGGAGGTAAAAATGAAAAAAAGTAAAAAAGGTCGTGTTAATTATGAATCAAGCGATAGTTTTAATCAACTTATAAAACTGCAAGAGATGGCAATTTCACAAGAAAATGTTAGTTTAGCATTAAAAGCTGAGGAGCTTAAAGGAAAATTAGCAGGTTTATATACTGAGAAAAAAGAAACTCAAGAGGTGGATACAACACCTCTTGAAATTAAAATAATTGAATAAGGAAAATATATGACAACATTAGTTGAACACGGGAGCCCGTTTTTTGATAAAAAAATGGCGAAAAAGTTTTTTAAACTTAATAAAAGACAATTAAATGATAAAAACGGCTTTGAATATTTATTATCCAATAGCCGTTTTTTTAATGTTTGTAACAATGGGTATGTTGGCTCTGTTTTTATTTATGAAGGATATGACGGTAAAAAGTATATGGGGGGATATGCTTTAAGAAAACATCATAAAGAGGTTGTGGAAGCAATCAACATGGTAAGCGAAATGTTTGATGAGATTTATGCATATACTTCACATTTAAATGCAGTGATAGCATTAAAAAAAGCCGGATTTAAATGGTATGATAAAGAAAAACATCTTCTCAGAAAAGTAACTATATAATTTAATATGACCACAGAGTTTTTTATGAGCAATAAATGAATAGAAAGGAAAGAATATGACAAATAAAAACCAAGAAGCATTTGAGCAAATGCAAGGATTAACCAAATAAGATGATTTTATAGATTTTTTAAAATTTAACTAGTGTTTTATATCAACTGTAAGACGTAAGAGGTAAACCCTTTTACGGCTTTTTTTAAAATTTATGAAAGGAAAATAATATGACAGATACACATTTAATTTATCCGTACGAATTTAAGGGCGGAAAAAAAGCAGTGGCTTCAGAAGTGAATGCAAACTTCGAAGCTGTGAAAACTTTTGCTAACGGAATTAATGTTAGCTTAAATGAAATTCATCAAGCAATTTCGGATATAAAAAATAAACCGACAAGAGAAATGTTTGATGTTTTTTATAGTTTTTCAAGTTTGGCTCCTACAGGAGCATATCCTTTGTGGACAGGTGAGACAATTACTCATTGCAAAAGTCTGTATCCGCAATTTTGGAATAAAGTAAAAAATCTTGCTGCAACCGGTAATTTATCGTTGTTTACTTCTGCAGAAGAATATGAAGATAAGCTAGAGACTTATGGTCAATGTGCCTCATTTTATATGGATGAGCTAAATGGTCATTTAAGATTGCCAAAAATTGTTAAATTTATTTCATCTTTAGAGGATATTACAGAACTGGCAAAAGAAGAAAATGCTGGATTACCTAATATTACCGGTTCTCTACGTCCTTTCTTGATGGGAGAACAAAGTGGTGCTTTTTATAATAATGAGCAAAGTGATTTTTATCATACAAGTGCTAAAACAGGATCATCTTATCATGCTCAGAAGAGTACTATATTTGATGCGTCTAGATCAAATGAAATTTATGGGGCAAGCAATACAGTACAACCTCCAGCAGTAAAATTGTGCCTTTATATTCAGGTGGCAAATAATATTGGAGAAATTTCAGAATTTGATACCAATGCTTTAGCTAAAGAACTTGAAAATGCTTTGATAGTTTTGGAAACTGCTTATGAACAGTATAGTAATAATTTACAATCTTTTTATTCTAAGATTAAAAACGATATAGTAAATGCTTCTACGATTATAAAAGAAGAGGATATAGATGTGAAATTTGATGCATTTGTTTTTGATGGAGAATATGAAGAGTATCCATACTCGGCAAAAGTTTTTGTTCCAGATGCTAATGCCGATATGATGCCTACAATTATTTTTTCTCTTAAGGATGCATTAAGTACAAATTTTGCTCCGATTGCTCAATCGTATGATGGTTATGTTAAAATTTTTGCCAAAGAAATACCATCTGAAAATGTTAAAATAGCTTCTATGGTACTTCAATAGTTTGTTTTATTCTATAAAGGAGATGACAATGGAGTTTTTAAATTTTATAGGGGCTATTTCAGGATGTTCTTCTATTGTGGCTTTTTTAGCTGTAATTATAAAATTGGGAGAGTGGAAAGCACGTCAGGAAGAAAGGGTTTGTGTTCATGAAAAACGTATTGATGCTATGGAACACAAACAAGACAATTTATCTATTTTACTACATAAAAATAATGAAATATTAGCCGAAATCAAAGTAAAGCTCGATATCACGGCTAAGGAAAAAAGTAAGAGGAGTAAGATATGATAGATATGGAAGAAATTATAAACAGACTGATTTTACATGAAGGATTAAGTTTAAAACCATATAAGTGTCCGGCTGGATATTTTACAATTGGGGTAGGGCGCAATTTGGTAACTAATCCTCTTACAAAGGCAGAAAAACAAGTGGTAGGAGATATCAGTCGTGGAATTACATATGATATGGCGATATATCTCTTAAGGCATGATATTAAACGTGTAATAAGCGAATGTCGTAGTTGTTTTAGTTTTTGGAAATATCTTGATGCCGAAAGAAAATATGCCCTTGTTGATATGTGTTTTAATTTGGGGATCAGAAGACTTATAGGGTTTAGAAAAATGCTTGATGCACTTGAAATAGGAGATTATAGAGGTGCAGCTAAAGAGTGTTTAAACTCAAAATATGCGCAAGATGTGAAAGAGCGAGCAGAACGTATCGCCAGAACTTTTGAAACAGGAGTATTTAGTTATGATTAAACGGAAAAGGCATAGTTGTAAATATGATGTGCACAAAGAAATTATTTATAAATTAAGTCGAAAACAATTATTTTGGCTTTGTGTATTAGCTTTATTGGTAATAGGGTTTATAGGGACTAATATTCCTTCTGCTTGCTTGGAGTTATTGTAATGTCAGAGCTTCAAAAATGGGCAGTAAGTTTAATATTACTTACTGTCCTTTGTGTTATGTGTTATATATTGGGATGTTCACACAAGGAAATAGAAGTTGTTAAACAAGAGGGAAAAGAACTTATTAGAGAAGTAGAGGTGGTAAAATATGTTGAAAAAGAGAAATCTAAAATTTGGGGTAAACCTAATGCTAATCATAATGAGCTTATTAACCTCATGCAGGCAGGTAAATTATAATAATTGTCCCACATATCCGATTGCTGGGAAAAAAGTGGCGCAAGAACTTAATCGTATTAATTATACAGAATTTGAAAATACTTGGGAGTGGATAGGCAGAATAAATAAGTTAAGGCAAGAATTAGAGTTATGTAAATAAGTTTTTTGATGTGATATAAAAAACTCCCCTTGATATTGCTATCAAGGGGAGAAATTGTTTTATTAAATTACCAGTTAAGCTTTAGACCTAACCCTGCAGTAGCAGAATTATAATCAGACCCGTAGGTGTAAGCACCCCAAGCGTTAACAGAGAAGTTTCCGGTTAAGTTATGTTGAGCACCTACTTCAACACGACCTAATGTAGTATCTTCAGCAGTTTCAATTTCATCTAAACCAGTAATTTTGGTATTGTCGCCAAGATTAAATGTTTGGATTATGCTTGGTTTAACATAAAATTCACCAAAACCTATTGCAGATTTATATATGTGGCTGAATTTGAGAGAAGCTTGTGCTTGAGCTTGAGCAATATCTCCAAATTGATATTCTTTACCAGCAATATCTTTTGCATCATCATAGCTGATTTGTGTGTAAGACGCTCCGATACTTGGGGTTAATACAAAGTTTCTTCCCAACTTCATAGAATAGCCAAATTCTAAATGAGCTCCCAATTCAATACCATCAGTGTCAAATTTCATAGCATCATCTGTTGAAATTTCAGATTTTTGAACGCCACCATATACACTTGCAAAGGTATATAGGTTGTTTCTGTTGTGATAATAGTATAGACCAGCAAGATAACTTTCTATTTCAATTTCTGAAGCAGAGGTAGAATAGTATGTTTCACCTTCTCCATTAATTTCGTGGGTTCCTTTGCGATATGATACAAATACACCTAATTTATTGTATAAATCACTTTGAACATCTGATCCTGCATCAAAGCCTTGAATTTTGGATTCAACTTCAACAGGAGCTGTAACTTCTACACCTATATAGTCTGCACTAGCCCATAAATTGTTTGTTGGAACAATTTTTAATGAATATAGACCTGTAACATTACGCATTACATTATCAATCATACCTTCAGATTGAGTTAACGCAGCTGTCGGTAGCGCTATAGCGGCCATAACTTCAGGATAAACAGATATTTTCTCAGAACCTGTTTGTTGGTTACCGCCTGTGTTATCGTCACCGCCACCAACGTCAGGATCGTCACCGCCACCAACGTCAGGATCGTCACCGCCACCAACGTCAGGATCG
>JAZLAM010000006.1:0-102914 GCA_045613125.1 Alphaproteobacteria bacterium | reverse complement strand
GTTCAGCCTTTTTGATGTCTGCCGGAGAAAATACATCTGATGGTAATGGTGGTAGTACTCAAGATTCTGCTTCAGAAGCTGCAAGTGATGCAAGACAAAACTTTTTAACAGGTATGAATCAGATATTTGATCAGATATTAGCAAATAAAACAGATATTGCTGCAGTTGCATATGTGCCTGCGGGAACAAGGTTAATTATTTATCCGAAGGTAGATTTATGGATAAGGACAGCAGCTCGTGAGAAAGAAGAAGCTGCAGAAGAAGCAGCCGCTCCTGGGCCATTGATATCTGCAGCCGATACTCCAGAAACTATGGGAAGTGATAATCTGCCCAAAGCCGGAGGCAGATCTGCTTCAGGTGGAGGCAGTAGGGTAGAAGTATACGGGGGAACATCATCTAACGCTAAACCTTCAGGTGGTGGCCTTATAGATGAAGAACCGGCAAAGCCAAAAAGAAGACCTATGCCTTCTTATGCCACGACACCTCCACCTTCCGGAGCAACTACACCTCCCCCTTCCGGTAATTCGGCAGGATCTTCGGCTGCATTATTTTAGTAAAAAGGTAGTTTAATATGAGTTTTACAGTATTAGAATCAGTTTTACGTCCACTATCTTATTGGTACACTCAAGACAATATAGAAGAAGTTGCTATAAATAAAGCAGGACAGATTTGGTTAAGGTTACGTGGTAAAAGAGCATTTCCTTGGGTTATGTATAAAGATGAAAAACTGTCAAAAGAATATTTAACGGATTTGTTATATATTATAGCTAATACTTATGAATTACCATTTGATCCGATACAGGGTTCTCCGGTTGTTTATGCTACAATCCCCGGAGATCATCGTTTTTCTGCAATTGCAGGCAGAAACGTAATGTATGATAATGATGATTTAACAGGTGGCGTAGCTTTAACAATTCGTATTCATAGTGATGAAGTTGCATTTGGTTTATCAGATTACGGGTTAACACAAGGTAAAGCTCTGCATAAAATAAATCCGTTAAAAAATATAAAAGATCCAGAAGATCCGTATGAAAGGCTTTTACTCAGTATTAAACGAGGAGACCATATTTTAGTAAGTGGTGCAACCTCTACAGGTAAAACAACATTTTTGAATAACTTATTAAAAATATTGGATATTAATAAAAGAATTTTAACTATTGAGGATACTCGTGAACTTTTAGTTCCGCATCCTAATAGAGTACATTTGGTATTATCCCGAACAGAGCAAACTAATAATATGGATTATGCAAAAATTATTGACTTAGTGGTTCGTTTTACTCCTGATGCGATTATCGGTGGAGAGATTTCAACATCTAATGCCGGTGCTTTATGGGAGTTGATGGGATCAGGTCATGATAACTGTTTAGCTACAATTCATGCTGAAAGCTCAGAGGCAGCATATCAGGCCTTTACTGATCGTATATTGCATACTTACCCTACAATTGATAGAGCTAAAACCATTGAAGAGATGCGTCATAAATTACGTGTAGTTCAAATTAATAGAGATGGTAACTTGCGTGCTATTACCGAGGTGACTTAATAATATTTTGTTTTAAATATAGTATGGCCTATATCTTTTAATATCCTCCACCGGTTGCCTTGTAAAAAGCAACAATATTTTTGAATATATTAGCACTTGAATTAGCCAAATCTGTTTGGGCCTTAAGCAAATTTTGTTGAGTTTGCAATAAATCGGAAAATTCTATCAAACCATTATCATATTTATCATGCATGGATATTAAAACTTGTTGCATACTATAAACGGCATTGCGATAAGCTTTATTTGTTTCAAGTTCTTTTTGTATGGATATTATAGCATCATTCAAGTCTTTTACGGCTTGGAGAAGTGTTTTTCGTAAGTTTTGATATTTTTCTTCTTTAATTTGTTTTTGCAAATTTATATTGTTAGAAATTTTACCCCAATTAAACAATGGTAGATTAAGTGTCGGATTATAGCTATAAGCATTGCTGTTTGAGTTTAATAAACTTGAAATGTTTTTAGATTGTACCCCAAACATTGCTCCTATACTAATATTAGGATAAAGTTCGGCAACAGCTTGCCCTATGGCTGCGTTTTGTGCGGCTAAGGCTCTTTCGGCTGCTTTTACATCAGGACGTGTTCTTATGATAGAAGCCGGTAAATTATAAAGAGTTTTTAAGTCATATTTATACACTCTGCTGAGAGGATTTTTATCTTTTTCGGATATTATAACCGGCAGTCTGTCAGCAAGTGTGCCACATAAAACAGCTAAGGCATTTATATAAGATTTTTCACTGGTTTCAAGTGACGGAATTAAAGCTTTGGTATTTGATAAAACATATTTTGCTTGATTGTAAGCGCTTTTATCTGTAAGACCAACTTTATATTTTTCTGATACGGTGTTAAAAATATCTTGCTGTAATTTGAGATTTTCATGAGCAATACGCAAATTTTCATGCACATTTTTCAGCTCAAAAAAAGTTGTGGCCACTTCGGCCGTGATAACAGATTTTACATTGCGTAGGCTATATAAAGCCTGTTCAAATTGTGCAATATTTTGTTCGTTTATACGTCGGCCTTTTCCCCATATATCAATTTCCCATGAAGCGTCAAATCCGGCTTGAAAATAATCAGTATCTGCTACTAAACCAATATTTTTACTGGGCTTGGAATAATCATATTCGGCATTTAAATTTAGCATCGGTAAAAATGTGGTTTGATTGATAAGGATCAATGAACGAGCTTGCCTGAGCTTTGAAATTGCAGACATTATGTCAGGACTGTTAAGAAGGGCATAATTAATAAGAGTATTTAATTTCTCATCATCAAATTGTTTATACCATTCTTGAGAAATTTTTAAATCTATATTATGTAGTTGTAACACTTCTGCAATCTGTTTATCTTCATAAATTGTGGGTTCTTTATAATCTGGTCCGACTGTACAGGACGATATTATGGCAGATACGGATAATAACAAAATTTTACGCATTTTTTTCTTCCTCTTGTTTATTGTTTTGAGGTCCGAAATGTTCTTTTATGGTTTCAAATAGGGCAAAAAGTGCCGGAATAAAAATTATACCGATAAGTGTGGCAGCAATCATGCCAAAAAACACAGAAGTTCCTATAGCAATCTGTGAAGCAGCTCCTGCTCCTTTGGCAATAATCATCGGAAAAACACCCAAAATAAAGGTAAGTGCTGTCATTAGCACGGCTCTAAAACGTTCTGATGCTCCTTTTTTTGAAGCTTCTAAAATGCTTTCTCCCTTTTGGCGATATTCTTTGGTAAACTCTACGATTAAAATTGCATTTTTGGCAGCAAGTCCAATTAGCATAATTAGGCCTAATTGTGCATAAATACTTAAAGAAAGTCCCATAAGATGTAAGCCGATAATTGCTCCTAAAATGGCAAAAACAGTTGAAAACATAACAGCAAACGAAAGCATCCAACTTTCATAAAGGGCAACTAAAAACAGGTAACAGAAAATAAGAGCAAGAGTAATTAAAATAAAAGCTAAACCTTGAGCTTCAATTTCTTGCAAACTTAATCCGGTCCATGCAATTTCATAGCCTTTTGATAAAGTTTGTTTGGCAATTTTCAGCATATTGTTTATAGCTGTTCCCGAGCTTACATCTTTTGAAGTTTGAGCAGTTATTGATGCACTGGTATATTGGTTATATCTGTAAATAATTTTAGGGCTGATGCTTGTTTTTAATTTAGCAAAATTTTCAAGTTTTATTTGTTTACCTGTAGAAGATGTAACATATATATTGTTTATATCATTAATGTTGGCTCTGTCTTCAAAATCTGCTTGTATAATTACTTTGTTTGTCTGTCCGTTTAATGTAATATTGTTGATATATCTGGAGCCTAAGTTATTTTGTAATGCTGAAAACAAATTGGATACCGGAATTTTATACGATTCGAGTTTGTTTCTGTTGATATCAAGAAAGATATGAGGAGTGTCAGAAGTAAATGTGCTGAAAGCATATTGTAAATCATCTGATGAGTTTAATTTTTCCAGATATATTTGTAAAGCTTGATATAATTCCGATGGACTGATATTACCTTCGGCAGCTAAAAGTTCTAAAGATAAACCATCACTTTGGCCAACCCCCGGAATTGCAGGAGGAGCAAAAAAGTTAATTTGCGCATAAGGATTTTTTCCAAATTCATCAGTTAATTTTTGAATAATATAATTTAAAGACGTTTGCTTTGTTTTTCTTTCATTCCAATTTTTTAAACCGACAACGCCTAAAGCCACATTTTCGCCTTTACCTCCTAACATACTATATCCGGCAACGGTGATAACATAATCAACACCGTCAATATTTAATGATTTTTGAGTTAAATCATGTAAAATATTTTCAGTCTGGTTGATGCTTGCCGTGTCTTTTAACTGTACATTGGCAAATATAATACCTTGGTCGTCATCAGGCATAAATGACGTTGGTGTATATTTTAATGAAAATACAATTAATACTATGGTAATTAACACAACAAAAGAAGTTAATAAAAGTCTTTGCGTAAAAAAGCTAACGGCTTTGATGTATTTTTCTTTGAACCAATCAAGAGTTTTGTTAAAATATGTGAAAAATCCTTTTTGCTTTTCTTTTGTTTCCGCTTTTAATAACATTGCACATAATGCCGGACTTAACGTAAGGGCATTTATAGCTGAAAAAACAACCGATGTTGCAATAGCAATAGCAAATTGCTGATATATTTTTCCCGTGATGCCGGCCATCAAACCAACCGGAACAAAAATTGATAGCAATACAAACGTAGTAGCAATAATGGCACCGCTTATTTGGCTCATAGCTTTAACTGCTGCCTGATAAGCATTCAATTTTTCATAAAGCATTAAATATTGTACACGTTCTACAACTATGATAGCGTCATCTACCACTAAACCGATTGCTAAAATCATAGCAAAAAGGGTTAAAATGTTTATATCAAAACCTAACATATAGATTATGATAAAAGTAGCAATTAGAGATACGGGAATAGTAAAAAGCGGAATTAATGTCGTACGAACTTTTTGTAAAAAGACATAAGTGACTAAAACCACTAAAAGAAATGTTATAACAAGTGTTTCTACGATGCTGTCTATTGATGCACTGACATAAGCAGTTGAATCGTAGGTTACGCTTAAATGCATATCTTCCGGAAAGTGTTGTGATAAAGCTTCAATTTCTTTTCTTATGTTTTTCATAATTTCCAAAGAATTCGAGTTTGGCATTTGGTTAATGGCAATTACAACTGCCGGTTCATTTTTATAAGCAGATTTTAAGCTATATATATCAGCTCCAAGCTCAACTCTTGCAACATCTTTTAAATATACCAAAGAACCGTTGTTATCAGTTGCCACTACAATATTTTCAAAATCTTGAACACTGTTTAACAAACCTTTTGCAGTCAAAGATAAAACCATGTTGGTGTTTTTATCTGATGGTGCTGTACCGATACTGCCGACTGAAGCTTGCACATTTTGTTGTTTGACGGCATTTATAATACTGTTGCTATCCAAATTAAGAGATGCAATTTTTTGTGTGTCAAGCCAAATCCTCATACTATATTGCGGACCAAACACTTGTACATCACCAACACCTTTTACACGAGCCAAGGGGTTTTGTAAATTGGTATATGCATAGTTGCTTAAATATAAATTATCATAAGTGTTGTTAGGTGATCGTAATACTAAAAGGCCCAAAATATTAGGGTTTTGAGTTGTTACATCAACGCCTTGTTGGTTTACAATTTCCGGTAAATCAGAAGAGACTTGTTGTAAGCGGTTTTGTACCTTAACTTGTGAAATATCTGGATCTGCTCCGACATTGAAGGTGATGGTTAAGTTATAATTACCGCTATCATCAGAAGTTGACGACATGTATAACATATTTTCCACACCATTAATTTTGTTTTCAATCGGAACAGCAACCGTATCAACCAATACTTGGGCATTTGCTCCCGGATAAGTTGTCTTTACAACAATTTGCGGTGGTGTAATTTGCGGATATTGGGAAACCGGTAATACAAAAATTGCCAATGTACCTAAAAGGACCAATACTATGGATAAAGAAATGGCAAAACGTGGCCTATCTATAAAAAACTTTGCAAACATTATTTTGTATCCTTATTTTTAGTGGTTGCATTTTTTCCGATATCAGTCGGATTAATATTTTGCATAATTAATAAGTCAGCAGGTGAAAAAGTGTCTTTGACAATAAAAAAAGTGTTTCCATCAGCTAATATGTTGATTTCGATTTTTTCTATTTTTCCATTTCTGATAACATACACAAAAGAACCGTTTTCTTCGAGCCAAACATAATCTTTTAATATTTTTACGGCCTGTTTAAAAGCTTGCTTTATCATGACAGTTACATACGCATTTGGTAACAATGTTTTGCCTAAGTTTTCAAAATCGACATATATATTTACATTGCCCGAATTTTTATTTACCGAATTGTCGCTATATTTAAAAACACCCTTATTTGGAAAAGTTTCATTATCACTTAGTTTTAATAAAATCTCTTCATTTTCAAATAAGCTTTTTTTCTTGAGCTTATTTAAATATTCTTTATCAGTAATTGAAAACATAACCCTTATAGGACTTAATTGCACAATAGAAAATAAACTACCATTTGTAGGAGATACATAATTTCCTTTGGTTAAAGCTACATTACCGACAATTCCGTTTATGGGAGAAGTTAAGATTGTATATTTAAAATTTACTTTTGCTTGTTCAAAATTTGCGTTAGCTTCTTCTAAACCGGCTTTAGCACTTAAAAAATCGGCTTGAGCTTTGTCAAATTCGGTTTGAGAAACAGCAGATTTTGCTTTTTTTGTTCGTTCAAAATAAGTTTGTGCATTGTTAAAATTTGCATTGGCTTTTATGACGTTAGCATATGCGGCGTCGAGAGCTGCTTTATATTCCGATTGATCCAAAACAAGTAAGACATCTCCTTGTTTTACAATGTCTCCGCCATCTACCATAATTTTATCTATATAGCCACTGATATAAGGTTGAATGTTTGCTTCGTGTACAGGTGTTACATATCCGACATATTCATTAATAAATTCAATATCCTGTGTTTTCACCGGTTCGGCATTTAACACTAACGAATTGCTTAAAGGAACTTGGCTTACGGGTTTTTCGGACATGGATTTATGATGAAAATAAAACGTTAAATATCCGAGTAAAAAAGCTCCTAAAATTAGGAGTAAAACAAGTCCGGAATAAACTTTTTTTGCATATCTGTTTTCCATTTTATATATACCTTTTCATACAAAAATTGCAGTAAAAGTATAGATAATAAGCAAAGCAAAATATTCAATATAACTATATTAACAAGTCCTAAAAAAGGCAGGAAAAATCCTGCCTTTGAAAGTTGTTGTAATATTAAAATTTAGAATTTTATTGTGATAAAGTGTTTTGCGGTAACACTGTATTGTTGCCATATCTGTAATAATCTAACATATCCCTTTTATTGATGTTGTTTGCATCAATAGCGGCTTCAGGCACTGCCCATATAACAGATAAAGGCCAAAACAATAAGTTGCCGAAACCATAAATCCAATGTGAAGAATCAGCGGCGTTTCCGCTTGCTAAATAAAAGTTTCCGACACCGGGAAGAATGTTTAAAACACCTGCAAGCAACGGACTTGCCGGTTTTTCCCATTCTCCTGCCGGTCTGTCAATGCTGATACCTTGATATTTTAAACGTGTAATTTCTTTCTTTTCATGATAAGTAAGGCTGGTACAACCTGATAAAAAAGCAATAGCCAATAAAGATAGATAAAGTGTTTTTTTCATTAAAAGTCTCCATAAGTTCAAAGTCAAAAAAAAGCCACCTTTCAACAAGGTGGTCGGAGAGCCCAAAATATCATACAATACCAAATGACTGTTTTAGCAAACTTAACATCAGCTAAAACCTCCCCGACCATTTTGTAGTCGGGGATATATTCATCGCCACATACAAAGTGTATGTAGCAATTGCGATGTATATCCAAACACCGAGTATTGTATATTAAGCTCTGGGGAGCTCCGCACCCTATTTGAGCGCTAACCGATATACTATCAGCTGATATAA
This sequence comes from Alphaproteobacteria bacterium, assembly GCA_045613125.1. Classification (GTDB taxonomy): domain Bacteria; phylum Pseudomonadota; class Alphaproteobacteria; order RF32; family CAG-239; genus JAFTYO01. The sequence continues at coordinate 94,846 of JAZLAM010000006.1, read as the reverse complement.
AATTTAAAATATACAAATCTTAAAGTCAAGATGTTACTGTACCATACTCACTGCTTTGGTGATTTTTTTTATCGAATTTAATTCTATTTGTCTTACTCTTTCTTTTGAGATGTTGTATGTTTTGCTTAAGTCATCAAGAGTTGCCGATTTTTCGGCAAGTCTGCGCTTAAACAGAATATCTTTTTCTCGAGGATTTAAAACAATTAAGGCATCGTTAAAAAGTTTTTTACGATAACGTAGGGTTTCAGAATATGCAAAACGTTCTTCCTGATTGGGCTTATTATCTGAAATAAAATCCATCCATTCGGCATTGCCGTCAGAAGAAGAATCTAACACAGCATTTAAGGAGCCGTCATGGGCTTTTAATCTGGTATTCATATCCGTTACATCTTGTACGGAAACATCTAGGCTTTCAGCAATTTGGGTTAAAATTTGCTCGGACATATCTCTATCATCAATAAGATTAAGTTTGTTTTTGATTTTTCTTAAATTAAAAAACAGTTTTTTTTGCGCTGCAGTTGTACCGAGTTTTACTAACGACCATGAGTTTAAAATATATTTTTGCACCGATGCTTTTATCCACCACAAAGCATAAGTTGAAAATCTGAAACCTTTTTCCGGTTCAAATTTTTCAATAGCATACAATAAGCCTAAGTTTCCTTCCGAAATCATTTCGCTTAAATCGAGACCGTAACCTCGATATTTTGATACAACTTTTACCACCAAACGCAAGTGCGAAGTGATGAGCTTGTATGCAATATTTGCATTTTTTGTTTTTTGATAGTCCACTGCCAGTTTATATTCTTCTTCAGGTTCTAAAATCGGATATTTGCGAATATCTTGTAAATATTTTGAAAGATTATTTTCTGGCGAAAAGTCAAGTCCGGTTAGCTTAGGCAAAGTGTCCATAATCTATCTCCTTTTGCATTGACTTTGGCAATAATAAGAAAAAGTAGACAGATATCAATATAACAATAGGTTTTAATTTTTCGTTTATACAAATTATAGGTTGTATAGAATATTTAATAAATTTTGAAAATCTTCAGGAAACTCGGCCGAAAAAGATAATTTTTCTTTTGTTATAGGGTGTATAAAGCCCAACGTTGCCGCATGAAGAGCGTGGCGGGGAAATGTAGAAATGAGGTTTTTTGCCGATTCGGGGATTCTTAAGGCTGTTTTATGATTTTTTATATAAACTTTATCGCCGATAAGAGCGCATCCTTTAGACGATAAGTGAACTCTAATTTGATGTGTGCGTCCGGTTTCTAAATTGCATTGTACAAGAGAAGCAAAATTTCCAAAAGTTTTGATGGTTTTGTAGTGTGTTACGGCATGTTTGCCGCCAACTTCCACTAAGGCCATTTTTTTGCGATCAAAGTTTGAGCGAGCAATATTTCCGATAATTGTTCCGTTCAAAGGATTTAACAAAGAATATGTTACGGCAAAGTAAGTTCTTTCGATGCTATGATTAAAAAATTGTTCAGACAATCCTTGATGTGCTGCATCATTTTTTGCTACAACAAGTAAGCCACTTGTTTCTTTGTCTATTCGGTGTACAATTCCGGGTCTTTTAACCCCGCCGATACCGGATAGATTATCCTTGCAATGATATAATAAGGCATTAACAAGTGTTTTATCATATGCTCCTGGGGCTGGATGAACGGTCATGCCGGCAGGTTTGTTTACAACAATTATGTCATTATCTTCATATACAACATCAAGAGGAATATTTTGAGCAATAGGTTCTGCTTCTGCTAAGGGAGGGATTTCAATCTGAAAAGAATCTCCAATTTTTACTTTGTATGAACAATCAACAACTTCATTATCTTCGATGGTGACGCAACCACTTTTAATCAGACGTTGAATTTGGCTTCTGGAAAGGTTTAATTCCGGTATAAGCGATAAAAATTTATCAAGACGAAAATTTTTATGCTCCTGTTGGGCAGAATTAGTAAAAAAAATGTTGCTTTCTTGGTCAATCATGGCGTAAAATTAAACATATTTTAGACATTTTAAGGTATCAATAATGCAAAACCTTAAAAAAAGCAAGGAAAGATTTGATGGATAAAATTAAAATTATCAAGTTATTGGTGTTTTGTTTAACATTTTGTCTGCTGTTTGTATTGTGTTTGTTAGTTAATAAGGTTATGCTGAAAAATACGGAAAAAACTTTTGAAATAAAAATAGAAACAGTTGATAAAGAGCAAATTACAGATATCAAAACAGCAGAAAATCTTCTACATGTTGTTACTTCAGAAAATAAAATATATGTTTTTGATGTTAAAAAAGGCGCTTATAAAGGTTCAATTTATTTTGTGAAGGAGTAATAATTATGGCTAAAGCAAAAAAAAATGTCATAGATATAAATCAAGCTCTTATTGATGGTTTGGATATAGAAGGACAAACCTATGAAGATACGCAAGAAGATGATGATTTTGAAAAATTATTGAACAACTTTTTAAATTCAGATGAAGATAAAACATCAACAGTTGAAATCTATCAAGAAGAGTCCGATGATGAAAAATTTGAAGTTCCTGAACCGAAATTAAATAATGTTCGATCTGAGTTATTGAGTGTAGAATTAGGTAATGATGAGATGGAATTAGCGCAAGCATATGCTAATTTTATTGATGCCGTATCAGCAATAGCTGCTATATATACAATAAGGGTTCCTGAATTTGAGTTTTCTCCTAAAATGATGATCCCGAATTATAAACCAAGTATCGGTAAAAAAATTGTAAGTGATGCAACTTTATGTTGGGATATTATGTTTCAGGCATTCCCTTCAAAATTAGCAACTCTTAATCCTCTCTCCAGTGATGAAGAGTTCTTAAATTTTGCAGAAAGTGTGCCGGATCAAAATTTACAATTAGCCATAATTTCATATGTTGAAATTTTAATTGATATCGAAAATTGCGAAATAACGTATGAAGAAAAAAGATTGAAAGCTCAACGCAGACGTATCGAAAGAGAGTTATACGAAGAATATCAGCGTCGATGTGAACGTAAGGCTAAATTTATAGAAGCAATTAAAAAGCGTAATTTTCCCGTCGATGCCGAAAGATTGATAACAAATTATTTCAGAAATTCGGCAAAAGATGCAAAGGGAGCTTATGAGGCTCTGATAAAAAATCCGGCAATTTATGCCCCGATAGAAATAAACAAAATTAAGCCCAGATTTTTCGGCCTTTTGAAAGTTACACCCAAAGACGGTATTCGTGAAAATTGCCGATTGGGAGAGTTTTTGAAACACTTAAAAGTTTAGCAAATTTGTAACAAAACCTTGTGGACAAAACCATAATTTTGTGTTACAATGCAAAAAAATATATTGGAGAATGTAAGATGGCAGAAGATAATGATATGAAAGAAAAAGCAAACAGATTGTTTGAACTTTTATCCGGTAAAGATATGACAGCGGAAGCAAAAACGGAAGTTGCCGGTGTAATTAAGGAAAATCCTAACATTCTTATCAGTCCTGAGTTTATGGAAAAAATGGCAGTTAATGATATGAACAAATGCCCTAAAGAAGGCTATCAGGAATATGTTAAGCAATCTTCAGATCAACTCGCAACTTCTCGTCAGGTATTAGATAATTTACATGCAATGCACAAAGAAGGAGGCTTAGAAGCTGTTAAAGGTGGAAAAACTCCTGTGCAATATTTGCTTGATGAAGGTCGTTTGTCAAATGGTGAAACGTTAGGAACTCAGTCTGCAAAAAATATTATCAGTTTGCGTGCTATGCAAAAAGATGAAAATTATCCGGATAAAGATGGAATTACAAATTTGCATAACGAAAGTACATCTTTGATACAAGGAATGTATGCAAACAGCGGATATGGAGCAAATCCAAACAGACGTAATGCAAATGGGGAAAAAATGTCTGATTTGATGGAGCGTCATTTGGGAGATGTAAAGAAAGAACCTCAAAAACCTTTATCTCGTGAAGATTTGGAAGTCGGTGCTTATAGAGGCACTCTAACTGCAGAGCAAGCAGATCAGCTTAAAAAACTTCAAAATAAAAAAGAAGCTGATATGAATGAAAATATGGGTGATGTTAAGAAACCGCAGGAACGAAAAAGTAAAGACAAATTTACAGACGGTGATGTTGTAAAATACATGTATGAAGAATGGCTTTTGGCCGGTGCATCTTGGTTGTTAAATATGCTGGAAGATAAAGCTTTGGGTATCATTGATAATGCTTGTGAAATAGCAATAGCAAATTCAGTGGCAAGAAAAAGACAGAAGGCTAAAATAAGAGAGGACAGATTAAAAAACGCTCATAGAAGAGTAAGCGATTTTGGCGATTTGTTTGTTGCTACAAATAACGGTAAGACAGAGGCGTATGCACATAAAAAAGCAAAATTTACAAGCATATTTGAAGATTTGAAGGCTAATTTGCATAATCCGAATCCAAATTGGAGACATCAGCATGATCCTCAGTTTATCGCGAATTTACAAAAAAATACAAATGCTAAAGAGTTTTTAGAGGGAGCTCCGAAAAAGTTAGATGCGCAAATTAAATTGTTAGAGACAACAGATAAGCTTGCAATGCTTATGACACGTTTGGAAATGACAGACGAATTTATGAGATCCTCAAGAGCGTGGAACAAGCGTGGTAAAGAAAAAAATCAGAACGAACTTAAGGTTGATTTTGATAAAAGATCACTTGCAAAACAAAAAATGTTGCTTAGAGCGGTGTCTGTTATTTCTGAGGATACTCGTCTATTGGCAGAATTTGCTTATGAAAGTGTTGTCAATCCTAAATTATCAAAAGAAGAGTTTATTCAGCAGCAAGTAAATAAAGAGGTGAATGATTGGTTGGAGGATAAAGCAACAACAGTATCTAAACTACTTGAGAGACAAGAAAAAGAGATAAAAGATGACAAGTTTGCCGGATGCGGAAAGGGTGCTCCTGATAAGGGTATCAAAAAAAATATTTCTAAGCTTGAAAAAGATGTGGAAGAAATGTCTGATAAAGGCAATTTGTTCAATCAGTCAGAATTTGCGTATGAAGGTTCAAAAAAGAGGGTGGATGTTATGTGTGGTTTATATGATGAAGCTATAGCTCAAAATACTCCGGGAATATGTAATAAATATAGGGAATTAAATCAAATTAATCAAGATGCACTTAATGCCATGAGAGCCCAAAATATTACTCGGAAAAAAGCTTTGTCGGCAATGAAATCGAGGCTTGCAATACGTGATTCAAATGTGAGTGGTAAATTGGCGGGCTATAAGCAAGCTGCAACCAGAGGTTAGTATGTAATGATAAAAAAAATAGCTAAATTCATAAGATTTCTTATTTTAGCATTTGTTTGGACAATTCTATTTTGGAGTTTGTCTCGTATGCTTATGAAAATTATATGGCAATTTGATATATTTAATATGAAACAATGGCAAGTTATTGTTGATTATTGGAATAATAATGGAGTTATCTCTGGCACTTCAGATTTTAGCTTTTTTATAGCTTTGGTGGTTGTTTTTGTTTTATGGCTATTGGGTATACGCAAGGTTAATAAAATAAATTATATCAATATGCTTATAAAACCTATAGAATATATAAGTAATCGTAAGATGAAAAAATATGAAAAGATTGATAATCATGTTGTAATTAAAAATATTTCTGTGGGAGAAAAGGTAAATATTGAAGATGTCATTAAAGATAGAATAAGACAAGAGAAAAATAATGTGGCAAAAGATGCTGAAATGTTAAGAAAAAATATATCTGAAAAAATAATTCAACGTAAGGAGCAATAAATACTTGTCATCTGAATTGAAATGTAATACTATCTTCTAAAATATCGAGGAGACTAAATGAAACCCTTACTCGTGTTGCTTAGAATAGTTTTGGTAGGATGCCTGTGGAGTGTTATCTTCACTGAGGGCATAAGGGTTATTATGCTTGAGAGTTGGCGCTTTGATATATTTTGGCCTTTGCATTGGGCCTATGCGTGGAATTTGTGGGCTGCAGGTTGGGTTATTGATACTCCTAAAGAATGGGCTTTCATTTTAATTATAGTTTCGTTTATTCCATTATGGCTTACAGGTTGGGTTGCTCTTAGTATGATTTCTTGGGAATCTATGGTTCTCAAAATATTAACATTCCCATTTGCATTTCTAAAAGGAAATGCTGTTACTTTGAAGCCTGCAATCAGTAAAACACCAGTTGTTGTCAAGAAAAAGTCATATAAAGAAATTAGGCCAACAGGGCGTAGGCTTCCGATACGTGAATATTCCGATAGTGAAACACCAAAATCGGTGTCTCAGCAAAGTGTTCAATCGAGCGTTTCTACGCCTTATGGAAGGTCATCTTTAACTACATCAAGTGCATATGGTAGTGGTAGTGTTAAAGAAAAAGCTGCAACGGCAAGGGAAACATTTAGTCATTCGCTGTTTAATTTAGATAATGAAGATGATGATTTTGATTTAGATTTTGATGCCTTTGAAAAATCCGATATTTTTAAAATAGATAATGGTAAAAAGAAAAAAGAAAAGAGCAGGGACAACCAGTCGTTTGAAAATATGGATAATGATGATAAAAATTTTTCAAATTCTAAAAAAAGTAAAAAACATTTTGAAGATGATTATAATGAAGATCGTGGTGATATTGATGATGAGCCACGACCATTGTTTGTTTCTCAGGATAAAGATGGAAGAAAAAGCAAAAAAGAATATAAGTCTGAGACAGAGAATACCAAATCTTTACGGCGTGAAGAAAAAGTTGGTCGCAAAGACGGTCGTAAAAATACGTATGAACATTCTGATAAGGTTGCTGATGAGCAAAAAACTTCCAGGGGAAGCAATCCTATAGTTGATGTATTAAAGCAAAAAGGTTATGATATTATTTCAGGTGTAACACTTAATAAAAATATTATGATAGATTTCTTAGGTGTCGCTGAAGGAAAAATTTGTTTATGCTTAGTAGATAAAGAGGCTGGAGATTGGCTTGCCGATGAAGAGCGCTTTAATAATGAGGAGCCTTTGTGGTTTTCTGAGAACTCTCATCGTATATCTCCTGTTCGTAAAGTTATGTTGGCTAAAGAATCTTTACTAAGGAAACTTGAAGATATCGATTTTGATTTTGATGTTGTACCGTATGTGATTATTCAAATGGGTAATATTATTAATGCTGAAGATATGTTTGAAATATGGGATAATCTTCAAGTAGAAGTTACCAGAATTAACAGAGGTAGTCCAAGAGAAATCAAGCTATTCTCTAAAACAGTTGAGGAAGTAGATTCTAAGTTAAGCGTGGGTGAATTTGAGCGTATTAAGAAACTGTTACGTGGTAATATGTGATTTTTATAATGAGGAACTAAAATGGGATTGAGAAACAGAGGAGCGGAATGGGAAGAATATGATAATGCCGTCAGGTGGATGGCGGTGACCATGATTATCACTTTGGTGATTACTCTTATTTTAACAATATTTTCATTACCTTTGGCTTTTTTAATTGAAAAAGGTATATCGAAAAATACGATAGCTACTGTTAAAGCTTTTCTTAAAGCTGTTCAAAATAATCCTTCATTTTTGTTCAGCCAGTATTACAGTTGGATGCAAAAATTGTCTGCAGGACAAGAGTTTTCTTTAGGACGTTGGATTCCTATTTTACCATTTTTATCTTTGCCAACCGGAATAATTACGGGAATGTTAACTTGTCCATATCAATTTCAATCTAATGTTCATGGTTCTGCTCGTCTTGCCACATTGCGCGATATTAATAAAATGGAACTGTTAGGCTTTGATGGTTTTTGCCAAGTTGTCGGAAAGTTTAATAACAGATTGCTTTTATTGAAAGAAACTTTATCAACATTATGTTGTGCACCTCCGGGAACAGGTAAAACAGTTGGTGTTGTTATGCCGACCATTTTTCATGCTAAAGGTATGAGCTTGATTATTAATGACCCTAAACCAGAATTATGTTATAAAACATCGGGAGCTAGAGCCAAAGTCGGGCCTGTGTTTGTGATTAACTGGGGTGCTGAAGACAGTCCTTCAGAAGGTATATATTATCCTAGTTGGAATCCTTTGGCTCCAAATGCTGTCCCAGAAATGGGGCCTGATAGAGATATGTATATCGATTCAATTTGTAATATTTTGGTAGAAGACCCTAAAGGTGGTGCTGATCCTCACTGGTCACAAACCGGTCGTGCAGCATTAAATGGATTTATTCATTTTATTACATCAAAATGTGAACGAGCCCGTGCTAATGACTATTTTATCGGTCGCATTTATGAAGGTAAACTTGATGAAGAAGATAAAAGGGTTTTGGAAGGATATTATCGTGATATGAGAGATCCTTTAGTCCCCAAAGCAATAGCGGATATGAAGAATGGCACCCTAACCATAGATAACTATGTTCCTATTGGAACGTGGAATTTGTTGCCGGAAAAATGGATAGGAAGAGAATCAAGTATTGCGATGATTTTAGAATGGTTGACTGAAGCACAAATTAAGCAGGCTCAAGAAATCAAACGCAGGCTCGCCGAAGGTGATCAAATGGCTGCAATGGCAGATCCTATGCATGATTTGTTGGATGAAGCGGTTGAAGAAGCACGTAAATATGGATATTCTCAACGTTGTTACACTGAGTTAAGTTCACTATCTGCTATGCCTGATAAAGAGCGTGGATCTGTTATTTCTACAGCGTTTGCCGGTATCAATATATTTAAAAACTCGGCAGTTGTTGCCAGAACAAGCTTTTCAGATTTACACTTTAAAGATTTGCGAGGTATGAAAGACCCTGTTACAGGTGAATGGAAGCCTATTTCGGTTTATTTATCAATTAACCAAACAGATGCGAGAGCACTTGGTATGATTTCTAGTGTGTTTATTGAATTGATGAGTTCATATTTAATTTCTAATCCTCCAAAGTTTGAAAATAAAACAGATGGTAAGATGGGACCATTCCCATGTTTGTTTGTGCTCGACGAGTTTCCGCAAATGCCAAAACTTAAAGCAGTTATTGACGGTCCTGCGGTAGGTCGTGGTCAAAAAGTATCTTATTTACTTATCGGACAAGATTTGGGACAAATCTCCGGTAAATATGGAAAAGATGACTTGGAAACAGTAATTTCTACAACTGCTTGTAAGATTATTTTATCACAAAACAACGAAGTTACAGCTCAACGTTTTTCAAAAATGATTGGAAATCGTACGGTACAAACTACATCATATTCTAAAAATGAGGGCGGACTTGGTAAAAACTCAAACCCATTTGCTAAAAATGTGTCTTATCAGTTACAGGGTGTATCTGTTATTACAACAACACAACTTTTGAGTCTTCCAATGCTCAAGCAAGTTGTATTGATGCAAAGTTATATTGACAGACCTATTATGGCAGATTCTCCACGTTGGTATTTAGATTCGGGTATGAAAAAATTAGCAGCGATGAAACCATCTCCTAATGTTCCAGATTGGATTGTGGCTCAACGAGAAGATATCAATGATGATATGCTTGCTAAGTTAGGTATTGATTATGATCCCAATGCTGATACTGATGATTTTGAAGAAGATACAGAACAGTCAGCAGTTAGAGGTTAAGATATGTCTAATCATATAGTTAAAATTCCGGTTTTAAAAACCTTGAGAGATGCTCTATACTGTCTATCATATAAGCAACTTTTTTTGTTTGTAATTGTAAATTTTGTATACTTATTTTGCTTTGAATTTATTCAAGGAGGTTTTTCCAATCCGTTAAGTATATTGTGGCTTTTTGCTTATTATGTTTTTTGGTGTGTGTTTTTCAGATATTACTACCATAAAAAACCATACTTGTTTATACCAAATATTTTGGGTAGCCTTATACCTTCTACCAAAATGTTCTTTTTGGTGATAGTTATAAGTGTGTTACTTGGCTTATTGCCATATTTACCACTTTTAATGGGTTTTGATGATAAATATCTGATGTTTTTTGAAAGCTATATGTATCAATTACAAAATGCTCAAATTAATATTTTGAATATGTTTATTTTATCTATGATTTTAATGTTGATTTTTCCTATAATACTTTGTCGACCTTTTTTAGCATTTATTTCATCGGTGCAGGGCTTAAATAGTTCTTTTAAAAAAGCTTGGAAGAAAAGTTCCGGTAATTATTGGCAGTTTGTGTTAATAGTTTTTTTATTAAACATTCCGTGTGTGATAGTTTATGAAATTGATACATATTTCAAATGTCAGGGATATCTTAATTTGTTTTTTTATTCAGTGTTTTTTGTATATTATAATTTGGTTTTTGCAAAAATATATGACTTTTTTTATAATGAATAATGTTTTTTGAGAGAGAGCTTATTGATTTTTTGAAAAAAAATTTCTATATTTAAAAGATGATAATTATTTTAAGGAGAAAAAAATGAAAACCAAAACTTATAGCTCAGCTGTTGTAAGAGACACAGTTGATGAGGGCTTGCGTTCATATATGATAAAAGTTTATAACTATATGACAGGGGGGTTATGCTTAACAGCTTTAACTGTATATTTGTTGATAAACACCGGTTTAATAGGTATGTTTTTCAAAGTTAATGAAGGGTATGCCGGTTTATCATTGTTAGGTTGGGTTGCTCTGATTGCGCCTTTGGTTATGGTGTTTATGTTTAATTCGGCAGTTCAAAGAGGATCCGCATCTAAAGTTCAAACAATGTTTTGGTTATTTTCTGCTGTGATGGGTGCTTCAATTGCTCCTGTTATGTTACTTTATACAGGTGCAAGTGTGTTTAGAGTGTTTTTAATTACGGCTGCTACATTTGGTACTATGAGTTTGTATGGATACACTACAAAAAAAGATTTAACGTCTATCGGCTCTTTTATGATTATGGGATTATGGGGCGTAATTATTGCTAGCTTAGTTAACTTATTTATGCAAAGTTCCACATTATATTGGGTGATTTCTTATATTTCCGTGGCTATTTTCGTTGGCTTAACAGCATATGATACTCAACGAATTCGTTCAATGTATGTCGGTCACGATTCGGAAGATATGTTAACACGTAAAGCTGTATCAGGAGCTTTAGCTCTTTATATGGACTTTATTAATCTGTTTTTGGATCTATTAAGAATAATGGGTGACAGAAGATAATGGTCAATATTAAAAAAGCTCTCGAAAGAGAGCTTTTTTGATGCTTTAATGAGCATATCTTTTACTTGCAATCAAAGGTATAATTTCTTATACTCTTGGTGATTTGTAAAACAGAACCAACTTGAGGATATTATGGAACAGATAACATCAATAAAAATTGCAGAAATATTAAATTATGAAGCAAATATCAAATACGCTGAAATCAGCGGAGTTTCAACAGATAGTAGGAAATGTGGACCAAGTGATGTTTTTATTGCAGTTAAAGGTGAAAATTTTGATGGGCATAATTTTGTGCCTGATGTTATAAAAAACGGTTGTCCTCTGGTTATAGTTGATCACTTGATAGAAAATATTTCTATAGATAAACAAATTGTTGTTGCAGATACGTTAGATGCTTACGGAAAAATAGGGGCCTATAACAGATCATTATTTAAAGGAAAAGTTATAGGACTTACGGGAAGTTCTGGAAAAACAACAACTAAAGAAGAAATAAAATTTTTGCTTTCAAAGTTTGGCAAAGCTTATGCAACAGTTGGTAATCATAATAATTTTGTCGGGGTGCCTGAAAGTTTATGTAATCTGGATATGGATGCAGATTTTGCCGTTATTGAAATGGGAATGAGTGCAAAAGGTGAAATTTCTCGTTTAACATCTTATGTAAAACCGGATGTAGCAATTGTGACAAATGTATATCCGATGCATATTGAATTTTTTAATGAGTTTAAGGATATAGCCTATGCTAAGGCCGAAATTTTTGAAGGTCTCAATCCAAAAGGGATGGCCATAATAAATGAAGATACAAATTTTTATGAAATTTTGAATAAAACTGCAAAAAAATATACTGATAATATATTTAAGTTTGGCAAGAATTGTAATTGTGATGCAAACTTTGAAACAGCAACTCCTGGAGAACATCATATATATAATGCATTATGTGCCTTAAAAGTTATAGAAGTTTTAGGACTTGATGTGAAAAAAGCGTCAAAATATGTTAAAGATTTTAAAGCTTTGGAAGGAAGAGGGAAACAATATCAATTAACCTTAGAAAATGGGGATATATACACCTTAATTGATGATAGCTATTCCGGACAACCTGAAGCGATGAAACTTGCCATTAAATCTTTAAGCGATATACAAACTACACATCGTAAGATTGCTGTTTTGGGTAAAATGGCCGAACTTGGAGCATTATCACAAGAAAAACATATTGAAATAGGTAATATTGTAGAGCAGTCTGATATTGATGTCGTAGTAGGGGTGTGCCCTGAAATGAAAGATATGTTGAATTGTGTTTCCGATGATAAAGAAAAATATTATTTTGAAAATAAAGAACCTTTGGTTGATTTTTTATTAAATAAGCTCTTGCAAAAAGATGATATTATTCTTATAAAAGGTGCAAGATATTCTTCAAAATTGTATCAAGTAGTGCAAGAGTTGATAAAAAAGGGAAGCTAAAAATGAAATGTCCGTTTTGCGGTAGAGAGGGAACTATAGTTAAAGATTCGAGAACTGCTGATGATAGCTCATCAATCAGACGCAGAAGAGAGTGTCCTGAATGTGGGTCTCGTTTCACAACTTTTGAGCGTGTACAGTTACGAGAACTAGTTGTTGTAAAAAAGAATGGTGAACGTACAACTTTTGATAGAGATAAACTATATCGCTCTATTGAGTTGGCTGTACGTAAGCGTCCTATATCTGCAGAAAGAGTTGATAAATTGGTCAATTATATTCAACGTAGTTTTGAAAGTTCAGGTGAAAGCGAAATATCAACTGAGGCTATCGGTGAAAAAGTTATGGACTCTCTTTCAAGACTTGATAATATAGCTTATATCAGATTTGCTTCAGTTTATAAAGATTTTAAAGAGGTAAAAGATTTTGAAGATTTTGTTGAAACGATAGATAAGTTAGCAAAACCTATTATACAAAACAATAAGGAAGATTAAAAAATGACAAAGTTTGTATCAAAAAAAATTCGTAAAAAATCCGGAGCTCGTTTGGCGGCGGTTCAGGCAACATATATGATCGCATATGGTCAACTTCCGGTTGATGCCGTAATTGAAGATTTTGTTCAAGGTAAAGTAGGTCGTTATGTAATTGAAGAAAATTCATATACCGAAACAGAAGAAATGCTTGAGGTTTCACCCATAGATACAGAATATTTTGAAGATGTGGTAAGAGGTGTTCATACCAAAAAGCAAGATATAGAAAAGTCTTTGAGTTTATTCTTAAATGATAAATGGCCATTTGATAGAATGAATGGAACTTTACAGGCTTTGTTATTATGTGCCGTTTATGAACTTAGCAACACAACAGATGTTGATACTAAAGTTTTGATACAAGAATATGTTGATTTAGCGTATGCATTTTTTAATAAGAATGAACCTAAGATGGTAAATGCTTTGCTAGACCAAATAGCTCATAGTGTTAGAATTTAGGCGGAGTTATCAATGAGTGTTTTAGAATTATATGAATATCCTCATCCGATTTTAGAGAAAAAAGCCGAAAGAGTCTTAAAAGTTGATGATGATATAAGAAAATTTTTAAGAGACATGCTTGAAACAATGTATGCAGATAAAGGTGTGGGTTTAGCAGCTCCTCAGGTCGGTGTTTCTAAGCGCATGATTGTAATTGATGCGGAACAAAAAGATGAAGACGGAAATCCGAAAGCCGGAAATCCTATGTATTTGATTAATCCGGAGATAATTTATAAATCTGAAGAAACCATCTTTTTTTGTGAAGGATGCCTATCAGTTCCGAATCAAAGAGCAGATGTTGAACGCCATTACAAGATAAAGGTAAGATATATAGATTATGACGGAAAAGAGCAAGAAATAGAGGCTGAAGACTATCTTGCAGTTGTCTTGCAACATGAAATTGATCATTTAGACGGTATTTTATATATTGACCGAATTAGTCGGTTAAAAAGAAATATGCTGTTAAAAAAGCTGGAAAAATATCGTCAAAGCCAACAATAATTCACTATGTAGATGAATAAAAATAATCATTAAACAGTGGACAAATTGTTTTTTTTATAGTAGAATATGACCTGTAAAAAAATTTTTGTGTCCATAGATATGTATATATTCTTACTTTGAAAACTTGTTGCTTTGTCAGCGTTTTTTTTAAAATGGATGCAAAATTTAAATAAAATTAATTTGACATGTTTTATTAACAATTTAAATTTTAACAGTATTATGAAAAAAAATGAAAAATGTAACCTGTTTTTAGCAAAGGTTATGGCGTTTTTTGCGCCGAAGTATTGTATCAAGCACAAAACTCTTAAGAGTAATCCTTGTGGTAGACAGTATCTTCCATCATTGAGTGAGCAACGCAAAATGATCAAAGAGCTCAGTAATGCGGAAATCAGTGAACGTTATTGGTCGTGGGAAATCCTTGGGGAAATTTTTGACAAGAACATATTTCCTGCGCAACTTGATTCTACGGAGTTTCACATATTGTCTTTGAATCTGAAACATGTGCGAATGGCACTTCTTGACAGTAATGTCGAATTTACCAATAAGCAGATAGAAGATATTGTGAAGAATTATGGTATACCGCAAATATTGACTTTCGGCAAGGTAGAGCTGGTTAAGTTCTTAGAACAAAAAATTGAAACCGGAGATTATCGTTATATACTTGATTTATATAACATACCGGAATTGAATGAATTGTTTAAACTGGCTATTGATCGTGTCGGTAAAGGAATCGGTAATCCGTCGCAGGCTATCAATGAGATGATTACTCATCTGTTTAAGAAACAACCTACTGCTTTTGCCAATGATTACAACTGTGGACCTTTATATGATTACTACAATTCTCGTTTGGCGATTCATGATCAAGCAATATGGCTTTCTTTAGCTATGAAGTATGTGAATATCAGTCAAGAGGTAAGAGATTGCAGAGATAGTAAAAAGGTTTACGATGTGCTTAAGTTGCATATGTCTAACATTTTGGAATATTTAAAAAATTCCAAACGTTGGACAAGTAACTTCCTCGATGCAGTTGCCAAATGTAGTTATTGCGACAATGAAATGTTTATGATGGTATATCAAAACTATCCGTATGATGATGCGACGAAAGGTAAAATTCTTTTCAGTCTCATACGCAGTTGCAATTTAGTTGAACAATTGGCAAAAGTGTATGAAGAGCTTCCTTGTAATGCATTTTCACGAGCTCAAGCAGTTAAGCTTCTTACAGAAAGAAGTTTGGCTTTTCTGTCTGTGCGTTGTAACCGTAAATACGTGTATAGTATTGCAGAGAGAGATTTGGTAGTTGTTTTACTTAGCGATAAGGATTGTCCTAATGACCTTAAAAAGGAAATTGTTCTGGCTCTTACCGCCGGTAAAAACCTTAGCGAAAACTTGTTTAAGAGATTATCGGAAGAGTTGCAACAAATTGCGCAATATGACATGGAAATGTGGTCACAAGTTGATATGATACAAGCCGGAAATTCATTATTGAACAACGGGGATATTAAACTGTTTCCTGAAGTTGAAGCTTTATTGTTCTCTTGGCCGAAATATATGGATTATTGGCGACCTTACATCACAAAACAGGAGTTGTCTATTGAGGGGTTAATCAGCCTTTTGAAAATTGGCAGTGAAGCAGTGCCGAAAAATGATGTAGAAGCGTTACTTGAGCTATATCTTTCCAAGACAAACATAACTGAAAGAGTTTGTCGTTTGCTTATGAGTAGCTCATATAGTTATTTAGCTCCTAAATACAAGGGTAAAGTAGGAATGAAGTAAGAAGAAAAAACTCAAAAGTTTTACTTTTTGCTTTTGAATAAAAAGCCTCGCGTTTCACGCGAGGTTTTTTATTCAATATATTAAAAAAACCGTCTTAAGTATAAGACGGTCAAGGAGTTATTATGAAATATGTTTATTACAACGAATTACTTTTATCACGCAATAAATCTAACTTAATAGGTTTATTATTATTGCTTACCAGTCTGTTTAATTCGGCTGATGGTAAACGTGTTTCACTGTTACCATTGGCAAGATGTTTAGCATGAGCCATTTCAGCAGTTGCAACAAGTAAATCGGAAGGCTTTCTGCTTTCAGCAGAACCTTTATAATGGTTTTGTGTTATTTTATCTAATTTATCTGTATATTTTCCCATTTTATAATCCTTCATTCGGAAATCTTTTGTCTATCATATACATATATTTTAAGTTTTGTCAAGATGTTTTTTTCAATTTTTAAAAACTTTCTTTAATATTAACGCAAATATAATATTTTTATGGTAAAAAAGAAAAATAAACAATATTTTGTGGAAAGTTTGATATGTCACTATTTAAGTCGATAGCAACATTTGGTGGTTTTACTTTTGTCAGTAGGATAACAGGCTTTGTAAGAGATATGGTGCTTGCAAATTTATTGGGGGCGGGGACACTCTCTGATGCTTTTTTTGTATCGTTTAAGTTGCCTAATTTGTTTAGAAGTTTGTTTGCCGAAGGTGCTTTTACCAGTGCTTTTGTTCCGATTTTTTCACAAAAATTGGTTAGCGAAGGTAAAAAGAAATCACTTTTTTTTGCTTCGAAAGCAATCTCTGTTTTAGTATTTTTCTTGCTTATATTTATTTTGTTATTTGAGCTATTTATGCCCTATGTGGTTAATGTGTTGGCTCCCGGTTTTGTTGCAGATGCCGGAAAAATTGATCTTGCCACATCATTGTGCCGAATAACGTTTCCTTTTTTGCTTTTGGTTTCTGTAGTATCATTTCAAGCCGGAATTTTAAATTCGTTTGAAAAGTTTGCGGCTCCGGCGAGTGCTCCTATTATCCTGAATTTAGTTATGATAGCATCGGCTTTTGTTTTTGTACCATTTACAAAAACACCTGCGCACGGATTCGCAATAGGTATAACCGTGGCCGGTTTTTTGGAAATTTTATGGTTGCAATTTTTTTTGGTAAAACAAAATGCAAAATTAAGGCCATGTTTTAAGATATTTAAAATTTTGAAAGATAGTCAAATAAGACTGTTATTTAAGCGTATTGCTCCTGGAGTTGTAGGTTCCGGAATTTATCAAATAAATATGGTTGTTGATACAATTTTGGTATCATTGGTAGGTACGGGCGCAATATCTTGGCTATATTATGCAAACAGATTACAACAGTTGCCTTTAGGAGTTGTTGGGGCTGCTATAAGTGTGGCGTTGTTACCTATTTTATCCAAACAGTTAAAATCAGGCGATGAAATTCAAAGTAAGTTATCACAAGATAAAGCTGTCGAATATGCCGCATTGTTATCATTTCCGGCAGCCGTGTTAATGATCGTTTTAGCAAAACCGGTAATAAATATCTTATTTGAGCACGGACAATTTAGTAGTAAAGATACATTGATGACTTCTTTTGCTTTGATGGCATATTCTGTAGGTCTTCCTTGTTATGTTTTGGTAAAGGCTCTTATGCCAAACTTTTTTGCCAGAGGTGATACTATCACTCCGGTAAAATTTAGTGCAGTTGTTTTTATAACTCATCTGATTTTTTCTTTAATATTAATGAGACCGTTTGGACATGTTGGAATTGCAATTGCTACTACAATTTCAGCTTTTGTTTCTTTCGCGCAATATGTTTATGGGTTAAAAAAGCGTCAATTTTGGAGTTTTTCAAAACTTTTAATAATGAAAATCGGGAAAATCTTGTTAGCATCAATATTAATGGGTGCAGTAATCTTTATAATTCATTGTGTATTAAATACGTATTTTATCGATTGGTTAAATTTTAATGTAATAATAAAGTTGTTCATATTAGGTGCAACAGGCGTTTTCGGGCTTGCAACTTTTTTGTTTTTAGTTACAATAATGAAAGTATTTGATGTTTCACAAATTTTACAACTTCTTAAAAAGAAAAGAGGGAATAATGCAAAACAAACAATTATGGATAACGGTAAAAAATAAACTTCAGGATGTTTTAAATTTTTTATATGAAAAAAATCCGTTGACTAAAACAAGAATAGAAACTTTTTTTGCATTTATTAAACACATATTTAAATCTATATCAGCTTATATGCGTCGTTCGTGGAGATCTCTTGCTGTTGTTGTCCCTTTGTTTTTAGTCTTGTATTATACTTTAGGCGGATATGTTACAAATACGATAAATAAAGATACTTCTTTTGAAATTAAAAGTACTTCAAGTGGATTAAATTTTGTTGATGCAGGGGCATTTTTAATTAAACGTGAAGTAGATGACAATATGTGGACACCAAATTTGCCATTTATATTTCCAGGTTATGTTCTTGATAATATGCCTTCTTTTCAAACGGGGATTCTGCATGCTGTTAAAACTTCTGTTAAATCATTATTATCTGTGTATGCAACAGATGATATTCAGCAAGCAATGAAACTTCTTAAATATCCACCTAATGTTTGGATACTTTCTAAAGGTGAAAATTTAGCCTTAGCGCCATCTTCCGGGGCACAATATCGTAAAGCAAGAAAAAATATGTTAAGCTTTAATAAAAATACTGATTTTGTAGCATCAGATGGTAAAAAAATTGTGATAAGTTTTTTAACAAATATGGAAAAAGATCTAAATAAAATATCAGCTAATTTGGAAAATCAGGTAAGAGAATATAGTTCGGATTATGTTGATTTTAAGGCTGATGAAATGTTTTATTTAAGTCAAGGAAAAATATACGGATACGATGTTTTACTTAAAGCTTTGACAAGAGATTTTAAATATTTGATAGTTGAAACTAAACAGTATGAAAAACTTACATCTTTATTTAAGACCTTGGAAGATGCTGTAGCTGTTGATCCTCTTATTGTACGTAATGGTAGAGTTGAAAGTGTTATGGCACCAAACCATCTTATAATCTTAAACTATTATGTAATTAAAGCAAATTATATTCTTAGCCAAATCAAAGAGAATATTATAAGAGATGTACAATGATAATAGAGTTTGAAGATACGCCAAATAAAAATGTGCGAAACTTTTATCCAAAAGATACAAGTTTGCTTGTCGATTCGATAGAATTTTCTGAAATAAAATCTTTAAGAAAATCTCCATTAGCAGAAGCTATTTTTGATATAGGTGGTGTTGAAAGCGTTTTAATAACTTCAGATATGGTGTCTGTTAAAAAAAATATATCTTCATCTTGGGAAGATTTAAGCCCGCAGATTATGGCTGAAATTTTAGATTTTTTAGCGATGGGTGCACCTATTGTATCTACATCAAATGAAACGGAAACCACAGAAGAACTTCTAAAAAAAATATGGTGTTTAGTTGATGCCAGAATACGTCCTGCCTTAAAAAAAGATGGTGGAGATATTAAAATAATAAAATTTGAAGATAATATACTTTGGGTTGAACTTATGGGAAAATGTTCCGGTTGTCCTTATGCGATGAGAACATTAAAAGATGGTGTAGAAAAAATACTTAAAAAAAATATTTCACAAATAAAAGAGGTAAAACCTTTTGAAAAAGGATATTAAATGATAAAAAAAATATTTATTGTTTTGGTTATTGGTATAAGTTTTGCTACAAAGGTTTTTTCTTATGATGCCGAAAAAATATCCATTACAAATAGTGGAGCTTATATAAAAGATATTAATATTCGAGATCTGCAAAATTTTTATGCTGATTTAGAGTTTCCTAATTATTTAAAACCTAACGATAATATTTATCCCCGAGTTTTTGTTAAAAATATTCCTCATGATTACGCAAAAATGGAAAACAAAACGCTAAGAAATGAGCTTTTTATTAAAATGTTAATGCCGTTAGTACTGAAGGTTAATCAAGAATATGAAGAAGAAAGAGCAAATTTGGAAGCTATTTGGTATGGCTTTCAAGAAGAAAAAGATTTTCATGAGTTGGATTGTTATTACATAGATAAGTTGGCAGAAAAATATGAAGTAGCCAATCCTTATAAAGACACAAGAAAGTATATAAACTTGCTTGAGGAGTTGCGCTTGAGAGTTGGAACTGTGCCTCCATCAATTTTAGTAGCCGCTGCAGCTATTTATACAGATTGGGGAACTTCACGTATTGCAGTTAGGGCAAATAATTTATATAAAGCGCGAAACTGGTATTCTGAAGAAGGTTTAGAACCGGAAAGTGATGATAAAGATTATAGATACAAAATATACGATTCTTTAGAAGATAGTATTAGAGATTATATATTAAAGGTAAATATCAGTGTAAATTATGCTGCTTTTTGGAATGCACGTAAAAATGCTCGAGAATTACAAGAATTGTCTGGCGATACAATATATGGCAGGAGAATAGACTGGTCCTTTGTTTTAGATAATAATTTAAGCAACTATGCCGGATTATTGGATTATACTTTAACATATTATCATATGAATTATCTGGATAGCGCAGAATTGGAGACGGAATATGACCTTGGAGATTAATCCTATATTATGCCGTAAAGGTACTATGAATAATTATGCTTATTTTATTACTGATAAGGATAGTTCCATTTCTGCTGTTGTTGATGCTTCAGAAACAAAACCGATAATTGATTTTTGTGAAGAAAATAACGTAAAACCTCAGTATATTTTAACAACACACCATCATTTTGATCATGTCGGTGCAAATACAGAATTAAAAGTAAAGTATGGCTTAAAAATTATAGGACCAGAAAGAGAAAAAGATTTAATTAGCGGATTAGATATAACAGTTAAAGAATCTGACATTTTTTTATTGGGAGATACAAATATAAGAATAATTGAGACCGCGGGGCATACTAACGGGCATATCTTATTTTATGCTGAAGATGATAAAGTGTTGTTTACAGGAGATGTCTTGTTTAATTTGTGTATAGGAGGTTTATTTGAAGGTACTCCGGAGCAAATGTTTAATTCTCTTCAAAAAATAAAATCTTTACCGGATGATGTCGTTTTTTATCCAGGGCATGAATATACGGAGCATTGTTTGTTACAAGCTTTAAGGCATAAGCACCATGATATAGAAGAATATGTTCAAATAGCAATCCCCAGATTACAAAAAGGATTACCAGTAGCACCTGTTAATTTAGGATTAGAGAAAAAGTGTAACCCTTATCTTCAAATAAATAATTTGAAGGACTTTGCGCGTTTATTTTAATCTTGATGGAGCTGAGTATGTATTTTAGTTTAAATAAAAAAATATTTTATACTATTTTTCTTCTAATGATTTTTATTGGGACGCTCTTTTTTGCCGTATTTTTGGGCGTTTTTGGGCAAAAATATAGTCAAGATTATGATAGCGTTTTTTTGCAAAACCAATATGTTATGGAGCTCTTATCTGAAAATATGAAGCTTAAGAAAAAATTAGGAGCAACAAATGCTAGCCTTTCGTCAGATATATTAATGATGCAAGATTTAAATGAAAAACAAGAAGAGTTGGATAAGGCAAAGAAGTTTAATGAAGATTTGTTACATAAATACAATGAGCAAACAAATGCTTTTGTTTATGGTTCAAAAATCATAGGTATAGGTTTTTTGTTATCTCTTATTTCAATTATCATTTTAGGTTTTTTACTTCAAAGATGGGTTATAAATCCGATACATAAATTGAATTATTTGAGTTCATTGGTTGCTAAAGGTGATTTTTCCAAACGCATAACTGCTGATGACAAGCAAATATTCTTTGATGAATTTGATACTCTGGCTAAAACTTTTAATACTATGGTAGATAGTATTGAATTTAATATTATGGAAATAAAAAACAAAGAGCTTTTTTTGCAATCTCTAATTGATGGTATTCCAGATGGTATAAGGGTTATTGATAAAAATTATAATATAATACTAGCTAATAAGGCATATATAAAACAAATGGGAGATATATCGATTGAAAGTCAAAATAAGTGTTACTATGCATATAATTATGATATGCCTTGTCCTGAAGGAATTCTAACTTGTCCTTTACGAGAAATAAACCAATCAGAATTTAAACGTTTAAATATTATACAGAATTTGAATGGTAAGCCTTTGTCTATCAATGTGGCTCCTTTATTGTTGGATAAAAATAACAAAGAAAAGGATTTTTACATTATTGAATCTATTCGTGACTTAAGTAATGATATTAAATTTTCGCATGAACAAAAAGTGGCATCTCTTGGTTTTTTAGCAACATCTGTCGCGCACGAAATGAAAAATAATTTAGGATCTATAAGAATGATATTGGAAAATATACTCGATTCGTATTATAAAGATATATCCGATGATGATGTTCAAAAAAAATATTTAAATATGATATATAATCAAATTGTAATGAGTGTGCAAATACCGGAAAGGTTGTTAAAATTAGCCAAATACAGTGGAGAAGAACAAGAAATAATTGATATTAATAACAGTATTGATGAGGTTTTATCCTTATTGGATTATGAAGCAAAAAGTAATGGCGTGGAAATTAAAAAGATATTTAAGAGCAATGCACTTTATATGCTTGGCAATGAAGCTGACTTTAAAATGATTATATTAAATTTAGCTCAAAATTCTTTGAAAGCTATGCCTTCAGGAGGACTATTAGAAGTTGAATTATCTAAAGATAAGAATAATATAGTAGTTGGGGTTAAAGATACAGGTGTTGGAATAGATAATGAAAAAATACAACACATATTTGAACCTTTTTATTCAGATGGTAAAAGTAGTAAACATCATAATATTGGATTAGGCTTAGCAATAGTAAAATCTTTAGTTGATAAAGTTAAAGGGACAATACATGTATCAAGTGAGGTAGGTAAGGGAACTGCATTTATAATAAAATTTCCTAAAATGAAAAGAAATAAATTGCAAAATTAAAAAATTAAGTTTATACAAATATAAAATGTTTTAAAGAAAGTTTTTAAAAGGATTTTTTATGAGTAAAGAAGAACTACTTGAACTTACAGGGGAGGTTGTTGAAAAACTGCCTAACGCTATGTTTCGTGTAAAACTTGAAAATGGTGTAGAAATTTTAGCCCATACTGCAGGTAAAATGCGCAAATTCAGAATTAGAGTTATGGTTGGTGACAAAGTTGATATTGAAATGACCCCTTATGATTTGACGAAAGGGCGTATCACATTTCGTCATAAAGATTAAATATAATTTATTAATCGGTAATTATAAAATAACACCACCGAGAAAACGGTGGTGTTATTTATAGCGATAACTATTTTTTTGTTTGTATAATTTTTAGAGCATCATCTAAAGTTATATCCTTATCTTTTAATTCTCTAGGAATGGCATAGTTTGTTTTTCCACATTTTATATATGGTCCATAACGACCACTGCTTAATAAAACGTCATTACCATTGGTATCTTTACCTAAAATAGTTGTCTGAGCTTTTTCTTGCACACCTTCCAAAATTTGTAACGCTCTCTCCAAAGTGATATTGAAAATATTATCATTGCCGGTAAGTGAACGAGATTTTAAGCCTTGTTTTATATAAGGACCAAATTTCCCAACATTAACTTCAACACCTTCGCCCAAATCAAAAGGTAAACTTACAAGTCTTACAGCTTGTTCAAATGTTATATTCTCATGGCTCATATTTTTAGGGATAGCTACGCGTTTAGGTTTTTCTGTTATTGCTGTCGCATCCTCACCCCATTGAATGTAAAAACCATAAGGACCTTTTTTTAGATAAATGTTTAATGTTTTATATGTGCCTAAAAGTTTGTCTTCAGGTTTTTCGATTTTAGGTTTGTCATTATCTTGTAATTCTTCCTCTTTTACATCAGTTAAAGGTTTGGTGTATTTACATTCAGGATAATTTGAGCAACCTAAAAAGGCGCCATATTTTCCGAGTTTTACACTTATTCTGCCTTTACCACATTCCGGACACAGTCTTGGATCACTGCCATCTCCTTTTTGGGGAAATAAATGATAAGACAAAACTTCATCAACTTTTTCTATTACTTCTTTAACTTGCAACGGTTGAACAGCATCAATATTTTTAATAAATTTGACCCAAAAACCGGTTAAAAGTTTTTTCCATTCCATTTGACCTGCAGATACATCGTCTAAAAATTCTTCTAATTGAGCCGTAAAGTCATATTCTACATATTTTTTGAAATAACTTTCTAAAAATACGGTTACGATTCGACCTCTGTCTTCCGGAATAAAACGAAGTTTTTCCACTTTTACATATTTACGTTCTTGTAATACAGCAATAATGGTAGCATAAGTTGAAGGTCGTCCAATACCTAATTCTTCAAGTTTCTTAACCAGACTTGCTTCAGTAAAGCGTGGAGGAGGGGTTGTAAAGTGTTGTTCCGGTTTAATATCTCCTTTTTCAACTTTTTCATCAACTGCAACATTAGGCAAAATACGATTATCATCATCTTCATCGTTATCATCTTTGCTTTCTTGATATAGTTTTAAGAAACCGTCAAATTCGACTACTTGTCCGTTAGCTCTTAAAACAATTTGTTTATCTTTTGATGTGCTGTCGATAGTAACTCTATCCATAATCGCCGGATTCATTTGGCAAGCAACAGTTCTTTTCCAAATAAGTTCATAAAGTTTATAAGCGTCGGCATCAAGTTTGATTTCCATCTTTTTAGGTGTGTTCATTACATCAGATGGTCTGATAGCTTCATGGGCCTCTTGAGCGTTTTTAGATTTAGTTTTATATTCTTTGGCAACTTTCGGCAAATAAACTTCACCAAAATATTTTAAAATGGCATCTCGGCAGGCGCTTATTGCTTCCTTAGATAAGTTTACGGCGTCGGTTCTCATATACGTAATCAAACCTTCTTCATATAATTTTTGAGCAATTTGCATAGTCTTTTTAGCTGAAAATCGCAGTTTCCTCGCAGCTTCTTGTTGTAAAGTAGATGTGGTAAACGGAGGAGCCGGATATCTGTTTGTTTTTTTGCGCTCTATATTTGAAATATAAAAATCTTGAGCTTCGATTTTTGCTTTAGCTTTTATTGCTTTTTCTTCAGTGTTAAGATCAAATTTTTCAAGCTTTTTACCATCTAATTGTATAAGATGCGACGGAATAAGAGATTTATGATTATTAAGTAAATCCACATCAATAGTCCAATATTCTTCTGCTTTGAATTTTTCAATTTCTGATTCTCGTTCGCAAATAAGTCTTAAAGCAACCGACTGAACGCGTCCGGCAGATTTTGAGCCCGGGAGTTTACGCCATAAAACCGGAGAAAGTGTGAAACCTACTAAATAGTCAAGAGCACGTCTTGCCATATAAGCAGAAACTAAATTATCATCAATATTACGTGGGCTTTTAATGGCTTCAGTAACGGCATTTTTGGTAATTTCATGAAAAACAACTCGTTCTATTTTCTTATCTTTAATTTTTTTACGTGCTGTAAGTTCTTCTAAAATGTGCCAAGCAATAGCTTCTCCTTCTCTATCAGGGTCGGATGCAAGAACAATTGTATCGCAATCTTTAACTGCTGTTATAATATCATTTAGGCGTTTTTTACCGCCTGAACTTAACTCCCATGACATACTAAAGTCATTATCCGGATTGACAGAACCGTCTTTACTTGGTAAATCACGTATATGTCCGAAGCTTGCAAGAACTTTATAATCGCTTCCTAAATATTTATTGATAGTTTTGGCTTTTGCCGGAGACTCTACAATAACTAATTTCATCTGTCTTTCCTGTTTAATGTTTTAAAATCAATGTATTTGTATTTATTCTTTCTAATGTTCCATCAAGTTCTAACTCGGTAATTTTGGCCATGATTTCGTTAGCATTGTTACCACTAAGCCGTATCAGCTCATCTATCTCTATACCATTTTCACCAATTAAACCGGTTAAAGATTCAATATTTGTATTTTTTGTTTTTACGGGTATATTGTCGCTTTTTTTTACTTTGTCAAGGGGCTTTGCAAATAATGTTGTTTTTTTGTTTTCAAAACTTTTAATTTTTAAACTTTGGGTATATTGTAAAACATCTAATATATCATCAACACCCTCAGTGAGAATAGCTCCTTCTTTGATTAGTTTATTTGTACCGGCCGATTTTCCGTCTATTGGCGAGGAAGGAACTGCAAAAATATCCTTTCCCTGTTCCAAACCTAATTTGGCAGTTATTAAAGAACCTGAGTTTAATGAAGCTTCTACAACCAAAATCGCAGAGCTGAAAGCGGATACAAGCCTATTTCTGCGAGGAAAATTTGATGTCTGTGGTAAAGTTCCTAAAGGATATTCTGAAACAATGGCGCCAAAATTGCATATTTGTTCGTATAATTCTTGATTTTCTGCCGGATACACAATATCTACTCCGCTTCCCAAAACTGCAATAGTAGGACCTGATTGATTTTTTGCATATAAAGCACCTTTATGAGCGGCACTGTCTATACCTCTTGCCATACCGGATATAACTAAAATATCATTATTTGTTAAATCAAAAGAAATTTTTGAGGCGATTTTCCTACTTGCAATTGAAGCATTTCTGGCTCCGACTATCGAAATACATATAGGATAATTTAATAAATCAATATTGCCTTTTACATATAACAATGGCGGAGCATCATTCAGATTTTTTAAACTTTCAGGATATTCATTATCGTTCAAACCAATGATGCGTATTCCTTTTTGATTAGCTTTTTCTACTTCCTCTTCAGCTTCTTTTATGCTAAATATTTTATCTTTATCAAGATATTCAAGAGCATCTTGAACTGAGCCATATTTTTCTGACAGTTTATAAAAACTAATCGGTCCGATGCTGTTTGAATTGATAAGCCTTATCCAATTTATAAGCTCTTTATGTTCCACGGTATTACTGCTTCTTTTTAAATGATATCTTACTTTCTTGTCCCTTGATTAAACGTATAATATTTGCATGATGTTTTGCGATTACAAGTAAAACAATGAACGTGTAAAATATTGTATAAATAATTGGGAGCATAAAAAACGAAACAACAGGCATTGAAACCGCTGCTGTCAATGCGGATAATGATGAGTATTTAAAAGTAAATGCCATAAAAAGCCAAGTCGCCAAAGCTATTAAAGCAATTGGCCAATTTGTCATCAAAAGAAGTCCGAATGCTGAAGAGACACCTTTTCCGCCTTTGAAGTTTAGCCAAACAGGAAACATATGCCCGATAACTCCGAAAGAACCGGCAATAAGCCCACCTACAATATTTGTTTTAGTTGCTATGCCGAAAAGAAAAAAATCTTGTTCGGGAACGATTTTAATAGCTATATAAGCAGCAATACCAGCTTTAAAAGCATCAAGCAAAACAGTTAAAAGAGCCAACCATTTATTTCCAGTGCGTAAAACATTAGTGGCGCCTATGTTTCCAGAGCCTATTTTACGGATATCACCATATCCAGCTATACGCGTTAAAACCAAGCCAAAAGGTATCGATCCCAAAAAGTAGCCACTGACGGCACATATTACAAATATAGTATATAAGCACATTTTTCTTTTCTCCCAAAGAGGATATATCTGTTTGCAACTATAAACTATTATTATTAAATTTCAACACATATCTGTTGTTTTGCAAATAAAAAAAGGTTCTCTTCAAGAGAACCTTTTAAAAGCTATGAGTAATATCTTAAGCAGCTTTTGATTCGTATCTTTCTGCAAACTCATTCATCTTTTCAATTATATAAGATTGAGCTTCTGTTTCCAAATATGGATGCATCGGAATACTTAAAACTGTTTTTGATAACCTTTCACAAACAGGCAATGAACGAGTGTTCCATTTTGCGTAAGCTGTTTGAGTGTTTACCGGACGCGGATAGTATGCACCGCAAGGAATGCCTGCTTCTTTTAAGAAGCCCATCAATTCATCACGATTTTCACAGGTGATTGTATATAATGCATAAGCAGATTTACAATTATCCAAAATTTTTTGTTTACCATAGTATGAGCTTAGCTCATTATCATAACGTGAAGCAACTTTATATCTATCTTTAAGTTCTTGTTCAAAAACTGTCAGCTTTTGTAACAAAACAGCAGCTTGGAATGTATTCATACGCCCCGTCATGCCTAAACGCACGTTATCGTAACGATCTGCAGCACTCATACCATGAACACGAGAAGAAACAACAACTTCATTTTCTGTATCAGAGTTAATGAATACGGCTCCACCATCCCCATATCCGCCTAAAGGTTTTGTCGGGTAGAATGAGGTAGCTGTCATATCTGCAATAGAACCAGCATTTTTATTAAAGTAAATCGATCCAAAAGATTGACAAGAGTCAGATAAAACTTTCATGCCGTTTTCATGTGCTATTTTGATAATTTCATCATATTCGCAGGGAGAACCGAAAATATCTACGGGAATAACTGCTTTTAAGTTTAATTTTCCTTCAGCTTTAACTTCTGCAATCGCACGTTTTAAATCTTCAGGGTCCATATTGAAAGTATCTGCTTTTGAATCAATAAAGATAGGAGTTGCACCTAATAAAACAGGAGCTTCGGCTGTCGCTACAAATGTAAATGATGAAACAAAAACAGCGTCACCGGGTTTAACATCCCAAGCCATTAAAGCAAGTGTTAAAGCATCTGTTCCCGAACCACAAGTTGCGCAATATTTTGTGTTAGCATATTGAGCCAATTTTTGATCTAATTCGCGAGTTTCGTGACCTTGGCAATATGCACCATGATCTAAGATTTTCTTAAAAGCATCTAAAAATTTATCTTGACCGATAATTTTTTGAGAAGCTGCACAGTCAAACAAGTTTATAGGGTTTACGGGTTTATTAGTCATGTTTTATTTTCCTTTTAAAAAATTTCTTACTGGCTATGGATAATAAGGCAATTATATTAATTATGCAAAACACAAAACATTTCTTGATTGTAACAAAAAATATATTTTTGTTGATTTTGGGGTAAAAATTGCTATATTTGTAGACAAGATAAGAAGAGGTTAAGACTAAAGGATAAGCTAAATGTATAAAAAAATTTTGCTTGCAATTGCTGTTTTAGGACTGTGTTCGTGTGCGTCATCTTCAGGTATTGGCGAAGATAGTAAATTGGAAATGTATAATAAAGCAATGTTTGAATTTAACTATCAGCTAGATAAAAAGTTGATTAAACCCGTTGCAACGGGATATGCAAATATAACAAATAAGTTTGTACGTAATCGAGTAAAATCGGTTTTTAATAATATGGAAGAACCAACCTATATGGTGAATAACCTATTACAAGGTGAAATTAAAAATACTGGAATTTCTGTTGGTAGATTTGTTATAAATACTACACTTGGTTTATTTGGTATGTTTGATGTTGCGACAAGTTGGGGTTTGGAAAAAAAGAAGACAAATTTTGATGCAACTATGGCAAAATATTGTATCCCAGATGGCCCATTTATTGTTCTACCGGTTGTAGGTCCTTCAACGCCCAGACATCTTGCCGGTTGGACAGCAGATGCTTACATGAGCCCACTTTATTGGTCTTTATCAAATTCTGATAGTCAAAAAGAAAATTCGATAGTTTGGGGAACTACAGGCTTGAAATATATAAATTTAAGAGCTGAAAATATGGCTTTACTTGATAGTTTAGAAAGTAGTTCGGTAGATTTTTACGAAGCAAGTAAATCAGCATTTATGCAAAATCGTAAAAAATTTGTAAGTTTATGTTCTCAGAAAGAAAAACAAGATGTTCCAAATTACGATTTTGATTTTGAGGAAGATTATGAAGATTAACAACAGAAGGATAAGAAAATGAAAAAGATATTTACATTATTTGCGTTTTTTTTAACATTTGCAGTTTTTTCCGCAAAAGCAGAATTAACATCATCTGTTGCGGAAGATTTTATCAAACAAGTTACTTCTGATGGTATAGAACAAATCATCAATTCTAATGTTTCGCAAGAACAAAAAGATGCTCGTTTTGAAAGACTTTTTAATAATTCACTTGATTTGGACTTTATTGGTCGGTTTGTTTTAGGCAGATATTGGAATACGGCAACACCAAGTCAGCGTAAAGAATTTATAAATGTATACCGACAGATGAACATAAAAACATGGTCAAAACGTTTTGATGAATTTAAAGGTAAAAAATTTGTTTTTAATGGTACATCGCCATCTAATTCTCAAAATCAAATTTTTGTAAATACTACTGTTCCAATGCAACAAGGTGCGCCTGCAAAAGTTATTTGGCGTGTGAAAGACACTAACGGTAATTTAAAAATTGTTGACATTATTATTGAAAATGTAAGTTTGGCAATTACAGCCAGAAACGAATATACAGCTTATATTAAAAAATCAAAAAACGGTATAGATGATTTGATTACAGATTTACGTAATAAAAGTAAGTAATTAATTCTGGAGATAGAACAAAAAACAACCCTCCGAGAGCTTGGCTTTCGGAGGGTTATAAATTTTTGCAAGTAAGGATTATTCTCTATCTTCACCTGTCTCTTGATTTACGCGTTTTGCAGAAAGTTTCCACTTGCCACGATTGTCAACGCCCATGCATTTTACCCAAATGCAATCGCCTTCTTTATAAAAGTCAGAAACAGAAGCAATACGTTCGTCTTTAACTTCAGAAATATGAACCAAGCCCTCTGTTGAGCCAACAAACTTAACAAACGCACCAAAGTCCATTATCTTAGTGATAACACCTTTGTATATAACACCTTCTTCAGGTTCGGCAACAATCCCCATGATGATATCTAAAGCGGCTTCGCCGTCTTGAGTGTTTACAGATGCAATTTTTACTATACCATCATCAGAGATATCAATTTTTGTGTTGGTTTTTTCGATGATTTCACGAATAACCTTACCACCTGTTCCGATAACTTCACGAATTTTATCTGTAGGAATTTTGATTGATATAATGCGTGGAGCCAAAGGTGATACTTTTTCTCTCGGAGCTTCAATAGCTTTTGCCATTTCACCTAAGATATGTATACGACCTTCATGGGCTTGCTCTAAAGCGTGTTCCATAATTTCTTTAGTGATAGATGTAATTTTGATATCCATCTGCAATGCTGTCACACCATCTTTTGTACCGGCAACCTTAAAGTCCATATCGCCTAAGTGGTCTTCATCACCTAAGATATCAGTCAAAATTGCAACTCGACCGTCGTCTTCTTTAATTAAGCCCATAGCAATACCTGCAACAGGTTTTTTCATTGGTACGCCAGCAGCTTGCAATGATAATGTTGTTCCACAAACGGTTGCCATAGAAGAAGATCCGTTAGATTCCATAATGTCAGAAACAACTCTTACGGAATATGGAAATTTTTCTTTGTCAGCAGGCATCATCGGATGAATTGCACGCCAAGCAAGTTTTCCGTGACCGATTTCGCGACGTCCCGGAGTTCCTAAACGACCGCATTCACCAACAGAAAACGGAGGGAAGTTGTAATATAACATAAAGTCTTGTTTATATTCAGCCATCAAACCGTCAACAATTTGAGCATCATCATCGGTACCTAATGTGGTAACGACCAAAGCTTGTGTTTCACCACGAGTAAACAAAGCTGAACCGTGTGTTGTAGGTAACACATCAACTTCGCAACTGATTGGGCGAACGGTTCTTGTGTCACGACCGTCAATACGTTTGCCGGTAGAAAGAACTTTTTCACGCATGGTTTTGTGCATAATATGTTCAATTGCATCACCAACATAACGAACTTCAAGCTCATTTTCAGGGTCAATGGTTGCTTTAACTTCTTCAGCCAAACAACCTAAGATGTTGCCACGTGTCAGTTTATCAACTTCGTTAAATGCTTCGTCATATTTTTTAGCAAAGTCTTTTTCAACACGTGCGCAAAGAACATCAAACTCTTCAGGAAACTTAGGTTCTTCCCATGCAACTGTTCCGGCTTGTTCTTTAAGCTCGTTTATCATGCTGATAACCGGTTGAAAACTTTCAAAACCGAACATAACAGCACCGAGCATAACTTCTTCGGAAAGTTCGTTAGCTTCAGATTCTACCATCAACACGCCTTCTTTGGTTCCTGCAACAGCCAATTCCAAATCTGATGTTTTTTGTTCTTCAATACTTGGGTTTAAGATATAGTTTCCATCTTTATAACCGATTTTTGCAGCACCGATAGGACCTAAGAACGGGACACCTGAAACTGCCAATGCGGCAGAAGCTGCAATCATGGCAACCACATCAGAATCGTTCTTTTGGTCATGTGATAAAGTTGTACATACAATTTGAACTTCGTTTTTGAAAGCATCCGGAAACAATGGGCGAATAGGACGATCAATTAAACGAGAAATAAGAACTTCACGTTCGGAAGGTTTTCCTTCACGTTTCATAAAACCGCCCGGAATTTTACCGGTTGCATAATATTTTTCTTGATAGTTAACTGTTAATGGGAAGAAATCTTGATCGGGTTTTGCTTCTTTTGCTGCACAGACAGTTGCAACTACAACTGTATCTCCATATGTGGCCAAAACGGCACCTGTTGCTTGTCTGGCAATTTTGCCTGTTTCTAAAACGAGTTTACGACCGCCCCATTCCATCTCTTGGCGGTATTGCTTAAAATTTATCATATTTTTCTACCTTTCATATTTCTTCTTTTAAAACCTCACCTTAAAAATTTTTAAGGATTTTATAAAACTGCGGAGCCCCATGCCCCGCAGTTTTTGTATCTGATAATTACTTACGCAGATCTAATTTTTTAATGATTGCCTGATAACGATCGTTACTCTTAGCTTTTAAGTGGTCTAAGAGGTGACGACGACGGCTAACCATTTTCATCAAACCTAAACGGGAATGTAAATCTTTTTTATGAACATTGAAGTGTTCAATCAAAGAATTAATACGATATGTCCAAATAGCAATTTGAACTTCAGGAGAACCTGTATCTCCCGGTTTTGTACCATATTTTGCAATAATTTCCTGTTTAACTTCATTTGTAATCGACATCTTATTTTTCCTTTTCATTTTATAAATTAAACACACGGATCGGAGAAAGCCTTCTTTCTTCAACCCTTACCAATGCAACCAAACAATCATGAAACATGGCCGCCAAAAGTGTGTTTGGCTCAAAGCCTTGATATGCTTTTGGTGACAAGCCTTGCCCATGTCTTAATTTAGTTGCTTCTTCTTCCGAAACGGCAATCACCGCGATGTCGCGCAGTGATGTCTTAACCGGTAGAAGCGACAAAAGTCTTTCATCTTCATACACCATATTTTTTAAGTTTTCCAGTAAAATCGTATCCTGAAGCGAAAAAATTGCGCATTTTGTTCTTCTCAGTTCGCTTAAATGTCCCAAAGTACCTAATTTTAATGCAATGTCTTTACCTAAAGTTCTGATATATGTGCCTTTTGAACATCCGACTTTAAATTTAAATTCCGATTCGTTTATTTGTTCCAAAAACTCTAAATAATAAATTTCGACTTCACGTTCCGGAATATTAACCTCTTTTCCTTCTCTTGCCAACTTATAAGCTCTTTGCCCGTTTATCTTAATAGCCGAATAGATAGGAGGAGTTTGTTTAATGGTTCCTATAAATTGGGGTAAAACTTTTAAAATTTCATCAACTGTCGGAATATAATTTGATGTGTTTATAACAGTTCCTTCGGAATCATCTGTGTTTGTTTCAACTCCGAATTTTAAGATAAATTCATATTCTTTTTTACCATCTGTTACAAACGGAATGAGCTTTGTTGCTTCACCAAATGCAATCGGTAAAACGCCGGTTGCAAAAGGATCGAGAGTGCCTGCGTGACCGTTTTTATTGGCATTGAGTAAACGTCTGGTTTGGTTGACAACATCGGTTGAGCCTATATCTCTTTGTTTATCTATAATAAGCCAACCGTTAACGTTGTTATATTTTGTTCTTTTCATCTTGTTTCCCTTAAACTTTGTATTGAGTTTACATATTTTTTTTTGAAGGTCAAGAAGGTGTCACAATTTAATTGACAACGAGCATAACAAAATATATAATTAGAGCCGCAAGTTAAATTTTAATGGAAGCAATTATGGAAAATTTTTTTGGAGAATTTTTAGGCTATTTGGCAGGTATTTGTACAGCAATTGTATTTTTACCTCAAACCATTCAAACAATTCGTAGTAAAAATGTTGACGGTTTGTCATTGTTTACGTACATTATTTACATTATCGGTATGGTATCGTGGATATTGTACGGTGTATATCTACACTCTGTGCAGATGATGTTGTTTAATGGTATTTCTTTGTTCTTTGCATTGATAATTGTTTGTATGATTATTAAATGTAAAACAAAGAAGTAATTTTAATTACACTAAACAAGGGGCTTGCAAAAGCCTCTTTTTTTATCAACCGGTTTTAGGTATCTCCAAAGTGCCTACTTTACATAACAATTTATTTGTTATAAAGTTAAGCAAAATCAATTAAAAAGACGAGGATAAATTATGTTGCAAGATATAGTTCGCTTTTGTTTAAGATGTTTTTTTAAGCTTTTTAAGGTTCGCTTTGAGTTAAACTTTGATTTGAAAGATTTACCTAAAAAAGGCATCTACATTTCTAACCATGTTTCTTATGTCGATCCGATAGTATTGTTTGCTTTTTTACCGGGTAGGCCTATTTTTGCATTGCACGGACAACTTTATCGTAACTATTGGGTTCGTTTGTTTATGAAAACAGCCGATATTATGGAATATGGCAATTTGGATATTCCGGATTTAAAACACTTAATTGAAAAAGTTAATTCTGAAAGATTGTGTGTTATATTTCCTGAAGGACGCATGACTACCAACGGAAATATAATGAAAATTTATGAATCTGCCGGACTTTTGGCAGATAAAACAGATGCGCCGGTTATTCCTGTTTGGATTAACGGTTTGCAATATTGGTCATATTTTTCCAAAACCGGTGGTAAACTTCCACATCACTATTTTCCGAGATGTAAAATTGTAGTAGATGCTCCGCGTCCGTTAAAATTAAAAGACGAGTTGAGACATCAACGTAATCATATTTCAAATGAAATTTATATGATTATGCGTGAGCAAGCTTTCAAATCTATGTATGATCCGAAATTGACAGTTTTCACACAACTTATAAAATCTGCAAAAAGGCATGCTAAAAAATATTTTGGTTTGGTTCGCCCTAAAGTTATAGAAGATATTTCCCGTAAACCGAAAAGTTTTAAAGATATTATGCTTGCATCTTACGTTTTAGGACGCTTTTTTAATAAACGTTCAGAACATCAAGAGCCGTTGGGCTTAATGCTTCCAAACTCGGTTGCGGCAATTTGTGCATTTTTCGGTTTTAATGCCTATGGCCAAGTTCCGGTGATGATAAATTTCAGTGCAGGCGTTAAAAATATTATCAGCGGTTTAAAAACGGTAAAAAGTAAAAAAGTAATTACTTCAAAACTTTTCGTTAAAAAAGCCGGATTGGAAGAAACTATAACAGCCATTAAAGAAGAAGGATTCGAAGTTTTTTATTTGGAAGAAACGGTTAAAAAAGTTTCTATTTTTGCTAAAATTTTAGCATTATTACAGTATAAAATAAAATATGTTCCGTATAAAGCAACTCCTGATGATAGTGCGGCAATTTTATTTACCTCAGGTTCTGAGGGTGCTCCTAAGGCTGTGGTTTTATCGCATAGAAATATTGTTTCTAACGTATGGCAAATTGCCACTTTTGAAACATTAAACAGAACAGATATAATATTAAATTCAATGCCGATTTTTCATAGTTTCGGTCTTGTGCTAGGGACATTATTTGCTCTGTATCAAGGAGCTAAAGTGTTTTTATATCCTTCACCTTTGCACTTTAGGGTTATAAGCGATTTATTATATGAATTAAGCGCAACGGTAATGATCGGAACAGATACTTTCTTCAAAAGTTATGCCAAAATATCTCATCCGTTAGATTTTGCATCACTTCGCTTAGTATATGCAGGAGCTGAAGGTGTAAAACTTGAAACCAGAAATATTTTAAATGAAAAACTCGGCACGCGTTTAATGGAAGCATATGGTACAACCGAATGTTCTCCTGCCGTTGCCGGTAATAATATGGTGTTTAATAAGTTTGGCACTATCGGAAAACTTTGCCCGGGGATGGAATGTAAGTTAGAAAAAGTTAATGGTATCGAAAAGGGCGGAGAGCTTGTCGTTAAAGGACCAAACGTGATGAAAGGTTATATTTTGGCTGACAACCCCGGAGTTTTGGTTCCGCCTGAGGGAGGATGGTATAAAACCGGTGATGTTGTCGAAATTGATGAAATCGGTTTTATTACTATCAAAGACCGCATTAAACGTTTTGCAAAAATCGGTGGTGAAATGGTATCTTTAAAAGCTGTAGAAAATATGATTTGTAAGGCTTTTGGAGATAAAGAAGATTTTGCTTGTGGCGTGGTTTCCGTACCTCATGAACATAAAGGTGAGCAAATTGTGGTTGTCACAAATGATAGCTCATTAACGGTTGAATTGTTAAGAGAATTTATTAAAAATAACGGATATCCGGAACTGTATTTACCCAAAATTATTTTGGTAAAAGAAAAAATTCCGACCACTGCAACCGGTAAGATTGATAATCTGACTTTAAGAAAAGAAGTTTTAGCAGATTTGGATCTATAGTTAAAATCGAACACCATACTCCTTACTGATTTTTACAGTAAGGAGTATTTTTTCTGCGGTTGCTTCTTGACAAGTGTGCTTTGAAACACTAACTAAAGTATTAGTAAAAATTTTATGGAAGGAACAGAAATGAAAATTAAACCTTTACACGATAGAGTTTTGGTTCGCCGTGTTGAAGAAGTGACTAAAACATCAGGCGGAATCATTATCCCTGATACAGCAAAAGAAAAACCATTAGAGGGTATTGTTGAAGCCGTAGGAACAGGCAAAATTGCCCCTGACGGAAAAGTTATCGCATTAACGGTAAAAGAAGGCGATAGAGTCTTGTTCGGTAAATATGCCGGAACAGAAATTAAA
Organism: Alphaproteobacteria bacterium; assembly: GCA_045613125.1. Taxonomy (GTDB): domain Bacteria; phylum Pseudomonadota; class Alphaproteobacteria; order RF32; family CAG-239; genus JAFTYO01. The sequence goes on along the minus strand of JAZLAM010000006.1, from coordinate 58,038 downwards.
TTAGACGGCGAAAGCTTTTTAATGATTCGTGAAGAAGATTTATTTGGTATTTTGTATTAAGAAAGGAATTTGAACAATGGCAGCAAAAGATATTGAATTTGGCAGTGATGCTCGTTCTAAAATGTTAAAAGGTGTTGAAACACTTGCAAAGGCTGTAAAGGTTACTTTAGGCCCTAAAGGTCGTAATGTAATGTTAGATAAGTCTTACGGTGCACCAAAAATTACAAAAGATGGCGTTTCTGTAGCCAAAGAAATCGAACTTGCCGATAAATTTGAAAATATGGGAGCACAACTTGTTAAAGAAGTTGCTCAAAAAACAGCAGATAAAGCAGGTGACGGTACAACTACAGCAACTGTATTGGCAGAAGCCATTATTAAAGAGGGTTGCAAAGCCGTTGCAGCAGGTATTAACCCAATGGATTTAAAACGTGGTATTGATATGGCCGTTGATGCTGTTGTTGAAGATGTAAAATCTCGTTCAAAGGAAATTAAATCTTCGGAAGAAATAGCACAAGTAGGTACAATTTCTGCCAATGGCGATACATCTATCGGCGAATATTTAGCAAGAGCAATGGAAAAAGTCGGAAATGATGGTGTAATTACCGTAGAAGACGCAAAAGGTTTGGAAACAGAACTTGATGTTGTTGAAGGTATGCAATTTGATAGAGGATATTTGTCACCATATTTTATGACAAATGCCGAAAAAATGAATTGCGAATATGATAATCCGTTTATTTTGTTCTATGACCAAAAAATTTCGAGTTTACAACCTTTATTGCCGGTTTTGGAAGCAGTTGTTCAATCAGGAAGGGCTCTTCTTATTGTGGCAGAAGATATTGAAGGTGAGGCTTTGGCAACTTTGGTTGTAAACCGTATCAGAGGCGGATTAAAAGTTTGCGCCGTTAAAGCTCCGGGCTTTGGTGATAGAAGAAAAGCAATGTTACAAGATATGGCAATTTTAACAGGTGGTCAGGTTGTATCAGAAGAGCTTGGTATGAAAATTGAAAACGTAACATTGGATATGCTTGGCACTGCAAAACGTATTGAAGTTACTAAAGATGACACAACCATTATTGATGGTGCAGGCGATAAAGAAGAAATTAAGGCAAGGGCGGCTCAAATCAGACAAGAAATTGAAGTTACCAAATCTGATTATGATCGTGAAAAACTAAACGAACGTTTAGGTAAACTTTCCGGTGGTGTAGCTGTTCTTCGCGTCGGTGGTTCATCAGAAGTGGAAGTTAAAGAGAAAAAAGATCGTATTGATGATGCTTTAAATGCGACAAGAGCTGCCGTTAAAGAAGGCGTTGTAGCCGGTGGCGGTGTTGCATTGTTATATGCTTCAAAAGTTTTAGATAGCTTAAATCCGTCTAACGAAGACCAAAAAGCAGGTATTAATATTATCCGTAAAGCTATCCAAGCACCAATTCGTCAAATTGCTGAAAATGCAGGTGTAGATGGTGCAGTGATTGTCGGTAAACTTTTGGAAAGTAAAGATACAAACTTTGGCTATAATGCTCAAAAAGGTGAATATACCGATATGATTAAAGCAGGTATTGTAGATCCGACTAAAGTTGTTCGCACAGCTTTACAAGATGCTGCTTCCGTTGGAGGTTTGCTCATTACAACCGAAGCTATGGTAACCGAAAAACCTGTAAAAGAATGCCATTGTGGCGGTGGCGCTGCCGGTGGTATGGGTGGAATGCCCGGCGGAATGGGTTTCTAATTTGAAAAAACAAAATCCCCTTTATGTTTTTCATAGAGGGGATTTTTTTATTAATTTTGCAAAATTTTAATTGCTTGCATTTTATATTGCAAAATATTATCCTCTTTAAAAAAGGATTTTAAAAATGAAAATATATCAGGTAGGCGGAGCAGTTCGAGATAAAATTTTGGGCAAAATTCCTAACGATGTAGATTATGTCGTAGTCGGCTCAGATATGAAACAAATGCAAGAACTAGGTTTTATACAAGTAGGTAAAGGCTTTCCTGTTTTTTTACATCCAAAAACCAAACAAGAATATGCTCTTGCTCGCAAAGAAATCAAAACAGGAGATAAACATACCGATTTTGAGTTTGTTTTTACACCGGATATAACTTTGGAAGAAGATTTACAACGCAGAGATTTTACATGTAATGCAATTGCTTATGATGAACAATCCTGTCAGTATATTGATTATTTTGGAGGTTTGCAGGATATAAAAAAGAAACTTATAAGACATATAGATGCAGAGCATTTTGTTGAGGATCCACTAAGAGTTTTAAGAATGTGTCGCTTTGCTGCACAACTTAATTTTGATGTAGATGAAAGTACCATAAATTTATGTTCTGATATGGTTGCAAAAAAGATGTTAAGCTTTTTAAGTGCCGAAAGAATATGGCAAGAATTTGAAAAGGCTTTTTTAAGTTCTTCTTTTTATCGTTTTATTAAAATTATGCGCCAAATAGGAGCATTAAAAGAGATTATGCCTGAAATTGATAACTTATTTTCTATTCCTGAAAAAATTGAATTTCATCCTGAAGGAAATGCGGGAGATCATACGCTCAATGCTTTAAAATTTGTCAGTAGTGAATCTGTAATGGTGCAGTTTGCTGTTTTAGTGCATGATATAGGTAAAATCTTTACTCCAGCTGATCAATTACCTTCGCATAAAGGCCATGAATCAAAAGGAACCGATGCTATTAAAGAAATCTGTAAGCGCTTAAAGATACCAAATAAAATAAGAGATTTTGCACTTTTAAGTTCGATGCATCATATGAAATTTCACTTAATACAAGATATGCGTATAGGTAAGCTTTATGATCTGGTATCGAATTTGCAAATAGGACATACAAACTATGTTGTAGATTTTATCAAAGTTTGCAAAGCAGATTTTGAGAGTACCACGATGAAAAATAAAGAAAATTTATTACGACAATTTGAATATTCGTCCAGAATTTTATTAAGAGTAGCGGATATTTTGCAAAATATTAAGGCATCAGATATGCCAAATTTTAATATTTTACCTAAAGATGAAAGATTTGCTCAACATTTTAGAGAATACAAAATAAGGGTTTTAAAAGACCAATTAGCCATAAAAGAATAATCTGATTTAATTATATTTATACCAAATGACAATTTTTTTAATATGAATATTCTATGTTAATAAAATTATAACTATCTTGAAGTATCTTGGAAACGTTCATGTAAGTAAAATAAGGTAAAAACAATGGTTAAGTTAGAAACTATAAAAACTAAAAATATAATTAACACCATTATTAATGACGATAGTATAAGAATTATGAACGCGATGGAGGAAAACTCCGTAGATTTGATTTTTGCCGACCCTCCGTATAATCTGCAGTTGGGCGATAATTTAACACGTCCAGATAACACGACAGTTGCCGGAGTGTATGAGGAGTGGGACAGTTTTGAAAGTATAGCAGCATATGATGACTATACTCGCCGTTGGCTCAGCGCTGCCAAAAGAGTTTTAAAAGATAACGGTAGTATATGGGTTATAGGTTCATACCATAACATTTTTAGGGTTGGTTACATATTACAAGATTTGGGTTTTTGGATTTTAAATGATATCATTTGGAACAAAGTAAATCCTATGCCTAATTTTAAAGGTACTCGTTTTACAAATGCTCATGAAACTTTAATTTGGGCGGTTAAAAATCCGAAAGCAAAATATACTTTTAACTATGAAGCAATGAAAGCTTTAAATGAAGATACTCAAATGCGTTCAACTTGGGAGTTGCCTCTTTGTACCGGTAAAGAACGCTTAAAAGGTGAAGATGGTAATAAGCTTCATCCGACACAAAAACCGGAAAGTTTGCTTTATAGGGTGATTATGGCTTCTTCAAATGTTGGAGATATTGTGTTAGATCCATTTTTTGGTACTGGAACTACAGGTGCTGTAGCTAAAAAATTAGGCCGTAATTTTATTGGTATTGAAAAGGACAGCTCCTATGTTGAGGGTGCTCAAAAACGTATAGATGAAGTAACCACGATTGAAGACGGTGCTTTAGAATTTAGTTGTAAGCGTAAACAACCTCGAATTCCGTTTGGTTCAGTTGTTGAAAGAGGTTTATTAGAACCTGGAACAACATTATTTGATTCAACTCGTAAACATACTGCCATTATCCGTTCTGATGGAACTATAAAAAGCGATACAGCAGAAGGTTCAATTCATCAGGTAGGTGCGGCAGCGCAAAATGCGGCAGCTTGTAATGGTTGGGTATATTGGTATTACGAGGATAAAAATAAGAATTTGGTTTGTATTGACGATTTACGCACTAAAGTGCGCACAGAAGTATATGGAGCGTAAAATCTATATATGAAAAAAGGTGTGTCAAAGAAAAATAATTATGTGCCGGCAGTAAAAAAAGATACTATACCGGCGTCTAATTATGCAGCGATAGATTTAGGAACTAATTCATGCCGTTTAGTAATTGCCACACCGACACCAACATCTTTTCATGTGGTTGAAACTTTTTCTAAAATTACACGTTTGGGAGAAGGTATCATAAATGATAATGAGCTATCAAAGGCGGCTATGCGTCGAACTGTTGCTGCCTTAAAAGTGTGTAGAGGTGTTATAAACGAATATGCTCCCATTGCCGGCTCTCGTTTTGTGGCAACAGCTGCCTGCCGTAGAGCAAAAAATTGTGTTCAGTTTGTAGAAATGGTTAAAAAAGAAGCTGGTATAAATTTGGAAATTATCTCATCAAAAGAAGAAGCCCGTTTAGCTGTGGTAGGTTGTGTACCCCTGCTTAATCGTAACATTAAGCGTATGCTTGTGTTCGATATTGGAGGCGGTTCAACGGAAATTTCGCTTGCTCGTATAACTGATAGTGGTAAAACTTTTATAGAAGGGTTTGTATCTCTTCCTTATGGTGTTGTTACCATTTCTGAAGCTTTCCCTAAGCAAGATATGACAACGCTTGCGTATAATACCATAATGGAACGAACCCAATCGATATTAAAAGAATTTGATGATAAATTTGGTATTTATGAAGGAATACAAAATCAAGAAATTCAGGTTATCGGTACATCAGGAACAGTTACCGTTTTGGGAGCGGTGCATTTGTGTTTACCCAGATATAATCGTTCTGCTGTTGATGGGATATCTATTTCCGGTTCGGATGTGGAAAAAGTAATTAATAAAATAAAAACTATTGGTGATGAAGGGCGTCGTAAACACCCATGTATAGGACCATTAAAATCTGACTTGACTATTGCTGGTTGTGCTATTATAGAATCTTTACTTACATTTTGGCCGATTTCTGAGGTTACGGTTGCTGATAGGGGTATTCGTGAAGGAATGCTTTTAGATATGATGCATAATGAACGTCAACAACGTGCTAATCGCAAACCCCAAAGACGGCATCGTTTATATCAAAGAGGAGGATACCATGGCAAACGAAAATCTGGCAGCAATTGATTTAGGTACAAATTCTTGTCGTATTATGGTTGTAGATAGTCATGGAAAGTTAGTTTACAAAGATAGCATACCAACTAAACTAGGTGAAGGAATGTATGCTAATATGTGTTTTACCGATGAGGCAATTGATCGCGGATTGAAAGCGTTTTCTGAATATGCTAAAGTTCTAGAACAATATAATGTTAAAAACTATAGAGCAATTGCAACAGCCTCTTGTCGTATGGCTTCTAACGGTATGGATTTTGTTAAAAAAGTTGAAAAAACAAGTGGTATAAAAATTGATGTAATTGATGGAAAACAAGAAGCTTATTTGAATTTAAAAGGCGCCCTATTAAATGCGGATAAAAATGCAAAATATGCTCTTGTGTACGATTTAGGTGGCGGTTCAACGGAAATAACTCTTGCTACCAATGAAGAAAATCCGAGGATGATATATACAATATCTATTCCATGGGGAGCAAGAAATGCATCAGAAGCTTTTGATTTGAAACATTTTGATGAAAAAAATCAGCAAAATTTACAGGCAAACATTATACCATATGTACAAAAATTTATCTTACAATCCGAACTTGAAAAATATAAGAACAGTTGCACATTGATTGCTACATCAAGTACTCCGCTAAGATTGGCTTCAATGATAAATCAAGATGAAGAATATGATCGTCAAAAATCTGATGGCAGAATTTTAAGTTATAAAGATTTAGATAAAGTAATCGGTGATATTTATAAGATGAGTTTATCAGAAAGAGAAGAGTCAAAATATATAGGTAAAAACCGAGCTCCAATTATGATTTCCGGCTGTACTATATTTAAGAGTATATACGAAAATTTAGGGTTCGAAAAACTGACAGCTTCATTAAAAAGTGCACAAGATGCAATTATAAAGGAACTTCAAGATAATGGCAAAGCTTACCAAATCAGCAAAGATTATCAGAGGTAGAAAAGCATTAACTGTTAAGGTTAAAACCTCAAAATATAAAAAAGCATCATCAAACAGATGGCTTGAACGTCAACTTAATGATCCATATGTAGCTGAGTCTAAAAGACTGGGTTATCGTTCACGTGCAGCCTTTAAGCTTATACAACTTGATGAAAAATATAGATTTTTAGGTAAAGGTAAAACGGTAGTAGACTTAGGTTGCGCTCCCGGAGGATGGACACAAGTTGCTGTTGAACGTAATAAAGGACAGGGTCAAGTTGTCGGAATTGACATCTTAGAAACAACACCGATTGCCGGTGCAACCATGATATGTCAAGATTTTACCAAAGATGATGCTCCGGAAAATTTGAAAGCATTGTTAAACGGACCTGCAGATATTGTCATGAGCGATATGGCAGCAAACACTACCGGCCATCAGCAAACAGATCATTTGCGGACAATCGGGCTTGTTGAAGCTGCTTATGAATTTGCTAAAGAAGTGCTTTCCGAAGGCGGAATTTTTATTGCTAAAGTATTTCAAGGTGGAGCAGAAGGAAATTTGCTTGCCGATATGAAAAAGAATTTTACCAAAGTTTCTCATCATAAGCCTGATGCAAGCCGTCAAGGCTCTCCGGAAACATATGTTGTAGCACAGGGATTTAAGAAAAAAGAAAATTAATGTTCTTTATTATGGTTAAAATCTAATCTTATATTGTTTTTTGTATTGTTTAGCGATTCTGAATTGCCTTTTTGTCGGTATGCATTTACCATTTCTCTCATTTTATTAATATTTAAATCAAAATTGTGTTGTTCTTTGGTTGCAAGATGTTTTTTTAATAATCTTAAATATTCAATATAAATAGCATCCTCATTTCTTTTTTCCATTTTATTTAACAGAATATCAATATTTGAAGATAAATAACATTTTGTAAGGATAAAGGTTTTTCTCGTTCAGTTATAATAGCTTTTACAATATCTTTATCACCGGTTTTGAAAATTGCTTGATTGTTGCGATTATAGACCATAATTGTGTCATATATTTTTTTCCTGTTCAGATTACTATAGTTAAGTATGCTGTAATACATATTACAATGTCAATAAAAAGAGGGGAAATCCCCTCTTACATATGTCTTATAAATCAGCGATAACGTCCATACTGATAATAATGTCCGGATTGCTTACCATACCGTTATATCCTCCACCTTTTTTAATCAGATCGACATATTCCATACCGGATATAACTTCTCCCCATACAGTATATTGTCCGTTAAGCCAGGGAGCATCGGCAAAGCAAATAAAAAATTGGCTGTCTGCAGAATTAGGATCCATTGCCCTTGCCATAGAAACTGTCCCTCTTTTATGTTCAATAGTATTAAATTCAGCTTTCAGTTTCTTACCGCTTCCTCCTGTTCCTGTGCCTAAAGGACAGCCTGTTTGAGCCATAAACCCTTCAATCACACGATGAAATTTTAATCCGTTGTAAAAACCGTTTCTGACCAGTTCTTTTATACGAGCGACATGGTTTGGCGCTGCATCAGGAAACATTTTGATAACGACATCGCCATCTTTTAATTTTAAGACCAAAGAATTTTCTGCATCCTCAACATTGTATGAATGTTTAATTTTTTTTGCACGAGTTTGGCTTACTCCAAGTTGTTTTTTTTCAGTAGCTTCAATGTTTTTTGTTTCTGCTTTGCTTAAGTTTTTTGTTTCTGATTTTTTTAGTAATTCGGTCATAATTGTTCCTTTCACGGGTTTAATATATTCTCTTTAGATTATTTAGGAATTAATTTTTATTTATTCAAGATAAAATCTATTCTTTCTTCTGCTGAAAGATTTTTAGGATAGTTTTCTTCAATTTCTTTTATAACGTTTAACAAACCTTTTCCATTAGCAATCTGAATAGCAAGACCGGGACGAGCATTTAGCTCAAGCATCATAGGACCTTTTTTCTTATCTAACACAATATCTGCGCCTAAATATCCAAGTCCGGTCATTTCAAATGCTTTAGCGCCGATAATTAAATGTTCTTTCCAAAACGGAACTGATAAGTCCATTAAATCTGCATTTGTGTCAGGGTGGTGTGTTATCGGTAAATTATGCATCACGGCCTTCAAAGTTTTTCCTGTTTTCACATCAATTCCGACACCGACAGCTCCTTGGTGTAAGTTGGCTCTTCCTCCTGATTGTGCAGTTGCAAGACGCATCATAGCCATCGCAGGATATCCTTTATAAACAATAATTCTGACATCCGGAACACCTTGATAACTAAAGTCACTAAACACATCGCTAAAGTTTACCATTTCTTCAATGACAGCAACATCATATTGACCGCCTAAGCTGAAAAGACCGCTTAATACGTTGGAAATGTGTTGGTAAATTTCTTTAAAAGAAAGTGTTTTTCCGGAAGCTGTAATAAAATTGTTTTCAGTCCACTCTTTTATTACCAAAACGCCTTTGCCTCCACTACCGTGTGCAGGTTTAATCACAAATTGTTGATGGTTTTTGATATATAATTCAAAATTTTTTACCTGATATTGATACTCAATAATGCCAATTAAATCAGGTGTATTTATACAAGCTTTATTAGCCAATATTTTTGTTTGCACTTTATCATCAACTAAGGGGTATAAACGTCTTTTATTGTTGTGCCCGATAATGTCATAATTACGAGCATTCATTCCTAAAATACCTTTAGCTCTTAAAATGCTTGGCTTTGTGAAATTTTTAAATATATCAAACATTTTATCCTCTTGCTAACGGAGTAAATCTTTTAAGTTCGGTTAAGCGATAACCGGTGTATGTTCCGAGCAACATCACAATGAATAAAATTACCAAGTTTATTTCGCTGAAAGCAAAAGTGATGTGGCGAACATATTCGTTGCTGATAACAAAATATGTTGCGATGGCAGTTATCATAGAATATAAAATTTCTCTTGTTGCGTTACCGGCTCCGTCTTCTTCCCATATGATAGAAGCTCTTTCGATAATCCAAGCTGTGATAATAATTGGGAAGAAAATTGCAGAAGATGCGACTTCCCAATTTATTTGATATCCGATTATGGCCATATATTGCATGATTAAAATAACAAATATAACGACAGCAGAAATTCTTGGTACAAGCAACAAATTTAATCTTGATAATAATGTTCTTATGACAAGACCGACAGATATAATAATGCTAAAGCAAATCAGTCCGGCAATAAAACCTGTTTTTACCAATGACATAGCAATAAGCATCGGTGTAAAAGTTCCCATAGTTTTAAGGCCTATAACGTTTCTGAACAAAACTGTAATTAAAATTCCTAAAGGGAAAACCATAAGCCATTTTAAAGTGTTTTGAGCAAGTAATGGTAAGTTATAAATTGAAAAATCAAATGTCTTGGAAAATTCTGAAAATTTTGCTCTATGTCCAGCCATTTTAATTGATGGAGTAACAGATTTTAAAACAGAAAATCTGATTTTTGAGTTTCTTCCCCCACTAACATCAAGTAAAGAAACACCACCTCTTTGGAAAACCATAAAATTCTTAGGTACACCTTCTTTTGCCGTATGCAAATCATAAATTCGCCATTTATATCCGTCATGAGTTTCAATCATCAAATCGGCCTGAGAGGCTTTTTTACTTTCAACTAAACGGACACCTCTTGTCAGTCGTGCTGATATACCTTTATAAGCTAAAATATCAATAATTTTTTCAGCAATTTCCTTTTCGGTTACCCTAACTGGTAAAAAAGCACTGACATTCGGATCTAAAGGTTGTTGGTTGAAAATGCTTATGAGTTTTTTTACTTGATTTCCTTCAAATTTTTCGGCGGCTAATAAAATTTCATCAACCATTTCTTGTTGTTGTAAATCAAATATCGGAACATTTACTTTCGGTTTTGATTCATCCCTTATTTTACCTTTTGTGTCTTCATTGTCATATATAGCAACTCTGTAATAAATATTTTGTTTGCTTTTTTTAGGTTTGGATTTCATTATTATACGGTTATTTTTTTCATCCTTTGTGATATCATAACCTTTGGCTACAATGTCCTCATTTAAAATTTTAAATTCTTTACCGGTTTGCGGTGTCGCTAAAGATACATTAATAGGCTCTCCCGTTGGTGTAAAAGAAATATGCGCATCAACGATCCATACATCTGAGGTGGCTTGAGGTTTAATACTAAAGCCCCAATATTTTATTTTATAATAAGCACTATATATGGTAAAAAATATAGATAAAATTAGGCAAAATGTTAAAATTTTTCTGATGGTGAAAAAATTTTTCATGGTAGTTCCAGCTTTATGTTATTTTAGGGTGTTAGAAATGGAAGTGTCTACGATTGCTCTTCCGGTTAATATATTGCGTCCGATTAAAGCTTGATAGTCAAAATCATTACGTTCGGCTAAAGTAAACTCAGCGCTGAATTTTTCTCCTCCAAAACGGACATCCATAAACACCTTAACACGGCGTTCATGCTCTTCGGCTCTTGTTATGCGAACACGTTTATAAATTTGTTTCTCAAAATTATAAGTTTCACCGCTTCGACGATTAGTAATTGTAAAAGAAACCCACTTTTCACCATCTCGTTCAAAACGTTTTAAATTTGTGACATCAATGGAAGATGTTGTAGCTCCAGTGTCAACTCGAGCATAAAAGGCCGATTTCATCGGTAGTATATAAATAGGCTCAACAGCACCTATGATATTTGTTATTTTTGGTGTTTCTGTTTTTATTTTTTGTGCATGAGGAACTATTGCCGGAACAATAGAAGATTTTTGATGTATATTTGTACAACAACAAAGTGTTAAGGATATAGTAATTACAAATATTATTTTTTTAAATCTATACATTTTTAATTCCATTTTTATCAAAGACATGACAGATTTTAATCTTATTTCTTTTGTCTTGTAAAGCAAAAAAAATAAGCAGTTAATATTTTTTATTAACTGCTTGGATGTTATTATTTTATTAAACTTTTTACATAAATAATGTTAGCCTTAGTGAAACAACTGTGCCGTAATCTGATTTAGGATTAAGTGCCGGATTTATGTAAAATTGTACATCAGGGGTTATTGTAGCCCATTTAGAAATTCCCCATGACCAATATGCTTCAATAATTTGCTCTGCATCATGAGAAAGTTTTTCTCCCACAGCTTCTTCATTGATTTTATTATAGGCATAAGCAAGACCAATTTGGTCTAAATCGTTTCTTCCTAACGGATTTAAGCGAACAATACCAGCCGACCATGATTGTTCGATTGTATCCATGTGTCCGGATACCCCGTTTACACGGCCGAAAATGTTCCATTTTTCTCCAATGTTTTGCGATAAATTAATTGACCAACCATTGGTTGTTTGAGGTTGAAGTTTTACAGAGGGTTGATTATACAGTAAAACAGAAAATTCAGCATCTCCAAGTTTGTTAGACGGAGCATATTGAAGTTGAGCAAAAGTTGTGAAATGTCCGTCATTTAGATCGTTAACTCTCACGCTTACAGCATCTACATTACTGGCATCTTGAGAACCTATTGCAAAACTCCAATCGCTGTTTTCAGGTGCGATTTGAACAAAAGCACCAACACCTGCAGTCGGATATGTTGAAGTTGCGTTTTGTGATAATGCATAGTTAATAAAGTTTACTTGTTGATTTGAATTATATGGAGAACCATCAAAATTATAAATAGGATATTGTCCCAGACCCAACGTCAACCAATTAAATTTGCCGCCTAATTGGTAGGTGTAATATAACTCATTAAATTCGTTAGCTTTTGTGTTATAATCGTTTATATCATCGACAACACCCATATTGTTTCCTACATCTGCAGCATTATGATTGCCATAGCGTATGATAGTGTAGGCCATATTTAAGCTTCCTGTTCCATATTCATTTTTATGAGTTGTCCATGTCAGATAAGGATATATATAAAGTTGTACAGCATTATATTTTCCACCGGGTGCTCCTCGTTGAGGCATAAAAGAAGTGTCAATTCCATAATCAATGCCATAATTTTTATTAAGCCAATATTTGAACATGTCATAGTCAGTTCCTAAAGAACGAGCAGAAACATTTCCTGAATAAATAAGCGCGCTAAATAAACAGATTAAAATTAATTTTTTCATTTTTCCTCCTCTAAAATAAAATGTTTCTAATATTTAATATTAAAAAAAACAAAAAAAAGGGATTGCTTAAAACTTTGCAAAGATTAATAAAAAAACTTGTAAGGTAAGGTAAACTCATATACAGTAATAAAAAATGTTTTTTTAGGATTAATAAATGATAGCAAAACTTAAAGGTATTATCGATAGTGTATTTGAGGATAATTGTATAATTGATGTGCATGGGGTCGGTTATCTGGTGTGGGCTTCGTCAAAAACTTTGGCACGGCTTAATAAAGGATTGGAAGTTTCTTTATTAATAGAAACAGTTGTTCGTGAAGATAGCATTTCTTTGTTTGGCTTTTATGATGCGTGGGAAAAAGAGTGGTTTAATACTCTTACCAAAGTTCAAGGTGTTGGAGCAAAAGTTTGTTTAAGTATTTTATCAGCATTAACGCCTTCCCAATTGGCCCAAGCCGTCTCAGCTCAGGATAAAGGCTCGTTTTTAAGAGCAAATGGCGTTGGTCCGAAGTTGGCTGCTCGTTTGGTTACGGAACTTAAAGATAAAATCGTTACGGTGCCTATTGGGGATGTTTGTGTTGCTGATTTATCTTTATCTGAACAAATTTCTGAAAACACTACGATTGCTGGAGATACAGGTGCAATGGAAGATGTTATTTCAGCTCTGGTAAATTTGGGTTATCAGCGTTTGGAAGCATATAAAACCGTAGCAAAAATTTATGAGGCAAACAAAGATAAATCAATATCAGAACTTATAAAGTTGTCGTTAAAAGAATTTGCCGGAAAGGATTTTTAAAAAATGGAAGAAAGAATTGTAAGCCCATATCCGTTGGCAGATGATGAAAAAAATTCTATTAATGTGCCCTTGAATACCAGACCGCAATGTTTGGCAGATTTTGTGGGACAAACTTTAGCTTGTCAAAATTTGAAAGTGTTTATTGATGCAGCAAAACAAAGAAATGAGGCTTTGGATCATGTTTTACTTTTCGGTCCTCCGGGACTTGGTAAAACAACACTTGCTTCAATTGTGGCAAAAGAGCTTGGTGTAGGTTTTAAAGCAACATCAGCTCCTATGATTACAAAATCGGGAGATTTAGCTGCAATACTTACTAATTTGGAACCTAATGATGTTTTGTTTATTGATGAAATTCATCGTTTGAATCCGGCAATTGAAGAAGTTTTATATTCGGCCATGGAGGATTTTCAGCTAGATTTAATTATTGGGGAGGGACCTTCGGCTCGTTCTGTCAGAATAGATTTGCAACCGTTTACCTTAGTTGGTGCTACAACTCGTTCAGGACTTTTATCGACTCCATTACGTGAACGATTCGGTATTCCGCTAAGGCTTGATTTTTATACTCATGATGAACTAAAACAAATCGTATTAAGAGGGGCATCGATTTTAGGAATGCCTATTTCTGAAAACGGAGCTCTTGAAATAGCCAAACGTTCAAGAGGAACGCCTCGCGTAGCAGGACGTCTTTTGCGTCGTGTACGTGATTTTGGAGCTGTATCAGGAGGTAGCGAAATTGATAATAAACTTGCCGATATGGCCTTAAAACGTTTAGATGTTGATAATTTCGGTCTTGATAATTTTGACAGAAGATATCTTAATTGTATAGCCGTAAATTATGGTGGAGGACCTGTCGGAGCGGATACATTAGCAGCTGCTCTGTCGGAAGAACGTGACACAATTGAAGAGGTTGTTGAGCCGTTTTTATTAAAACTAGGTTTTATTCAAAGAACACCAAGAGGGCGTATAATATCCGATTTAGGTTGTCAATATATGGGAATTTCTAAGCCTAGAATTAAAAAAGACAATACCCAGTTTGATTTGTTAGCTAATATTGAAAGTAAAAAAGATGAATTGTGAGTTTGATGATACAAAAGGAAAGTTTGTTTTACCTGTTCGTGTGTATTATGAAGATACAGATGCCGGTGGTGTTGTATATTATGCAAACTATTTAAAATTTGCAGAACGCGCCAGGACAGAATTTTTGCGTTATATAGGGATTGGCAATCAACAGGAAGTTTTAGAAAAAGACAGATTTGCATTTATGGTCAGACATGTTGAAGCTGATTATAGATCTCCTGCTATTTTGGACGATTTGTTGACTGTAAGTTGCGAAACAATTGAACAAACAGGAGCCACCGTCACACTTTTGCAACAAATAAAACGCAATGAAGATGTTTTGGTAGAAGTTAAGGTAAAAGCTGTGTATGTCAATTTGGCAAAACGCAGACCTATGCGTATGCCTACAGAGTTAGTAGAAAAAATGAAAAATTATATTTAATGACATTTTAAAGTTGAAAAAATAAAAGATTTTTGGTATACTCAAATATATAGATTGTTTAACAAGAAGGAGTAAGTTTCATGTGGTTGATTGTAGCGCTTCTTTTAGTGTTACCATATCCGACACAAGCAGAATCACAGTGCGTTAACGATTATAGAGAACGATGTGAAGAGCTCGGGTATACTGAATCTTCTTGTCAATATGGTGGTGTGGCTTGCCAATATGATACAAGCAAGTGGCATTGTGCAAAGTGGGAGTGTAAAGACGGAAAATATTATACAGCCGATAACAAACCACCTGAAGATAAGTATAGTTGTACAGAAATTGAGTTTAAAGGCTTGGCATGTTTTGATTGCTCCATAGAATGTGAAGAAGGGCAAGTTAATTATAATAATTGTTGGGATGGAAAAATGGCGGAGATAGTGCGTCCTGAGAACCCGGTGGAATTTTGTGCTTCGTTGGGATATGAGGACAGTAGTGAAGATTGTACAAACTATTTAAGATGTCCTGCAGATTTAAACAGGGTCCATTGTTTTAATTAGAAAGGAAAAGAATATGAAGTATGTTTTGTCTTTATTGTTAATGTTAGTTTCTTTTTCGGCAAATTCGGCAGGGCTTAATTGTTCTGAATATCCCAGTTGTAAATCTTTAGGGTATTCTAAAGAAGGTGATCCAAACTGTCCTAAAGGAGGATATATATATTGTCCTTTTGATAGAGATTATAAAAAATGTGCATTGGCAAAAAACACAGATTGTGCCAGTCTTGGTTTTACTAAAGCAGATAAAAAAAGTTGGTGTGGCTCTTTGGTTGAATGTCCAAGCGATTCTGCTTACACTTTGTGTAGTTCACCTGATAAGAATGCGAAAAATTGTGAAATCGGTTATGTTTTTTATTCAGATGATTCTTGTTCTTTAATTGATGACTATGATCCGTCATCTCAGAAAAAACCGATTGGCGTTGTTTTTTGGTTGGAAAATGATCTTGGTTCTCGTGGAAAAATTGTCAACTTAAAAGATTTAACATTTATAAAAGAAGGTAGTGGTAAAACGGCAACGTATTCGTTTGATCCTCAAAACCCATATGATAACTCTGTGACAAAGATACCGTTAGGTCTTGGAAATATGGATTTTACAACTAGAACAGAGGATATTGCTATATATAATACAGATGCTCTTGCACCATTTTTAAATGCTCGTGATTACACATCACCGGTTTATGCAACTGGTGCAATAAATACTAGTCATCTTTTTCGATGGGAAGATGGTACCGGTATATGTCAAGAAATTACTCAAGGTATTGAAAATGATATCAGATATTGTTCATCTTTGGCAGCTGAAGCGGCAATGGCTTTTTATCCGGATACAACCACCAACGCAAACAACCATGCTTTTGGTCCGGGGCGGTGGTGGATACCAACTATAGGTGAACTTATGGAGTTATACGGAAGAAATCCTTTGGATTCAGTAGATCATGGTGGTGGAAAAAGTGGTGCAGATTCTTCTTTTGCATTAGATAAGGTTAATGACACATTGGAACAACTGGCGCAAAAAGGTGTAGATGCCGCACAATTTTCTGAAGCCAAATATTGGTCTTCTACCCCTGCTAGTGGTATAAATTCTTGGGTTATTAATTTTTCAAATGGTAATCGTACGAATAATACCAGAGGTGGAAGTTTAACGGGCTCAAGTGTAAATTATCTTCGTGTTGTTACCAGTTTCTAATCTTAAAAAAGGCTCATAAAAAGAGCCTTTTTTAAGATCCTAAATAAGTATCAATTTGTTGTTTTAAGTAAAGGATATAATCTTCTCCGAACGAAAGCATATTTTGTGGATTGCTGATTTTTTGATAACCGACAACATTGCCGTTTTCAATTTTTACCAACACGATGGCAAGAGGTGAGTTTAGTTTATAGGCTGTGGCAAAATCATATTCGGTATCTTCGGCATAATTAATGACAAACATCGAGTATTTATTGCTGTAATATTGATTATACACTTGTTCAGTAATTTCTACCGTTTGCGGACATTGATAACAGTCTTGATCATTATTAAAAAAGATATAAATGATAGATCTATTATAATTTTGATCTTCGGCAGAAAAATATTCTTGTAATGGTTGATTTAAGGGATACCCTGCACTATTAAATACTAAATTTGCATATACCGGATAAATCATTATGGTTAGCACCATAACGGCAAAAAAAAATCTTTTCATGGTTTCTCCTTTTGAAAATTTTATAGCGGGGAGCAAACTTCTTTAAGCCATTCTCTCAACGTCTTATCCAAATGTGGAGCTAAACAATCTATAACCTCTTTATGATAATTGTTTAGCCAGTTTTGCTCCTCGCTACTCAAGAGATAAGCATTAATTAAGCGTTTATCAATAGGTACAAAGGTTAGGTTTTTGAATTTTAAAAAACCTAAATTATTGGTTTGTTCAAGATATGCCATATTTTCGATACGTATACCATATTCATTTTCTTTATAATATCCCGGTTCAATAGAAGTGATATAATTTTCTTCGGCAAACTTGCTGTTATATGGGCTTAAACCGAAAGGCGCTTCATGAACATTTAAAAAATGGCCGACACTATGGCCTGTCCCGTGTCCGTAATTTTTATATGCTCTCCAAAGTTCTGAACGGCAGATAGCATCTAGAGCATAAGCAGGTGTATCTTTGGGAAAAGTTAAAGAAGCTAAAGCAATATGCGCTTTCAAAACCTGTGTAAATGCATTTTTGATTTCCTCTGACGGGTTTCCGACAGCAATGGTTCTTGTGATATCGGTTGTCCCGTCATAATATTGTGCCCCGCTATCAATTAGCAATACGGTATCTTCTTTTATGATTGAAGAGCAATTTTCTTTAGGATTATAATGTACAATAGCTGCATTTTTACCACTGGCTACAATCGTTGAAAAACTATCTGAAAAAAACATATTGTCTTGTGTGCGAAACTCTTTTAATTTTTTTACAACATCAATTTCGGTTTTCCCTTTGTAATTATGTTCAAACCAATGCAAAAACTTCACCATTGCAACACCATCTCGTATATGGGCTTTTTTGAAGCCGTCAATCTCAACTTTATTTTTCATCAACTTAAACGATGTTACAGGATTTTGTCCGCGAGTGTCTATTTTTACTCCTTCAGGTATCAAACTTAATATCTTTTGTGGTGTAAAATTTCTTTCAATTAATATGGTTTGTCCGACATATTTTGAAAGTTCATTTTTCAGTTCTGATAGTGGTAAAACATTACTATAGTTACAATTATCGGCAAAAATAGTTAAAATACCTTGTTTTGATAAAAGACCATAAGCTCTTAAAACCGGAGAGTGTTCCAAATCATCAGAACGCAAATTTGCAATCCAGGAAACTTCATCTGCCGAAGTTATGAGCATTGCCTCATATTTTTCAGGTAAAGCATTGGCAACTTGTAAACATTTTTCATGGCTGTTTTCCCCTGTAAACTGTATTTTATGTTCAAAAATATTATTATTTCTTATAACTAAATTTTGAAGAATATTTTCATTTGCAACTAAATTTATCCCTTTTTTTGCAAAGTTTTCCCAATCATACACACTTATACACCAAGGATTACAAGTAAGGTTTTTTATATTTTGGTTTTTAAGTAAGGCAATGATTGCTGGAAAAAAAGATTTAATATCAATAACTTCAATTTCTTTTTCATTGCTTTCAAGGCGTGCCTGAATAGAATATCTGCTGTCTACCAAAAGCCATGCTTTTTTTTGAGTCACAATCATATATCCTTGCGAACCACTAAAACCACTAAGTTTTAAAAGCTGATTTTCTTCTTTTTTAACATCTTGATTAAGATACATATTGTTTCTGGTTACCAAAAAAGCTTCTATATTGTCAGATTTCAGTTGTTGTTGAAATTTTTTTAAATTCATTATATTTTCTCCAATAAAAGAGCATACCAGTTATCAATATTATAGGTTTTAATTAATTTTAAACCTTGTTGTTCATGAGCTTTTAGAACCCAATCAACCTGATTGTCAATAAATCCAGATATAATACAATATCCTCCGGTTTTAAGATGAGTATATAAAGAAGGAGCCATCTCGATTAGGGGGCGTGCCAATATGTTTGATAAGATAATGTCATAAGGGGCGTTGTTGCTAACAATTTTAGAGCTGTAACCATCACTTTGTGCTACGTTTAAAAATTGTTCTAAATTATTATCAAAAGCATTTTGTGTAGTAACTCGGACCGATTCGTCATCAATATCTACAGCAGTGATGATAGATTTATCTTGTTGCCATATTTTTGCACAAGCTAAAGCCAAAATTCCGGAACCTGTTCCCATATCTAAAATATTTTGATGCTTTGCTCCCATTTTATTTAAATCACTTATAGCATTTAAACAAGATTTAGTAGTTTGATGTCCAGAACCGAATGCTGTTGCAGCGTATATTTTTATTGTAGGCTTATCGGTTTGTGGAGTTCCTTTTTCATGTATTCCGTAAATTAAAAAATCGTCAGTTTCAATAGGATCAAATGTGATAACATTTTCAGTTAGCCAGTTTTTGTTTTTTAAAACTTCTATTTTGTAATAAGGCAATGTTAAATTTAACGCTTTAGCGGAATCTAAAAAACTTTTTTCATCGAAATCCAGTCCGGCATATCCTACATATTCTTCCTTCCCATCATCGGTATAATTACAAGCGGTTACATCAAAATATTCATCTAAAAAAAATGTTAAATCTTCCGGTATTGTTTCTAACGCTTCAAAAGTGATAATGGTGCAACTTGATAAATTATTGTTCATATTTTTCCCGTTTGTTATCTTTTTATTTACTAAATCTGATATATAGTTTATACATAAATAATGTTTAAACATCAATTAAAGAGATTAGTCACATGAAAAAAATTATAGCAATCTTATCGGTTTTAATGTTTGGAGCTTGTTCTTTATCAGATACAAAAGATTTTTTAACCAATCGTTACACTCCGTTTAAAATATGGCAAACAGAAAAAGTGTTTAATTATGATAGGACTACAGGTGAAGAGTTTTTGTCTGAAAGTAAGACTATTACTGAGGAAAAGTTGGAAAAAGATACCGTGTTAGTTACTAAAACCGGCAGAATTATGGCTTCAAGCAGAACCTTCAGAACAGATTTTTACAGTGTGGAAAATTTGAGAATAAATAAAAATGCTGTTTTAAGTTCAGCATTATCTCCGATTTATCTCAGAAAAGATGGAGAATTTAAAGCATTTGGTGAAGTTAAATTTGATGGAAGCCGATATATGCTTGTTTATCAAGGAGACAGTAAAGATGTTTTACTTGTAAATGAGGTTGGAGAATTTTATAATCGTATCGGTCGTATGGTTGGTAATCGTATAGTTATTTTAGATGCTTTGTTTAGTTTAGAACCTGATGATGTTGTTATGACACCAGTTATTAGTACACGTACGGAAGTGTCAGAAACTTTGTATGGTTATGAGCTTATCTATGACGGAATAGAAAATAATCAAATGGTGTTTACGTACAAAACGTTAGGTGATGGAGAGGTAAGTAATAAATATATGTTCTCGCTTGATAATAAAATCGTCAATATAAATAATATCAAATTAAATGTTATTAAAGCCGAAGCTAATAAGATAGAGTATATTATTCTTGAGGCATAATAATGTTTTAATTTATAGTACAACAAATAAGCCTCCTTTTTTGGGAGGCTTATTTGTTTTTTATTGACGAGTTACAATATGTTCAATATAAGGTTTTAGATTTTTTAATTTATCTCTAAAAAACATAGGGTAAGCTTCATATTGATCAAGTTTATCAATATCAAGCCAGACCATCTGTTCTTCAATGGTATTATTTAAAGTCTTACTGTGACTGTTCAATATTTTAGAACCTCTGGGTTTCATTAAGAAAAAAAATGTAATTTCGTGACAGCTTAAACCTTTTAACATTCCATCATTACGTTTAAAAAAGTTTTCTTGTACAAAAGCAAGCCTATCAATTTCATAAGTAATTCCGGTTTCTTCCAAAACTTCTCTTTTGACTGCATTTTCGGCAGTTTCACCGAGATTTATTGCTCCACCGATGGAGTAATAGTAATTTTCTGAACTGTTGGTTGCAAATAATATATGATTATCCTCAATAATAATCGCAGCAGCCCGTAATCGAAATCGTTTATTATCAGAAGTTTGAAAACATACATCATCATTAATAGAATCAATCATGTTAGAAATTTTCATTATTTAACCTTTCATTCTTTCTTTAGTCTGGCAAGTATGCCTTCTTCTAAAAAGCTATAATATGTATTTGGAGATATAATAATATGATCATTTACATTAATATCTACTGATTTTAAAGCGATAATTATTTGTTTTGTAACCTCCAGGTCTTTTATGGAAGGTTTAGGATTTCCGCTTGGATGGTTATGCATTAAAATTACTGATGTGGCATTATTTTGTATAGCAGCTTTCAAAATTTCTCTCGGATGAACAGAAACACAGTTTACGCTTCCTCTTTGTAAAGTTTCTTCTGTAATTATTCTTAAACGTGCATCTAAAAAAATCACTCTAAATTCTTCTATATCAAGATGGGACATTGCTGTTCTACAATAATCCAGCATATAATCAAAATTACTAAGAATAGGTTCGTCGCGACTGCTTAATTCTTGCCAAGACATTTTTATTGCAGATGCTTTAACAACTTTTAAAAGGGTAATAACATTTTCCGATAATCCATAAGAAGATAAAGAATTTTGAGAAGCTGTAATTACTTTATTGAAACTACCAAAATGCTTGAGCAAATCTTTAGCTTTTTGTTTCACATCTCTTCTGGGAATGGCTATGGTCAACAGCAGTTCCAGAAGCTCATAGTCGGCCATGCTTTTGCCTTCATCTTTCAAGAATCTCTCTCTTAGGCGCATTCTGTGCCCTAAATAATGAGGTTTTTCTTTAACTTCTTGTTCTTTCATATTTAGTCCAATTTATAAGGTGGTTTATCTAATCCTTTAGGAGAATATGTAAATATTTCACAGCCGTCTTTAGTTACACCTAAAGAATGTTCAAATTGAGCAGATAAGCTTTTATCTCTGGTAACGGCAGTCCATCCGTTAGATAAGATGATTCCGTCTTTTTTTCCGATGTTTATCATTGGTTCAATAGTAAAGAACATACCCTCTTCAATAAGTGGACCGGTACCTTTTTTACCGCAGTGCATTACGTTAGGCTCATCGTGAAAAACTTTTCCTAAACCGTGTCCGCAAAACATATCTACTACCGAATAACCATATTTGTGTGCATATTCTTCAATTACAGCACCTATATCCCCAAAGTGAGCCCCCGGACGTACAGCGTCAATTCCACGCATCAAACATTCATAAGTAACTTCACATAACCTGGTTGCTTTAATTTTGGGCTTGCCGACATAATACATTCTGCTTGTATCACCATACCAACCGTTTAAAATTACAGTGACATCTATGTTTGCGATATCTCCATTGACAAGTTTTCTATCATAAGTAGGAATTCCGTGACAAATAACATGATTTACAGATACACAAATAGTTTTGGGATAGCCTCTATAACCTAAACAGGCAGGAATAGCACCATGATTTATGATGAATTCTCGGCATAAATCGTCTAATTCTCCGGTAGAAATCCCTTCTTTGACATATTCTGTTATATAATCTAAACATTCCGCTGCCAATTTTCCGGCTTTACGCATTCCTTCAAAATCGGTCTTTTCATATATTTTTATAGAATTTTTATTTGTTATCACAATTTTTCCCCGATAATATCGTTTTTTATATCAATAACACTGATGATTTCAAGTGTCAATCATAAAGCCTTTATTTTACATAGAAGTAAAAAGCTTTAAACTGGTTCTTGAAAAACTAAAATAAGTATGATAGTTTAAGAAAAGTTTTAATATTGAGAAAGTAATTATGAGTGATAATAAGCGAAAATTAGGTATAATAGCAGGCGGAGGTTCTATTCCGCACATATTAATAGATTATGCAAAAAATCACAAAATTCCTTATTTTGTTTTGGCAATAGAAGGAAATGCTGATAGAGCTATATTTGATGATAGTATAAATCATAAATGGATAAGGATAGGTCAGGCCGGAACAGGGTTTAAACTATTAAAAGATGAAGGTGTTCAAGATGTTGTTATGATCGGCACAATTCATAGACCTACGTTTTCTGAGCTTGTTCCTGATTTGAGAACGACAGCCTTTTTTACTAAGCTTGGTTTAAGAGCTTTAGGTGATGATGGTATCTTGCGTGCCTTGATTAAAGAAATTGAAAATGAAAATATAAAAGTTGTTGGTGTTCATGAAATTATGCCGGATTTATTGGTAAAAGAAGGATTGCTTACAAAGGTAAAACCTGATAAACAAGCGCTTGTCGATATTGAAAGAGGTATAGAGGTTGATATTACATTAGGGGCTCTTGATGTCGGACAATCTGTCATTGTTCAGCAAGGTTTAGTGTTAGGCGTGGAAGGAATTGAAGGGACAGATGAACTTATTAGGCGATGTGCCGATTATCGTCGAAAAGGGACAGGTGGCGTTTTGGTTAAATTAAGAAAAATACAACAAGATATGCGTATTGATTTACCAACAATCGGTATTGCAACAATAGAAAATGCGCATAAAGCAGGCTTGAGAGGAATAGCAGTTCATGCCGGAAATGCATTAATTGTTGATGAACAAAAAGTAATTGAGCTTGCAAATAAGTATAAAATGTTTGTTATCGGTGTAAACCCGGCGGAGAAAGTAAAATGAAGATATATTTGATTGCAGGAGAACCATCAGGCGATTTATTAGGTTCGCGTCTAATGAGAGCAATGTTGGCGAAAAATCCGGAAGTCAAATTTTTTGGCATCGGTGGTGAAACAATGCAAAGGGAAGGTTTGAAATCTTTGTTTGATATATCAGAACTTTCGGTTATGGGTTTGTTTGAAGTTTTACCATCTCTACCTAAAATTTTTAAACGTTTTTCACAAACCATAGCAGAAATTGAAAAAGTAAAGCCCGATGTTGTTATAACAATTGACAGTTGGAGCTTTTCTGCTCGTATACATAAATTACTACGCCGTAAAAATCTGAATATTCCGCAAGTCCATTATGTGGCACCACAGGTTTGGGCATGGAAGAAAAAACGTGCTAAGACTATGCATAAATATATTGATCATTTGCTTACTTTGTTTCCTTATGAACCTAAATATTTTATTCCGCACGGTTTGGATACGACATTTGTCGGACATCCGGTTATCGAAAGTAGCGTTTTATGGGCAAACGGTAATGATTTCAGAGTTCGTTATAATATTGATGAAAATAAACGTATTATGGCAGTTTTACCAGGATCAAGACATACTGAAGTGAGTCGATTATTACCGGTATTTTTGAATGTCGTACAAAAGTTAACGGAGAAATATCCGGATTTTTGTTTTGTGATTCCTACAGTTCATACAGTTGAAGATAGAGTAAAAGCTATGGTTGAAGATAGTAAGTTGCCAATCATTATAGTAAATAATGAAAGCGATAGACATGATGCTTTTTGTGCATCTGAAGTTGCAATTGCTGCTTCTGGAACTGTCGCGTTGGAGCTTGCTATAGTTGATGTTCCACATATTATAGCTTATAAATTGTCAGTTGTATCGGCTTGGCTTGCTCGCCGATTCTTAAAAATACAATTTGTTAATTTGAGTAATATTTTATTAGGTCGAGAAATTATACCGGAGTTATTACAAGAAAATTGTAATGAAGAGAAAATTCTGTATAATGTTGAAGAATTGTTGAAAAAACAATCTCTATATGAACGTCAGAAAGAAGGATTTGTTAAGGTAAAAGAGGCTTTGGGTTTGGGAGAACAAACTCCTAGCGCTAATGTATGCGATGTTGTATTTGACTTGATAAAAAAGAAAAAACATAAATAATTTTTATCGGAGAATATGTTGAGGTCTTTCCTAAACAAATTAAGGGAGAATTTTTTTGCCGAAAAAGAAAGGTTTATTCTTTGGTTACCGGTTTTATTTGGTTTGGGTATAGGATTATATTTTTTGCCATATTCGGAACCGTCATCTTGGTTTACAGTGGTTATTGTTGAAGTTTTATTAGTTCTTTTATATGTCTGGAGATATAATTTTGTAAGATTTTTTGTTGTAACATCTTTGTTAATTATAGCTTTTGGTTTTGCAAATATACAGATAAGAAGTATTTATAAATCAAAATTTCTAGAATATCCGAAAGATCAAAAAGAAATTACTTATTTAAAAGGTCGTATTATAAAAATAGATAGTAATACTAAGGGAAAAGTTAGATTGCTGCTAGATGATGCTGCTGATTTCGATAATCCCAAAAAAGGTATGTACAGGATAACACTTTCTTCAAAAAAAACAAACTTGATTGAGGGAAATTGTGTGGAAATGATAGCTACACTTATGCCTCCTATGATGCCAGTTATGCCCAATACATATCAGTTTAACCGTAAATATTTTTATGAAGGTATGAGTGCAATAGGGTATGCAAATAGTACAGCTTTTCAAATCTCTTGTTCTAAAGATCCGTCGTTTTTTGATAAGTTGGTGCAATTAACAAATAAGATGAGAAAAAATGTGGTTAAAAATATATATGCAGAATTACCATCTAATGAAGCTGCTGTTACGGCAGCTATATTAGCTGGAGATAGAGATGGAATTTCGCAAGAATTAAACAAGTCATACCAAAATTCAGGGCTTGCTCATTTTCTATCAATTTCCGGTCTACATATGTCGATGATTGCTGCTATGGCTTTTTTTATGATACGCCTATTTATAAGTTTTATACCAGCCCTTGCTTTAAGATATAATTCGAAGAAAATGGCCGCAATTTTTGCTATTTTTATAAGCTTTATTTATTTATTAATATCAGGGGCTGAAATACCGGCTCAAAGAGCTTTTATTATGACTTTTGTAGTATTGCTGGGTGTTTTATTTTCACGTACTGCAATTTCTATAAGGATGTTGAGTATTGCTGCCTTTATTGTTTTGAGCATTTCTCCGTATGCTCTTATTAGCGCTAGTTTTCAAATGTCTTTCGCCGCAGTATTGGTGTTAATTGCTTTTTATGAAAGATATGCATCTTCTATACATAAATTTTTTAAGGGAAAAAGTATTTTAAAGATTACGATTGCTTACATCGGCGGTCTTTTGATATCAGATTTTGTAGCAAGTATGGCAACACTTCCATTTGCAATATATCATTTTAACAGAATAGCTATTTACACTACATTGGGCAATTTTTTAGCAGGTCCAGTTATAGGGCTTGTTATTATGCCTTTTGTTTTATTGGCTCTTTTTTTAATGCCATTCGGACTTTATATTTGGCCACTTAAAATTGTAGGATATGGAATAAAAACCGTAAATGAAATTACAGCATATGTTTCAAATTTACCTCAAGCCGGATATCAGGTGTTATCCATGCCATTTTGGGGATTGATGTTGATTGTTTGGGGAGGATTATGGCTTTGTTTGTGGCAAAAAAAATGGCGGATATGGGGCGTATTGCCTGTAATTATTGGAGCTATGAGCGTTTTTTGGGTTAAGGTTCCAGATATGATTTATGATGCAAGCGGAAAAAATGTTGCAGTAAAGGATAATTTTTCTAATCTAATTGTAATGCCTGTAAAATCCAATGCTTTCATAAAACAAATATGGCTTGAAAAAACAGCAAGTGCAGATATTTCAGATACACAAAAATTGAAAGAAATATATAAGGGAAATTTAGTTGATAAACAATGGCTTGATTTAAGTTGTAATGAAAATATGTGTGTTTATAAAAATATCATTTCATGGGATAAAAAAGGAAAAATATGGATTGAAGATAGGCTCGTTGATACGCTGAAAGACGGAGGAGGAATCGTTTATATAAAAAATGGTAAATCAGAGATAAAAACTATACGTTCTGATATAGGTAAAAGGTTGTGGAATTAGTGTGTCGGTTTAGATTGATTTTTTTTAAATGCTTGCTAAATTAAAATAGAGAGGTAAATATGTATGATATCAGCAAAATAAGAGAAGATTTTCCTATTTTTAAGAATCAGATAAATAATAAACAAATTATTTATCTGGATTCGGCTGCCTCTGCACAAAAGCCCAAATGTATGATTGATAAGATTGTAAACATTTATCAAAATTCTTATGCGAATGTTCACAGAAGTATATATGATTTGGCGGAAACAATAACCACTGAATATGAAAATTCCCGGCATTGTATAGCAGAATTTATAAGCGCTGATAAAAATGAAATAGTATTTACTAGAAATGCAACGGAATCAATAAACTTGATTGCATCATCGTGGGCTGAAAAAAATCTGAATAAAGATGATGAAATATTGATTTCTGAGGCAGAACATCACGCAAATATTATACCTTGGCAAAGGGTATGCTGTCAAAAACAATGTAAATTAGTAGTATTTAAAATTGAAAATGATGGAAGTTATTCTGAAGAACAATTTTTACAAAAACTATCTCCAAAAACAAAATTAGTATCCATTACGGCAATGTCAAATGTATTGGGAACCATATTTCCAATAAACAATATTGTTAAAGCAGCACATAATGTTGGTGCAAAAGTTTTGATAGATG
Organism: Alphaproteobacteria bacterium; assembly: GCA_045613125.1. Classification (GTDB taxonomy): domain Bacteria; phylum Pseudomonadota; class Alphaproteobacteria; order RF32; family CAG-239; genus JAFTYO01. The sequence continues at coordinate 30,679 of JAZLAM010000006.1, read as the reverse complement.
CTTGTCAGTTTGCTGTTCATAAAAAAATTGATGTTAAAAAGATAGATTGCGATTTTTTGGTTTTTTCCGGACATAAGCTTTATGGCCCGACAGGAATAGGTGTTTTATTCGGTAAATATAATCTGTTAAATGAGATGATACCATATCAAACAGGGGGGGATATGGTCGATAAAGTAACTTATCAAGAGACCACCTTTGCATTACCACCGGCTCGTTTTGAAGCAGGAACGCCGGCAATTGTACAAGCAATTGGTCTGGCAGAATCTGTTAGATATGTTCAAAATTTAGGAATGGAAAATATTGACAGACATGAAGAAAATCTAGTAAAATACATGTTTGATGTAACTTCTGAGATAAAAGATTTTAAGCATATAGGTAAAGTAAAAAATAAAGGTGGTGTCTTTTCATTTCAAGTTGGTAATATTCATCCGCAAGATTTAGCATATGTATTAAATAAAGAAGGAGTATGTATCAGGGTGGGGCATCACTGTGCTGAACCATTGGTTACGCGTATGGGATATAATTCTGTTGCAAGAGCTTCATTTGGACTTTATACTTCTAAAGATGACATAGATGCTTTTGTAAAGGCAGTTGATAAGGCTATGAAATTTTTTTAATATTGTTATTTTTAGTATAAGAATACCGAAAACAAAACAGGCAGAGGAACATATGGTAGAAAATATTGACGAAACAGAGGCTCTTTTACTTCAAGCAATGAGTGTTGAAGAAACTGAAACTCCTGAATATAAAGCATATGCAGGAACGGAGTTAGAAATTTCTCAAACAAAAGCTGGTATGTATGATATTGTTGAAGCTATAAAAACTGTTTCCGATCCTGAAATTATGATAAACGTATATGATTTAGGCCTTATATATAAAATTAACCAACTTGAAAATGGTAATATTGTAATTGATATGACATTAACGGCTCCAACGTGTCCTGTGGCTGGTATATTGCCACAAGAAGTGGCAAATGCTGTCGCAAAAATTGAAGGAACTGGTAAAGTTGAAGTTAAGGTTGTATGGGAGCCTGCTTGGACAATAGATCGTTTAAGTGAAGAAGCTAAGGCAATGCTTGATATGTTCTAGGAGATGTATAGATGCAAGATATTAATACTTTAATAGAAAATTTTTCAATGTTAGATGATTGGGAAGAAAAATACCAATATTTGATTGAACTCGGAGAACAGCTTCCTTCATTAGATGAAAAGTATAAAATTGATGAATTTAAGGTTAGCGGTTGTCAGTCGCAAGTTTGGCTGATTCCTGTTTATCATGATGGTAAATTAAATTTTTATGCCGATAGTGATGCTATAATGGTTAAAGGAATTATATCAGTATTATTATCTATTTATGCAAATAAATCTGTAAAAGAAATAAAAGAAATTGAAGTAGAAGATTTTTTTGTTAAACTAGGATTAGGAGAACACTTGACCCCAAGTCGTCGGAACGGGATGATGTCTATGGTAGAAAAAATCCGTTTCTATGCTAATAATGCTTAAAAGTGATGAAATATGAACATACATGAGTATCAGGCCAAACAAATATTAAACCGCTATGGTATCGAAATACCTAAAGGAGGTATTGCTTATACTCCGGCTGAAGCTAAAAGAGTGGCTGTTAATATATCTTCAAAAGGTCCGTGGATGCTAAAAGCTCAGATTCAATCAGGAGCAAGAGCTGATGGAAAATTTATTGAAAAAAAAGCCGGGAAAAAAGGGGGAATCAGATATGTAGCCGGAAGAAAAGATGTTTTTACGGAAGCTGAAAAAATGTTAGGTTCAACACTGGTTACTAAGCAAACAGGTGCCAAAGGAAAATTAGTCAGTAAAGTTTATATAGAAGAACATGTGGTAGTAAAACAAACTTTTTATATGAGTTTTGTAATTGATAGAATGGTTCCTTGTGTTAAATTATTGGTAGCTGATACAACTGCCAATGTTTTAGACTTAGATATTTCCGATTCTGAGAAAATTTTAAGCATTAATCTTGATATAAATGAAAAAATAGGTTCAGAGCAAATAAATAAGATTCTTAAGTTTCTAAAAATTGAAACATCTTTTGCAAAAAAATTAAAAAAATTTGTTGTTGGCTTGTATAAAGCTTTTATAGAATTAGATGCCGTAATGATAGAAATAAATCCGGTTGGAATTAGTAAAAAAGGAAATTTTATCGCGCTGGATGCCAAAATATCTTTTGATGATAATGCATTATACCGTCACAAAGATATAACAAAACTTCATGATGATTATGAAGATGAGGATAGAGTATTAAAAGCATCCAAATATGGATTTCAATACAGATCGTTTGATGATGGTAGTATAGGTTGTATCGTAAACGGAGAAGGTATAGCCCTGTCAATTAGAGATATTCTTGTCAATACTGATGAAAAAATGGATTGTTTTTTAAATGTTAAAGGTGGTGTAGATAAAGATAAAATTTCGGCAGGTATTAAAATTATTATGACCAATCCTAAAGTTGAAGGTATTTTAATTAATATTTTAGGTGGTTTTTTACGCTGTAATTTAGTGGCAGATGGTATAATTGCAGCTGCATCTGAAGTAGGATTGAATGTTCCGTTAGTAGTCCGTTTTGAAGGAACAAATAAAGATGAAGCAACAGAAATTTTACAAAGCTCAGGATTGCCAGTGTTGATGGCTGATACTATGGAAGACGGTGTTAAAAAACTTTTACTGGCGATGGAGGAAAGTAACTGATGTCTATATTAGCAGATAAAAACACAAAAGTTTTAGTACAAGGCATAACAGGAACTCAAGCTTCTTTTCATACACAAAAAATGTTAGCATATGGCACCAATGTGGTTGGAGGAGTTTCGCCAAATCGTGGGGGATTAAAACATTTGGGTATAGATGTATTTAATACGGTAAGAGAAGCAGTAGAAGTAAAAGGTGCAACATCTTCTGTAATGTTTGTGCCGGCACCTTTTGTAAAAGATGCAGTAAGAGAAGCTATAGAAGCTGAGTTAGAAACAGTTGTTACAATTGCTTCTGGTGTCCCAATTAAAGATATGATGGAAATTAAAGCAATGTTAAAAGGTTCAAAAACATTGCTTATAGGTCCAAACACACCAGGGATAATTACTCCTGAAGAAGTTCGTTTAGGTATTTTTCCGGAAAATATACATAAGAAGGGTAATATTGGAATAGTTTCTCGGTCATCGACTTTGACATATGAAGCTGTCTTAGAAACAATACGAGCAGGCAAAGGTCAATCGACTGTCGTCGGCCTAGGTGATGATATGATTGTTGGGACAGATTTTGTAGAAATAATACGCCGTTTTCATGAGGATGATAATACGCAAGCTATACTGATGATAGGACAGCAAGGAAGTATGTATGAAGAAGAGGCTGCCAGATACTATGCAAGTCTGAAAAATAAAAAACCTATTATTGGGTATATTGCGGGTTCAACCCATTTAATGAGAGATAAAATGGGCTATGCCGGAGATATTATTACCGGAGGGAAATTTACGGCAAATGATAAAAAAGAAATTGTAAGGAAGGCCGGAATAGAAGTCGTTGATAGTATTAATCAAATACATAATGTTTTGCAAAAGTTACCATGAGTATATTAAAAGATATTATAAATTTTTTGCTTCCTCCTCGATGTATAAATTGTGGAAAAATTTTGGCTGATGAAGATGGTTTATGCGCTAATTGTTTTAATGAAATAACATTTATTTCAGCGCCATATTGTAAACGTTGTGGATTACCACTTCCTGATGGCATTGGCATTAATAAAAATTTACTGTGTCCGATGTGTGTGAAAGATGCTAAAAAGCTTTTCAGATATTCTCGCTCTGCCATTAAATATGAAACTTTATCAAAAAATATGATTTTAGCATTTAAATTTATGGATAAAACAGAAAATGCCAAAGTTTTCGCTAAGTGGCTGAAAATTGCCGGCGGTGATATATTTGCAGCAGGCGCAGATATTTTGATACCTGTCCCGTTACATTATAAAAGACTTGTAAAAAGGAGATATAATCAATCAGCTTTATTGGCAACAGAACTCAGTAAATTGGTATTAATAGAAACGGACTTTAAATCTTTGGTAAAATATAAATCTACAAAACCTCAAGTAAGTTATTCCGGAAAAGCCAGAATCAAGAATATTAAAGATGCTTTTATGGTAAAATATCCTGAAAATATAAAAGATAAAAGAGTGGTTTTAATTGATGATGTTCAAACAACAGGTTCAACATTAAAAGAGTGTGCAAAAGTACTGATTCACGCGGGTGCGAAATCTGTTGATTTTTTAACTGTGGCAAGAGTTTATAAATGATAATCTGTAAATGATTATTATTTAAAAGTGTTGATAATGTTTTTTATTGAATTATCAATAAGTTTTTCATGTTGCCTTTTATCAAAATTGTGTTGTATATATTGGTTTACCATACAGAGCGCTTTTGATACGGCAAGTGTGCTTAATTCTTTTTTGATTTTTTCTATTGAAGCTTCAATATTTTTATCAGTGTCTTTTTGTTTGAGAATAAGTTCTTTTTCTATTTTATTTAATTCGTATTCTGTTAGATTTTCAATTTCAGCAGTAGCTTTATCTAAAATACTTTTAGCCTCGTCTTTCGCATGTAAAAATTTACGTTCATATTGGGATAATAGTGCTTGAGCTTCATCTCTCAGTTTTTCAGCTTCATTAATGCGAGTAATGATATCTTCACGTCTTTTAGTAAAAAACTTTTTTGCTATTTTACTTATAGGTTTGGTTAAAAAAACAACAACTAAAACGAAAGCCATTCCAACCCAAAATTCAGGGCTTTGATAAAAAATTTTGCTATGATGGGTGTCTTGAAATTCAGATAAAGCTGTTGTTTCGGATATCATTTCCGATACATTGTCTACCGCCTCTATGACCGCATTTTGAGCATTGTCAATAAATTCTGAAGAGGATAAATGTTCTTGAGCTTTGATATCCATTATTTATCGTCTCCGGTATATTTACGAATGGTATCCAAATTAATATTTTGAATATCCAATTTAGCTAAAATGTCAGTTGCAAGTGTTAAAGCAAGTTCATCTATTGCGATTAAAGTTTCTTGTTTTTCTTTTGCAAGCATAATTTCTGTATCGGCAATTTTTTTATTTAACAATTCTTCAACCTGAGCTCTTCTTGCTAAGACACTAGTTTCTAAAATTTTTTTATTATCTGCTATGGCATTTTGCGCCTCTACTTTTGCTTTTTCTAACGCTTTTTCATATTTATTTAAAGAGACCAGCGCCTGTTTGTTGAATCTTTCGGCTTTTTGCACAAAATCATCAATTTTACGTCGGCGCTGTTCCATAACATCTTCAATTTTAGGTATGATAAACCATGCCATAAAAAACCACAGACTTAAAAATGTGGTTATAAGCCAAAATATTTGTGAAAAATATGTAGATGTTTCAAGTTGAGGCATGTTTATTTGCCGGTCAAAATAACCAAAGCAACAACTAGTGCATACAATGCAATAGCTTCAATTGCAGCAAAGCCAGCCCAACCATAAATATCAACTTCTTTTTTAACTTGCGGATTGCGACCAACTGTTTCGATCATCGTTGTCCAAAGTTTTGTAACGCCCCAGGCAGCAACGGTCATAGATACGGCACAAATTGCAGCAGAGATATAAGCTATCGGTTCCATAATATTTCCTTTCTTTATCAAAATTTAAGTTATCAGTGATGATGAATGGCATCACTTAAATATATACAGCTTAATACAGTATATATATATGCTTGCAAAACTGCAATAAACATTTCAAAAATAATAATACAAGCATCAAACAAGAGTGGAACAATACCACCAAGTCCTAATGCAACAATAAAACCTGCTAAAATTTTTAGCATTATATGTCCGACCGTCATGTTCGCAACTAAACGTACGGTTAAGCTAAATGGTTTTGATAATAATGAAATCGCTTCAATAGGTATAACCAGAGGAGCTAATGCTACAGGAATTCCTTTGGGTAAAAAAGTTCTTAAATAGCCCCATTTTTTTACTTTAATTCCGACAATAATGTTAAATATAAGAGCCAATATAGATAAGCAACCTACAGCAGCTAAATGTGAAGTAAACGTGAAACTGTAAGGAAAAAGTCCTAAGAAATTACCGAAAGCAATAAATAAGAATATACTGAAAATAAACGAAAAATATTTTAAGCCATCTTTTCCGGCGCTATTTTTTAACAAATTGTGGATAAAATCGTATGTGGCTTCAGGTATTGATTGCGATATAGTGGGAATAATATTTCTTTTTCTTAAGCAGAATGCAAACAAAATAACAATACTCAGTACGGTTATTACCATAAATAATGCAGAATTCGTAAAAGATATATCATAATTGCCGATTGTTATCGGAATTAGCGGTTTGACAGTAAATTGCTCTAAAGGACTTGCCATAAGTTTTACTCCTCATCGCTTCTATTTTCATCTTTAAATGTTTTATAAATGTTTAATAAACCGGCAGCTCCGCCAAAAATTGTGAAAATAGCTAATAACCAAGGTGTGGTATCAAAAACTTTATCAAAAACATACCCTAAGGTCGATCCAATTACGACACCTGCTAATAATTCAGTGCTTATCTGAAACCCTGCTGCCGCTGAAGAGTATTCTGTATCATTTTGATGTTCTGATTGTTTAATTTGCTCTTCTTTTTTGAAAGCAGCTATTTTTTTATCAAGATTTTTTATGTCATCCGGTTTTTTTATCATATCTTTTGTATAATTATAACAATCTGTTTTCAATATAGTTTTTTAATTGTTCATAGTCAGGCACGCCATAAATAATTTCATTTACCCCACCTGAACTAAATAAAAAGGCAGGTGTACCTTGTATTTTGAGTTTATCAATAGCTTCTTGCCTGTCTGCTAAAATATTTTTTGCTAATAAATCATCAGCTAAACATTTTATCATGTCATCATTTGTAAAAGTGTCATCTATAACGTATTTTGCAAGAGTTTCTTCCGGTTTAAATGATAACATCCATTCTCTTTGTTTTAAAAAAGCTATGTTTAAGAATTTCTCCCTTTTTTCAGATGATATACATTCTGATAACATAGCTCCTTTCATTGATTTTGCATCTAATGGGAAATTAACAAAAACAACTTTTAACTTACCATCGGATATAAAGTCAGCCTCAAGTTTGGGAAGTATGTTAAGATGAAAATCAGCACAGTGAGAGCAACCTAAGGAAGAAAATTCGTATAATGTAAGTGGAGCGTCTTTGTGTCCGATTGCTTTATCATCTTTGAAGTTTAGAGCAATATTATTATCGATTTGGTGAGCAAAATCTTGCGATTCGCTAGAAGCATGAGCTTCTTTTACCAAGGTAAAAGTACCATTGTTATAAATAAAACCTTTCCCTGAAAGATAAACATAAGAAGCTATTACATAAAATAAAATAGATGTGATAATAGTGCTTAATGTTCGTATAAATTTTTCCACAAATTTTCTCCTATTTGTCTTGTTTAAAAATATTTTCACCCAAACTTTGTAAACGTTTTTTTAATTCGAGATTTTTGACATCTTTAGTTATTTCAATAATATAATTTTGTTCTTGGTCAGATACAAGTTTTTTATTGGTCTTATCTTCAAAAATAGTTTCTTCATGGTGATGAAAAGGTGCTTCATTTTGTGATATTTTTATTTGTGAAACGGCATTATAACCAAAAAAAGTATTTATTTTTTCTAATATAATTGTGGTTTTGTGTCCTATCTGAAGAGCATAAGATCCATTTGCAACAACTAAATGTAAAATTCCGTTATCTCTTTTACCTTTAGCAAAAGAGATTCTTTCCGGCACAGAATATTTTGCTAAATCATCTCCGACTATACTATTCCATGCTGTTAAAATTTTCATTTCACATAATCCTTTTTTCCCTAAAAGTTTTGTGGCAAAATCAGATATATCAACGGCAAAAGGAGTAAGACCGGCGCTTTTATGTTCTTCATTAATTATGTTTTTTTCTTTTTTCATGATATGTAGTGTAATTTATTGAAGAGTAAAAATCAATCACATTTAAAATGTACAGATGCTAAGGGGTGTTTTTGTATTATGGTGTTTGTAAGTTTTTCTTTTAATATATGTGTGTAAATTTCAGTTGTTGTAATATTTTCATGCCCTAACATTTTTTGTACACTTCTTAAATCAGATTCGTTATTAATAAGATTGGTGGCAAAAGAATGTCTTAATGTATGAGGAGATATAATATCCGAATTTAATTCGGCATTAATAGCTAGAGTCTTTAAGCATTTAAAAAAAGCATCTCGAGTAATATGACCACTTGCGGATCTCAAGGAAGGAAAAAGCCAAACAGAAATTTTCCCTTTTTTTATAAATAATTGGCGATATGTGTTTGCGTAATCTCTTACATCATTACTTGCTTGGCTTGATATAGGAACAATTCTTTCTTTATTTCCTTTTCCTATTACCGTTACTATTTTTTTATCATAATTTATGGAATTTTCCGATAATTGGATAAGTTCTGACACTCTAAGACCTGTAGCAAACATTAAGTTTATCATTACGCCGATTCTTTTTATGGAAAAATCAGGTTGTTTTTTAGCAGTTTCAATTAGTATTTTTATTTGTGTTGGGCTTAAGAAATTAGGTATCTTTTTTTCTAGCTTTGGGGTTATAATATTCAAGCAGGGATTATCCGTTAAAATTTTTTCTTGAAGTAAAAATTTACAGAATTCTCTTACAGCAGAAAGTTTCCTTGCTTGAGATTTTGGTGCGTAATATAAGTTTGCTAATTCTTGAACATAATCTGATATATGCTTTCGTGTGATATTTTTAGGTTCGGTATTTATTATTTTAAAAAATTGTAGCAAATCATACTGATAGGAAGCAATCGTATTTGGGCTTGCTCCTTTTTCAGCCGTTATCATGTCTAAAAACAGAACTATGGATTCGGTATTCATTTTTATTTATTAAACTTAATTTTTATCGTGTTTTCAATTTGATGCGAGATAGGTGTTATATCTTTGGTTGCTATGTAAAGTATGCTGCCGATTATAGCTAAAACCAAAATATAAAAAATCCAGTTGTATTTTTTTTGCTTCATAGTAAATTAACCTTATAAAAAATGTTGCGTAATAAAGATAATATCTGTATTATCTAGCATAATAAATTGAAAGAAGTATTAAGAAAAATGATAAATAGTACAAATAAAATAATTCTTCTGGTCGGATTGATGGGGAGCGGTAAAACAAGTGTTGGTAAAAGATTGGCGCAAAAACTAAAGCTTCCTTTTGTTGATGGCGATAGAGAAATTGAAAAAGCAGCAGGTCTTTCTCTTATTGATGTTTTAAAATGTTTTGGTCCTGAAGAGTATCGAGCAGGAGAAATGAGGGTTATGAAACGTTTACTCAAAGGAACTCCTTGTGTGCTAGCATCTGGTGGGGGTTCATTTGTGGCACAAACTACTAGAGATTTGGCAAAAGAAAATGCTTTAACTATATGGCTTAAAGCAGATGTTGAAACCTTATATAATCGTACTACAGGTAGAAAACATCGACCCTTTTTGATGGATGCCGATTCGGTTTTGAAAGAACGTTTAGAAAGTTACATAAAGGAAGAGTATCCATATTACAGTGAGGCTGATATTGTGGTTGAAACAAAAGATGAAAGAGTTGAACACACTGTTTCAAGAGTGATAAAAGCAATTAATGATTTCTATGTGAAGGGGCATAAAAATGCGTAAAAATAATAGAGGGGAAAAAACTTTACGTGAAGTTCAGATTCAAACAGGAGTTAATTTGTATGCCGAAGGGTCATGTCTAATCACTTGTGGAAATACTAAAGTTTTATGTACGGCAAGTGTGGATGATAAATTGCCGGCATGGCTTAAAGGATCAGATAAAGGTTGGGTTACCGCCGAATATTCTTTATTGCCTCGTTCTACTCAAACCAGAGTTTCTCGTGAGACAAAAGGTGTTTCCGGCCGTACCCATGAAATACAACGTCTGATAGGACGATCATTAAGGTCTGTTACTGATTTATACGCATTAAAAGATTATATGATTTTAATTGATTGTGACGTTTTACAGGCAGACGGAGGAACAAGAACCGCATCCATAACGGGAAGTTTTGTGGCTCTTTATATGGCTTTGGAAAAATTAAAAAAAGAAGGAAAATTACAAAAAAATCCGATAAAAGAGTTTGTTGCGGCAGTATCTTGTGGACTTGATGGTGATAAGGTTTTGCTAGACTTAGATTATGATGAAGATAGTTCAGCCAGAGCTGATACTAATTTTGTAATTACTGAAAGCGGACGCATTGTAGAAATTCAGGGGACGGCAGAAGAAGAACCGTTTGAACAAGATAAATTTTTTGAACTGTTTGAAACTGCAAAAGATGGTATAAAAGAACTTATTGAAAAACAAAAACAAGCTTTAGGAATAAAATGATGAAAGAACTTATTTTCGCCAGTCATAATAAAGGTAAAATTGCCGAATTAAAACAAATATTAGAACCATTCGGAATAACAATTAAGACGTCGGAAGATATAGAAATGCCGGATGTTGAGGAAACGGGAGAAACTTTTGAAGAAAATGCTGCTTTAAAAGCTGTTGCTATAGCAAAATTAACCGGAGTTACTTGTATCGCTGACGATTCGGGATTATGTGTGAAAGCCTTAGGCGGAAGACCGGGAGTGTATTCTGCCAGATATGCGCCAAATCGTGATTTTGATAAAGCTATAGAGATGCTTTTACAAGAAATCGCCGATTCAAAAGCCGAAGACAGATCGGCATATTTTGCTTGCGTTCTGGCTTTAGGATACCCTGATGGAACATATAAGAGTTTTGAAGGAAGGGTAGATGGCGTAATTTCTTACGATAGAAAAGGGGATGCCGGATTTGGTTTTGATCCTATTTTTGTGCCTTTAGGATATGATAAGACGTTTGCAGAATTAGGACCTGAAATTAAAAACAAAATTTCTCATCGTGGTAGAGCATTGAAAAAATTTACCGAGTATCTTAAAACAATTTCATAAGAGGTAAATTATGGGTGCTATTTATAACATTCCGTATAGCTGTTCTTTTGTTGATACGTTGGTCCAGAAAATTTCAAAAGAATTTGAGGATAGCAAAGAAAAACTTGCAGATGTTATATTTTTAATGCCAAATCGCAGAACTTGTATTTCACTTAAAGAGGCTTTTATACGTTACAATGGTAAAAAGCCTGTAATGTTGCCTAAAATTGTTCCGGTTGGCGATATTGAAGAAGATGATATTTTTTTACTAAGTGCAAATGATGAAGAATTTACTGATTCTGTTTTACCGGCAATTAGTGAATATGAAAGGTTATTTTTATTTGCAAAGTTAATAGTGTCTAAGCCTGCTGATTATGGTGTGCCGGAAATGAGTTTTGCTCAGGCCTTGAGTTTGGCAAAAGATTTAGCGCTATTAATTGATGTGTCATATAATGAAGGTATATCGTTTGATGAATTAAAAAATATTGTGCCTGAGCAGTTTGCTACTCATTGGCAGCAAACATTAGAATTTTTAAAAATAATTACGGATAATTGGCCTAAAATTTTAAATGAGAAAAATGTAACGGATTTAGCGTATCGTAAAAATATGCTCATAGAACTTAAAGCATCTTTATGGCAACAAAATAAAACAAAACAAAAAATTATAGCGGCTGGTATTACGGCTGGATATGAGAGTTTTCATAAACTTGTAAAAATAGTATCAGAACTTGAAAATGGTGAAGTGTTTTTATACGGATTAGATAAGACACTTAGTGATAATGAATGGGATTTGATAGGACCTACACATCCACAGTTTGAGTTAAAAAAATTACTATCTTATCTTAGTGTTGATAGATTCGACGTTGCCGATTATATACAACCAACAAAACCTCAACGAGAACGTTTTATTTCTGAAGTGATGTTGCCAGCAAAAGCTACCTCAAGATGGAGAGATTTGCATAATGGTTCTTATTCTTTTGAAACAATAGAAGGCATTTCTTTTATAGAATGTGCTGATGACAGGCAAGAAGCTTTAAGTGTGGCTCTTATTTTGCGAGAAACATTAAATAACCCGTCAAAAACGGCGGCACTTGTAACAACAGACAGAAATTTAGCAAGAAGAACGGCAACAGAATTAGAGCGTTGGGGGATAAAAATTGATGATTCAGCAGGGAAACCACTTCACTTAACACCAGTTGGTGTGTTTTTGAGATTAATTTTAAATGTTATTGAAACAGATTTTTCTTTATTGTCAATTTTAGCTTTGGTAAAAAATCCTTTTGTGAAAATGTCTTTAGAACCCACAAGTTTGCTTAAAACAGTGAGAAATTGGGAATATAACATAAGAAAACCTATTTTCTCAGAACAATCAAAACAAATACCGGAAGAACTTAGCAGATGGATAATAGATTTGAAAGAACTCTTAAGACCTTTATACGAGTTATTTCAACAACCGGCAATATCTCTTTCAAAATTAATTAAGACACATTTGGAAGTCGCTGAAACTTTATGTGCCGATAATCAAAATAGTGGTGAGCAAAATTTATGGAAAGGTGATGATGGCAAAAGTGCAGCCGAGTTATTTGGAACGTTGTTGCAACAAAGTGATATAGCAGGAACTATTGCTCCTGACGAATATATAAATGTTTTTACTTTATTATTATCAACAAAAAATGTTCGTTATAATTATGGTACGCATCCTCGTTTAAAAATTTTAGGACCGATTGAGGCTCGTTTTAATCGTTATGATACAATAGTAATAGGAGCAGTAAACGAAGGTTTTTGGCCAGAGCTTCCAAAAGCTGATCCGTGGCTTTCTCGTCCGATGAAAAGCTTACTGAATATGTCATTGCCGGATAAAGAGATCGGTATTACAGGATTTGATTTTTGCCAGTTAATGTGCTCAGATAATGTTTTTATCACGAGATCAAATCGCTCGAATTCATCTCCTACCAATAAATCAAGATGGCTACTTCGCATGGAAACCGTTTTAAAAGCTTGTAACATTAATCGGTCATTAATATATGATAAAAAATTTTTACAAATGGTATATATGCTTGATAGACCGACAAAACTACAAAAAATTAATCCTCCGGCACCAACACCTCCGGTTGAGGCAAGACCAAGAACTTTATCTGCAAGTGCAATAGAAATTTTAATGAGGGATCCGTACGAAATTTATGCTAAATATATATTAAAATTAAAACCATTGGAAGATCTTGAAACACCATTAAATGCTAGTGATTACGGTAATCTTATTCATAAAGTATTAGAAAAATTTAATACAAAATTTCCTAATGAACTGCCAAATAATGCTTATAGTGAATTGATACAAATTGCTTTAGATGAGTTTTCCAAAACAAACGCAGATTCTCAAGTTAGAGCATTTTGGTGGCCTTTGTTGGAAAAAACGGCTAAATGGATAATCAAAACAGAAACCGAATATAGAAAAAATATTAAGCATACATATGCAGAAGTTCAAGGTGATATACAAATTCAATCTCCGGCAGGTGTCTTTACAATTACAGCAAGGGCTGATAGAATTGATATAACAACTGAAGGAAAAATAAAGATCGTAGATTATAAAACAGGAACACCTCGTTCGAAAGACGAAGTTAATGCCGGTTATGCACCTCAGCTTCCGATAGAGGGATTGATTGCATCTAAAGGGGGATTTAATAAGGAAGTTAACGGAAAAAAGTTTAATATAAAGGCGTTACCGATTGATGAGCTTTCTTATTGGAAATTAGGTGATAAAGTGATATGTTATAACGTTACGGATGAAGACTATAAACTTAATTTGATAGAAAAAACAGAAGATAATCTTCAAAAATTGGTTTCTTTATTTGATTTTGAAACTACACCATATATGGCTAGACCTAATCCGAAGCATTTACCTAAATATTCTGATTATGAACATCTTGCTCGAGTAAAAGAATGGGCAGTGGAGGCAGATGATGAATAAAACAGAAGAAATATTAGGCAAGAAAGAAGCTCTAGTTTTATTGGCAACAAAGCAACAAAATGAGGCAGCTAATCCTGAAAAATCTGTATGGGTTGAAGCCTCAGCAGGAACCGGAAAAACAAAAGTTTTATCAGATAGAGTTTTGCGTCTTTTATTAAACGGTGTTAGTCCGTCAAAAATTTTGTGTCTTACATATACAAAAGCCGCAGCTGTTGAAATGAACACACGAATATCCAAGAAATTAGGCGAGTGGGCAGTTATGCCAGAAGATAATTTACGGGAAGAGATTTATAAAATAACTGCTATTAATCCTGGGGATACATTAATAAAAGAAGCTAGGACTTTGTTTGCAAAAGTTCTTGAGGAACCAAGTGGAATAAAAATTCAAACTATGCATAGCTTTTGTGAAGAAATATTAAAGAGATTTCCGATAGAAGCCGGTATTGCACCATATTTTACAATTATGGATGATAGATCGGCAAAAGAAGCTCTTAACAATATAAGTAAAAGTCTGATATTGAATGCTCAAAAAGAACCAGAAAGTGTTATCGGTAAAAATGTTGCTTGGCTGACAGCTAATATAAAAGAGTTTAAATTTGCAGAATTGTTAAGAAAAATAACGGAAAATCGAAACAAAATAACAGTATTGCTTTCTAAATATGCTGATTTTGATGATTTTGTACAGGCTTTGCAACAAAAATTAGGTGTTAGTAATGAGTGTACAATTGATAAAGCTTTTGAGCATTTTGTTGCTAATCTCAAGATAGATATAGTTAAAAAAATTGCAGATGTATTAGTAAATAGTTCACAAAGTGATAAAAAAAATGCTCAAAGTTTGTATACATGTTTAGAGTGTTTTGATTATGATGTATATAAAAAAGTATTTATTACCGGTGCAAAAATAAGAGATCGTTTAGCATGTAAAGATGCTATAAAGATTTGGCCGGAAATTGTTGAACATATGTCTGCTCTGGCACAAGAAATATTAGATTTTGAAAATCATCTTGTAAAGATAGAGTTATATAATTCTACAAAAGCAATAATAAGCGTGGCTGAAATATTAAATAGAGGGTATGCAGAATATAAAAACAAGACCGCATGTCTAGACTTTGAAGATTTAGTGATTATCACTAAAAAGTTATTGGAAAATGAGAATATATCATCTTGGGTTTTGTATAAATTAGATGGTGGAATAAGCCATATATTAATTGATGAGGCCCAGGATACATCACCTAATCAGTGGTCAATTATTAAATCTTTAACAGATGAGTTTTTTGATGGATTGGGGCAAAAAGAAGAAAATCGTACAATTTTTGCAGTGGGAGATAGAAAGCAGTCTATATATAGTTTTCAAGGTGCTGATCCGGAAGAGTTTGATAATATGTATCATTATTTTGCCTCTAAAGATAAAAAGTTGAAAAAAATACATTTGGATGTTTCATTTCGCTCTACGAAAGCAGTGCTTGAAAGTGTAAATCACTTATTTAATATTCCGGAAGCTAAATCTGGGGTGGTTATAGATGGACAGCATGTGTCTCATTTGCCGTATCGTCTTGGAGAAGGTGGAAAAGTGATCCTTTGGCCATTAATTGTAAGTGATGAAAAAAGTGAAGATGATATCTGGTATCCTCCTGTCGAACGTAAAATAAAATCATCGGCAAGTTCTAAATTGGCTACAAAAATTGCTTCCAATATAAAAAAAATGGTTGAAAACAAAGAAATTTTAGAATCTCAAAATCGACCGATTCGTTACAGTGATTTTATGGTATTGGTACAAAGACGCAATGCTTTTATGGAAGAATTTGTAAGAGAATGTAAAAATATAGGTGTAAACGTGTCTGGGGTGGATAAGCTTAAGTTGTTAGAGCAAATAGCTGTGCAGGATTTGCTGTCTTTAGCACAGTTTCTATTATTGCCTCAAGATGATTTGAAATTAGCAGAAATATTAAAATCACCATTATTCGGATTAAATGATGAAGATTTATTTGAGTTATGTTACAACAGAAAAGAACATTCATTATGGCAACAATTAAGAGCAAATACAAAGTATGAGGCAATATATCTTCAATTAAGTGAGCTCATAAAAAAAGCAGATTATTTACGACCATTTGAATTATTTAATTATGTGTTAACAAGTATGCACGGTCGTAAGAAATTTGTATCTCGTTTAGGTTCGGAAGCGGAAGATTCTATAGATGAATTTATTAATTTAAGTTTGAGCTTTGAGATTGAACATATCCCAAATTTGCAAAATTTTATACAATGGATAAATTCAGGGGAGGTTGAAATAAAAAGAGAATTAGAACAAGCAAAATCCGATTCTGTTCGCATTATGACAGCTCATGGTTCTAAAGGTTTGCAAGCTCCAATAGTTATTATTCCAGATTCGATTCGCATTGCTAATGTTAAAAGAGGGGAAGATATTTTATTTGATGATAGTTTAGCATATTTCCCTTTATCGGCAACAAAATACGATTCGATATGTGATGAAATTCATACTAAAAAAACTAAAGAAGCTTTTGATGAATATCGTAGGTTACTTTATGTTGCACTAACCAGAGCAGAGGATAGATTGTATATTGCCGGTTACAAATCTAAAGGTGATGCAGATGAAAGATCATGGTATGCTCTATGTGAGAAAATGCTACAAGATTTGGGTATCATATCTGATGATAAAAGAATTTTATATGAATGTGAACAAGAATTAGAGTGTGAAAAAAAAGAAGAAATAATATACAATCATAACGAAATTAAAGTCCCTTATTGGTTGTTTGAAAAAGTGAAAGAGGAAAGCGCACTGGATAGACCTTATACACCTTCAAAACCCGATGATGACGAAATGCCTGTGAGTTCTCCGTTAACGGATAATACTCACTATTATAAAAGAGGATTATTAATACACTCATTGTTACAATTTCTTCCCACAAATGTTTCAATTGATGAACAAATAAACGCTGTTAAAATATATTTGAAAAAACATGGTGATAATATCAATCCGAATGCCTCAAAACAAATAGAAGAAGAGATAATAAAGCTCATTACACATCCGAAATTTTCTTTTATTTTTAGTAAAGAATCGAGAGCAGAAGTTCCAATTGCAGGAGAAGTTGACGGACGTTTAGTATCTGCTCAAATTGATAGGTTGGTAATATCAGATACTAAAGTTGCTATTGTTGACTTCAAAACAAATAGACCTGCCGCTACGAATATAAATTCGATTCCTAAAGTTTATATAAAGCAATTAAAAACTTATGAACAGTTAATGAAAAAAATATATCCTGATAAAGATATAGAAACTTATATACTTTGGACTAATACGGCAAACTTAATGCAAATTGTTTAAATTAAATGTTGTTTTGATAAAAAAATCACTTTAATATTAGTATAAAGTAACTATATAAGAGGATAATTTTAATTTTAGCTGAAAGGTAATAAAATGCTCTCGATTCTTGATAATCAGTTTGAAACAGAAGTTTTAAATTCTAAAGGTTTAGTGTTGGTTGATTTTTGGGCAGAATGGTGTGGCCCATGCCGTCAGTTAGGCCCTGTGTTGGAAGAAGTTGGTAAACAACTTGGAGATAGTTTAAAAATTTGTAAGATGAATGTTGACGAGGCTCCAAATACAGCAGCAAGTTATGCTATTCGTTCAATACCAACGATGTTTTTATTTAAAGATGGAAAACAAGTTGATGTGAAAGTAGGTTTTAATTCTCAAGATACTATTATAGAATGGGTAAATTCTTATAAATAATATACTAAAAACCAGTTTAAAAACTGGTTTTTTATTTGAAAAGTTTTTAATCTTTGTTATAATGTGCTCCGTATTTAATTAGCAAAGAAAGATGAAAAATGACACGAATTAATGATATATTTTTTTCTGATATTTATATTACTCCTGAGAAGGTGGCTTATATACCGGATGATTTAACGGAAAATGGGTTGCAAATTTTTGAAGCTTCTGATTTTGATGTTTTTTATCAATTGGTTGAATCTTCGTATGAGGGAAATTCCAGCTATTCGGTATCTTATGAAAACGTATTGTTTCGTGTTGAAAGATCAATGACTATTAATGGTATACAATATTGTATAAGAAAAATGCCGTTAAGCGTTCCTGATTTTGATAAGCTGGGTTATCGCAAAGATGTTATGAATTATTTATCATCATTGGGACAGGCTTCCGGACTTATCTTGTGGGCAGGTTCAACTGGTTCAGGTAAAACAACCTCTATTTCGTCTTTGTTAAAAGAATTTCTCCTAAAAGAAGGTGGTTTCGCTTACACAATTGAAGATCCTTCAGAAATGCCTTTAGATGGGGAATATACTGCTTTAAATGGTTCTTTTGGATTATGTAAACAGACTCAACCTATAAATAACAATTGGGGCGATTGTTTAAAATCAGCTTTACGCTCTAAACCAAGATATATTATGGTTGGTGAGATACGTTCTCCAGATGCAGCAAGTGAATGTTTGCGTGCAGCCACTTCCGGTCACTTAGTTTTATCAACAATTCACGCTAATAATATTTCAGATGCTATTAACTCTATTGTGAAATATGCCGCATCTTCAGATATGAGTGAAGATTTAGCTTACGACTTGTTATCTAGAGGTATGTTAGCTATTGTACACCAAAGCTTAAGGGGGGTAGGACAAAAAATGCCGATTTTAAGATTCTTATTTGCAAATCCGGATACAACAAAAGGATGTCAAGTGAGAAGTATCATTAAGAGCGGAAAAATAAATTTAGCTACTGCCATCGAAACTCAAATGACACGTATGATGCAAGGCAGACCATTATTTGAATTATAAATTGTTTATTTGATATTTTAATGAATACAAGAAGGTTAAATTTATTTATAAATTTAACCTTCTTCTTTTTGTAAAGTTGCACTTACCCCAAGTAAAGTTATTACAATGGTAGGTGCCCACGCAGCAAACCAAATTGGAATGTATCCGTTTATACCGAAAGCGTAAACAAGTTGTGAAGCAAAATATACAATAAATCCGGTTGTTATACCTGTTACAATTAAAATCATAACACCTCCTTGACGTAAACTAGGTTTTAAGGCGAATATAGATGCTATTAAACAGAGAGATGCTAGCAAAAACGGAGATATAAGCAATGATAAATATCTCATTTTATGTCGATCAGCAGAAAAACCTGAACTTTCATAAAATTTGATAGTGTCCGGTAGTTCCCATATGGAAATAGCATCTGGATCAATGAAGTTTTCTTTAATTCTTTCTAAATTTATTGCAGTTTCATATTCAATTTGTTGTAAGTGTTTAGTTTCTTTAGCGCTTTCAAAAATTTTCACACCTCGTAATTTTAGTTTATTGTTGTTAAGTTCTCCGAGTAGAGCTTCAATCCTTCGTAATATTTGTGATTGTCTGTCCATTTCCAAAATACTTACATCTTGCATAGATAAAACTTCATTTTCGTCTTGATGTAATGATTTTGCTTTTAAAACTAAAACAGTTTCTTCGGAAACAGCCTCTCTAATCCATAAACCTTTGCTGGAAAAAAGCATTGCATTAGGATTACGGGTAATGAAGCGATATTTAATCGTTTCATGCATTTCATACATTTTTGATGAAATAGGATTGATAAGAGTAATATTTATTATACCAACAATAAAAACTGTTAGTAATACGGGTGTTAAAAATCCCCAAACGGAAACACCTGATGAACGTATAATTACATATTCGTTGCTTTTACTTACCTTCCAAAAAGTTATCATAGAGGCAACCATCATGATAAATGGCAATACTCTATCAATTGTTTGTGGTAGACGGGTAATGACATATTCAACAACGTAGCTCATACCGACATCTTCACGACCGGAAATGCGGCGTAATGCTTCAATGGCATCAAACATCATTATAATACCCATAATGGTTAAAAGCACCAATAAAAAGGTAACAATAATTTGTTTTGATAGATAACGTCCTAATATTGAGCTTGGTTTCATAAGTTTCTTTCAAAAATGATTATATTTTAACTAAAATAACTCAAAGATAAATATCTCTCAATTGCATCAGGCAAAATAACCACAATATTTTTATTATTCATATTAGGTCGTTTGCTTAATTGTATAGCAGCAAAAATAACTGCTCCTGCTGAAATTCCCACCCCTAAACCTTCAACTTTAGCAGTTTCTTTTGCCATATTTATGGCATCACTAGAAGCAACAGGTATAATTTCATCGATAAACGATTTATCAAAAAATGGAGGAATAAAGTTCGCGCCTATGCCGGCAATATTATGTGAGGCTGAATTTTCTCCTTTTAAAACCTGACTTTCTTTAGGCTCTACAGCTACAATATGTAAATCAGGTAAACAGCTTTTCAGAGCTTTGGCAATCCCTGTTAATGTGCCAGATGTTCCAACACCACACACAAGAGCATCAATGTTTGTGCCTGTTTGTTCTAAGAGTTCAACAGCAGTTGAAAAAGTATGTGCTTCCGGATTTGCCGGGTTTTCAAATTGTTTTAACATAATGACATTTTTATTTTTTTGAGCCAATATTTGTGCTTTTTGAACTGCTCCTTTCATACCTTCTTCGGCTGGTGTTAATATAACTTCGGCTCCAAAATGACGTATAAGTTTGATACGCTCTTCTGACATGTTTTCTGGCATTATGATAACCAATTTATAGCCTTTTGCAGCACATATTGCAGCAAGGCTTATACCCATATTTCCAGATGTCGCTTCAACAAAAACAGTGTCTTTATTAATTTTAGTAAACGGAACTTTTTCTAACATATTAAGTGCGGCTCTGTCTTTTAACGAAAATGTTGGATTAAAAAATTCACACTTAGCTAAAAGATTGGCTTTAACTTTATGCATTTTTGCTAAATTTTTTAACTTAACAAGAGGAGTTTTACCCACAAGGTCAGTAACCGATTCGTATATTTTTTCCATATTAATCTCCAAAGATTATTTTTCTTGAGCTTCCTCTAATAAGCTATTGATAAAATCAGGCAATCCATTTTGACGAACTCTTTTCATCCTTTCACCTGATATAACTCTTTGCACTTTTCTTACAGTTTCCTCAATGTCTGCGTTGACAATTACATAATCAAATTCATCCCAATGTTTTAATTTTTCGGCAACTAAATTCATGCGCTTTTCAATTACTTCTTTAGAATCTGTTTTTCTGTCTTCCAAACGACGGCGAACTTCTTTAACGGAAGGTGGTAATAAATAAATGGTCACAACATCGTTAGGAGCTTTTTGGCGCATTTGTCTTGCTCCAATCCAATCCATATCAAAAATAACATCTTGTCCTATGTTAATAAAACTATCAACTTCTGAACGTAAAGTGCCATAGCGAGAACCATATTGAGAATTTACATATTCATAAAAAGCATCTTGCTCTAAGAGTTCGTCATATTTTTCATCTGTGATATAGTAATAATCTACACCATCTTTTTCGCCTTCACGAGGTTTACGAGTGGTTACCGAAACCGAAAATTTTAAGTTTGAATCTTGTTTTAATAGCTCTTTTACAATAGTGCTTTTACCGGTTCCTGATGGCGCTTCAATAATAAACATTGCACCTTTTCTGGTTTTCCTTAAAGTATCAACTATATCACTCATAATATATTACTCCATATTTTGTGTTTGTTCTCGAAATTGCTCTATAAGAGCTTTTAGTTCCATGCCATATTTTGTTTGTTCTATATCGCAAGATTTTGAACATAAGGTGTTTGCTTCACGATTGAGCTCCTGACATAAAAAATCAAGCCTTCTGCCAACTGGAAGATCACTTTCTAATAGTTCAAAAGCTGTTTTAATATGTGCTTTTAAGCGATCAATTTCTTCTTTGACGTCGGCTTTCATAACCAAAAGTACAATTTCTTGTTCAAGTCTTTCGGATGAAACAGTAGTGTCAGATAATAAATTTTCAATCTGAGTGTACACTTTTTCTTTTAGTTTTTGAGGAGTGTTAAGAGATATTTTTTCTGTTTTTTCTACAGTATCTTTTATATTATTTAGTATGTTTTTTAATGCAGTTGCAATTTTTTGTCCTTCTTTCACGCGATCTTGCTTTAACAAAACAGCCACTTCTTGCAAAGAACATAAAAGTTCATTTTTAAGTAAGTTTAACTCTTGTTCATCCGGCATATTATCAACAACTTTAACCACTCCGCTAACTTTTAACAATTCAGCCGGTGACGGCTTGGTAAATAAATTAGTATCAGATTGGTATATTTGCTTTAATTTTTCAGTTAAAACAGATAGCAATTTTGTATTAATTTCCACATCAGGATTATCGTTTTCAAGGTCGATATCCAGACATATATTAAAAGTTCCTCTGGAAAATGTTTCAGAAAACACTGATTTTATGTTTTCGTTTATATCTTCAAGCCAAAGAGGTATTCTAAGTTTGATGTCTTGACCTTTGGCGTTTACACTTTTTACTTCCCATGCCCATGAATATTTTTTGTTTTCGTAAACAAAAGTTTTATTACAGCGGGCAAAACCTGTCATACTGGATAGTTGCAAAATATTTCTCCTCATTTAAAAAAATATGATATATAGTAAAACAAATCTGTTAAAATTTTACTAGGAAAAAATTATGAATACCATCAAAAATATTTTAATTACAGGTGCTTCTTCCGGTATAGGAGAGGCGCTGGCTTTACATTATGCCAAACAAAAAGATGTAACATTGTTTTTATGTGGCAGAAACCAAGAACGTTTGGAAAACACTGTAAAAAAATGCCAAGAGCAAGGAGCAACGGTTTATTCCGAAATTTTAGATGTTACAGATAAAGATAAGGTTGCATTTTGGATTGAAAGTTGCAATAAAAAAGCTAGATTACATTTAGTATTTGCCAATGCCGGAGTATCTACAGGTGAAGAAACTCCGGAAAATGTTTATAATACGTTTAATATCAATATTTTTGGTGTCCTTAATACACTTACTCCCACTATTGAAATGTATAAAAAAGAAGACGATTCGGAACCGAGAATTGTGGCAATAACGGCTTCTATTGCAGGATATCATGGTTTAGCAGGTTGCCCTTCATATAGTGCAAGTAAAGCATGTGTTAAAGCTTATGGTGAAGCATTAAGATTGCGCTTAGCAAAAGAAAATATACAATTAAACGTTATTTGTCCCGGATTCGTTCGTTCCAGAATTACGGATAAAAATACTTGTCCGATGCCATTTTTTATGGAAGCAGATAAAGCTGCTGAAATTATTGCTAAACGTATAGCAAAAAATGTCGGTTTGATAGCTTTCCCTTGGCCTATGCGTTTAGGGGCTTGGTTTGGATCTATGTTGCCAAATTGTATAAGTAATTTTATTTATTCAAAAATACCATATAAAGTATAAATCAGGTACGTTTACGACGTAATAATATATACAAAGCTCCACTTCCACCTAGCTTTGCGGATGGGTGAATGTAAGATAAAATAAGCTGTTTTAATTCATCTGTTTGTAGCCATTGAGGAACTTTATCTTTTAGCACGCCTTTGGGAGCAAAAATATCTTCATCCGGATGGGGTAGGCCTTTGCCGGTTATTATTAATATACACCTTTTTTTAGCTAAATAAGAAGATGTAATAAAATTATAAACGGCAGTGTAGGCTTTATCTTCGGTAAAACCGTGTAAATCTAAAGTGCCATCAATACCAAATTCTTCTCGTTTAAATTTACGCATTGTCTGATAATCAATGTCAGAGTTTGTTCCGAGTTTTAAATCATGTTTATAAATTGTTAAAGGTACAGTTTGTGTTTTTCGTATTTTTAGGGGGAGATTTGTTTTTGTTATATGGAACATATCTTGTTGAGATGTTTTTTTAACATCTTTAACTGTTTCAAGCCAAAATTTTTCATCTTCGGTATCGGTCATTTGTAACCTTAATCGACTTTAGGAAGTAAAATATAGTATTGTCCGGTAGAATTCATTTTTCCGGCAGATAATAAGGCTTGTTCGCCATGCCCCCAGAAATAATCTCCACGTACGATACCTTTAATGGCTCCACCGATATCTTGAGCTATTACGAGCTTTTCAATCTTTTCATTATCTGGCCCAGTTGTTTCAAGCCAGAGTAATGATCCCAAAGGTATGTTTGTGTCATCAACAGCCAAACTTCTTCCTGCAACTAAAGGAACTCCTAATGCGCCGATAGGGCCTTCGGCATCAGAAATCGCATGAAAAATATAACGTGGGTTTTCAGACATATTTACTTTGGCAGTTTGAGGATTTTCCTTTAACCAATCTCTAATTTTATCCATTGAAGCTTGCCCTGGTTTAAGGAGGCCTTTTTCGAGTAAAATGCTACCGATTCCAACAAAATCATGTCCATTATTATCGGCATATTTGATACGAACGCTTGAACCATCGTCAAGTAAGGCTATGGCAGATCCTTGAATTTGCATTAAATATATATCAACAGCATCATTTCCCCACAAAATAACGGGAGCGTTAATATCTTTTTGTTCAATTTCGGCTCTGGTATGGTAAGGAACGAGTTTTGATCCGTCAATACGTCCTAACAATCTGCGATTTGGCAAGGATTTATCAAAATCTGCCAAATTAATTTCAATTAAATCATTTGGTCGATTATAAATAGGATAAATATATTCATCGTGTTTTGTTCTTGATGCTTTAAGTTCTGCCTCATAGTAAGATGTAAACTTTCCGACTTGATTATTTTCTGCTTTGACAAGATATGGTTCGAAATGTGCAATTAAGAAATTTCTCATAGCAAAGGACGAAGATATGTTTTCATCTTCAAACTTTTCACATATATCAATGTATTGTTGCGGATTTATATTTATTTTTGCCTTTAACAAGGTTTGCGGATTTTCTTTTAAGGCTTTACAAGTGCGTTCAAAAGGCACAATAACTTCTTTCAAATTATCATTTAAGAAATTTTTTAAATCTGAAAAATCGGCTTTTTGTAAAAGAATATTACTATTATCATCAAGTGTAGGAATAACCGACGTATGTTTTGATACGCAAGATATTAGTGAAAAGACAATTATTAAAAGTCCGATTATTCTCATTTATTTTTTCTTTGTAGATACTAAAAGCCAAGTTTTAGATGGTGAATTTATATTTTTTTCAAAAGTCCACGTATCTGTAATTTTTTGCACAAAATTTTCATCACCCTCAATAATTTCACCGGCGGCATTTTTTAACAGATTAATTTGTTCACTTACAAACTTTACAACAATACTGACCAGTCCATCATCTTTTATGTTGGCGTTTTCTATGGTGATATCTTCGATTTTTATTAAATCAGTTTCAGCGCAGATTCCTTCTTCTTTACGACTGTCCATAATTTTTTTAAACTTCGTGAAAAGCTTTTTTTCAGTTAACATTTTTAAAGTTTTTTCATCCTGACAAGCAAAGGCATTAAGTACCATTTCAAACACTTTTGCCGCTTTAGTGCAAAAATCATTACGATTGAAGTTAGGTATTTGACGCAAAGTTTTACAAACTTCACTGTCTTCGTCTTCCACTATTTTTGCCATAAGATTTAATTGCTCTGTAATTTCCTTCGGCAAATTTAAATTTGCTTTTTTCAAATCATCTTTTGAAATTAAGACAATTTTCTTTTCTTTTTCCGGTTCTGTTCCAAAAGCAGAGTACAGCCTGTAAAAAACAATAGCAACTATGAAAAGTAAAAAAATTATATCTATATATTGCGACATTTATTCCTCTTACATTTGTATAAAACAAATACAATATAACGCATTTTGTGATATTATCAACTATAATATTTGACGAATAGGAATATTTATTGTATGAATGTGTTCAATATGGATTTAATTTTTAATGAAAGAAAAAAAATGACAGAGAATAAACAAGAAAATGTAAAAGCAATGCCTATTGCAATACATAATCAATATATTAAAGATTTATCGCTTGAAATTCCTTATGCTCCCGAAATTTTTAAGCAAGCAAGTTCTCAACCGGAATTAAAAGTTGATGTTAGTGTTGAATCGAAACAAATAGAAGACAAATACAATGTTACTCTAAAAATCAATTTAAATGGTGATGTTGAAGGTAAAAAGTTATTTGTATTAGAACTTTCTTATGCTGCTCTTGTAACGTTAAATGTTCCGGCAGAACATCTGGAGCCCATAATAGCAGTAGAAATTCCAAGACTTTTGTTCCCGTTTGCGCGTAATATTATTACTCAATGTTTAGTTGAAGGTGGTTTGCCTCCGTTTATGCTTAGCCCGATAGATTTCGCTGCTTTGTATATGGCTCGCAAAACCGGAAATTAGTTATGAGAATAGCCCTTTTTCAACCTGATATACCGCAAAATACCGGAACGCTTTTGCGTTTGGGTGCATGTTTAGATGTGCCTTTGGATATTATAGAACCATGTGGTTTTATTTTTAACGAAAAATCTATGCGTAGAGCAGGTATGGATTATGTTGAAATGGCTCAATATTTAAGACATAATTCTTGGGAAGATTTTCTAAATTATAGAGCTCAAAATACGAAAGAGTATGGTAGGATTGTGTTGCTTACTACAAAAGCAGATATGCCGTATACTGATTTTGAGTTTAAGGAAAATGATATAATATTAATGGGACGAGAAAGCGCAGGTGTCCCTTTAGAAGTTCACCAAAAGGCCGATGCTCGTCTCATTATCCCGATGAATGAAAATGCTCGCTCAATTAATGTTGCTGTTTCAGCGGTTATGGTTGTGGGCGAAGCTTTAAGACAAACAAAATTGTTTCCAAAGAAATAAAAAAACATTTTTTTCATTTTTACTCTAGATTTAGGCTTAAAAATGTGATACACTACGTTTTGTCTTAAGATTAAATTTGCTTTTAAGGAGATAGTATGAGTATTAAGAAAACTCCTTCTCCGGTGTTTTGTTCCGGAGATTATGTTGTATATCCCACTCATGGTGTAGGTAAAGTTTCTGATATATCTAAACAAAATATTGCTGGAACCGAGTTGGAGTTATTGGTCGTTAATTTTGATAAAGATAAAATGACATTACGTATACCTATGGCTAAGGTTGAACATGTTGGTCTTAGAAAAATTTCCGAAGAATCAACAATAAATGATGCTTTGTCAACTTTGAAAGGAAAGGCCAAAATTAAAAAAGTTATGTGGTCACGCAGAGCACAAGAATATGAAAATAAAATAAATTCCGGAAATCCGGTCGCTATTGCAGAAGTTGTTCGTGATTTGTATCGTAATGAAAATATTGCTGAGCAATCTTATAGTGAACGTCAAATTTATGAACAAGCTTTTGATAGACTAGCTAGTGAAGTGGCTGTTTTTGATAACACTTCAATTGAAGATGCTAACAACAAGTTATTAAATATTTTAGCAAGATAAGAACTAAATAAAAAAACAACCTCTTTTGTTTGAAAGAGGTTGTTTTTTTATTTATAAAACCATTATTCTTCAACCAATTCAATATTAAGCATTTTAGCCATGGTTTTACGATATTCTTCAGCCCATTCTATCATAGAATCAATCACCGGTTTAAGCTCATATCCTAGCTGTGTTAAAGTATAATCAACGCGTGGTGGAATTTGGGCATATACTTTTCTGATTAAGATTCCTTTTTCTTCCAAAAGACGCAAATTTGAAGTCAAAACTTTTTGAGTGATGTCTCCAAGCTCTCTCTTGAGTTCACCGAATCGTTTAGTTCCTTCCATTAAATTTTGAATAATAAGAACCTTCCAACGATCTCCTATCATTTTTAATGTCATTTCGGCCAATTTTTCAGGCATATATTCAGACATAGTTTTTCTCCCAAAGCTTTACAATGCTGTAATAGTTTCCAAATAGGAACTATCGCACTTATAAGTGCTTACTTTACTTTCTTATATCATTTTTATAAACTTTAGCAAGAAAATTTTTAAATTTTAACAACTAACTTTTGTATAGGAACTTTTTATATGAAAAAACTTTATATGTTAGCAGCGGTGTCTGCTCTTTGTTTGGCATCAACTGAAAGTTTTGCTGCCGGATATCAACTTAATGAATACTCAGCAACAGGACTTGGTCGTGCTTTTGCTGGTGCCGGTGTTGTAGGTGATGATTTTTCAGCTTTGGCATATAATCCTGCCGGTATGGTATTAAACCAAACATCAGGTGTTCAAGGTGGTTTAACTGTTGCGCATCTTAACGCCAAAGTAAGAGGCGAAGAAAACGGCGAATATGCAAAAACCAAAATGAACATTGGTGTTGCTCTTCCACATGCATTTGCTCAATATAAAGTAAACGACAGATTAACTGCAGGTTTTGGCGTTTATGCTCCCTTTGGCTTGAGAACTCGTTACAGTAAACAAAGTTTTGTTGCTGAAGCGGGTGTTCGTTCAGAATTGGAAGTAATTGATTTAGCACCTGCTGTTGCATACAGAGTGACCGACAAACTTTCATTAGGTGCATCTGTTATTGCACGTTATATCCATGGCAGAATGTCAAATAATTTGCCAATGGCATATGGTAGTGGATATAGCGATTTTGACCTTGATGGTTGGACAGCTGCTTGGAGCGTTGGTGCTATGTATGAATTTACACCAGATACAAGATTGGGTGTAAGTTTCAAAGGTAAGAGCATGCAAACCGTTAAAGGAACTCATAAAGTTAGCGGTAATTTGGCTGGACTTAACCAAAATCTTAACAATGGTGAAGCATCACCTGATTTACCGGCAAGCGTGTTGGTTTCAGGTTTCCATAAATTAAACGACAAATGGGGATTTTCATCAACTGTTCGTTGGACAGATTGGAAAGACAGCTTCCAAGAATTTAGCTTAATATCTCCCGATGCTTATATTTTAGCACCTTTGGGTGGTAAAAAAACAGTTGATGAAAAGTGGCGTGAAACATGGACAATTTCTTTCGGTGCTGACTATTACTTAAATGAAAATTGGACATTGCGTGCCGGTGTTGCATATGATCAATCTCCTGTTCGTAACAAATATCACCGTACAATCAGAATCCCTGACAGCAACCGTACTTGGGTTTCTGTTGGTGCAAGTTATAAAACCCAAAATTGGCAACTTGATGCCGGTTATGCGCATCTCTTCATGAAGAATGGCACATCTGAGTATGCAGGTGATACAAAAGCACACTTCAAGAGCTACTCCAACTTAATCGGTGTGCAAGTTCAATACAAATTTTAATGTTAATCCAAAAGTAACATTGGCTCCTCTTGTTATAAAGGGGAGCTTTTTGTGTATAAGCATTTTCGGTTTAGCTGTTTTTATATAAAAACTCCACCGGATTATGCCGGTGGAGGATTATGAATGTTATCGGCCAGATTGCCAATACTCGTCATTTAAAACAATTGTAGCTGTTGTGTATCCGTTGCAAGATTTAGCTCCTATTACGTCAGAAGTAGTAAAAGTTCCGCCGATATGAAGACTTACTTCGCCTTCAGCTGAATGTTTGAAACGAGTAGTAAAATCACTAACCGTTCCACAGAGTGAGGTATTATCCATCATATTAACTGAAGTGCCATCCAAACCGACTACTGAGAAGTATGCATTTAATTCATCTTCTGTTAGACCTGCTAAATCTTTAAATATACTGTTTTTAATAATTAACTTTCCTTCATGGAGTGGAAAACCTATATCACTATTTTTTTGTGATAGTAGTGCTGCGGTAGATTCAGGAGCTAATTTTCCGTCTGTCGTCACAATCACAGTCTTACCAGGCTCATCACCTAAAACAATACCAAAGCTGATATGATCATTCGTAATAATATGAAATGGTTCACGAATCGCTACCTGCATGTTAATCTGCACACTGTTTGAACCGGCATTTGCGTTTAGAGTTATTGCAGATAAAAGCATTGCCGTTGTAGTTAATAAAATATGTTTTTTCATAATTTAGTCTCCTAATATGTAACGTTACATGTGCTAAAAAAAGCAACACTTTTGCCAAGCACTTTGGCTTATGTTTCAAGCTTTTCAAACACATCAGTAGTATAATTTAAACGTACGTTTAAATTAATCAGTGCAAAAATGAGAAAATTGTAAAATTTTAAAATTGTCTTTTGTTGTTTTTCAAGGAGATAGCGAAAATTAGAAAATGTAAAAAACATCAAAAAAACTGCTTGATTTAAACGTACGTTTTTTTGCAACAGTTTTTACGCATTAACATATTGTAAATAAAGTGTTTTTTTAGATTCGTTTTTTATGAAAAAATATAACAAAATATAATACAATCATCGCTCGCTGAGGCATTTATGCCGAACGCGTCCGGCGATATTCCGCTTAGTTTTCCCCTAACCAACACCACTTCCGATGAGGGATATTTTAAAACTAATTTGAAACCCGCTTGACCTCGCTTTGCTCGGAGCGTGATAGGCTATGGTAGTTGCACGCAAAAAAGGAGTGAACTCTATTTTGTTTTTACAAAACAGAGTATTACAATCATAAAAAAGCCTCTGTATTTTTCAACAGAGGCTTTATAAATTGATAGGCTATATCTTAAATTATTTCAAAATTTTAGATACAACACCGGCACCAACTGTGCGGCCCCCTTCACGGATAGCAAAACGTAAACCTTCGTTCATAGCGATTGGGCAAATAAGTCTTGCTGTCATTGCAATGTTATCGCCAGGCATTACCATTTCTGTTCCTTCAGGAAGTTCAATAGAACCTGTAACGTCTGTTGTTCTGAAATAGAATTGTGGACGATAGTTGCTGAAGAATGGAGTATGACGTCCGCCTTCTTCTTTTGTTAAAATATAGCATTCGCAGTTGAAGTCTGTG
>JAZLAM010000005.1:0-115947 GCA_045613125.1 Alphaproteobacteria bacterium | reverse complement strand
GTTTATTTACAATGGTTTTAAGCGTTTTAAACTGCTCGATTTAAACGTACGTTTAAATCAAGCAGTTTTTTTGATGTTTTTTTCGAACTTCAGTTTCTTCTAACTATTTGAAAAACAATAAAATGCAAATTTTAAATTTTGCAAATTTTTCCTTTTTGCACTGCGTTAAAAAAACGTACGTTTAAATTATACTATCGGTGTGTTTAAAAAGCTTGAAACTCAAGCCAAAGCGCTTGGTGAAAATGTTCAGTTTTTTAGCACATGTAACGTTACATATTAGGAGACTAAATTATGAAAAAACATATTTTATTAACTACAACCGCTATGTTGTTATCTGCCATAACATTAAATGCAAATGCTGACTCAAACAGTGCTCAGCTTGAAGTTAAGGCTATGTTTGTAAAACCTATGGAATTAATCAGTGAAAAATATCTCGGTTTTGGTATGATCTTAGCCGGTGAAGCTGAAAAAACCGTGATTGTTACCACTGATGGAAAATTAGGTGACGGATCTGATGCAACCATGATATCTAAAGCCTCATATAAGAATTATGGAGAAAGCAGAATAGCCCATGGATCTTTTAATGAAGGCGTAATAAGAGCTAAAGGTTTTCTTGATGATAATTTTGATGGAGCAAGCTTTATAACGCTTGATGAAGAAGCGTTAAATTTGTTGGCTTCAATAAGTATTAGTGATAAAGCGCTTGAACTAAAAAGTCAGACCGATTCTACAACATGTGGAACAGTCACAGATTTTGATACTAAACTAACGATTGAAGGAAATGATGTTCTGATACATATTGGTGGAAAATTAACTACAGCAGATTTAAGAGGAGCATCAAGAACTTTACAATGTAGAGGTTATACAACTGTTACTTTTGTGTATAATGAGGAAAAGATAGCAACCGTTCAAAATAATTTTGTTAATCAATAGCCATTAAATTTCTAATATTATAACCTAAATCTCCATAAAAAGGAGATTTAGGTTATATATAAATGTCTTATCAGTACGTAGGTTATTCTTATCTGTTTTTCAGCCATTTTTGCACATTTTGATTGTGTTCTTTAAGCGTTTTAGAAAAATTGTGTCCGCCTTTGCCATCTGCAACAAAATAAAAATATGGAGTGTCAAGCGGATTTGCCGCTGCTTTAAGAGCTTCAATTCCGGGGTTACAAATCGGCTTTGGGGGAAGACCTGCATATTTATATGTGTTATAAGGGCTATCAATTTGTAAATCTTTTCTTTTTAGCGACCGGCCTAATTCTGTTTTTCCTTGTGTTATAGCATAAATCACTGTCGGATCTGTTTGTAAAAGCATACCTTTATTTAAGCGATTTATAAAAACAGAAGCAACTTTTGCTCTTTCAGAGCTTATGCCTGTTTCTTTTTCAATAATTGAAGCCAAAATAAGCAATTCTTCATCTGATTTTAAGGGCAAATCTTCTTTTCTTTCCTGCCATATGTTGTGCAAACTGTCTTTCATGGATTTTTGTGCTTGCTTGATTATATCTGATTTTTTTGCACCTTTATTAAAAGAATATGTTTCAGCCAAAACAGATCCTTCTTCTACCGGAAAATCTATTGTGCCGACTAAGAGTTCATTGTTGTTAATAAGTTCTATGATTTGTTGTGAAGTCAGGCCTTCCGGAATGGTAATTTTATGCATAATCACTTTTCCCGAAGATAATTTATTTAATATATCCAATAATGACATTTGTGGTTCAATTAAAAATTCTCCGGCTTTGAGCTTTTTATCAAAACCGTAAGCTCTGATAGCAATTTTTACCATAATTTTATGTGGTAGTAAATGTTGTTGCATCAATTGTTCGGCTAAGGTGTTTGCACCTGCTCCTTGAGGCATATTGATAACAAAATCTTGTTTAATCGGGAGTGGCTTTTTTGCCATATTATCAAACCAAGAAACTGCTATTGCACATGCAAATATGGCAAACAATATAAATAAAAACAATTTTCTCATAACGTACCTTTTTTAAAAACTCTTATGTATATACGCTAAAACCATTAATTTAATGTTAGCGATACAAAAAGAGTTTATTACCATTTGCCTTTAACCAATTTTTACCTAATGTAGCACCTTTATAGAGCTGCTTTACACAGCGCCAAAAAGCATATGAATGATCTTTATGTTTTAAATGAGCCACTTCATGAGCCATCAAATAATCAATTACACAATCTGGTGCAAGAGCAATCCGCCAACTGTAATTTATGTTATTTAAGCTTGAACAACTGCCCCACCGAGATTTTGTATCTTTAATTTGCACATTGGCAACTTGACAATCTATTCTTTGGGCCATTTCTTGCGAGCGTTTAAAAAACTCTTTTTTTGCTTCTTTTTTAATGTAATCTTTAACACGGCGATGCAAAAATATAATATCTCCGCCGACATAAATTATATCATTTTCTCTATATGTTGCAGATTTTGAATCTTTTTGATGACAAAGCCTTACTTGTTTACCTAAAAAACTGAACACTTCACCATCTTCAAAATCTTTAGTTTTAGGAATTTGTGCCAGATGTTCAATAATCCAATCTTGTTTCGATAAAACAAAATCATAAGCTTTCTTTTTAGAACAAAATTTGGGCATTGTTAAAACAACTTGAGCTTTTTTTGTATCAATTCTGAGTGTAAGCCTTTTATATTTAAAAGCACTTAAAACTTTTAAATCAAAATCAAAAGCCTTTTCTATATCAAAGGTCTTCCCAGTCAACAATGTAATTTTCATAATCATCAACCTCTGATTCGTTTACAAGTTCTCTGTTTATAAGGGACATTCCTTTTTCATGCACACTTGAAGCCTTTCCCGTGATTAAAGGATGCCAATTTGGTAAATCATATCCGTTATCCAAAAGCCAATAAGCACAAGTTTTAGGGAGCCAACGCGGTTTTTCTCTAACTGCTTTTAAATCAATATCTCGGCAATCCGGTACCACTTCAAAACGGTGGTGATATATTTTACATAAACAGTTTTTACAATTTAAAAAACGACAATATGTGTTGGTAAATTTGACTTTTCCTTTAATTTCAAGCTTGTTTAAACAACATTTCCCGCAACCATCACACAAAAGCTCCCATTCTGTTTTATTCATTTGTTCAAGAGTTTTTGTTTTCCAGAAATTTGGCTCTATACCACTTAAATCATTATAACGATCTTGTGGAGAATATTCTGTTTCTAATTCAAGCTCTTTATTACTCATAAATCTTCCCAATCAACTATGTAATCTTCCAGATTATCCGGATTTACCAATGTCTCAGATATACATCTCCCTTTTATCGACTGATTTTTTATATTTGGAACATTTTCAAACAACTTACGATAAGCACAAGTTTTGGGCATCCACTTTATACTGTTTACGTTGTCCTTTGTAAGTTTTAAGCATTCCGGTACCAACTCGCATCTGTTTTTATATACGGTACATTTGCATGTATCTTGGTCAAAATACTTACAAACAACATTAGTATAATATATTTCGTTGGTATCTTCATCTTGCAATTTGATTAAACAACATTTACCACAATTACAGCAAATATTTTCCCATTCTTCTTCAGTATAGTCTTCTATATTTTTCATAATTATCCTATTCTTTCGGGTAAATGTTCCTCATTAGCAAGGTTTCCGAATTGAGCAAAATCGCCATTCCAAAAAAGCTGAACCGTTCCGGTAGGTCCGTGACGTTGTTTACCGATAATTACTTCTGCTAAATTTGTTGTTTCTTTATCTCTTTTTTTCCATTCTTCAATACGCTGTTGAAATTTCTCTGGAGTTTCATTGGCTTTTTGTTTGGGCTCTTCATTTTTAAGATAGTAGTTTTCTCTGTATACAAACATAACAATATCGGCATCTTGCTCAATAGAACCAGATTCTCTTAAGTCAGACATCAGTGGGCGCTTATCATCACGACTTTCAACACCACGATTAAGCTGTGATAAAGCAATGACCGGAACTTTTAATTCTTTAGCCATAATCTTAAGTCCTCTGGAAATTTCTGAGAGTTCTTGAACACGGTTACCTTCACTTTTTTTATTAGAGCTTCCTGTAATAAGTTGAATATAGTCAATTACAATCAAACCCAGGCCTTTTGTTCTTTTTAAACGTCTTGCTCTGGATCTGATAGTGTTGATAGTTATACCCGGAGTGTCGTCAATGTATAAAGGAATACTTTCAAGTTCACGCACAGCTGCTGCAATACGGGTGAATTGAGCATTATCAAGTTCACCGGTACGCATCTTATTTCCGGGAGTTTGTGTAACTGTTGATAAAATACGAGATGCTAACTGATCTGCTGACATCTCCAAGGAAAAAAAGGCAACACCTTTATCATGCGGATCCATATTTTTTGCTCTGCTCATATATTCTGCCACATTATATGCCATATTAGTTGCAAGAGCCGTTTTTCCCATAGCCGGACGTCCGGCTATGATGATAAGGTCAGAATTATTTAATCCTCCGGTTTTATAATCAAGCTTTTCCAGACCGGTAGGCAGACCTGAAATTTTTCCTTCTTTTTGGAAAGCTTGCTCAATATAGCCTAAAGATGAAGTAAGCGCATCTGAAAAATTAATAAAACCACCTTGAGTTTCTCCTTGATCAGCTAAATTAAAAAGTTGCTGTTCAGCCATTTCTATCTGTTCATTTGCAGATAAATCAGCGCTTTCCTTAAATGCATTATTAATAATCTCAGAGCCCGTATTGATAAGCTCTCTACGTAAGTATTTATCATAAATAAACTGTCCGTAATATTCCACATTTGTCATAACTGAAGCGCTATCAGCTAATTTTACAAGATAGTTAACACCCCCTACATCATTTAAAACGCCTTCTTGTTCAAAATAATTTTTTAAGGTTATAACATCAGCTGTATGACCTCGTTTCATAAGTGTAGACATCACTTCAAAAATTTTGGCATGTATAGCATCTGCAAAATGTTGGGGTTGCAAAAATTCCGAAACTTTTTCAAAAGCCTTATTATTTGCTAAAATTGCACCGATAAGAGCTTGTTCGGCTTCTATATTCTTAGGTAAATTTGATGTGTCTATTTTTTCCATATTAAGTCCGTAAAATCAAAGTGGTTTGCTTTTTTACTTTTGATATATTTTTAATTTTAAATCAGCATTAAAAAAATTATCCCTGTGGATAACGGGGATAACAAAAAAACATATTGTAGAACAAAACTACAAAAGTGCGGATGAAAGCATCTTATTAAAAGTCTCTTTAACCTGAAAAACTTCAGGTCCGCTTAAAGCTCTATCTGTGGGGATTTCTGGTTCAAGCACCAAATTGACCATATTTATCATCAATTTTTCTTTTAAAGTTTCTGTATATAAGCTTTTTTCCGGAAGAGCTTTATTATATAACAATTCTAAAAAAGTTTCTTGTTTCGATGTTTTAATTAAATCAAAATACAAATCTTGTGTCTGACGAGGCAAATATTTTCCATCATCATCTGTAACACGTAAAGATTTTAAAACTTTATAAAAATCTTCAAACTCCGGATTTTGTAAAACTTGCAATCCGTTTAAATCCATCATGGCAAACGGCTCAAATTCGCTTAGTTCTTCCAAACGTAATTTATTGCGATAAACTTCCAATGCCGTTGAAGGCAATTTATCAAGGGGTTTTGGCCCAAACATCCAGTATCTCCTTAAAACTGTCCCTTAGCTTAACAAAAATCAAAAGATATGTAAATATTTAAAATTAAAATTTTTTAAGCTTAAGTACCTTTTTATTTACTATTTGTTGATTAAGTGTAGACTATAATCATTAAAATTTTGTAATTTTTTAAAGGAAAATCCATGAATAAAAATATAATTGATGTATTTAATGCTTCTTTGGTGCCTATGGTTGTCGAACAAACCTCAAAAGGAGAACGCTCTTTTGATATTTTTTCTCGTCTTTTAAAAGAACGTATCATTTTTTTAACAGGAGAAGTAAATGATGAAGTTTCCGCACTTGTTTGTGCACAACTTTTGTTTTTAGAATCTGAAGATCCTAAAAAAGATATATATTTATACATCAATTCTCCGGGAGGTGTTGTAACTTCAGGTCTTGCAATATATGACACTATGCAATATATCTCTCCCGATGTCGCAACTTTGTGTATTGGACAAGCTTGCTCGATGGGATCGTTTTTGCTTGCAGGAGGTGCTAAAGGCAAAAGATTTTCTCTGCCAAATTCACAAATTATGATACATCAGCCGTCAGGTGGCGCTAAAGGCCAAGCAACCGATATTGAAATTCAGGCAAAACTTATTTTAGATTTGAGAAAACGTTTAAATAAAATTTATGCCGATAATACAGGTCAAAAACTTTCAGTGATTGAAAAAGCTATGGATAGAGATAATTTTATGACACCGATTGAAGCAAAAGAATTTGGTCTGATAGATGAAATTGTAACAAGTAGGCTCGGAATTGTAAAATAGGAGTTATAAATGAGTAGTACAGAAGATAAAGTTTTACATTGTTCATTTTGTGGTAAAAGCCAAAACGAAGTTAAAAAATTGGTTGCCGGTAGAGGTGTGTATATTTGTGACGAATGTATTGATGTTTGTATCAACATTGTTTCGGAAGAAATTCATAATGAACAAAAAACAGAAACAGGAAGTTTTTCTGAAAACCTACCAACTCCTTCCAAAATAAAAGAATTTCTTGATCAATATGTTATCGGTCAAGAATATGCAAAAAAAGTTTTATCCGTTTCAGTGTATAATCATTATAAACGTTTAAATTGTAAAAAAGACAATCAAGATGTTGATGTTTCAAAATCGAATGTAATTTTAATTGGTTCTACAGGTTCGGGAAAAACATTGCTTGCACAAACACTTGCTAAAATTTTAGATGT
Source organism: Alphaproteobacteria bacterium (assembly GCA_045613125.1). Lineage (GTDB taxonomy): Bacteria > Pseudomonadota > Alphaproteobacteria > RF32 > CAG-239 > JAFTYO01. The sequence goes on along the minus strand of JAZLAM010000005.1, from coordinate 109,089 downwards.
TCCTTTTGCTATTGCTGATGCAACCACTTTAACTGAAGCAGGATATGTTGGTGAAGATGTTGAAAATATTATATTAAAACTTGTTCAAGCTGCAAATTATGACATTGAAAAAGCTCAGCGTGGTATTGTTTATATTGATGAAATCGATAAAATTACTCGCAAAACAGACGGACCATCAATTACGCGTGATGTTTCCGGTGAAGGTGTGCAACAAGCATTGTTAAAAATTATCGAAGGTACTATTGCTAATGTTCCACCTCAAGGTGGACGTAAACATCCTCAGCAAGAGTTTTTGCATGTTGATACATCAAATATTTTATTTATTTGTGGTGGAGCTTTTGCCGGACTTGAAAAAATTATTGGTTCTAGAGGTAAAGACACTTCTATCGGTTTTGGAGCAAAAGTTGCTTCCAAGGAAGATAGAAATATTGGTGAATTGTTGAAAGAAGTTCAACCTGAAGATTTGCTTAAGTTTGGTCTTATTCCTGAATTTATCGGGCGCCTTCCTATTATAGCTACTCTTAATGATTTAGATGAAGAAGCCTTAGTTAAAGTTCTAACAGAACCTAAAAACGCTCTTTTAAAACAATATACTACATTATTTGATATGGAAAATGTTAAGCTGACCGTAAAAGATGATGCATTAAAGGCTATAGCAAGAAAAGCTATAGAAAGAAAAACAGGTGCTAGAGGTTTAAGAGCAATTATGGAAGGTATTTTGCTTGATTTAATGTATGAAATTCCGGATACAAGTGATGTAATTGAGGTTATTATAAATGATAAAGTTATTAATAATACGGGGCAACCGATTTTAATTCGCTCAACAGAGAGTAAAACAGCCTAAACCTAAAGCCCAACCGAATAAGGTTGGGCTTTAAAATTCAGATAAGGCCTTTGTTTAAGTGATTACCACCTAACCCCATCTATACATTTATCAGGATTATTAATACAATATTCATCATGATTTACTTCATGTAAACGCTTTCTACTTTCCGATAAATCACCTGCAACAATGCATTTACAAGAACATAATATTATCAATAGTAAAAATAAAACGTATTTTTTCATTTTTTAATTATCCCTATATCAGTGCAAATTTAAAACCACCATAAATGACCAAACAAATAAACAATTTTGCGATATGACCTAACCATACACTCTTATCATATTCTTTTGCACTTCTGAAGACTCCTAATGCAACCATTATAGAATACAAACCTAAAGCAAAAATACCAACAAAATACGCAATGGTTAAAAACAAAATCATATTATCAATATTAAGCATAGAAAAATAGTGAGTATAATAGTATGAAATTGCCATACCGTTTAATTTTTGATTTAAAAAAAGACCAAAAATTTTTGTAATAAAAGAAACTAAAAAAACACCCATAATACCAAATTTCCAAAAAGTTTCTTTTAATGAGAATTGTCCATATACTAATTTTCCAAACATTTAACTCTCCTCTTTGATGTTATCTCATGATATCTTAACAATTATTAAAAATTGGTTACAATCTTAATGTAAGGTTTTAGACCTAATTCTTGTTGAATTTTTGCAACATATTCTGATATATCACTCCAATATGCCCAACGCTCAATGAATTTTTTAGCTTTTTCCGGTGATTTAGATAACTGAAGTTCTATTGTTTCTTCCAGCAATTTATACATCGTAGGAGCTATATCTTCAAACTTAATGTGAAATTTATGTTCTGCATCAAACCATATAACTTTATTTTCCATCAAATAATTGAAATGTATCAAATCAGCTATACGATGAGGGTTTGAAAATACAGGTTCAGCACGCAATAATAAATTTCCAAATATCCAAGTGGTATAAATCTTCTTTAATTCAAGCTCTGTAAAAATATGATGAAATTGCGCAATTTCCGAAACTGAAGCAATAGAAAATACATCTGCTTTATGTTCTTCAATGATATGCTTATACATTCCCATTGCATTTTGATATTCGGCATTTGGGCCTAAAGAATGACCGTTTTCATGGCATACGACAAATACAATGCTTTTTGAGCGATCAACATATTGATGAAATTCCGGATCAATTAATTTATCAAGAAGCTTTTTTTCTCGCTCTTCATCTTTGCTAAAACGAACTTGACGATGGTATACATTTCTACGTCCTCCACCATTTTTAACAGCCAATTTATCATTGTTGGGTAAATTTTGTGCATTGGTTATACCTCCTCTACACATTGCATATTCGCCTGTAAGAGCTATAATATCTACATCTACCATGGCTTGTTTTAATGCCTCAACACCGACACTTGATTGATCGTACCTATCACTATAGGGCATCCATTCCATCAAATGTGGTATAGTTCTTTTAGAAGTTAAGATATAATCTGTTTCCGGCTTATTAATAATTCCTACACGGCAACCTAAAGTATCTTTTGCTACAACATCAATATTATGTGATGCGATGATACCTATTACATCATGATTAAAATACACCGAACTGGTCATTTCATCTTCATAATTTTCTCTTGAAATGGTAAATTCCAGATTAGTATTTTGTAGTGCCGCCCAGTGCTTGTCTGCCATTAAATCTAATTGCTCATCATTGTGTAACAGAGCTTGTATTTGCCATGATAAATATTCTTTAAAATCAATGTTGGTACAACTTTTTGCAGCAATATCAAGTTCCTCACATATTAAAGCAAATTCTTTAGCAAAATACTCTGTATAATCTATCGCTATTAACTCGTCATCTTTTCTTCTTACCATAGTTCTTGCGGATAATATACGTTTTATTTCTTCGAATTTACCTCTGCGAGCCATCTTTAATAAGATTTGATGAAATTCGTCAACACTTAAATCTTCCGGATAAAAGTTTTTTCCGTCTAACAGTTTTATTTCTTTAAAAATTTGTACCGGTTCTTTATCGATACCATTATATCCTGCAACACCATTAATGCTGTTAAAAAGTTCTAAGGTTTTTTGGGCATAAGAGCTTTTTTGAGCAGCTTCTTCTAAAGCAGATTTTAAACTCAAGTTTAACGGATGATCTTGTTCTAAAGCCACATTATTTATAATTTTTGAAGCTTTAACCAAATGTTCCAAAGCTTTTTTATCTCCTTCCGGCAAATTTTTATATCCGTCAAAATCTCGAGATATAAGCTCTATTGTGCGTGTTTGATTTTTTAAAATATAATCAAGTTCATATTCTTTAAAATTTATCTCATAACCATTTATCTTCATAAGGTATCTCCACTGTTTTAAAATAATAAATATTTAGATTATTGCTAAAATAATCAGGAGTTAATCCGGATTTAATTTTTAATTGATTAATAAAATCTTGCTTATTTTTATATTTTCCCCAAAAAAATGGCAACATAATTGCTGATATCTCTCCTCTTTTTATAAAAACACCTGTAGATGTATCAAGACTATTTAAAAGCTCATCTTCATTTTCAAATTTTTGTTTTTCAAGTTTTGTAAGCAAAAACACTTTTTTAGTTTGATAATTATCTTTTTTAACTATATGTAACGTTCTTTTTAAAGATTTTATTAATGATCTTTTAAATTCAAAATCAGCATATTCTTTACAATCATAAATATCATTACATGCCAAAACTAAAACTGAAGCTTTATCATAAAAATTGTTAGGATATTTTTCTTTACTTTCTTTGTGTGCTGTTAACATTTTTAGTTCAGTACTAAAATCTTTAACAAAATTTTCTAAATTTTGATGTTGTTCTTCTAAAGAAAACTGTTTTTTTACAGAACTTTCTGCTACAATATTTCTTATTTGTGATATATCTGCCAAATCATATGTTTTAGGATGTAGACCATGCTTTTTAGCAAATGTTTTTATGATATCAAAGTCAGCAAGCAGATTATCTATGTCATCAAAATGCACGACCAAAACATTATTTTTTATTATAGAATCTGGTAGCTCTGTAGATTGTGAAACATTGTTTGCAAATTTTTTGACGTATTCTAAATGTTTGTTTGTCATTTTAGAATTTTTAAGAACTATTATTTTTTCATAACCTGAAAATATTGATGCCGGATTTTTTAAGAAAGGATGTTCCACAATATTATCCGGTAAAATTACAATTTTTCCTTTATTATTAATGTCTTGCAATATTAACATCGTTACAGGTTTGCGAAACCATTTTAATTTGTCGGTAGGACTTTGATAATCTGTTAACAAAGCTTCATTTGAGGAAGTATAATTTAAGAATACAAAAATGTTAAATATAAGCAAAAACAACAAAAAAACATATAATGATATATGATATATTTTTTTGTTCAGTTCTTTATTGTTGTTAATAGACATATCAAACCCATTAGATAATTTTAAATATGGTTTCAGTGTAAACTATTTTGAATTAGATAAAAGCAAACTATCATAAAAATCCACAAATGAATCAAAAAAACATATATCATTATTTTGATTATCTTCATCATCCCAAATAGGTGTCCTAATCCTGATTGCTTTTGCTCCGGCATTTGTTGCACATTTGCTGTCTTGAGGACTATCCCCTATCACCCAAACAGTATCTTGATTTATTTGTTCGATTTGTATAAAATCTTTTACTGTCCAAAATAAATGATCAGCATGAGGCTTATCATTTTTTGCTTCATGACCGCATACAATATTGTCAAAAATTTTAGGATTAAATAAGAAAGGTAACTCATATTCTAATAAATTGCGTTCTTTATTGCTCATTATCATTAAAAAAATTCCGTTTTCTTTTAAAAAAGACAAAACTTCATATGTTTTTGGAAAAGTAGTAATAAATTTTTCAGTATTTTCTAAATATTTTTTTCTGTATTTTTGGTAGGCTTCTTGAGCGTTTTGCCCAAATATATTTATAAAATTGTCTTTAAAAGATAAATCGTCATTGCGTTTTTTCTTTTCGATTTCCCAATCTTGTAAGCCGTATTCTTCAAGTACCTGATTAATTGAGTATACAAGAGCTGTTCGTGATTCAGCTAACGTATTATCCCAATCAAAAACAGCTATTTTTAACTTTTTGATACTTAAATCATATTTTGCTTTCATATATTCTCCTATAGTAAAAAGTAACAACAATAAAAATAAAATTCAAGTTTAATCTTCTAAAATAGTTTTATCTTTAACTGCTTTATAAACCATACAAGTTTGCAATCTAAATAATAGCACAAAATGTGTTGACAGAAAGACGTGTTTTGGATATAATATTCTCTATACAGCGTTTGATAATTTGAGATAGGCAGAAAGGTATAACAATATGCAAGAAATATTAGATTTATCGAGGAATTTGTGTAGGGTATTAGATGATAATTGGGCAGTAGAGAGACGCTGTGTTCCCGGTAAGGATGTTTTGGAAAAAATTATCAATATTTTGCTTCAAGTCAGACAAAATTTAACAATTCAAACATTTACATTTGATGATTATAAGACAATTTTTCAATTCATATTAAAAGCTCATAATTATGAATTAAACAATGTTCTGCCAACAGATGAAGAATTAGCACTCATAGTAAAAACTTTTAAATATGTTATTAAAGAAAATAATAGAGAACAGGCAAATTTAGATAGTGAAGATTTATGGGTTTTATGCTTACTGTTTAATATTGTATCATATCAAAAAAATAAATATGAATATTTGGAAAAATTTAAAGCTTGGAAGTTTTAGAGATGACAGGATTAACAGAAGAAAAATTTATTGAAATATTGAATAATAATTTTGATCTGGGACCATATTATAATAATGGTAGTATTGCAAAATTTGACCCTAAAACCGGCCACCCCGTTCCTGAAGAGAAAAGAGAAGAAATTAAACATCTTGTAGATATGATGAGAATAGCTGCTTCAACCAATATTGGTAAGGAGTTGTTTGGCCAATTAAATCCTGATGTAAAAGTAACTCTGCTTGTAGATAGTTCAAGAAAATCGAAGTGTTATGGATATAGCACTAATAATCATGAAATCGCCATAACAGATACAAGTTGTAGGCCACGAGGGAATGCAGTAACTTTTTTGCATGAGCTTACCCATGAAATTCAAAGACAACAAGGTGGAAACTCCAGGTTGTTAGCGACAGAACAAGATCGTTTTATGGCAAATAAGCTAATGGAAGCTGAAGCACGGTTAAACACCGCCAAAGCATGTTTAGAATTAAATGCTCAAGTGCTATCAGAAGAGGAAAGAATGTCTTTTTATGATAGTCTTAGCTTACAGGATCTAAAAGATGCTAATGTCTATTCAAGTATGCTTAGGAACAATGTGCCTGAAGAAATAATAAACAGCGCGATGCTGAACAGTTTTTACAAAGATCCTAATTGGAACGAAGATTATAACAAGCAAGCATTAATGTCGGCAAACTATGAAATGTCTCTTAATAAATATCGTGCCGAACAATCGGCAGACACTAAAGAATTTCAAAAAACATATATGAAACGTATGAAACTTAGGCCGGAAGATGCAGAATATTTTTTTAATCCGGAAAATATGACATCTTATCCGAAAGATCAGATTAAAACCAAGAAAGAAGCCACAATTAATATGGATAGTGGTTGTAAATTGAACATTGTAACGGAAAACGGACAGGTAGTTCAAAGAGTTTTATATGATAAAAATGACAGAATAATGTCTGAAGAAAGAGTTCTGAGTGAAAAAAACACTTGCGAGAAAGTATATGATTCAAACGGAAATATGAAGAGATTTATTAATACTTTTACATATGGAGATGAGCAATTAAAAACTATTGAAGAAAATAATAATGTAATATGTCAAGTATTTATTAAAAATAATGAAATTAAAGGTGTTTATGATGCCGAAAATAAGTTGATAATGAATGAAGAAGATATAAATAAAGAAAGATCTTTGGTGCATAATACTTTTGATAAAATTGCGGCAGGAGAAAATGTTGATGACAAAACATTGATTGATACTGCAAAAATTGTCGTTACAGATGAATATGGCATATATTCAGGTTATCAAGAAGTTAAAAGTAGGATTTCCGCATGTGTATTACAAAAACTTTCTACATCAGAAAAATCTTTTGAAAACTCTGCGCAGGTGGAAGATTTTCAAAAAGTTTATGCATTGATGACCGAAAACAATCTGAAACCGATTGATGAATCTACAGATAAGCAAATTATAGAGAACTTATCAAAAGCAAAACTGGTACAGCAAGAAACACCCTCACAGGTTGCACAAGAATTTGTAAATAATGTACCGGAAATGCCACAACCGGTAAATGAACAAGATAAACAATCTTTACAAAGTGGCGAAATTTTAAATACATATAGCAATGATGGTAACAGCGCTGTTCAAACACCTCAAGCCACGATTATAAAAGAAGAAAAAGAGTTTAAACCTTCTGAAGAAGTGATATTAGATGCATTGTTAAGAGAAGGCAAATTAACACGTGAACAAGAAGATAAAATTTTAGAAATGGCAACGTTTATTGAGCAAAAACGATTAAAAGAAAAAGAACTTGGTTTAGAAACACAGAATAATTATGCGGAACAATTTATAGATAAAATTGCAGCGAGCAAAGACTTTAGTGAAGATCAAAAAAGTGTTGCTTTAGATGCAGCTATTAAAGCAGATAACATTATGCGATTAAGAGGTCTTACCCCATCTAAAACTCAACCTACTCAAACTAAAGAGCAAAAGGTCAATAATATTGCTATGTCTAATATAATGGAAAATAAGTCAAATACCCTTTAATAGTTTATAACAGATTTAAAAGCAAATCATTTATTCTACACTAGTATTAAAAGCATATCCGTTAACTATTAAATCTGTAACATATAAATAAAAACATTTAAAACTCAGCTTGTTTCCACCATATTTTTGATCTGATGTTTGACCTTCGTATAAAGCTGTTGTGAATTTGACATCATCAAATTTACCGGTTCCCTTCCAATCTAAGAGATAACCTTTAATAAAAATAATGTCTCCTTGCCTGATTGTATCCATACCTCTACGTATAGAGAGTGTCGCCGGCAAAATATGGAAATTACTCACATCTTCAATTCTAAAAAAAGGAGGATTTTTATATTCGTAATTCCACGATACTACACGATATTCATGTTTAACTGAAATTTTTTGCCAATTACCGTCCTCTGCAGTTTTTCCTATCATTAAAGATAAATCTAAAGGAGATACCTTATTGTACAGGTCATGTGCTTGTACTTGAAAAGTTTTTTTACCTATATGAAAATTATTATCATATATATCCACATAGGCGACTCTTACCCAACCTTGAAGATATGCTTTTAAGGTGTATTCTATATCATAACCGCCTAAATTTGCCTGTTGAATTTCTTGTTGTTCGGATAGTCCTTGTATATCCAAATAAAGAGCTTGTCCTTGATATGTGATATCTGATTTATAGCCATACAATTGTTGATAAATAGGCTTTTTAAAAATAAATTGCCACGATAAACAAGAGATAATTATAAAAATTAAAATATACTTCTTCATTTTCAGTCCTAATTATTTTCCAATATTTGTTATAATATAACTTTGTGTATAAAAAGACAACAATTTTGTATGCAAGAAAAATGTTAAAAAAAATGCTTTCTTAATAGATTTTTAGGGCAAAACATTTAACATTATCCAAAATATGAGGTAGACTATGACTAATGTTGTAGGGGTGCTTTTGCCCCTTCCTTTTAATGATGTTTTTGATTATAAAACCGAAAAAGATGTGTCTTTAGGGCAAATCGTTCGTGTGCCTTTTTTAAATAATACACAAGTCGGAGTAGTTTACAAACTCGGAAAATCGAGCACTTTAGAAGATAAAAAAATTAAAAATATTTTAGAAGTTTTAAATTTACCTCATTTAAAAAAAGAGCTTTTACAATTTATAGATTGGGTTGCAAAATATAACCTTGCAAGTTTAGGTATGGTTTTAAAAATGGTCTTGTGTGCCAAGGGCGTTTTTGAAGATGCAAAACATGATGTATTATACAAACTTACCGGTAAAACTTTGGCAGAAGCAAAGTTGAAAAATTCTGATGCCAGATGGCATGTGATAGATTTGTTAAAACATGCACCATATTCTAAATCTGAAATTTTAAAAGGTGCCGGAGTTAGTGTAAGTGTTGTAAATACACTCATCGAAAAAGGTGTGTTAGAACCTTTTTTAGTGCCTAAAATAAATAAATTTGACCAGCCAAAATTTGATAATACTCAAACTGTTACATTAACCGAAGAACAACAAACAGCAGCAGATTTTTTATGTGCAAAATGTGATACGGGTTTCGGTGTTACATTACTTGAAGGTGTTACGGGTTCCGGAAAAACGGAGGTTTATTTTGAAGCAGCTATCAAAACCTTAAAACAAAATAAACAAGTGCTTATTTTGGTGCCGGAAATTGCCTTAACCACACAATGGCTTGATCGATATGAAAAGCGTTTCGGTGTAAAACCGGCAAAATGGCATTCAGGATTGAATATAAATGAGCGTACACAAACATGGCAAGCTGTGAATGAAAATAGGGCAAAGGTTTTGGTTGGCGCAAGAAGTGCCTTGTTTTTGCCTTATGCGGATTTAGGATTGATTATTATTGATGAAAGTCATGATCATTCATTTAAACAGGAAGATTTCGTAAATTATCAGGCTCGTGATATGGCAATTGTGAGAGCCAAATTGGAAAATATTCCAGTTATTTTATCTACAGCCACACCAGATTTGGAAACAATAGTAAATGTAGAAGATCAAAAGTATGATTGCGTTAAGCTGACAAGCAGATATGCAAGTGCTCAATTGCCGGAATTAAAAATTGTTGATTTAAAGAAAGATAAGCCTCAAAAAGGTGTTTGGGGAACATCTTGGCTTTCGCCCACATTGGTTAGTGCATTAAAAGAAAATTTGGAAAAAGGCGAACAATCTATGTTGTTTTTAAATCGCCGAGGATATGCGCCTATGCTTATTTGTCGTGATTGCGGACACAGGATAGCTTGCCCAAATTGCACAGCTTGGCTTACTGAACACCGTAAATCCGGAAAACTTATTTGTCATCATTGCGGGTATAATACATTTATACCTAAAGAATGTCCGGAATGTCATTCAACAGAAGGTTTAACGGCGTGTGGCCCCGGTGTTGAACGAATTGCCGAAGAGGTCAAAGCCAGATTTGAAAATGCTAAAGTGGAAATTATATCAAGTGATATTACATCTTCGTTTATGGAAGTATCGAATGTAATAAACAAAATGCAAAATAAAGAAATAGACATTTTAATCGGTACGCAAATTTTAGCAAAAGGTCATCATTTTCCGCTTTTAACACTTGTGGGAATTGTTGATGCCGATTTAGGTTTGATGGGAACTGATTTAAGAGCTTCCGAACAAACCTATCAGCTTTTATCTCAAGTGTCGGGGCGTGCCGGAAGAGGAGATAAAAAAGGTATTGTATATTTACAAACTTTATATCCTGAAAATGCGGTTTTACAGGCTCTTATAAGTAATAATCGTGAAGGATTTTTAAGTTTGGAGAAAAAAGCAAGAAAAATGCTTAATTTTCCTCCATATGGTAAGTTAGCTGCCATAATAATTTCAGCGACTAATATGGAAATGGCGGAAAAAGTTGCAAACTCATTAATTAAATGCGGACCTATGCTTGACGGAGTGTCTGTCTTGGGGCCTGCTCCGGCACCTATATTTATGTTAAGAGGAAAATATAGATACCGCTTGCTTTTAAAAACATTAAAGACTATAAATATACAAGATATATTAAAAAAATGGCTCAGAATGGTAAATGTTCCGTCTAGTGTGAGGGTAGAGGTAGATGTTGATCCATACTCATTCATGTAAGATTACAATTATTACGGAGAAAAAATGAAAAAACTGTCAAAAATTCAAGTGGCACAAAACTATGCTAAGGCCTTGTATGAGGCAGCCGAAATTGATAAAACATTGGAAAAAGTGTTCAATGACGGCAAGCTTATTTGTGATACTTTTGATAGTGTAGAGGAAATTTACATTCTTAATAATCCCGAAATTAAATTTAATCAAAAAAGCCAAATTGTTTCTGCAATAGCCAAACGCCTTGAAATATCCAAAACTTCAGAAAATTTATTGCTTACACTTGTGGAAAATAACAGATTTAATAATATTAAGGCTGTTTTTGAACAGTTTTATAAATTATATTATCAAAAACAGGGTGTTTTAGAAGTGTCGGTACAAAGTGTGCAACCTCTAAACGATAAGCAACATGACAAACTTTTAAACGGTTTGGAAAAACTGTTAAAACAAAAAATAATTATTAATTATGATATCAACCCCGAAATTTTGGGCGGACTTGTTATTGAGTTTGGCACTCATAGGGTTGATGACAGTATAAAAGGTAAACTTAACCATTTGGAACAGGTTATGAAAGGTAATATATAATGTCTGTACAAGCTGATGAAATTTCATCTATCTTAAAAGAAAAAATTGCCGAATTTGAGTTACAAACCGACTTGATGGAAGTTGGAAGAGTGATCTCAGTTGGTGACGGAATTGCCAAAGTTTACGGGCTTGATAACGTTCAATCAAATGAAATGGTCGAATTTCAGTCCGGAGTTAAGGGTATGGCTCTTAACTTGGAAGAAAGTAGTGTTGGTGTGGTGATTTTCGGTTCTGACGAAAATATCAAAGAAGGTGATTTGGTTAAGCGCACCCAAAAAATTGTGAGTGTGCCGGTTGGCAAAGAACTCTTAGGTAGAGTTGTTAATGCTTTAGGAGAGCCGATAGACGGAAAAGGAGCAATTAAAGCAAAACAATTTTCAAATTCTGAAGTTAAAGCTCCGGGTATTATTGAACGTCTTAGTGTACATGAACCTGTCCAAACCGGATTAAAGATTATTGATTCTCTTATTCCTATCGGAAGAGGTCAACGAGAACTTATTATCGGAGACAGACAAACCGGAAAAACCTCAATAATTTTGGATACAATAATCAACCAAAAGCACATAAATGATGTGGCAAAATCTGATAAAGAAAAGCTATTTTGTATTTATGTTGCAGTAGGTCAAAAACGCTCAACAGTTGCTCAAGTTGTAAAAACATTAAAAGATCATGGAGCGTTAGATTATACCATTGTTGTGGCAGCTACAGCTTCTGAGGCTGCTCCTTTACAATACATAGCTCCATATTCAGGTTGTGCTATGGGTGAATATTTTAGAGACAATGGTATGCATGCAGTTATTTTTTATGATGACTTATCAAAACAAGCAACAGCATACAGACAAATGTCATTGTTGTTAAGACGTCCTCCTGGACGTGAAGCTTATCCGGGCGATGTGTTTTATTTGCACTCACGTTTGCTTGAAAGAGCTGCAAAACTCAGTGAAAAACATGGCTCAGGTTCTTTAACCGCAATGCCTGTGATTGAAACTCAGGCAGGTGATGTTTCAGCATATATTCCGACTAACGTAATTTCTATTACCGATGGGCAAATCTTTTTGGAGACAAATTTGTTTTATCAAGGTGTTAGACCAGCTGTAAATGTGGGAATTTCGGTAAGCCGTGTAGGATCTGCTGCTCAGATTAAAGCGATGAAACAAGTTTCGGGAAGTATGAAACTTGATTTAGCACAATATCGCGAAATGGCAGCATTTGCACAATTTGCTTCTGATTTGGATTCTGCTACAAAAAGTTTGTTGGAAAGAGGTGCCAGACTGACAGAACTGTTGAAGCAACCTGTTTATCATCCTTTGCCGGTTGAAGAAGAAGTTGTCTCAATTTTTGCCGGTGTTAATGGATTTTTAGATAAAATTGCTCTTGATGATATTAAAGAATTTGAACTGAAAAGCATAGATGCTTTAAGGGTACAACATCCTGAATATTTAAAAGAAATAAAAGATAAAAAAGTTATTTCTGATGAGTTAAAAGAAAACCTAAAGGCATTTTTTGCAACATTCAGAGATGAATTTTTAGATAAACAGAAGGCAGCATAATATGGCAGGCTTAAAAGAATTACGCAACCGTTTAGAGAGCATAAAGTCAACGCAGAAAATTACGTCTGCGATGAAGATGATTGCGGCCTCAAGGTTGCGTAAGGCTCAAATTATGGTTGAAAAAAGCCGCCCATATTCTGAAATGTTAAATGTTACGGTAAAGCGTATTTTAGCTTCAATAAAAGAAGAGGAAACGGCTAAAAATATTCGTTATATTTTGCCTTCCGTTGTTTATCAAAAGCCTGATGCAAAAAATTATTTGTTGTTTGTATTTTCTTCAGATAGAGGTTTGTGCGGAAGCTATAATCAAAATGTGTATAAAGCTACCGTAAAACGTATTAAGCAACTGCAACAGCAAAATAAAAATATAAAAATTATTTGCTATGGTAAAAAAGCTTATAACGGCTTAAAACGAGAGTATGCAGATTTGATATTATCTAATTATGAATCAGTTTCTGCAAATGGTTTATTTTATCGTGAAGCTATAGATTTAGGCAAACTTATAGGCAAGTACCGTGATGACGGAATATGTGATGTATGTGAAATTATACATAGTCATTTTTATTCTGCTTTATCAAGAGAGATGGTTGCTAAACAAGTTTATCCGTTAGAAGAGAAGTATACTCAAATATCAGATGAAGATAAAGAGTTGTTAAAAGTCGGGAATGCATATTATGAGTTTCTTCCTGATAAATTAAAGCTTTTAGAGGTGTTGTTACCTAAATTGGTTGTAGATAATATATTTACCGCCATGGTAAATTCGCAAGCATCAGAACAAGGTGCACGTATGACAGCTATGGATAATGCAACACGCAATGCAAAAGATATGATAAGCAATTTAACATTAAAATATAACAGTATTCGTCAATCAGCCATAACAACAGAACTGACTGAAATTATTTCGGGCGCCGAAGCGCTGTGATGAGTCTTAAGGAGAATAAGATGACAAAGAAACAAGATATAAATGCACAAGATGATATGTTTGAAAAAATTAAAAACGATGACATTAGAACCAAAATGGGACATATATCTCAAGTTATGGGAGCAGTTGTGGATGTAAGATTTTCTGATGTGGAAAGTTTGCCTAATATAGGATATTCGCTTGAATGCAACAATCAGGGCAAACGTTTGGTTTTAGAAGTCGCTCAACATATTGGCGAAGGCGTTGTCAGAACTATTGCTATGGATACTACAGACGGTTTGGTAAGAGGTATGGAAGTTCTCAATACGGGAAGTCCGATTGAAGTTCCAGTCGGTCCGTCTTTGTTGGGACGAATTATTAACGTCATTGGTGAACCAATTGACGGAAGAGGTGATATCAAAGCTAAATTGCAATATCCTATTCATAGGCCGGCTCCATCTTTTACAGATCAAGCAACAGATACCGAAGTGTTAATTACCGGTATTAAGGTTATTGACTTATTAGAACCATATGCCAAAGGCGGAAAAATTGGTCTTTTCGGTGGCGCTGGCGTAGGTAAAACGGTTCTTATTCAGGAACTTATTCATAACGTTGCCAAAGGTCATGGTGGATATTCAGTATTTGCCGGCGTTGGCGAAAGAACTCGTGAAGGAAACGATTTATATAATGAAATGATTGATTCTAAAATTATTGATTTAGAGGGATCAAACTCAAAAACAGTGTTGGTTTACGGTCAAATGAACGAACCGCCGGGAGCTCGTGCCAGAGTTGCTTTAACTGGTCTTACTCAAGCTGAATATTTCAGAGATGAAGCTCATCAAGATGTATTGTTCTTTGTTGATAACATTTTCCGTTTTACTCATGCAGGTTCAGAAGTTTCGGCTTTGTTAGGGCGAATTCCATCCGCAGTCGGATATCAACCGACACTTGGAACGGATATGGGAGCGATGCAAGAACGTATTACTTCAACCAAAAATGGTTCAATTACATCTGTTCAAGCAGTTTATGTGCCTGCCGACGACTTGACCGATCCGGCACCGGCAACCACATTTGCCCACTTAGATGCAACAACGGTATTGTCACGTAAAATTTCCGAACTCGGAATTTATCCTGCTGTTGATCCACTTGATTCTACCTCCAGAGTTTTATCGCCTGATATTGTAGGCGAAGAACATTACGCAGTTGCCAGAGGGGTGCAAGAATTGTTGCAAAAATATAACTCGTTGCAAGATATTATCGCCATTTTAGGTATGGATGAACTTTCTGATGAAGATAGGTTAACAGTGTCTAGAGCTCGTAAAGTTCAAAAGTTTTTATCTCAACCTTTCCATGTAGCAGAAGTGTTTACCGGTACGAAAGGCGTGTTTGTAGATTTGAAAGATACAATCAAAGGATTTAAGGGTATTTTAGACGGTTTATACGATGACATTCCGGAGCAGGCATTTTATATGGTAGGAACCATTGAGCAAGTTTTGGAAAAAGCCAAAATATTAAAAGAAAGCGCTTAGAATTATGACAATATCACTCACTATTTGTCTGCCTGATAATGTGTATGTAACCGAACAAACCGATAAGGTTGTATTACCGGTTGCAAATGGTAATTTTACGGTTATTAAAGACAGAGCACCTACAATCTTGCTTTTAAGCACAGGCTTAGTGCAATGCCTTGATGAAAAAAATGAAATAGTAAAACAATATTTTGTTAATAGTGCAACAGCTGATATAGCAAATGATAAGTGTTTTATAGCTGCCGAAAAATTAATTGATCTGCAAACGGAAAACGCAGAAACAATCAAAGAAAAGGCTGTTGATAATCAGTTTTATCAAGCATTGGTAGAAAGGATAAAAGCTTTTAAGTAAGGGTTAAACTAAAGTTTTAATGTATAAAAATCTTTCTTCTGAAAAAATAAAAAAGCCCTCATAAAAAATATGAGGGCTAAGATTAGTATAATTTATTCACCTTGTAAGAGTTTTTCAATAAGCTCTTTTGTGGTTGGAATACCGTTTTTATACAAAGGATCTTCGGCAAAGCGATATACCTGATGTCCAGCAAATATAAGATTCTTTTGAACATCACCACCATGACCTCCGTCATAAAGTGTTTTATGTATACAATATGTTCTCGGATCTGGTAATTTTCCGGTTGAAAGAGTTGCTTTTGACCAAGCTGAAAACTGGCATTGTGATAAACACCCTGCGCATTCTGTTCTATCAATTTTCATTTGTGTCCAATCTTCCGGTGTTAAGAACACTACTGTATTATCAGGTGTTTCTTGAACAACGCTGAAACCTGCATCAATCTGATTTTGTACTTTTTGCATATCCATAGGCTTTATATAAACATTACGAGCCGTATTTAATGCCAAAGCGTGCGAAAATTCGGTATCAGGTTCTGTCTTATATTCAATCTCGTTATTTTTACGATCAATTAATTTTGATAAAAATTCATTTTTAATTGCTGATGAATAAAAACCGGTAGGAGAAAATTTTTGTAAAATAACATCACCTTTTTTAACGTTGAGCAACAATTGCTTCCAAGCATCGCTTATGGGACTTTCTTTAGTTAACATAGGACGAGTTCCGAGTTGGAATGCAATGTCGCCGATTTCCGGATTATCGATGTAATCTTCCCAGTCTTTTAAACACCATACACCACCGGCTAAAATAATCGGAGTTTTTTCTAAACCGAGCGAACGAAGAGTTTTTCTCAGTTCTACCAAACGATTATACGGAACTTCAGGTTCGTTCGGATTTTCGGCGTTGGACAATCCATTGTGACCGCCTGCAAGCCATGGATCTTCATAAACAACACCACCTAAAAATTCAGGGCATTTAGAATATGCTCTTTTCCATAAAATCTGAAAAGCTCTGGCTGAAGATACAATCGGGTAATAATAAACGCCAAAACGAGATGTTAATTCTCCTAATTGATAAGGGAGACCGGCACCACATGTTACACCATGAACAAGTCCTTTAGCTCCTTCCAAGATACCTTCAATTGTTCTTTGCGAATCGGCAAGTTCCCATAACATATTCATATGAATACGTCCGTTGCCACCAGAAATTTCGTGAGCAAGTTTTGCTTGAGAAATTCCTCCTTGGATAGCGTATTCGACCAATTCTTCATGTCTGTCGAGACGTTTTTTGGTTTTAAAACTCTCCATTATAACATTTCCGTTGTTGTCTAATACATCAGGTGTGACACCCGAAAATGTTCCAACACAATTTTCTTTTGCCCAAGCGCCTGAGCTGTATCCGTTACTGGCATTTATACCTTTTCCTCCCTCAATTAAGGGCAAGACTTCTTTTCCTGATAAGATAATGGAGTTTAATTTTTTCAATATTTTTTCCTTTTATTTTAAAGTTAATTTTGCTTTTTTATAATATTTTTTTTGTAAAAATAAAAGTAGGTACTTTGATAGCGTATAGTTTCTTTAAAGAAACTATTGGGCTCTTCTAGGGGTTTTAGAAATAACAAATGTTGAAAAATTTATTTTGCAAGCTCAAATATTGACCATGATAAATCATTGATAAGAACAAATGTGATCAAAAGATTGATAAGTGCGTATATCTTTAACATAGCAAGTAAGATATCATTATTTAGAAGTGGTAACTTTTTAGGTAATATGTTAGCTGTTGTATATATCAAACGCATAATTAAAGCAATTATTAGTAATTGTAAAAAATATCCACCGGCAGTAATATATGCTTTAACAGGAGATAAAATAAAATAAATTGAGCTAAATAAGAGCAAATATAAAAAAGTTCCGACAAGAGCAATTTTATTTAGTTTTATAAATTCACGATGTTTTTGTTTTTTTATTTCTTTATTTTTTTCGGTTGAGAATTCGGATATCTCCATGCCTCTTATTTTTGTCGGCATTTGACTTTCTTCTTTAACTTTTTGAAGATTTTGCTTAATTTTTTGTTCAATTGCACATAGCCCGCAACCTTTAGCCGTAAAATATACATGATCTGGATTATTTTTACATGATTTTAATTGTTTGAATAACTCTTCAATGTGTTGTTGCCATTCTTTTGCTGATGGACGTTTCTGATTTTGTATAAATGCTCTGTCAAATAAATTTAAAGTTTTTTTATCAAAATATTCATGCATACTATATGGGTGTGCTGATTGATATGTGTCCGGCCATAAACCGTATGCATAGTGATATTTTTCAATCCTGCTTTGTATGGGAAGCATTTCATCTGTTTGTTTTCTCGGAGTTCCGGAAAAAGGATGAATACCATTATTTAGAAGTTTGAACAGCGTTACAGCTAAGGCAAATTTGTCTTGCTCTTCTCCCATGTCCTCACAATTTTGGCTCATCCCTTCCGGATAAATATATTCTTCACTGACAAATTCTGCCGGATATCTGATGCTTTCTCCTTTTATGGAAAAACCATCACAGTCAAACACAGCAACAATCATATTTTCTTTGTAAAGAAAAACATTGGAAGGTTTTAAATCTACAATATAATGACCACATTTGTGAAGAGATGCTACCATTGAAGTTAAATTATAGGCTGCATATAGGCGGTTAGCATAATTTTCTGAAATATTCATTTTTTTACGTACGGCTTTTTGCATCATGTGGTCTAAAGATACGGCTTCATTGGTGTCAATAAAAGGCATTAGATAACCTACGCAAAAACCTTCATCGTCTTCCAAAACTGCTTCAGGCCATGCAATTTGTACAAATTGTTTACCATCATGAGTACAAAATGTATTATTGGGACGATTTTGAAGCATAGCTTCTAATTTTCGTCTGTTTGTATGGCTTTTATTTTTTTCGTGAAAAATTTTTGCAACCAGATGAGGGTGAGTAATACTTTTATAAATTTTTCCGGAAGCACCGCCTTTGTTTATCAGTTCGCCCAATTTTTCTCTTTCAAAATGACCGTCACTAAAAATGGCATTATAATATGTAATTTCTTGCTGTATCATTTCAAACCGGCCCATAAAAATGTTTTATCATCAGGGTTTATTTTTAAAGCTTTCGGATTTGCCAGCGTGTTATTTAAGGCTCTCAGTGCTTTGTTTTTATTCTTTTCATTGTGTAAAAACATATTAATCGGATATACAAAACCGGTCTCAATTTCTTCATAATCATTCTTGAAAGCAAAGTTAGTAATACCATCTGTCATTAACATTAAGCTTTCTGCTTTTTCAAAAGTGGTAAAACGTAAACTGTCTTTCCAATCGTCCATCGTATAAAAGTATGTTTCGCACGCAAAAATACCATTTTCCGGTTGTGATATGATGGTACTGTTATTGTTTAAAAAAGCAATTGCAGCTCCATCACCAATATGAAAAAATATACCTTTATTGTTATGATAATAAACACCTACTAGTGTTGCTGCAAAATTTATTATACCATTTTCGTGCTTGCTTTGATTAAAACGATGCAAAATAAGTTTGTTTCGAGCAACTTCTATAGCGCTTATGATTTTTTGTTTTATATCTGTGGCAGAAGCTGAAATTAGTATATCACAGAGTGTATCACATACAATTTTAGCTCCTATTTTGCCAAATTTTGCCGAACCAGCTCCATCTGATATAACAGCAACCATTTTTTTTCCACTCAGTTTATAGTTGAAATAATCTTGACACGGCAAATTTTTATTTCTGTGATATATTCCTGTCACAGATGAAGCTAAAACTTGTATGTTTTTATACTTATTGTTCATTCCAGGCTTCAATATCCTTTAACAATTCATCAGCATTTGGTGCTGCCTTGGAAACACAAGAAACACTGCGGCTGAGCCACAAGAAGAACTCGGTAAATTTTAAACCGGTTAAGCGTTTAGGGGTGTTTATGGAAAACTTAGCCAGTTTATCCAAATTTGCTCCTTGAGTGCCCACAGCATGAATTATTACTTTTTTATTTTGTTGTGCAATACGACATTTTTCAGCAGATTGTTCCCATCCATAGTCGGTCGGCTCGCCATCGCTGATTAAAAAAATCCAAGGGCGCTTTGAAGTAACACCACAAGTGTCATATAAGTTTTTTTGTATTTCTATTTTTTCTAAGGCCAACTCCATGGCTTTCCCCAGAGGTGTCAGACCTGAGGCTTCCATTGTCGGCGCCGTAAAGTTCATAGCATCTGTCCAATCAGAACTGATAACGGCTTCATCTTTACCAAAAGCTTTAATGATAAGGATTTGGACACGAGAGCTGGCATCAATGTCTTCTTTTAGTTCTTTTTCCAAAGCATTTAAACCGGCATTAAGTTGATCAATCGGTTCTCCTCGCATAGAACCCGAACAATCTAGAACCAAAACACAAGGTGTGCGTTCATTGGCATTGTCAGCAAATTCCACATACGGAATTATGTCATCAGAAATGTCTTTATTTTCCATGGCTAATCCTCTGATCAATATCTTGGGTAACTATGTGGATATCCTGAACCTGCAATAGGCTTTGGTTCAGAAGCTTTTCCGCATGAAACAATATTTAAAATACAAAATATCAAAGCTACACAAGTAAAAATTTTGAAAACATATTTCATTTTTTAACCTTTTTGTTGTATATGAATTTATGGAGATTATATTTAAAAATGTTTTTAAATACAAAGTAATTTTGAGGATTTTAACAGGTGAAAAACAAACTCTTTTTCTTTTTTAATATTTTGGGGCTGTTTTATTTGATTTTTTTAGGTAATGCTAATGCCGGAATAAATATTTTTTCTGAACCGAGATATTTACCTCAAAGCAAAATAATTAGTCAAAATGGAACAGAATTTAAGCTTTCTGATTTTCATGGTAATTTTGTTTTAGCGCATTTTTGGTCAAGAGATTGTGCTCCTTGCGTGAAAGAACTTAGAGGTTTGAACACTTTTCATAACAAAGTAAAAAAAGATGGTATCAGGTTGATACTTATTTCTCCGAAAGATGAATGGTTTGATAGCAAAGAACAATTAAGATTTTTACAAAGATATGGCGCTTCAGATTTGGAATTTTATGTTGAAGATGGAAATTTGTCGTCAGATTTCGGAATTTTCACCACTCCGCATACGGTAATTATTAATGCTAAAGGTTTGGAAATCGGACGTTTACGAGGTAGCGAAACATGGAACCGGCAAAAAGTGATAAATTATGTAAGAAATTTAAAAGAAAATTCTATGTAAAATAAATAATGTTTAAATTAAAAAAAACTTGACGAATCGGCTTTTTTATTATACCCTTTTAATATAATTTAAAGATTTTTTAGGACAGTTTAGTATGTTAAAATTGCGCACATTTTGTTTGTTTTTACTTATAATGCTCAACTCTTCGGTGGTAAGTGCAAGGGTGTGTTTTTTGCCGGGGGTTTTTGCAAGTGATGGTTGCGTAGGCGCAGAAGTTTTGATGGCCTGTAAGGATCTTTTTCCTCAAACCACTCCCTGCGATACAGAGAAAGGACAAATACAAAAAGAGTGTACAGATAACGGAAAAACATATTATAAATGTGATTGTAGTCCTGAACACCAAGATTTTGATAAAGAGGTTGCCAAGAAGTATGACTGTGAGGGGGGGGCAGATCCGGTTTGCGGATGTTTGAAAAGCAACATGAAATGTAAGGATGGCTTGTATCCGGTTGATGAAGGTGGATGTCAAAATGGGTCAAAATATTCAGAAGATTATTGTGAAGATTCTGAGGGAATACACTTTAGTTCTTGTGAATGTGGCGACGAATATGCGTATACATGTGCTGAAGAAGGTTTAAGAGCTCCGGATACTGAAGGTTTCAGTTGTCATAATTCTTCAGGCCAAACTTTATATACGCATTGTGAATGCGCAGAACTGTGGCAACCGGATGAGTGTTCTAGTAATAGTTGTGAAGCTACTAAAGGAGGGCCTGTTGAAAGAGCTCCCGGTTTAAATTGTTATCTCTGCGGAGCTGAAGTTTGCTCTATTGGTGAGGTTAATTTAGAAACTTATTTCTGTGCTATCCCGACAACCGGTATAAAAACAAATTGTGAAACGTTGGGTTATAAATATGATGTTGAAGGGATTTGTGCTGATGGTAAGGATTGTGGGTGTCTAAGATGCATATTTGATGAAAATTATGTGCTTTGTGATAAACAAGAAGAAACAGAATGTACTTATACCAGCGAAGAAGAATGTTTAGAGCATGAAGGAAACGAAACTTGTGTTATCAATTATGATGGTTGTTATATTGTAACCGAATGTGAATATGGATATCAGTTTTCGGCGGATAAAACTCAATGTGAAGAGATAGTGTGTAGCATTGATAATAAAGAATATGTTTCTAATCAGGAGTGTGAAGCTTCTATAGAAAATTCGGTGTGTGAAGAAGATGAAAAAGGTTGTTATAAAGTATCCGGATGTGTGTATGGATATATAATGTCTGCCGATGAGACAGAGTGTGAAGAAGATTGTTCTCTTAAAAAAACTCCTCTTAACGGAGACTATGTGATGTGTGACACTGCAAACGGCTTTGGCGGTAATGAAGAGGATAAATGTGTAAATTCGGCCAGACCGGATAAAGTATATTATCCGAAGTGTATGAAAGCGGAAACATGTTATGATGTTATAAAAGGTACGCACAGTCCATATTTTGCAAATGCTGGTTTTTGTGATTTTGTATTACCGGAAGGTGATGCACAGAAATATCTTAAACAAGGATATTATAAGGCAGATGAATGTCAACCGGTTGATGCTTCCGTAGAAAAGAAGTACCGCCTTCATGCATGTAAAGATACCAGGTTGGATTGTTTGGGCAGAACCTCATCGGTGGATGACGCAAAGTATACAACTTCATGTATTAGTCCGGATGACCGTGGTACTACAAGAGAGTGTGGTGGGCAAACATATAAAATTTGTCAGTGTAATAATCTTAATAGAGCTGATAACTGTGGTGTTGTACAGGTTTCGGGGAAAGTTGCTGAATCATTAGTAGCCGGTATGCCAATTAATGGTTATTTATTTACCGGAGAAGGTAAAGATGGATGTGAGAATTTACGACAGCAATATGTTTATGTTAGAGATTTTAGGAGTGTAGGACGAGATAATAAAAAATGTAAAAATACAAAGGAACCAATTGATGATGCTGTAGCTGTTTGTGTTAATGGTCAATCGGTATGTCCGGAAGGAGAAAATGGAGAATCAAATGCGCTTGCAACATCAGGTGCTTATACTCGTTGTAAAGTGCCTTGTTATTTTCTTTGTAAGCCGGGACAAACAGTGTGCCCGCAAAACCCGGATGGAACTTCAAATGTGGTGGAAACAAAAGAGTTGAGCATTTATCAGTTGTGTACAAAACAGTGTGTTCAAGATCCTGATTTGCCGATTGCTATAAGATGTCAGGACTATGCAATAAATAATAATATGGATGTCAATAAATCTGGTGGAAACTGCACATTTGATGATCAACCAAATGCTAATTTAGGATGGAAAAAGTTAGGAGAATTAACAGTTGCTGGATCAAACAGATTACCACGCACGTGTTATTATAAAGCAAGCTGTACGACTCCTCTGACGGGTGATTGTTTAAAGTTAGATTCTGATTTTAAAATGGTCACTAAGGGGTATAAAGCTTGTGGAAAAGCTTTAGCTAATGTTCCGTTAAAGCAAGACTATGAAGAGTGTGGCGGATATTATTATTCTCTATCTTGCTGTGCGGATAAAAGTGGTTGTTATGTGGAAAATGATGCTCAAAAACTTGAGAATCTTTTAAATACAGGTTTGTATTATCACGTTTTATCGGATGTGCTTGCTGATGAAGCTGGGGCGTGTCACTATTATGCAAGATGTGATGCCTCAGGACAAGATTGTAACAAAGGATATTCTCCATTTGCTCAAGGTAGGGTTACTAAGGAACAGTGTGAATCTGCTGGAAGCGTGCCCTTAACACCAGTTCCGGGATGTGGAGGAAAATATTATGAATCTTGCTCAGCTGATTGTACATATAAAGAAACCGAGACCAGTTGTCGTCAAGTTGGTTTAGTATTCGAGCCTAAATGTGTCGCAAGTGGAACTATTAGCTATGGTATCTGTGTTGAACGTTCGGATGAAGAGGGCTAAGGTTTAACATATTTTGATATTATATCCCGATAAATTATTTTGGTAATTATCGGGATATTTTTATAATAAAACTTGATTTTTAAAACTTTTAGTTGTATAAATACACTTATTAAACCATAAGTTTTAAGTAAAGATTTTAGTTATGTTTAAAAATGATATAGATAAGCTCTATGATGAAATATTGATAGATCTTAAAAATTATCTTATAGGGTATGCAATTGCTGAAATAAGAAAGAAAAAATGCGTAAGCTTAAAAACTGTTGCTTCTTGTTTGCAAATTTCGGTTAAAGAATTGCAACTTTATGAAGAGGGTATTGAAGAGGTCAATGCTGAAATCTTGTTTAAGTTGAGTAAATTGTTTAATGTGAGTGTTGCTGATTTTTTTATATATTGTGATGAATTATAAAAAAATGCCTGTTTTGATACAGGCATTTTTAAAATTTGTAACTGATTTATTTTATTTTTTCAACTTGCGAAAATTCTAATTCTACAGGAGTGTAACGACCAAATATAGAAACTGAAACTTTCAAACGAGATTTTTCTGAATCTACATCTTCAACAACACCAACAAATGAAGCAAAAGGTCCGTCAATAACTCTTATTTGTTCTCCAACTTCGAAATCAACAACAGTTTGCGGACGTTCAATGCCTTCTTCCATTTGTTTAATAATGCGCTCTGCTTCGGCGTCACTGATTGGTTGCGGTTTGTTTCTGCTACCCAAAAAGCCACTAACACGAGGAGTATTTCTGACAACATGCCAACATTCATCAGACATTTCCATTTTTACTAATATGTAACCAGGGAAAAATTTACGCTCGCTGTTTACTTTTGCGCCTTTTTTTATTTCCACAACTTCTTCGGTCGGAACCAAAACATCTAAAATTTTATCTTCCAAATTTTTCAATACAGCTTGTTCTTTTAAAGAAGCTGCAACTTTTTTTTCCGAGCCGGAATATACATTAACCACATACCAACGTGCTGTCATTTGATTTACGCTCCTATACCCAAGACTAACTTAACAGCCCATGCTAACACCACATCAGTAAAGAAAAAGAAAGTTGCAGCAATAACAACAATTATGATAACCATTGTTGATGCTTGGGTAACTTCTTTTCTTGTTGGCCAAGTAACTTTTTTAACTTCTTGTCTTACTTGGCGGAAAAATTGTATAGGACTAATCTTCACCTTGGATCCTCATCAATTAAAAAATTAAACTCCTGATTTGATAAAAAATGGCAGGGGCAGCAGGATTTGAACCCACGACACTCGGTTTTGGAGACCGATGTTCTACCACTGAACTATACCCCTTTAATATATGTCCCAAATTATCAAACCGATTTTAGCTATTGATACACACTTTGGTTTAATAAATCAAGAGTTTTTTGATTTATGTTAGCACATTTTTTTGTTACATAAATTTCCAGGCAATGGAACATGTATTTACGCCTGTACAATAGCAAGAATTATAAGATTGTTGAATCAACGCTTGCGGTATATCAATAGAGTTAAACACATTCTCTGTTGTTTCAAATTCAGCTTCTGTTAAACCTGACTCTGCAATAGTTATTCCGTTTTCCTTATCTTTGTAAATTGCCATACCCATAAAGCCAGTTTGTACATCAGAACCCCATTTTTCAGAAGCAAGATCACGGCATGTTGCTGCGTCAAGCCCGTTATAAACGAGAATGAAAGCACCATCTTCTTTATTTTTTATATCAGCAGGTCCGACAAGAACGCTTCCGTATTTACGATGTATTATCTTTGTTTTATCCGTAGAAAGCATATGATCGGGAACTATTCCGGATTTTATGACGTTTTCAACAGTCATACTTGAATAATTGGTTTGAGTAAAGAATGTGGTACGAATATTGGCAATAAAATGAGATAAATCATCTTTTAATTGGTTTGTTCTTAATTGATGACTTGCTTTAATATAGCCGGCAATCCCACCTATACTCAGCACACCGACAATAGCTAACACACCAAGCATTTCTACCATGCTTCTACCATATTGATTATTTTTTTTGCATATAACAGATCTGTTTATCATCAAAAATTTATCCTCACAATAAATAATACTAGCTTAATTGTATATACTATTGTTTTAAATAGCAAGTATGTATTTAGTTATACATTTTCAATGCGAGAACGTTTACGCAAAATCGGGTCTAAAATTTTCTTTCTTAGTCTTAAAGATTTTGGTGTAACTTCTAACAGTTCATCTGCTTGAATGTATGATAAAGCTTGTTCCAAGCTCATTTTTCTGGGTGGAATTAAGTCAATCGCTTCATCTTTTCCGGCTGCACGTATGTTAGTTAATTGTTTTGCTTTTGTAGGATTTACTTCCAAATCGTTAGATTTTGTGTGTTCTCCGATAATCATACCTACATACACTGGAGAGTTGTGTTCAACAAACATAGGTCCTCTTTCTTGGAGCTTCCATAAAGCGTAGGCAACAGCTGTTCCTGTTTCACTTGATATTAAGGCGCCGGTTCTTCTTCCTTCTATTTCGCCTTTATATGGTTCATAAGCATGAAAGATACGGTTCATCACACCGGTTCCACGAGTATCGGTTAAAAATTCGGAATGATAACCGATTAAGCCTCTGGAAGGAGCATGGAAAATCAATCTTACTTTGTTTCCAAGTTGTGATGGTATCATTTCGGTCATTTCTGCTCGGCGTTGACCCAATTTTTCAACAACAGCACCGGAAAATTCTTCATCAACATCAATCACAACTTCTTCGATAGGCTCAAGAATATTACCATTTTCATCTTTTTGCATTAAAACTCTGGGTCTTGAAATTGAAAGTTCGAAACCTTCTCTTCTCATGGTTTCTATCAGAACACCAAGTTGAAGTTCTCCACGTCCTGCTACCTCAAACGAATCGGTTGTGTCGGTACGAGAAATTTTTAGTGCAATGTTCCCTTCAGCCTCTTTTTCAAGTCTGTCCCAAATCATTCGAGAAGTAACTTTGTCTCCTTCACGTCCGGCAAGTGGCGAATCGTTAACTGAAAAGGTCATGGCAAGTGTCGGAGGGTCTATCGGTTGAGCTTTTATAGCTTCATTTATACTATAATCGCAAATGGTATCTGCAACTGTTCCTTTTACTACACCAGCAACGGCAATAATATCACCGGCTTGGGCTTCTGTTAAAGCAACTCTTTCTAAACCACGATAAGCCAATATTTTGGTTATGCGAGTTTTTTCAATTTCACCATTATCATTAATTACTTTTACTGCATCGTTTAATTTTAGGCTTCCTGATTGGATTTTTCCACTCAAAATACGGCCTAAAAACTTATCTGCTTCCAATGTGGTTACAAGCATTGAAAAAGGTTTATCGGGTTCACATTTAGGTTTGCTTACATATGATAATATAAGCTCAAATAATGGAGTTAAATCTTTTCTTTCATCATTTAAATCTTTAACAGCCCAACCGTTTCTGCCTGATGCGTATAATACCGGAAAATCAAGTTGTTCATCATTTGCATCTAAGCTTACGAATAAATCGAAAATTTCATTTAAAACTTCATCAGGACGAGCGTCTGCTTTGTCTGCTTTATTGATAACAACAATCGGTTTTAAGCCGATTTTTAGAGCTTTACCAAGTACAAATTTTGTTTGTGGCATAGGACCTTCAGAAGAATCTACTAACAACACAACGCCATCTACCATAGATAAAATACGTTCAACTTCACCACCGAAATCTGCGTGTCCGGGTGTGTCAACAATGTTGATATGTGTGCCGTTCCAGTTAACAGAGGTGCACTTTGAAAGGATGGTAATACCTCTTTCTCTTTCCAAATCATTGCTGTCCATAACACAATCGGCCACTTTTTGGTTGTCTCTGAAAGTGCCGCTTTGTCTTAAGAGCCCATCTACTAATGTGGTTTTTCCGTGGTCGACGTGGGCAATTATTGCAATGTTTCTCATTTTATTTTTCTCCTAAATGGTTGCTATGTCACGAAATTATTCTTCATATACCTTTTGTGAACTTCGTCATTATATTATTTCCGGCGTAGTCTTCTATGAGAAAAGGGGTGTGTTCATTTATTTATGACATAAATTTTTTTGCACATTAGCGCGTTTTTTTTAAATTTCAAGAAAAAAAACTTGCTTTTTGTAGAAAATGCGCTACAATTTAGACAAATTCTAATAATTAATATAATTACTAATTTCAAAAATCTATTTATTATGAGTCCAGGTTCTATTTTATGCACCATGTTTTGGGGCACTGCCATTTTTATGGTTATTGTTGTATTTATTTTGATGTGGTTGACTCTGGAAGAGACTACGGTATTAACCAAAAGAAAAAGAGTGTTGCATTTAATTGCGGCAAATATTTCCTCGTTGTTGTATATGATATTGACCATGTTCACTTTTATGAGTGATACTATTTCGGTAAATGATTATATGACAAACTTAGGTGTTAGTATAATAGTCTACGTGCTTGCCATAGTGTTGTTATGTCGCATAGTCAAAATAATGGATAAAAATTTGATGTAAAAGTGCGTCAAAAAAACATACGTTGATAGTATTGTTTTTATTGTATCATTAAACCCCCAGCCAGGCTGGGGGTTAATTTTTTAAGCTTTTTTACCATATTGCAGAAGTCTGTTTCGTACAAACCCTCTTAATGAAACTTCAGGTCTTGCTCCGTAGTGAGTTATTATCTCGGATGCTGCCATACTTCCTATCATAGCACATGTTCCTAAACTTCTTTCTTTGGTCATTCCATATAAAAATCCGGCGGCATATAAGTCTCCGGCACCGGTTGTGTCTACAACACCATCAACTTTTTCTGCTTCAACAAAAATTTTTACTCTGCCATTTACAACAACAGAACCTTTTGCATTGCGTGTAATAGCTGCAATTTCTACCATGGGTTTGATTAAATCGAGAGCTTTATAAAAATCTTCTACATCAAAGAGTGCTTTTATCTCATGTTCATTACAAAACAATACATCAACGTGTTTATCAATAAATTCTAACAATTGCGGACGATGTCTTATTGTACAGTTTTTATCAGATAATGTAAAAGCAACTTTACGTTTATGAAGATGTGCAAATTCGCATGCTTTTATAACAGCCATTCGGGCTTCTTCTTCGTCCCAAAGATATCCTTCAACAAAGGTATATTTTGCAGATTTTATGGTATTTTCATCAATATCAGCCAAATTTAGACGAGTTGCCGCACCTAAATAAGTGAACATAGAGCGTTCGGCATCGGGTGTAACAAGTACAATGCTTCTTCCTGTTGCAGGCCCTTCTAACAGGGGAGGGGTAAAAAAGTCGATTCCGGCAGCTCCGATATCACGCTTGAAGTTTTGTCCGAGCTCGTCATCATGAACTTTGCCGATAAAAGCACAATCAGCTCCTAAAGATGCCAATCCTGCCACAGTGTTGGCAGCAGATCCGCCCGAAACTTCGCGTTCGGGAACAATGTCTGAATATATTTTGCCGGCTGTTGACGCATCTACAAGTGTCATACAACCCTTAATCAAATTTCTTTCACTTAAAAAACCGTCGCCTACTTTTGCCAAAACGTCTACCATAGCGTTTCCTATACCGACTACATCGTAAATAGTGTCAATTTCGTTCATTTTATTCTCCTCAAAGCTTTAATATAATTCCGATAATAGCAGATAATAGGATATACAATATCGGACTTTTTTTATATTTTAACATTATAATCGTTAATATAAAGAAAACGCCAAAACTTAAATAATCAACAATACTGATTTTTACAATAGACATAAGAGCAAATATAATAAGTGCCAGTACGGCAGGTCGAATGGAATTTAAAACTAACTGAACGTTTTGGTTTTGTGCGTAGTTTTTAAGGAGTTTTGCTATTAAAACAATTATTATAACAGATGGGGTAACAAGCCCTATTGTTGCAATTATTCCTCCTAAGATTCCGGCTGTTTGAAAACCGGCAAAAGTTGCCATATTTACACCAATCGGACCGGGTGTCGATTCTGCAACTGCAATCATATTTGTAAGTTCTTCAAAACTGAACCACTTATATTTTTCGCTTAAATCAAATAAAAACGGGATGGTAGCTGCTCCACCGCCGATAGCAAAAAGACCGATTTTAAAAAACTCAATAAAAAGTGTCAAATATATCATTTCTTCCTCCATTTAAGAAGTTTTGGAAGAAAACCTATCATGACAGCCATAATAATGGTAAATACTGCACTTATATCAGCAAACAAAAGAGCTGTCAGTGAAAGTATAAATATTAAAAAATGAAGCTTTTTATGACAACTTTGAGAATATATTTTTTTTGCCATATCAAAAACCAAAACACTTATAAGAGCACAAACACCAATCCTGATGCCGGAAAGAGCGTATGTTACGTAGGTGTTGTTTATATACATATTAAGTATAGTAGCAATAAGACAGATAATTATAATTGAAGGGCATATTATACCAAAGGTTGCCGTAATGGCACCTGTCGTTCTTTTTAGTTTATAACCGCAAAACGTTGCCACATTTACTGCAATAATACCCGGAGTACATTGTCCGATTGAAAAATAATCTAATAGTTCGTTTTCTGTTATCCATTTTTGTTTTTCAACAACTTCAGCTTTTAGCAGTGGTAACATGGCATATCCGCCACCGAAGGTAAACAAGCCTATTTTGAAAAAAGTAGTAAAAAGTTTTATAAATGTATTCATAGGATAAACTTCATCTTGGTTTATGTTATGAAGATATTATATCAAATACTATCAAAATAAAAGAGGAAAAAATGATAATCGGTGCATTAAAAGAAACAAAGTATCAGGAAACTCGTGTAGCTGTAACTCCTGATATTGTTGGTAAATATAAAAATCTAGACTTTGAAGTTATGCTTGAAACTGGATTAGGCATACAATCTGGCTTTGATGATGATGATTATATAAAAAATGGTGCTCTGGTTTTAAAAAATCGTAACGATATTTTTCAGCATGCAGACATTTTGGTAAATGTGTGGGCTCTACCTGAGTATGAATATAAAAAGTTAAAAAAAGGGCAAATTCTGATAGCAAATTTTGAAAATGATATAAATTATATATCGCTTGCCGAAACTGGAGTAACAGCACTTGCCTTGGAAAGAGTGCCAAGAATTTCACGAGCACAAAGTGTTGATATATTATCATCACAAAGTAATTTAAGCGGATATAAAGCAGCTTTAACTGCTATGAATATGTTAAATAGAGTGGTGCCGATGATGATAACATCTGCCGGCACAATAAAACCTGTGAAAGTGTTGATAGTAGGACTAGGTGTTGCCGGTTTACAAGCTTTGGCAACATTTAAGAGAATGGGTGCAATTGTTTATGCTTCAGATACCAGAGACGAAACAAAAGAAGAAACCGTTTCTTTGGGAGGACGCTTTGTTGAACCAAATAAGCAATCAGATGTTTTAAGAACCGTTGATATTTTAATGACAACCGTTATGCCACAAGGGAAAAAAGCTCCGTTATTGTTTACAAAAAAAGATTTGGAACAAATGCTGCCTAATTCCGTAATTGTAGATTTATCTTGCGCCAATGTGGAAACAAAAGGCCTAAGAAAAGATATAAAGTTGATACAAAATATGTTTTTTGCAAGCGAGATTGCAAATTCTGCCAGTAAGCTTTTTTCAGAAAATGTGTTTAATTTGATAAAAGAAAACGGAGGAAACAGTTTTAAAATAAATTTTGATGATGAAATTATAGATTCTATGTGTTTGTGTGATGATTTTAAGATAAGAAAGGAATAAGATGACGTCCTTATTTTTATTTACTATATTTATCCTGTCTTGTTTTATAGGATATTTTGTTGTTTGGGGTGTAACTCCTGCGCTTCATTCTCCTTTAATGAGCGTTTCAAATGCAATCTCGGGAATAGTTATTATTGGAGCATTATATGTTGCTGCATGTTCTGATAGTACTCCTGTAAGCGAAGTTTTGAGTATCTGCGCCGTATTTTTAGCTTCAGTAAATATTTTTGGCGGTTTTGCCGTTTCCGAAAGAATGTTGGCCATGTTTAAGAAAAAGGATGATAAACATGTTAAATAAAGAATTATATTTAATATATTTACTGGTTAGTTTGTTATTTATTGTTGCGATACGGGGGTTAGCAAAACCTAAGACAGCTCTTATATCAAACAGATTAGGTATGTTGGGTATGTTTTTTGCCATTGCTGCCACATTGTTTGTTTTGCCTGAGCAAAATCATATTTGGATATTAATGGCAATTTTTCTTGGCGCTTTAGTTGGTGTGATATCAGGCTTTAAAGTGAAAATTATGGCCTTACCGCAAATGGTGGCAGTGTTTAACGGGTTAGGAGGTCTATCGTCTGTTTTTGTCGCTTTAACCGAAATAAGAAATTCAAATGAGGCATATTTGGAAATGGCTTTATCTGTTATAATCGGAGCAGTTGCTTTTATGGGCTCTATGATTGCATATTTCAAATTACAAGGCAGTGCAAAAAAATATTTAAGAAAACTTCCTCTACATAATATACTTAATTTGGTTTCTTTTTTGATTTTAGGGTTAGCTTTAGGTAACTTTTTAATAAGCCCCAATCTTGATACATTATTTTATGTAATGTGTTTTGCTTTTTTATGGAGCGTTTTAGTTGTAATGCCGATAGGTGGTGCCGATATGCCGATTATTGTTTCTACGCTGAATGCCTGTTCGGGTTTTGCAACAAGTACTATCGGTTTTTCCGTTAGTAATGTGGCTCTTATAATAACAGGAGCTATCGTGGGTGCCAGTGGCTGTATTTTAACTTTTATTATGACAAAAGCCGTAAATCGTTCTTTATTGGATGTGTTGTTTTTTAATAAAACTCAAAATGATGTAGAAATTGAGCTTAAAGATAAAACAGTTCATACGGCAAGTGCTGAAGATGCTGCTTTTATACTGGAAAATTCTTCAAAAATCCTCATTGTGCCAGGGTATGGTATGGCGGCCGCAGAAGCTCAATTTGCCCTAAAAAACATGGCATCCATATTAAAAAACAAATATGGGGCAAGTGTTAAATTTGCCATTCATCCGGTTGCCGGCAGAATGCCTGGCCATATGAATGTTTTGTTGGCAGAAGCCGGTATAGACTATGACGATGTTTTTGAGATGGATGATATAAATTCTGAATTTGCAACAACCGATGTCGCCTATGTGATAGGAGCAAATGATATAACTAATCCGGCGGCTAAAACACTTACTTCATCTCCACTATACGGTATGCCTGTATTAGATGTTTATAAAGCAAAAACAGTGTTTTTTGTTAAAAGAACTTTAGGTGCTGGATATTCTAAAACCGACAATCCGTTATTTTTTGCTGACAATACAATAATGTTGTTTGGCGATGCAAAAACAGTGACGGAAAACATTGTAAAAGCTTTAGAGCAATAATGACATTAGTTTGTATCAAAAGCACTGATATATGGTTGTAATTGTTCGAGGGCTTTTTTATATACATCTTTTTTGAACAAGACAATCCGCCTTATAGCCTCTTTAGGTTCTATCCATTCATAAGACTTAAATTCCGGCTCTTTGGTATTAAGATTTATCTCATCATCATTGCCGTAAAAAAACATTAAGGTCCAATACATTTCTTGTCCTATATGTTTTTTTTTCGAAAATTTTGCTTTTAATAAAACCTCGGGGGGATAATCATATTGTATCGGGTGATCTAAAGTGATAATAGGTTTAACCGATACAATAGATGTCTCTTCCTTAAGCTCTCTTATAGCTGCATCTAAATGTGTTTCATGAGGATCTATTCCTCCTTGTGGAAATTGCCAATTAAATTTTTCATCGTCATTACGAGCGCAAACAAGCACTTTTTTATCAGCATTAAAAACAATAATACCGGCGCATTTGCGATAAGAACCCATTATTTTTCCTCCGCGGTTTTTTCAGGTAAACCGCTTTTATATAATGATAATGCTTTTACTAAATCAAGGGCTCTTAAAAGTTGATAATCTTCGATTTGTTTTTCTTCTTTATCTTTTGTTTCCTGTTTGTCAGTATTTTGTGTGTCTTCTTCATTTTTCAAAGCTCCTTTTAATTCAGCCTCAGTTATGTTAAGCCCATATCGTTCTAGCGGTTTGATTGTAGCAGGCTTAACCACAATATCTGGCTCGATACCTTTGGCTTGTATAGAACGTCCTGAAGGTGTGTAATAGCGTGCTGTGGTTAGGCGCATCGCTCCATAAACACCTAATGGTACAACTGTTTGAACGGAGCCTTTACCAAAAGATTTTTCGCCTAAAATTACACCACGCTTATGATCTTGTAATGCTCCTGCTAAAATTTCCGAAGCTGATGCTGATCCTTCATTGATGATGACGACAATTGGTAAACCATCTAATATATCTCCTTTAGTTGCGCTATATTTAATTGTATCTTCTTCATTTCTGGATCTTGTGGAAACAATTTCCCCTTTATCTAAAAACAGGTCTGAAACGCTAATGGCCTGATCTAAAAGTCCACCTGGATTGTTACGCACATCAATGACCAATCCCTTTAATTTATCGCCTAATTTTTTCTTAGCATCTTCGACTGATTTTGTTATATTTTTATCATTTTCTTCAGCAAATGAGGAAATCCTGACATATAGAATATCATCATTTTTTATTTCCGTTTTTACTGATTGAATTTTTATTTCTTGGCGTGTAATTGTTATGTCAAAAGGTTTTTCATTTGCTCTTCTGATAGATAGTTTTACTTTTGTACCTATTTTTCCACGCATTTTACTTACAGCTTCATTAAGATTAAGACCTATAACGGTTTCGTTGTCAATATGGGTGATGTAATCACCGGCTTTAATCCCCGCCTTGTGTGCCGGTGTATCATCAATTGGAGATACAACTTTTACCAAACCGTTATCCATTGTAACCTCAATTCCTAGTCCTCCAAATTTTCCTTTAGTTTGTTCACTCATATAAGTGAAACTTTTAGCATCAAGATAACTGCTATGAGGATCGAGTGATGTAAGCATGCCATTAATAGCTGATTCTATAAGTTTTTTGTCGGAAATTTCTTCAACATAACTTAATTTGGCACGTTCCATAACTTCACCAAACAAATTTAATAATTCATATGTATCAGGTTCTTTAGTCTTATCTTTTTTTGGCGCTGCCGTAACTGTATTGATACTTAATAAAATTATCGATAGTATAAAACAAAATTTATTTAACATTTTCAATTCCTTATTAAAGTTTATTTTTCAAGCCATGGTTCCGGATTTATCGGGTTTTGGTCTTTTCTTATTTCCATATATAGTTTTGCGCTATTGTTATCAGGCATAATACCAACAGGTTCTCCCGCAAGAAGGTTTTGCCCTATTTGTGTATCGGTAGAACTTAGTCCTGCAAGTAATGATACATAACCTTTACCGTGTTCAATAATAATCAAATTGCCATAACCTTTAAATGGACCTGAAAATACTACGGATCCATCATAAGGAGCAATAACTTGTGCCATATTTCTGGTTTTAATGACAATTCCTTTAGATGTTACACCTTTTGAAAGCTCTTGTCCATAAGATGTAATTATTTCTCCTTTTACAGGATAAGGTAATCGTCCTTTGGCTAAAGTAAAATCGCTGGATATTGCTTTCTCTTGAGGTTTAATTTGTTCAAGATAATTAGTGTCATTATAAAAATTTCCGTTTTCATCGCTAAATCCTTTGGTTTTTCCTTCTTTGATTCTACGATTTTGCTCTTCTTCCAGTTTTTTTAATGCTTCTTGTTCACGCTTTTTTGCTGCCTTTTTAATTTCGGCTTTGCGACGACGATTTAATTCTTCATCTTTTTCTAATTTTTCAACCAATTCTTTTAAGTTTGAAGCTTCGGATGCTAATTTGTCAGCCTGTTGTTTTAAATCTAAGCTTTCACCCTCAAGTTTTTTTCTTACAGCGGTTTTTTGTTCTGACATTTTTTTAATTTTTTCTTGTTGTTTTAGTAAGATTTGTTTTTGTTTTTCAATTTTTTCTAGAGATGTACTTATTTGTTTTTTTTGATCATTAATTTTTTGTATATCATTTTTCAATTTATCAGTGGCATTTTTTAGATATGGAACGTATTCTCTCATTAAAATAGCGCTTTGAATAATTTCTACCGGAGATAATGGTTGGATAACCAAAGTTTCACTTGGATATAAAGCTAAGCTTTGAATAGCAGTTAAAATATTAACTAAATTTTTATGTTCTTTGTAAAAATTTTCTTCATTTATTTTAAGTTTTTGAGCTAAAAAATCCAATTGTTTTTCCATCTTAGTGGTTTTTTCTTCATCAGCTTGAATTTTATTTGCAGCTTTTATCATATCTTTATTGAGTTTAGCTAATTCTAAACTTAAAGCGACAGCTTCGGCCTGTTTCTTTTTAAGTTCCATTTCTTTGTTATAGGCTTGATTTTCAATTTTTTCAAGCTGTTGTCGAGATACTTTTGCAGAACATATATCAATTTGCCATGAAAACAAAATGCTTATGGCTAAAATTATATATGTTCTGTATTTCGTTATCATTATTTTTCCAACAAAGATTGTCCGCTCATTTCTTGCGGTTTTTCAATATTTAATAAATCAAGCAAAGTTGGAGAAATATCTGCCAAACGACCATCTTTGAGAGATTTAATGCTTGGATTATTATATAAAACAGCCTGAACTTTACCTACAGTGTGAGCTGTATATGGTTCACCTGTTGTTTCATCAACCATTTTTTCGGCATTTCCATGATCGGCCGTAACGAGCAGTGTGCCTCCGGCTTTTTTGATAGCACTCATAACACGTCCTAAGTTTTCATCAACGGCGGCTACGGCTTTGAGTGTTGCGTCCATAATACCGGTATGACCTACCATATCGCCATTGGCAAAGTTACAAATGATTACATCAAAGCGATTATTGTCAATAGCATCAACCAAGGCATCAGTTACTTCATATACACTCATCTCAGGTTTTAAGTCATATGTTGCAACTTTTGGACTTGGTATCAAAATTCGGCTTTCTCCTTCAAATTCTTTTTCTTCTCCACCATTAAAGAAAAATGTTACATGAGCATATTTTTCTGTTTCAGCAATGCGAAGTTGAGTAAGCGAATTTTTAGATATTACTTCACCGAAAATGTTGTTTAAACTTTGTGGGGCAAACAAAGTTTTCATAAAACGATTATGATCAACTGAATATTCGCTCATGCCTACAGACATTACAAAGTTGATAAATTTTTTACGTTCGAATCCGTTAAATTCTTTATCTGATAAAGCGTATAAAATTTCTCTTGCTCTGTCGGCTCTGAAGTTTGCCATCAAAACGGCATCACCATCTTTTGCACCGGTATAATTACCAATTACACAAGGAAGCACAAATTCATCAGTGGTATTGTTAGCATAAGATGTTTTGATAGCCTCATTTGAAGTGGCAAATTTTTCTCCATTTGCCAATATGATATTATCATAAGCAAGCTCTACGCGATCCCAACGTTTATCTCTGTCCATAGCGTAAAAACGTCCGGAAATGGTTGCAATTTTAACTAAAGGCATATCTTTTATTGCATTTTCAAATTCGGCCAAAAATCCTTCAGCTGATGATGGAGGAGTATCGCGACCGTCTAAAAATGCATGGATAGCTACTTTGATATTATTGTCATTTAATATTTTAGCGAGTGCTACAATATGGTTTTGGTGCGAGTGAACACCACCAGGCGACATTAAACCCATCAAGTGACAAGTACCATTGCTTTGTTTAAGTGAATCAATCAAATCTGTTAAAATTTGATTTTCTGCTAAAGTATTATTTTCAATTGCATGGTCAATACGAGGTAAGTCTTGCATAACAACTCTACCTGCACCTAAATTCATATGACCTACTTCTGAGTTACCCATTTGTCCTTTAGGAAGACCTACATCAAAACCAGATGTTTCAATTAATGAGTGTGGACAGTTTTCAAGTAAATAGTGCCAATTTGGTGTATTCCCGTTTTCAATGGCGTTGTCCGGTGTAATATGTTCTCGATAGCCCCAACCATCAAGAATTAAAAGCATAACTGGTTTTTGCATTTTTATCCTTTCTAAATTTTATATCTCATTCTTTTTGCCATTATATATAATAATTCTGATTTTAAAAGCACTATTTTTATTTTTTCGAAAACAATTTTTTATACATTTACAGTTTGTAATTGACTTTTAAGTTGTGTAAATTTAAACTTTATCCGAACTTTAGGGGAATTTTGAATGAAACATCTTATTTTTATTTGCTGTTTATTGATGATTATGATTGTTTATCCTACTTACGCTAAAAGTTTGGATTATGACGTGAATTCAAAAATACGAGCTCTGTACGGATATAATTTTCCGGCAGATACATTTAAGACAAATCAAAAAAGAAATCATATGCCTTTATATGCAGATATAGAAGGTGAAATAAGTTATAAGACAGATGATGTTGAAATAGGTTTATTCGGAACATTAAAAAGTAAACTTTCAAACAATCTTGAAAATTTAAATCAGGGACATTGGGGAGAAGAAGTATATTTTAGTGTTTTTTCAGGTTTTGGAGATTTTTATGTAGGTCAAATGCCAAATGTGGCAGCAATGAATGCGGTTACAAAATCGAATATTTCGGTTTGGCAACCGAATAATGATGAAATTGTAGATTTTATAAACAATCCGAATTGGTACCAAACAAATAAAACTAAGTATTATTCAACACTTGTTTCTACAAATCCGAACACTGACGGTAGTTCGTTGAAAATTGCTTATTTTACACCTGAATATAAGTCGTCGTCTATTGGTATCTCTTATACACCGAATAATAATGCCAATGATTCCTTAATCAGTAAATTTGCTCCATATTATAATAAAAGTTCGTACTCAATATCTTTTTATAATCATCAAGAGTTTGATTTTTTTGATACTGAATTTTATATGAGTTTTTCTGATTATGAAAAGTCACATTCAGAATATGCAACAGGTTTTTCTTTGTATCGTAAAGGTTGGACTTTTTTGGCGTCTTATCTAAAAAGTGAAACAAAACGTTCGGATAAGCCTATAAACACAATTACATTATCTAAAAACAAGAAGGCATATTTTGATGATTTTAGAGATTCTACGGCATATAATTTTGCAGTTTCCTATGAGTTTGCTTTTTTGACTTCTACTTTATCTTATTTTGATTCGTTTTCAAAAAACACTAAAGCTTCCAACCGCATAATTAACTTGCATAATAGCTTAAAATTTGATAAATCGTATTCCATATATTTGGGTGTCGCTTATGCACAATTTAAGAATGCAGAATATGATATGAAAGGCAATAAAGGACTTGCAATTTATACAGGTATTCAGTTTGATTTTTAGGAGATTTTATGCCAAACTTATTTGTTATTTCGGAAAATGACTTATTTAAACAAGATTTATTGTTTCAAATTAAACACAATTGTCTTGAACTTATTCCGGTTTCGGAAGAAGGGGATATTGTAGATATAGTTATTATTGATGAAAATGTTGAAAAAGTTTCTCATTATGTAAATAAATATCCTCATACGCCGGTTTTTGTTTTGTTAAAAAAAGGAATGGAGAAACCACAAGATAAAAAATTAATAACGTATATACAAAAGCCGTTATCTCTTTATCATTTTCTGAATCAGTTAAGTTCGGCAATAAATTTAGCTGTAAATTCGGAAAAAGGAAAACTCTTATTTAATAAGTATGAGCTTAATCCTGCAAGGAAAGAGATTCTTAATTTAAGAAATAAAGAAGTTGTAAGGCTTACGGAAAAAGAAGTATCAATATTGCAATATCTTTATAAAATCAGGGATAGAATTGTCTCGAAATCAGAACTTTTGCAAGAAGTGTGGGGATATAATCCTGATGTTACTACTCATACAATTGAAACTCATATATATCGTTTACGCCAAAAAGTTGAACAAGAAGATAAAAATGCTCAGCTTATTATCACAGAAGAAGGTGGTTACTTCTTAAAAAAATAAAAAAACACCATTTCTCTATAAAAGAAAAATGGTGTTCGTAATTTAATGGTGCGTTTTGAAGTAGATTTTTGGGCTTTTCACAACGTCAGTCAACACTGCATCAGATGTGGTTGTTGCTCGAAAACGTTTGTCTTGTTGTTTGACAAATAGATTAAATAATTCAGGGTACATAAAATAAAAATTTTTTAAGATTAATAATTATTTGATGTCTGAAATATAATTTTTTTGACAATATTTGTCAAGGAGAAATATTATCATATGTAATAAGCATTGAGGTATTTTTCTTTGTAAAAACACAC
This sequence comes from Alphaproteobacteria bacterium, assembly GCA_045613125.1. Taxonomy (GTDB): domain Bacteria; phylum Pseudomonadota; class Alphaproteobacteria; order RF32; family CAG-239; genus JAFTYO01. Next base: position 68,966 of record JAZLAM010000005.1, on the reverse strand, counting down.
TTTCATGATTTGTTATATTTGACTTTGAAAAAATGGATATCATACAATAAAAGAGGTTGTTTGCACAACCTCTTTTATTTGTTTTCTTTTACACATATGCCGTAATACTGAAATTTTTGCCTTGAATTTAGAATGTAAAATTCAAATTATCAAATGAATCAATTAAGACGACATCCGATGTGCCTTCACTATAGGAAACATTAACCTTGTGGCCGGGTTTAGTCCATTTCAGTTCGCGGAAAAATTCCGTTGAACCGGTAAACTCTTTACCCTTAACTTCATTGAAGAGAACATAATAAGTTGTTCCTTCTAGAGTTATGTCTCTTACAGTGTAAGTTTTTACTTCAATAGTAGTGACCGTGCCGTCCACGATGTTGTCGTTGCCGCTTCTTCGCAAAGATTGGAGATATCTGGTCTCAGCTTCTTTCTTAGAAATTCCGACGCCGACAGCTTCACGATTTGTAACTGCAACGAAAGCATATCCTGTGACATTTCCGCTTGAACCTTTGAGTGTCATAAAGTAAGTAGGAGTACCTTTTACATTATATAAGACAGGAGAGGTAGCGTAATATCCGGCAGCTTTTGCAAAGTTTTGATCCTCAGCAATACGCTTTGCTTCAACTTCGTTTACGCCGGCAACTTTGTAGTACTTTGCTTCTTTGGTGCGTGCGTTTACAAGCATAAAACCTGACGTTGCAGTGTTTTCTGACGCATCAAGTTTTGAAGCTGAAATGCCGGTATACCAGTAAGATTGTCCTTCTGAATATACAAGCACCATACCCGGAGTAGGTTTTTGTACGCCATCTTTGGCAAGCAATGAGTTCCACCAACCTTGTTTATATTCACCCCAATATCTGATTTGAGATTCTACAAAATATTCCGGTTGGATGTGATCAATCCATTGAGGAGCAGATGCCATATCATACTGCTCAACCACGCCATTTTGAATATCAACGGTTATTACACCTTTTGAATCTTTACCGCCGGAAAATCCGATGGTAGGTTCATAGTTGCACAAAACCCAATAAGGACGACCATTAGGATCAATCTCAAAATTGTGTTCCGTGATACCAGTTGATAAATATCCGTTTGTGCGGATGTGGCGTTCAATATCATCACCAAAGCATGCACTCTCAAGATATTTCATCTTAAGATTTTGACCGTTTACTTCGGTTACCAAATAGCGTTTAGTCGGATCATTAGCGTATACAATGACATAACCGGGGGTTACATCATTTTTTACCCATCTCCAAAATCCTGAGTGTTCAAGAGGGGCTACCCATACCAAATCATTATTAAACTCGAGCTTGACGCTGTTGTTTATGGTAAATGATCCGGTAAGATTTTGTAAGGTCATACGTCCGACATCACAGCGTGAACCTAAACCGGGGTCTTCTTCCAGTTTGTCCTCGGCAACTTTTTGGGCTAAGTCATAATCGGCGACAATCATTTTTTCAACCGGTATGACATTAACATCTTCCGAAAAACTATCAAATGATACTTCTTCAACTTTGAGCATCTTATGATATCGGTGGCTGTTAAATGCTTCTGATGATGTAATGCCTAAGACAATCCATACAACCAAAAAAGCTAGTGGTATCCAACAAGCATTACACCACTCATCTCGATACATGTAAGCAGCAATTGCTCCAACCGTAAGAGTTAAGAACAATTCAGTCAGAATACCATTGTAACCCCAACCGAGAGTAGGAAGACACAAAAAGTTAATGATTCCCATAAAAAGAAACCATACTACACCTGTTACTACAGTAAAAACTGTATTGCGCTCTTCAGAGCACCAAACCATTCCTGAGAATATCATTCCAAGAATGAGAGATACAAAAAAATAAGCCATAATATTATATAATTTAATTAATGTTTGAGCTCACATTATACGACAATTTTAAATGTTTGTCAATGTAAGAAAAAGCTCCTTTTCAAAAAAAGGAGCTTTTGTAAAATAAGCCTAATTTGTTGTATTATTTTCGATATTTTTTTTATCTTTTTTATTTATGCTTATCTTTTTAAATTTATGTTTTTCGTCTTGAGATTTAGCTATTTTTAAGTTTAAAACACCGTTTTCATAATCTGCCTGAGCGGTGTTATAGTCTAAATCCCAAGGAAGCGGGATGGTACGTTTGAACATCCCGTACGAAATTTCTTTAAAATAATTATTTTTTGAAGTTTTTTCGCTGACATTTTGTTTTTCACCGGAAATTGTAAGATATCCGTCTTCAGATATTTTTATATCAATATCATCTTCTTTAATTCCGGGGATTTCTGCTACAATGGTAACAGAATCTTTATTGTCGACAACATCAATTTTAGGTTCTAAATTTTCCATACCGGTGTTGCCAAAGTCAAAAAAATAGTTCCAAAAATTACGAAAGTCGTGGCTGTGTTGCACATTCGCAGTTGCCTCGTTTTTTTTGTTTGCAGATGAAACAATGTCTTTCATAACATTACTCCTTTCAAACATGGATTAATAATCAAATTGGTCTTCTTCAATTTCAATTATTTCTTCATCCATTGGAGCTGCTGTTTTGCAACCGCAACCACAACCTTTAGATGGATGAGATTTTGCAGAATCTTTCGGATAAGCACTACTGGTAGCATTTTCATTAGTGTTAGATTGAGTAGATTGATTTTTTTTGTTAAACATATTTCCTCTCTTTCATGATTATTGTTGTGTAATTAGTAGTTTTGCAATCAAACTGCACTAACTAAGATATGTTCATGATATATTTTTTTTAAGCTAAACGATAGGCTAGTGAGATAATAGTTGTTTATATAAATTGCTTGAAAATATGTAAAATTTTATGTTATCTTTAATTATCGGTGTTGTTTTTTTTGAAACTGTAAATGGATCTAAATATGCTTAGTACTAAATATATACGTGAAAAATTGTTTGAGTTAAAACAAGATGCTTATGACAAATATGATGAAGAAGAAAAACCTTCAAAAAAAGAATCTGTATCATATTTTGGGCGATGCGTCTTTTATTCGTCTAAGCTCATATTTAAGGAGAAAGAAATTATTGTCTTTGCTTTTTTACAACTTGTTTGTATAGCTTTGGGATATTATTTATGGGTGCAAGTGTTAGATTGGATACCGGAAGAAGTTTGGGAAAGTACCAAACACTCGAAAAATGGTTCTGTTGCAGATATAGTTTTGCTTTTATGGTCGTTTGTATGTGTCGGACTTACCACATACCCTTTGGGTTTATTATCTGCTTGTATGGGTGCTGCTCATTTTTTGCATGAAAGCGGTGAAGAATCGACAATTGCAAAATGTTTACGCATTGTTTTAGCAAGAGCATGGCCTATTTGGATTTTTAGTTGGCTTGACGGTTGGTGGACAGTTTGCAGAATTTTAGATCGCCTTCCCAGAAAAAATGATAACAGATCAACATCGGACAAATTGATGGCAGAAGCAATGTATCAAGCATGGAAAATTGCCTCTCTCGGTTTTTTGCCGGCATTAATTGTAGGACGAGGAGTTATAAATGGTTGCAAGGATTCATTAGGGATTTTGAAAACTCACTTTAAAACTATATGTCAGTTAAGAATTGCTTATTCAACTCTTTGTTGGTTGTTTGGTATCGGCGCATATGTAGGATGTATCTTTCTGATACCATATATTAAACCTTATATGTCATCAGAAAATGATATGTATACATTGTACTTTTTTGCCGGTGTACCGATGATATTTGCATTGTTTTTTATTCAAGTGTGTTTCAGACCTATTTATATATTATCCGCATGTCGTATTTACTTAAATTATGTTAATGAAAATAATATTAAATTTGATTTGCCGAAAGTTTCTAAATTTTCAAGCTCGGTTGTCGCTTTTTTGATTTTAGCCTTAATATTAGGAACAGTGTTTTTGTATAGAGATGATTTAGGAATTACAGAACTTTTATCAATTCCGTATAAATAAATGGCGAATTTTTATAATATGATAGGTTAGAAAAGTATGAAAGAGAGATAATTATGAGTGGACTTGGTAATACAATTTCAAAATATGATGAATTAAGATTGGAAGTATACGATAAATATGATGAAGCAGAAACACCATCAGTAAGCGAATCTTTATCTTATTTTAAAAGATGCTTTTTTTATTCTTCCAAACTGATTCTTAAAGAAAAAGAGATAGTTTTCTTTGCTCTTTTGCAGTTTCTGTGCATAGCTGTCGCATATTGGTTATGTGTGCAAATGTTACATTTGATGCATGATATAGGTCCGGCTTATAATGGACCGCGGGGTTATCGAGGACATGCTTATATACTTGTAATATGGATTATTTTTGTTTTCATTTTGACAGGAGGTTTTTTGGGTATGTTCACTGCTTGTATGGGTGCAGCTCATTTTTTGCATGAAAGCGGTCAAGAATCAACTATAATAAAATGTTTACGCATTGTTTTTCCTAAAGTTTGGTCTGTATTTATGCTATATTTAATAGATGCTTGTTGGGCGATTAGCAGAATTATAAGTCATATACCATTCTCTGAACAAAGCGGAAATTTTGCAGCTGATAGGTGGATGAGAGAGTCTATATACCAGGCATGGAAAGTTGCTTCAATAGGAGTTTTACCAGCTTTGATTGTTGGGCGAGGGGTAACAGAAGGTTGTAAAGATTCTTTAGGAATTTTAAAAACACATTTTAAAACTTTACAGCAATTAAAAATTGCTTATTCATCTCTTAGTTGGCGAATAGGGGGAGGCGCTTGTGTTATTGGGATGTTTTTTGGACCAAATATCTTTCCTCATCTGGCTGAAGTAAATTACGTGTTGAGTGTTATGTTACCGATGATATTTGCTTTGTTTTTTATACAAGTGTTTTTAAAACCTATATATATTTTATCGATGTGTCGTATTTATTCACATTATGTACAAGAAAATAATATAAAAATTAATTTACCGAAGGTTCCTGCGTTTGTAAGTGCGTTTATTACTTTATTGTTTTTAGCTTTTATAATATGGATGGCCTTTTTATATCAGGATACATTAGAAATTGAACCTGTTTTTAGTTGGCTAAAATCCTTGTAACTATAAAAAAACACCCTCAAAGGGTGTTTTTTATGTTTATATCAGATGTAATTTAAAAAAGATTTCGGCTTTTAACCCATGATAAATAATTATGTTCATCATCGGTCTCATAAATATAATCTTTATCAGGATTAAAATTATCAATCAATTTTATTGCTTCTGTAAATATTGCATTTTCGGTTTTTCCTGCAATATCAATCTGTACCTCATTTGGTAGCAATTTTCTGTTCTTAATCACAGAATTTGCCCTTTCAACATATTCCGGTTGGTATAAACCGCCTTCATTCTGTTTTCTTTTTTCCATTTGTTTTTTAATCTGATTGGGGTCAGTTGATATAAGTTTAATGATTATAAAATTATATCCGTGAAAAATTTTGGGTAGTTCTCTTGCCCTAACATCATCGAAATCTAAAGCAACAATATTTTTTAACCCTTTATCATAAAAGAATTTTATCTGAGCTAAGGTGTTTTCCCAACATAGTTGCTCCTCATATATCCCGATATCTTCTGCATCATTGGGAATAATAAATTCAGGAACCATATTTTGCTCAATATATACTCCATTGTAGTGCTTGTATAATTTTTTTGCTAATGTTGTTTTACCGACGGCACTTGGCCCTGTTATAAATATAAAATCCATGATTTTAATGCCTGTGTATATTAAATATTAACAAAAAACACCCTTAAAGGGTGTTTTAATGGTTGCGGGGGAAGGATTTGAACCAACGACCTTCAGGTTATGAGCCTGACGAGCTACCTAGCTGCTCTACCCCGCGATAACAAGATGTTGGGCTTTATATACGCTCTAATTTAAAGCTTGTCAAGAACTTTTTTGCCATTAATTAAAAAACATTAATGCAAAACTAACAAGAAAAACAATCAATAAAGCCAAAATATGCCAAATGTTCATCTTAAAATAACAAACTTATAGCAATGGCAAATATAAAAACCAGTGTGATAATGAGTTTTTTCATTTTCCCTCCTTACAAAGATATATAAACCTTGTAAGTAAAAGATTAAAGGGACTACATTTTAGAGATTTTTTTATATTTTGCGTATCTGACAATTCCGCAACCGAACAAAGATACCAAATCTTTTGCAAAAAGATCTTTTAATTCGGCAGAAAAAGTTTCATACATTTTTTCTTTGATATCAGAAGGTGCTTTTTGACAACTTTTACCTATTTTAATATGCATTATTTTATAAATTACTTGCATTTAGGACATAGAGATGCAACTATTCATTAGTTGTATTATTTCAATACCAATAAAAATTTATTTTTGAAAATAAAAAATCGGGGGCTAAATGAAAAATAAAGTTATATTCTTTGTAAAAGATTTTATTGTCGGCGGAGTTGAGCAGGTACTTGTTTCTGCGGTAAACACTTTAGTTGAAAGCGGTAATGAGGTTTTAATTGTTTGGACCGGCTATACCGAAGATAATTTTATGTTAAATAAAATTGATAAAAGAGTTAAACAGATTTACACTTCTAAAATTTGGCATTTGGTAGGCAAAGCTAAACCTAAAGGCGGGTTTGCAAAGTTTTTGTGGTATATAAAACAAAATCTCAATCTTTTTATGCTTCGTTTTATTAAAAAGCATATTCCCGATTTTTCTTTTTATGATTGTTTGATAGATTTTAAAAACGGTTCATCAAAAATTTTTAATATACCTGTTGAAAAACATCAAAAAAAGGTAGTATGGATACATGGTACTTTTTCTCGATTTTATAAGAAAAATAAGTTTAAAACATACAAGTTAAATTCTTTTGATAAAATTGTTTGTCTTACCGAAAGTTTTAAAAGGCAGTATGTCGAAAAGTATCCGGAGTTGGAAGAAAAAATCAAAGTGGTGCGTAATCCGTTTGCAATAGAAGATATTAAAAATAAATCTGATGTGGCAGATGATGAGTTGGTTTTATATAAGCCATATTTTTTGCATGTTTCACGAATCAATACAGATAAAGATATTTTAACAGCGCTGAAAGGTTACAAAAAGTTTTACGAAGCCACAAAAAGCCATAAAAAAATGGTGTTTTTGGGCGATGGAAAACTTCTTGAATACTACAAACAATGGGTAATAGATAATAGCTTGTCAGGTAAGGTGTTTTTCTTGGGCAATCGTGCAAATCCGTTTGTGTGGATGAAAAATGCCGAAGCATTGTTGCTTTCTTCTTTTAGCGAAGGTTTGCCGACGGTGCTGATAGAGGGACAAATTTGCTCAACACTTGTAATATCAAGTAATTGTGAATCAGGTCCGGATGAAATTTTAGAAAACGGAAAATCGGGCGTATTATTTAAGGTTGGCGATTATGAAGATTTAACCAGAGTTTTAACAGATTTTGAAAATGGCTTAATTGATAGAAACGCTCTAATTGATAATGCAAACAAATCTCTATACAGATTTGCAAAAGAGGAGTTTGAAAAACAAATTATTCAATCTGTTTTACATAAATAAAAACAGCAATGCGGAGAAAATTTGAATGGTCAAATTGATTAAAAAAACAAAAAACGGAAATAAACGAACAATTCATTTTTTAGGTTTGCCTATCTATTCATATAATAAAAAAGGATTAAACTTTAAAAATTCCGGTGAAAATGTTGTTGTGATGAAACATCATCGCATATATTTTTCTGAAAATATATCTTTAGGAAACAATGTGCGTATTGGAACAAGAGTTTTTATCAACGCACAGGGTGGGCTTGATATCGGTAATAATGTTATTTTTGGTCCTGATGTTACAATATTAACGTCTAACCACAACTATGATACACCGACAAAACTTCCTTACTATTTAAGCCTGTCACTATTGAAGATAATGTTTGGATTGGATGTAGGGCCATTATTGTTCCCGGTGTGATTGTTCATGAAGGTGCTGTTATAGCTATGGGAGCGGTAGTAACAAAAGATGTTCCAAAAGGTGCGGTTGTCGGCGGAAATCCGGCAAAGATTTTAAAATACAGAAACATGGAACAATATGAAAAATTGAAACAAGAAAAATCTTTTCGAATTTTTAATAAATGAAATTATTATAAAAGCGAAGAATAGGAGAACATTTATGCATAAAAGAATTTTGCTTTGTATTAATAAAAATCAATTTGAAAATTTTGATTATAAACAAAAATATGCCATTGCTACACGCAATTTATTAAATAATAGCGGTAATAATGTATTTGAATATGCTTTACAAAAAATGCTTACAGATAAAGACGTATCTGTTGACCATAATTATGATTTATATGCCGATAATGATGATTTTATTAATTCGGCAAAAGAAATAAATGCAAAATATGATTGCATGGTTATGTCACCTGCTAATATTTTTTCGCGAGGATTTGCAAAACGCTTATTACCTAAATTAACAAAAAATATTTCAGCATTAACAATTCCTGTTTATGTTATCGGAATAGGTATGCAAGGCAAAATTAATTACTCGTTTGATTTTTTAAAAAATATCAAAGATGAAGTTCTCAATTTTGTAAATGCTGTTGCAAAAAACGGCGGCAAAATGGGTCTTAGAGGATATTTTACAGAAGCTTGCCTTAAAGAACTAAACGTTGATAAAAGTGTTTACCATGTCATCGGCTGTCCGTCTTTATATCAAAACGGCAGAAATATCAAAATAGAAGTTCCCAAAGTTGATAAATTAAAAATTGCTTTTAACGGTAACAGAATGTTACGTAAGCCTGAATACAAAAATTGTTTTACCAAACACCCTACTTCTATTTTTGTTGACCAAGATGAATTATACAAATTTATATTTACGCCTGATGAATTAAAAAATAAAGATATGCGTAATATTTGCCTCAAACACATCGAAAACATCGTTAAAGAAAAAAGAGCAGTTTTATATTGTAACTATCAAACTTGGGCAAAAGACTTAATAGAAAGAAAAATAAATTTCTCTTACGGAACCAGAATACATGGCAATATTGTTCCTATATTGCAAAATATTCCGGCTGTCGTTGAAGTTGTAGATTCCAGAACACGTGAGTTAGCTGAATTTTTCAAAATACCCAGTGTGTCAAAATTTGATAAGAACATGGATTTTGATAAAATGTATGAAAATCTTGATTACAGCGAGTTTAATGAAACATTTCCTAAAAACTTTGATAACTTTAAAGACTTTATGACAAGTTGCGGATTGCCTTGTTTAAATGATATGAGTTATATAGAGAAAACAATCCCTCCTTTTGATACTTTTAAGGTGGAATTTAACTATTTCAAAAACGCTTCCTTTAAACAAAACTGTTATAAATGGTGGTATAAAATTAAAAGATTATTCCCTTAATTTTATCAAAATTTTACATATTTGTATTTTTGCTTATTTAATTGCTTTATAAATAGCTTTTAATCTTTTTCTGTTTGCCCCAAAAGATAACAGATATGCGATTTTATAAGAATACCGAAGTATCTTTTTGCTGATAAAATGGTTTTTGAAATTAACGACAAATTTCTTTTTTTGTGAATATTCTTGATTACTTTCACCTAATTTGGAACTATAAAACTCTTTAATTTCTGGTGATAACCATTCAGATCCATCAGTACAAACACGATTCCTTACCTCAGCATACGTAGGAGCTTCTAATTCAGGAATACTTCCCCATACGAGCCAAGCGTGGGCATTGTAACAATGAGGTTCCCTACAATTGTTACCTATAGCTTCAAATTTTATAGGTTCGTTTATATCATTATAAATATTTGTTAAAATTTTTCCACAATAGCATTGTCTCAAGTCACCGTTATACATATTTAGGAATACACTCCAATCTCCGGCATAGCAAAATTCTTTACGTTTTTGTTCAAACACACTCCATTTATACTTGAACAATTGTGAATCAAAACTTTCCCATATTTTTTTGTACTCATCTCTTGGCAAATCGGTCAATAATGACAGTTCTTTTTTTCTGTAATCACGACCTACCGTTATATGACATAAAGCTCCTAGTCTCTCCATACACATTTTTTTGATATCGTCTATATGTTCAAGTTCGTCATCACTTGGTGTTAGTTCTACTGTAAACGAACATCCAGATTTTTTAATTTTTTCAATATTTGCAAAAAATGTATCATATAAATTTTTGCGCTTAAATTCAAGATAATGAAACGAAAATTTGAAAAATAATCTCTTACGTAAATTTTCATCAATTTTAGAAAATTTATCAAAAGCAGCCGAGACCGTACCATTTGTTACAATACTCACAAAATGGCCTAATTTTAAGAGTTCTATAGCGTAATCAATGATTTCTTTTGAGAGTAATGTTTCCCCATAACCGCCTAAATTTATCCAACATATTCCCCCCATTCTTTCAGGTGAAATAGCCTTTGCCATATATTTTGCTGAATATAAAAATTTAGGAATAGGTGAGTTATATTTTTTTGTTAAAGTGTTACAACAATATTTGCATTGTAAATTACAAGTAAATACCGGTATTGTACAATCAATCAGTCTTTTAATTTTAGTCATAGTTCTATTCCTGTAATAATATTTTCAATGTGTTGTTTTTTATAGTTTTTAAAATAAGCTAAACAAAAGGAATTAAAATCTAAATCCATTTTGTTAAATTCAGTATCATTTGCCGTTTTGTCAGCAATTGCACTTTTTAATTCTTGCTCTAATTCTTGAGGTGTTACAAGTTTAGCATTCGGATTATTTTTATACGAAAAATTATATACTCCACTTATTTTTCTATATGAATTATCACCCCAGTAAACCTTTTTATTGAGTAATAAAGCTGCAATTCCGACATGTAATCGATCTGTTACCACAATATCAACTTTTTCAATAGCAGATAAAAATAATTTTATTAGTATGTTTGTCATAGCTTCATCTTCGCACGTGCCATACGCACATGTAGATAAATCAATAATTGAATTTATTTTGTACTGTTCCCAATTAAGTAAACATTCTTTATCTTTTCTCAGAAAATATCCTACTTTTAATCCGTTTGTATTTGTTTTAATATTACTGAGAGCTCTTTTTAATGTGTTATATAGCAATCTGTAATAATTATACATTTCTGTATATATTTGGTCAGTGATGGAACGTTCTTTAATAATTTTTTCTGGAGAAACGGCTAATAAATTCTGATGTAAATTATCTATTGTTAATAATGTTGCCATATCGGAGGCTGTATATATTTTTGCTTTTGTGTTTTTTGATGTTAAATAATCATAACTATACTGTTCTCTACAGAATATAGTAAAACGTTCATCAATTATATTTATAAGATCATCACATTCAAAAAAGCTTGATGGTAAAATTAAAATATTTTTAATGTTCTTATTGCTCAATAAAGGAAAAAGTGTTTGATAATTCCAATAGGAGACAAATCCTCCACCTCCTCCTATAACTAAATTAGGCTGAACTTCTATAGTATCTGTTCTTTTGTATATTCTATAATTTAATTGTAATTTTTCAAAAAGTTTATATTCTGATTGTGCAATTAAAAAGTCCCCAAGATTGCCACCATTGGCGTGATAATCAAAACTTCCTAATTTTGTAAGCTCTGATACCAAATTGCTATTTGCATCATTGACATATTTACGTTGTTTATCCTTAAATGTCAGTGTGTCAAGCGGGTTAAATATTTCAGCTTTTCTATCTAATTTCTTCTTTATTTTTAATAATTTAATTTTATTAAACAAATATATACTTGTAGATATAGTGTTTTTTTTGATATTTATGGAACGTTTTATCTTAAAAATTTTCATATTACACCTTTTTAATTGTTATAATAGGAGAAAAATATTTAAACACTTTTTTTATTAACTTATATCGTTTTGTTTTAAATTTTAAAATTTTTATTTTATTGAATAAAAAAACTTTAACCTTTGTTCTGCTTATTTTATCTAAAATTTGGTGCTTTGCATCATCATCAAGATTATTAATAGCATCTAAACCTTCTTGTAATTTATCATCAGGCAAAAGATTATACATCCAAGTATATATTTCTATCTTCCATTTATAGAAGTTGTCAAACACATTCATTGGGGCATTAAAAGATTTTAATAAATTTTCCACGATATTTACTATGCAAATTATATCCAGTTGTTTAGCTGATTTTTTACTGGTAATTGCATCTTCTCTGCCAAGTCGATAAAAATATAAATTATCAATACAATAAGAAACTTTTTGAGCAAGTAACATAACCTTAGTAAAAAAAGGAACATCTTCGTACAGATAACCTTTAATAAAATCTATATTATTTTCACAAAGAAACGACTTTTTATAAATTTTGTTTACTGCATAAGAAGGATATCTATACATATAATTATATATCTCATCTTTAGAAACAGTACCGTTTGCCACTAAAGGCCAATACAAATTTTTGCAATTTTTATGTTCATAGGCCAGCCATATATTGCACACAACCACATCTGCACCATCTTTATCGGCTATTTGATACATTTTTTCAAACATATCTGGCTCTATATAATCATCAGAATCAATAAAACCTATATATTCACCTTTTGCAATACTCATGCCAGCATTTCTAGCATCGCTTAACCCCCCATTTTGTTTATGAATAACGATAATTCTATTATCTTTTTTTGCATATTCATCACAAATTGTCGGACAATTATCAGGGCTTCCATCATCGACCAAAATAATTTCAATATCTTTTAATGTTTGATTTAAAATACTGCCAACACATTCTTTAAGATATTTTTCAACTTTGTATATAGGAACTACAATAGATACTTTGGGGTTATGCATATTACTTCCTTTTAATTAAATATAACATTTTTCTTTTACTTTTTCTGATTTGCAGGATGATACGCTCATCTTTTTGTAGTAGGCTTTGAAAATCAGGCTCTAATGATTTTTTAAAGGCGGTACTATTTGCTTTGATACAAACTAAGGCAAATTTTCCCCAACAAAATTTATTTTTTCTGATATAAGGATCTAGCCAAGAGCCATCAAAATGATGTATTGCATAGTTTACTTTACCAGCTTGCGGTTTGCAAAAATAATGAGAAGGATAAATAACAAAATTATCTTCTAAAACAATTTGTTTATCGGATATTTTTTGTTTCAAACTATTATAATAAAATTCAAAACATTGTTTAAATCTTGTAGGATTTGGAGTTAAATCTAATTTTCCGTTGAGGGCAAAATGGATATTATTATATGTATTTAATAAGTTAGCAACAACTTCACTGTTTTTTTCTGCGCCTATTAGAGCTGTTTGATAAGCAATATTTCCATTATAAATTTCTAAACCCATTGTGAAATCGTGTTTTATGAAGTTGTCAATATTTTGTGTAAGTTCTAAATCAGTATCAAAATAAAAACCACCGTGATGATAAAGCGCATAAAGTCGTAGGTAATCAGAAACGAAAGCCCATTTTTTATGTTCATAAGCTTCTTTAACATAGGCATTGTCTATTTTGCTTAGAATATTATCATTCCACTCTATAATTTTATAGTCAGGACAATATTTTTTCCAACTTTCTATACATTTTAAAACAAGTTCTGATTTAGGCTCGTTTCCTACCCAAACATAGTGTATAATTTTAGGTATCATTTTCTTCTCTCTGAGTTTTTTGTTCCGGATGCAATATATATGTCTTGTTATTTGCTGTCAATCAAATAATAGTTTTCAAGCAAAGCGTTTTGCTAAATGATGTATTTAAACTATAAAAAAACCTCGCTATATGACGAGGTTTTTTTAACAAGTTAAATAAAAAAACTTATTTACCGAGTTGAGCAGCAACTTCAGCGGCGAAGTCTTCTTCTTTTTTCTGTAAGCCTTCACCTAATTTGAAGCATACATAATCTTTCAAGACAACTTCTGTGCCAAGTTCTTTTGCTGCATCAGCAATAACTTGTTTAATTTTCTTATCAGGATCCATAATATATGTTTGTTCTTCTAAAACAACTTCTTCATAATATTTACGGATTCTGCCTTCAACCATTTTTTCAATGATATTTTCAGGCTTGCCTGATGCTTTTGCTTGTTCTGCAAAAATTGCTCTTTCGCGATCAACAGCAGCGCTGTCAACACTTGCAATGTTTAAGAACAATGGGTTTGAAGCAGCAATATGCATAGCAATGTGTTTGCCAAGTTCAGCTAATTTTGCTTTGTCAGCAGCTGATTCTAAAGCAACCAACACGCCGATACGACCTAAGTTAGGACGAAGAGCGCTGTGCATATATGAAGCAATAACACCGTTTTCAACGCTTAATACTTTTGCACGACGTAAATTCATGTTTTCGCCGATTTTTGCAATCATATCTGTTAAGCGTTCTTCAAAAGATTTGTTGCATTTCGGGCAAGCAAAAGTTTTCATGTCGCAAACTTCACCGTTTGCAGCCAAAGCAACTTTTGCAGCATCTTCAACATATTCTTGGAAAATGTCGTTTTTAGCAACAAAGTCTGTTTCAGAGTTAACTTCAACAACTGCTCCTCTGTTACCTTCAACAGCAACAGATACCAAACCTTCAGCAGCAATACGGCTGGCTTTTTTAGCAGCAGATGCTAACCCTTTTTTTCTGAGCCAGTCAACAGCTTGTTCCATATCACCGTTTGTTTCCATCAAAGCCTTTTTGCAATCAAGCATGCCGGCACTTGTTGTTTCTCTTAATTCTTTAACCATAGCGGCTGTAATTTCTGCCATTGTTTTTTTCCTTTTTATTGGTAAAATTTTTTGAACTCTGGCGGCAACTGTCAGCTGCCGCCAATTATATCAAAACTTAAAAATTAAGCTTCAACAGTTTCTTCTTTAGCTTTTTTAGAAGCGCGCTTTTTAGCAGGTTTTGCTTCAGCTACAACTTCTTCAACTTTAACACCTTGAGCAGCAATTTCAGCTTGCATACCATCTAAGATAGCGCCTGATACTAACTCGCAGTATAAAGAGATTGCTCTGATGGCGTCGTCGTTACCCGGAACCGGATAATCAACTTCGTTAGGGTTAGCATTGGTATCAACAATACCAATTACAGGAATACCCAATTTTTTAGCTTCTTTAATTGCTAAAGCTTCTTTTGGTGTGTCAATAACAAACAACATGTCAGGCTGACCGCCCATGTTCATGATACCGTTTAAAGACAATGCCAATTTTTCTTGTTCTTTTTTCAAGTTCATAAGTTCTTTTTTGGTATAGCCTTCGGTTTCATTTTTTTCAAACATGCTGTTTAATTTAACCAAACGATTGATTGATTTGTAAACAGTTTTCCAGTTGGTCATCATACCACCTAACCAACGATAGTTTACATAATATTGTCCGCATCTTTCAGCATGCTCTTTAACAATTTCTTGAGCTTGCTTTTTGGTAGCAACAAACAAAACCTTACCGCCGTTGGCAGCAACTTCACGAACAGCATTTAATGCGTTGTAAAGCATAGGATATGTTTTTTGCAAGTTGATAATGTGTACATTATCTTTTTTACCATAGATGTATGGAGCCATTTGTGGATTCCAACGACGAGCGTGGTGTCCGAAGTGTGCACCAGCTTCAACAAGCTGACGCAATGTAAATGTAGGAATAGTCATATTTTAAAATCCTTCTTTTCCGGTTAAACCTCCGCAAGACTTTCGGCTTTATTAAAAGCACCGGAGCGAAACGGCTTATGTTAGAAGCTTTCCGCAATCTTGCGTGTGAAATTAAATGTCGGCACCATTACCGACACCTGTCTTTTTACACATTTTTTACTAATTTGCAAGCATTTTTTTCATATTTTTTTTGCTCATTAATAAATGATAATCTTAGTATATTTCTGGTGAAAAACTACTGTAAAAAGGTAACAATAAAAGCGCATACAGAAAATAAGGAAAGATAATGGTAAAAATTTAATGATTGATTTTTTAAAAACAGAATAACCGAAACTTGTTTATTGTAAGGGTTTTTTACTTGAGAATTAAATAAAAACAATATATTTTAGCGAACATAATTGTTTATTTTACAGAGGATATAATGGCAGACTTATTTGAATCTACAACTGTGGCAAAAACAGAATATTCGGCACAAGATATTGAAGTTTTGGAAGGCTTAGAGCCGGTTCGTCATCGCCCTGGTATGTATATCGGCGGAACAGATGAACAAGCGCTTCATCATTTGGTTGCTGAAATTTTGGATAACTCTATGGATGAAGCGGTTGCAGGTTATGCTAATCGAATTGAAGTCTGCTTAAATGCCGACAATTCAATCACCATAACAGATAACGGGCGAGGTATTCCTGTTGACGAGCATCCGAAATATCCCGGAAAATCTGCTTTAGAGGTTATTATGACCACGCTTCACTCCGGCGGTAAATTTTCATCGAGTGTGTATAAAGTGTCCGGTGGTTTACATGGCGTTGGTTTATCGGTCGTAAATGCCTTATCTGAAAAACTTGTTGTAGAAATTGCTCGTGATAAAAAGCTTTATCGTCAGGTATATTCAAAAGGAAAACCTATTACAAATTTGGAACTTATCGGAAATGCTCCAAACAGAAGGGGAACGAGCATAACCTTTAAGCCTGATGAAGAAATTTTTAATGGTGCTTCAACGTTTATTCCGAATAGAATTTATCGTATGGCACGTTCAAAAGCCTTTTTATTCAAAGGTATAAAAATTTTATTCAAATGTGCTCCTGAACTTGTATCAGAAGGTGATACCACACCTTTAGAAAATGAGCTTCATTTCCCTAATGGTTTGAGAGATTTCTTAAATTATCAAATCGGTAGCAGAACAACCATAAACAGAGTGATGTTTGCAGGAGATTCTGAGCTTGCTCATGATGAGGGCCGAGTTGAATGGGCAATTACATGGCCGGAAGATGAAAACGGTTTTTCTTATTCGTACTGCAATACGGTTGTGACACCATTTGGCGGGACGCATGAACAAGGTTTTAAAAATGCTTTGCTTAAAGGCTTAAAAGAATATGCAGATATGGCAAATGTTAAAAAGGCTGCAAATGTCACTGCGGAAGATTTTTTAAGTGATGCGGCAATTATGCTTTCGGTGTTTATTACCGATCCACAATTTCAAGGACAAACTAAAGATAAGCTCACTTCATCAAAAGCAACTCGTTTGGTAGAAAATGCAGTTAAAGATTCTTTTGATCACTGGCTTTCATCTGATCCGGAAAATGCATCAGCTTTACTTGAATATGTTATAGACAGAGCTGAATTAAGAAAAAAACGTAAAGAAGAAAAAGTACAACAACGTAAAACTCCGACTAAAAAGTTGCGTTTACCCGGAAAGTTGGCTGATTGTTCTCAATCTGCTGCCGAAGATACCGAAATTTTTATTGTTGAGGGAGATTCTGCAGGCGGTTCGGCAAAACAAGGACGTGACCGTGTTACTCAAGCTATTTTGCCTTTGCGCGGAAAAATTTTGAATGTGGCCAGTGCTTCTATTGAGCGTATTACGCAAAACCAAGAAATTAAAGATATGATAGAGGCTTTAGGTTGTGGCGTTAAAGAGAGCTATAAAGAAGAAAATTTACGTTATGAAAAAATTATAATCATGACCGATGCTGATGTTGATGGCGCACATATTACGTCTTTGTTAATGACATTTTTCTATCAACATATGCCAAAGCTGATAGAAAACGGACATTTATACATTGCTACGCCTCCTTTATATAAAATTGTGGTTGGCGGTAAGAACTACTATGCTTTAGATGATGAAGAAAAAGATAAAATCTTGGCAAAAGTGTTAAAAGGCAATCAAAAACCGGATATAAGTCGTTTTAAAGGTCTTGGCGAAATGAGTGCTATGCAATTAAAAGAAACCACTATGGATAAAAACAATCGTATCTTATTAAGAGTTACACTTCCTAATACCAGCACTGAAGAGGGTAAAGAAGATGCTTTTGAAACAAGAAGACGTGTTGAACAACTTATGGGAAAGAATCCGGAATTAAGGTTTAAGTTTATTGTTGAACGAGCAAAATTTGTTGATGATTTGGATATTTAGTAAAAGTTATAAAAAATCCGGAAAGTTTAGCTTTCCGGATTTTGTGTTGTTCTGACAAATCTTATTTTTTCAAAATAGATTTACCGGCATAAACAGCCATGTCGCCCAATTCTTCTTCAATACGAATAAGTTGGTTATATTTTGCCATGCGGTCTGTTCTTGACATAGAACCTGTTTTGATTTGACCACAGTTTGTAGCAACAGCGATATCAGCAATTGTTGTATCTTCTGTTTCGCCGGAACGGTGAGAAAGAACAGCTGTATATTTGTTGCGTTGAGCCAAATCAACAGCTTTTAATGTTTCTGTTAACGACCCGATTTGGTTAACCTTAACTAAAATTGAGTTTGCAACACCTTTTTCAATACCCATAGCTAAACGTTTCGGGTTTGTAACAAACAAGTCATCACCAACTAGTTGAACTTTGTCACCAATTGCATCTGTGAGCATTTTCCAACCTTCCCAATCGTCTTCAGCCATACCGTCTTCAATTGAGAAAATTGGGAATCTTTCGCATAAATCTTTATAGAATTCAACCATTTGAGCAGAAGTGTAAGATTTTCCTTCACCTTCCATCTCATATTTGCCGTTTTTGTAAAATTCTGAAGATGCTGCGTCAATTGCAAGTACAACATCATCACCCGGAACAAAGCCAGCGTCAGAGATAGATTTTACGATAAATGTCAAAGCTTCTTCAGCAGATTTTAAGTTAGGAGCAAAACCTCCTTCATCACCTACGTTTGTGTTGTGGCCGGCAGCTTTTAAGTTCTTTTTCAAAGTGTGGAAAATTTCTGCACCCATACGAACAGCTTCTTTAACAGAAGTTGCGCTAACAGGCATAATCATAAATTCTTGAATATCAATCGGGTTATCAGCGTGTTGACCACCGTTAACAATGTTCATCATTGGAACCGGTAAAGTACGTGCCATTGTGCCACCTAAGTAACGATATAAAGGAAGACCAGCTTCTTCTGCCTGAGCTTTTGCAACAGCCATTGAAACAGCCAAAATTGCGTTAGCGCCTAATTTACCTTTGTTTTCTGTCCCGTCTAATTCAATCATGGTTGTATCAATTTCGATTTGATCTTCAGCTTCTAAACCGGCTAAAGCATCGTAGATGACGTCGTTTACGTTAGCAACGGCTTTTTCTACACCTTTACCCATATAACGAGATTTATCACCATCTCTTAATTCAACAGCTTCGTGAACACCTGTTGAAGCGCCGGAAGGAACTGCGGCGCGTCCGAAAGCACCACTTTGTAAAACAACGTCAGCTTCAACTGTTGGGTTACCGCGTGAATCTAAAATTTCGCGTGCATGAATATCAATAATCGCACTCATTTTTTTCTCCTTAAATTTTATAAAAAACACTGCTCATAACTTGGGATATTTTTTCTCTCTTGTCAAGACTTACCTGTTAAAAAATACACTTTTTATTGTATTTATTTGAACTGTGGGTATACTGGAATAAATTTGTAGCTTTATGGAGGTTTTTTTATGTTTTCGGATAAATGGCATTATCGCTTTATGGAACTTGCTTTTTTAATTGCATCTTGGTCTAAAGACCCGTCAACCAAAACCGGATCTGTTGTTGTAGGTCCGGATAAAGAAATTAGAGCAACCGGTTATAATGGTTTGGTAAGAGGCGTTGATGATGAAGTTAAAGAACGTATGGAACGCCCCACAAAATATGATTTTTTTGAACATGCCGAAAGAAATGCGGTGTATAATGCTTGTCTTACCGGTACATCATTAAAAGGTTGTGTGATGTATGCAACACATACTCCTTGTACCGATTGTGCAAGAGCAATAATTCAGTCAGGTATAAAAACAGTTGTTACCAATAAAATTATTATTGATGACAACACTCCGAAAGGCACATGGCGTGATAAACTTGATTTTTCGGCTCAAATGTTTAAGGAGGCCGGTGTGGAGTATATAGAACTTGATCCTATTGAAAAATAAAAATCGGTAAAAAAAGAACCACCCTCTTTAAATGAGCAGTTTTGTAATTATATTTGCAAAGACTGATTTAAGATTGTAATCAAAGGAGGGTTTGAAGATGAAAGTTTTAATTGCTGATGATCATGCACTTTTTAGAGATGGTCTGGCTATGCGTTTAGAAGAAATAAATCCGGATATCATTTTGCATCAGGCGGCAACTTTTTCTCAAGCTTTAAAAATCTTGGATAAAGAATTTGATACGGATATGGTTATTGCCGATTTGGATATGCCTGATATGAAATGGGAAGACGGAATTGCCGAATTGAAGAAAAAAGTTCCTGAAGCTGCATTGATCGTTATATCTGCATCGGAAGATGTAAGAAATATTCGTAAAATTTTAACAGCAGGTATAAAAGGATATATTCCTAAGCGTTCAGATCCTAAAATTATGCATAATGCTTTGAAGCTTATTTTGGAAGGAGGAACGTATATTCCACCTGCGTTCATTGAAAATTCTTCAGAAAATTTATCAAATATGGGAAGAAGTAACGGTAAAACTCTTACGAATCGACAATCGCAAGTTTTAGATTTAATTGCTCAAGGAAAATCAAATAAGCAAATAGCTTACGAAATGGGGGTTTCTGAGGCAACCGTAAAATTGCACATAAATGCACTTTTAAGATCCTTAAAAGTAAATAATAGAACACAGGCTGTCGTAACAGCTCAAAAGATGGGTTTAATTTAGTTATCTAGAGGCAACTAAAGAAATTGATGAAATAGTATCTCCCATTCCGACAAGAGTGATAGGTTTTTCTATTAAGATTGTAGGTACAACAATTAAATCCCAGTTACGATAACGAGCGATACCGTTGATATCAAGGTCACATTGCCCGATAGAAGTAGCTAAACGATCAGCTTCAATTAGGCCTACATCTGAAACGCTATTACCATGTGCGAACAATAAGTTTTCTATCGTGCCGGTTCCGGCTTTTGCTGCCGCAACAGTTGCTGCTGTCATCATACCTTTTAAGTTTTGTTCGGGAGATATTTTAAAGCCTGTGTCTTGCAAAGTTATATAAAGTCCGAACATATGTAGTTGCACTCTTTTAATTTCTAATTTTTCTTTGATTTTTACAATTCCGGCAAACAAGTTTTCAGCTGTGGTTTTTTCCGAACATATGTTAGCCAGACTAGTTTCTCCGATTGCTTCTAAAACATCAATTGTTTCTCGTTCGTTGATACCGATGGAATCCATTAAAGGAGCAATTTGGCAGACAATAGCTTTTCTTACTTCTATATCTTGAGTAGAGGCAATTTCTAAATGAAAAATTCCGTTTGGATTGCTTTCTTTCCATTGTTTAATTTTAGGAACAATCTGTTCAATGAGACCTACACCGCTATTGTTTGATGTAAGGGCATGAAAACCCGACAGTATAACATACTCTGCTTCGTTTTTTTGCACATAATCCATAAATGGTTTATCAATTACAAGTTTCAAATTTAAAGGGTCATAAGTGGCAATAAAACGATTAGATTTCGGACATTTGAATTTTTGATCTTCAATTTCTAATATGTCACCACGGTTAAACTCTATAATCCAGTGTATAAGTGCTATATCATTTGAGCGATTTATTTTATAAGCTGGCATTAAATTTGCATTTTCATCAAATGAAAATAGGTTGTCTTTTTTAGCAAATTGTTCGGCTTGAAGTTTGGGAAGAGAGTTTGCATGAGCGACAACTTTTTTAATTCCGATATCAGCTAAAGCGTTGGCAACAATACCTCCTTGTCCGCCGATTTGTAATCGGTCGTATCCGATATTTTCGTTTAGCCAATTGTAAACGGCTTTTTCTTCGGTTATCCACTCTTCGGCAATGCCGTTTTTAAAGCATTTAAAAATTCCTTTTACAACATCTTGAGGTGTAAAAATTTTGGTTTGTTTGATGTTTTCTAGTTCAGCTAAATTTAAATTAAGTTTTTTTATCAGAGTTTGTAAAAATTCAGGTGTTATTTTGATAACGGCATCTATATTGGCATTAAAAGCTGTAACAGCGGAATTTATTTCTTTTATTTTTTGCAGTTGTTCGGGAACAATTTCATATTTTTTTTGCCATATTTTTTTCAAATCTGCCGTATCCATACTTATTTCTCCTCTTTTTGTTTCTGTTTATATTTTATTGCAAATAAGCGCCACTCAAAACTTCCTGTTTCGCCACATTTTTTGCAATAAGCGTGCCACTTAGATGATACTTTACCGCAAACGGAACAAACCCACATATTGTCATCAACACAATTAAGAGATTTTTTCTTCCAGTTTGTGGCTGCAAGTTCGTTATTGTTTGCTTTATTTTCGTAATAAGCAATGGTTTTGGCTAACCGTTTAGTAGCGGGATTATTAATTAAGAATATTTCAAATTCACTTTTTGCTTTTGCCCATAAATTTGCTTTACAGTATAAGTCAGACAACATTATATTGTTTACAGAAGGATTTTTTCCGTTTGTTAAAGCCAAAGTTTCCATACGGTGAACTCTTTCAAGGTCTGTATCTTCCGGCCATAAATTAAGATAAGCTTCGGCAATTTCGGTTGTCGGATTTATTTTCCAAATTTTACTTAAAATTTTTGAAGCTTTTCGTACTTGTCTATCATTTTCTATATAATATTCAGCTAATGCCAGAGCAACAGGAACCAGGTTTGGCGCAAATTCAAGTGATTGGGAGCAAAATTTAAAAAAGTTGAGGCTATCACCATTTTCTTTAGCTTTTTTTGCTAATTCATATAGAACAACGGCTTTCATAGATGCGTATTTTTCTTGATTAATTAGTTTTTTTTGGTAACCTGAGTTTAATACTTGCAGAGCTCCTTCCCAATCATTTGATTTGACACGTAAACTAAATGCGCTTTCAATGACCCAATATAAATCTTGTCTGATTTCAAAAGCCTTATTTGCATTTTTTAAGGCGCGCCCAAATTCTTTTTTCTGCATTTGAGCTTCAATAGCGGCTTTAAAACCTATAAGTTGTAAATTAGGCTTTGATGCTAATTTTTCGGAAAGTTCTTCCATCTTGTCAAAGTTTTTTTCGCCTTTATAAATTTTTAAAAGCAAAATATCAATGATGGCATCGTTACCTATAATTTTTTTTAAATCTGCTAAAGATGTTTTAGCTTTTGACATATCTCCTTCGGTTATTGAAGTCATACTATCAACCAAAAGCATCATTGCTGAGTTTATCTCTTTTCTGTTTAATACAATATTTTCTTCCTCGTAGTCTGAGGTCGTTTTTTGCGTAATTTTCAAAACTTCATCTGCTTGCTTTTTGAAATAAATATGTACCCAATGGTTCAGTAAAGTTATAACAGAACTGATTATTGCAAGTAAAATAATAAACCAACTTAAAGATATCTGGCTGTTAAAGGAACGCCAAGAAATATATATTTCAGAATTTTTGTCTCCTGCATAAATCAGTAAAACCAAAAAAGCAACAATACCTAAAAAAGTAAGATTCTTTTTCATTTTAGCAGCCTTTCGGGATAGTTTATTCTTGTCTTAGGCTTTCGGCTTTCATAAAAGCTAGAGTTAAGGCTTCGAGTTGTCTTAATGAACGATCAAAAGCCTCTTTTGACATAACATCTTTGCTCCAATTATTAAATTCAGGAGTGTTATAAGCCTCTGTATGTTTCATTTTTTCAACGGCAAGTTCTAAGAAGCCATCATTTACAAGTTTATATATTTCATCTTCTGTTTTTATTTCCTTAACTTGATTATCTTTTTCATTGATGCGTTCAATTACAATCAATTCGCTCAATTTAGAATTTAGTTTGTCTTTCCAACTTACAGGTTCAGGAGAAGAATTTTCGTTATTTTCTGTTTGGTTTTCTTTTTGAGATTTTTCATCATAGATTAAATTAAACTCTTTTATGAGAGTTTTCTTACATTTTACACCTGTTTGAGCATATTTATAAATTTCTTCTGCCGGTTGTTCCATTGATGTATCAATAGCAAGATATTTTAATACTTCTGCTTCATATTCAAAAGGACCTTTATAAGCATTGTCTTTAACAAGCATGCTTGCTGTTAAAACAAGAGCGCCTTGAGAACTGACTTTACCCAAATTTTTAACTTTATTGTCAAGCTCGTCAACCCGTCCCATCAAACCTAAAACATGAGATGTGTCTGCTTTCGAATCTAAAATCTTTTGATTAAAATCTGACACAATGTTGATCTTATCATTCAGCATAGCTAAATCTGCTGTTGATACTTCTGCTTTTGGGGCTTTTTCAAGCTCGTTAAGTCGTAAATTTAAATTATCGATTTGAGATTGAAGGTTGGTAACAATATCCGATTCTGTATTTTGATGTTTAAAAAAATCGAGAATTTTCGGATTTTTTTGGATATATACAGCTGCCCCGCCTATTAATAATAGGATGGCTATAAAAACTGTAAGGCTTTTATAAGATTTTGTTTTAACATTGTTTTTAGCGTTTTCTGTTTCTTTAATTTCAACCATTTTTTTAATCCTTATTTGAATTTTCTTGGCAACTATATTTTTATAGTTTATATAATTATAAAAAAACTGCAATAAAATACATTGGATTATACAAAATGATTGTTTTAGGTATTGAAAGTAGTTGTGATGAAACAGCTTGTGCCATTGTAAATGATGAACGTCAAATTTTGGGACATTGTGTATTGTCGCAACAAGAACATAAGAGTTTTGGTGGCGTTGTGCCGGAGATTGCTGCTCGTGCACATTTGGAACATATTGATGAAATTATTGAAACAGCTGTTAAACAAGCAAAAATTCAGCTTGATGATGTTGATGCGATTGCTGTCGCAGCAGGTCCTGGTTTGATCGGTGGCGTTGTGGTTGGTGTGATGGCCGCCAAAGCCTTAGCTCTTGCGTTAAACAAACCTCTTGTTGCCGTCAATCATTTAGAAGGGCATGCTTTATGTGCCCGACTTTCAAATGATGTGAAATATCCATACTTATTATTGCTGGTTTCCGGTGGCCATTGTCAGATACTTATTGTTAAAGATGTTGGCGATTATGAACGTTTAGGAACAACAATTGATGATGCAGCGGGTGAAGCGTTTGATAAGGTTGCCAAAATGTTGGGGCTTGGTTATCCCGGTGGTCCGATGATAGAAAAAAGAGCTGCAGTCGGAAACGAAACAAGGTTTTCTCTTCCTCGTCCTTTAATTGGTTCTAATGATTGTAATTTGTCGTTTTCGGGGCTTAAAACTGCTGTAAGAAAACTTATCGAATCGTATTCTCCGGATGGAACTTTAGAACATGCAGAGGTCCCAACACAAGATGTTTCGGATATTTGTGCATGTTTTCAATATGCTGCTACCGATTGTTTGGTCAGAAAACTTAAAAAAGCAATTACCATATTTAAGCAAAAATATCCCGAAGCTACAGATTTAGTTGTATCAGGTGGAGTTGCCGCTAATACATATTTACGTGCAAAGTTACAAAAATTGGCAGAAGATAATAACTTAGAATTTTCTGCTCCGCCAATTCGTTTTTGTACGGATAACGGAGTGATGATTGCGTGGGCCGGTTTGGAACGTTTTCAAAAAGGTTATGTAAATGAGCTGGATTTTAAACCCAGACCTCGTTGGCCGTTAGATGAAAATGCTCCTAAGGCTGCAGGTGCCGGAGGGGTTAAGGCGTGAGAGATAAAAATGAAGTTTCGGAAATTGTAAAAATTTTCGAACAAAATAATCCGAATCCTGAATGCGAATTAAATTTTACAAATGCATATACATTGCTCGTGGCGGTGGTTTTGTCGGCTCAAAGCACGGACAAAGGTGTAAATAAGGCAACGGAAAGTTTGTTTAAGGTTGCCGATACTCCACAAAAAATGATTGAACTAGGTGTTGATAGATTAAAAGAATATATCAAAACTATCGGGCTTTATAACAATAAGGCGAAAAGTATAATATCTCTAAGCCAAGATTTGGTTGAAAAATTTGGCGGTATTGTTCCCTCTGACAGAACTGAGCTGGAAAGTTTGGCAGGCGTTGGCAGAAAAACGGCCAACGTGGTGTTAAATGTTTGGTTTAATGAGCCAACAATTGCCGTTGATACACATGTTTTCAGAATCGCTCATCGTTTAGGTTTAAGTAATGGTAAAACTCCGAGCGAGGTGGAAAAAGATTTGAATAAAATCTTAGAATCAAGGTATGCAAAAAATGCCAATCATTGGTTTGTGTTGTTTGGCAGATATATTTGCAAGGCCCAAAGACCGTTATGTGAAAACTGCCCGATACAACATCTTTGCCATTCTAAGGATAAAAGAATGTAGGCTAAAGTTGAAAACGTTCTTTTATATAGTTTCTTATAACTTGAACAATTATATTAATCTTTTCAGGTTCAACTTGTAAATCTGTCATGATTTTTTCAAATCCTTCTAAGTGTTTTAAGCGCATACAATACTCAACGGAATATTTATAATTTAGATCAAAACACCATGCAATAACGGATAAAATTGTATCAGCATTGGTTTTTATATGATTTCTCGGAGTTATTTTACCATTAATAAAAGCTTCCCAAATTTTATCGCTGATGATACCTTGTTTTAAGCTTGTATCATTAGGAAAAGGTAACCAAACAAGGCGCATATTTTCATATTCTTTGGTTAAAATTTGCCAGTTTGCAATTTTATCTGCATCGCGAACTGCAAAAATTATATGCCTGATTTGATTTTTTAGTTCTTCATCATTGATAGCATTATATTCTTTGTCTTCATAAAATTCTTCAATCATATGCCCGTGATGTTTAACAGGTAATACAATCAACGGATTATTAAAATCGGAAATTGCAGAAAGAAGTTTTGCTCCTTCAATCCCGTGGTCAATTTTTTTATTTTCCTGATAGCTTAATCTTATTTCATTAAAACGAAAAATATCATGTAATAAAATGGCAGTTTTTGCAATTTCGATAAACTTTTCCGATTTGTTTTGAAAATATGCTTCGTTTCTTAAAATACCGTTTCCGGCGCCGGCAACTTGTAGAGAATGTCTGATTTTTTCATTTGCATAGCTTTTGTGATATAAGCTGTCTTTTACAATTTCAAAATTTCTTTTATATTCAGAATGTAACAGTTCTTGTGCTTTTTTATACAAACTCATTATAATCCTCATGTAATATCTTTATGTGATGTCGGAGATGTTTTGTAACAAAATGTAACATCTTTTTAAGAGCCTTTTGCTTCAAAATATGATATAAGAACTTAAATTTTTGTAAACTATTCAAGGAAATGACATGACAAATACAATTAAAGTTGCCGTTATTGGTGCCGGTGTTATGGGTAAAAACCATCTTAAAACATATAAAGGTCTTCAAGGAGTAGAGCTTGTCGGCGTTTATGATATTTTCCCCGAAGCAGCAAACAATGCGGCTACAATGTTTGGAATTAAGGCTTTTTCCTCTTTGGAAGAGGTGGCCGCAAATGTAGATGCGGTTAGTGTTGTTACAACTTCTGTTACTCACGCTGATGTCGGAGAGTTTTTCTTATCAAGAGGTATCCACTGCTTAATTGAAAAGCCTTTGGCAACCACGGAAGAAGAATGTTATCGTTTGATGAATGCTGCCAAGGAAAATAATGTAACTTTGTTGGTAGGTCATGTCGAGCGTTTTAATCCGGCAGTTGAACAAATGTCAAAAATCTTATCTGATACTTCAAAAATCAGATCTTTAACAGCTCAACGTATGTCAGCTGCCAGTGGCCGTATTACAGATGTGGATGTGTCGATGGATTTGATGATACACGATGTGGAAGTTATTCAATCTTTAGTAAAATCTGAAGTTGTAAACATTCAGGCTTGTTCCGTTAAAACAGCTGATAAACCTGAAGGTAAAGACTATATCACTGCAATTTTAGAATTTGAAAACGGTGCAACCGCAAACTTAACGGCAAGCCGTATTACACAAGCTCGTGTTCGTACGCTTACGGTTACAACCGATACAAACTATATTGATATGGATTTTATCAATCAGAGTATCAATGTTCATTCTCAAGGTCGTATGCCTTACATTAATCAAGAAAGTATTCCGGATTGGATGAATTATGGCTTAAAAGGAAGCGTTGAACAGTTGTTTATTCCGACAAATCAACCTTTGGCGGCTGAGCTTAATCACTTCTTAGATTGTGTAAGAGGAAAAGCTACACCTCGTATTAATGGCGAAAGTGCTTTGAAAGCTTTGAAAGTTATTTGGGAAATTCAACGTAAACTTGGCTTTATTAAAAACACTGAACAGTCTTATTTGAGTGTTGCGGCTGAGTAATATAAGTTTTTAAAAATAAAAAACCGTCGAATTCACGACGGTTTTTTTGTTTGAAGTCATGCCTCGATTCTGCTAGGAATCGTCAAGGCATCTTCCGCTTTTTAAAATTATTTTACACCGCTTCCGATGATAGATGTTTAACACTAATTCGAACACAACTTAACGTTTTCTTTCGAAAACGAGAGAGGAATAACGAAATAAAGAACAACGCAAGAAAATTACTGTATCTTTTGAGCTTATGTTAAGTTTTATTTATGCGCAAACATAATCAAACTCTTTTTTCAAGCTTCTTTCAAACATTGATTTGATGGTTGCTTTTATGTCTGCATCTTCATAAATCACTTGATATAAAGCTTGACAGATAGGCATATCAATGTTTTCTTTATCAGCAATTATTTTAACAGCTTTTAATGTTGCTACACCTTCAGCTAATTTGCCAAATCTTTCGCCTTTTGCAAACATTTCGCCATAAGTTCTGTTATGAGAGTGTTTAGAAAACAATGTTGCTTCATAATCGCCCAAATGTGCAAGGCCATATGCAGTAAAAGGATTTCCGCCAAAGTGTTTGATTAAACGACCTACCTCAACCGGGGCTCTTGCCATTAAAGCTCCCTTCAGGCCATACCATTCCAGACCGTCCAAAATGCCGGCAGCAATTCCGATAACATTTTTTAATGCGGCACCGATTTGGTTGCCAATTACGTCGTTTCCATAGTAAAAACGGATTAAATCGCTCTGAAGAAGGTTGATCCAATTATTTTTTGCATCTTCATCATAACTGTCTATCACGGCACAAGACGGAACTTTTTTCATATAGTCTTGAACGTGTCCCGGACCGCCTAAGCAAGCAACAGAAACGTCTTGATTTATTTCTTCTTTAAACACATCAATCAATGTTTTTGCACTTGGCTCTTCAAGGCCTTTCATGGCAAGCAAGAAAAATTTTCCGGATAAATCATAATCGTTAAGTTGTTTTGCCAAAGTTCTCAAATGTTGGCAACCTATGGATATAATTATGTGGTCGTTCTTTAAGATATTATTTAAATCTGGAGTTAAAACCATATTATCGCTTAACGCCAGATAAGAATTTTTTCTGGTTTCGTTTAATTCGATAAAATTTGGTGATGTCGGAAGATCATACATGAGGACGCTATCAACACAATAGTTTGCAGCATACCATGCTAAAAAAGCTCCCCAACGGCCACAACCGATAACAGATATTTGTTTCATGAAAAGACCTCTTTAAAAAGTTCAATAAAGTTTATGTAAGGTAGTCTATATTTTTAATCTGATTATTGCAATTATAAACAACAAAAAGTTCACAATCAGATTGTTACTTGTTTTTTTTCATACGTTGACGACCTATTATGGCATTGATGTAATCAAAGTCTTGGAAAGATTTATAAGCTAAATCAAAACTTTTCTTATCATAAATGTAAAAAACTTTGTTTGCCATATTTTGTATTGCGTTGTCAATTTTGGTAAAAGCTTCATTATAGTCTTTGCTATATGTGTTGCGAGATTTTTTTTGCATAACACTATGGTAGGCTGATATGACTTTTGCCGTCTCATCAGCTGAATTAGAGTAACCTTTTTGCTCGAAATCGTGCATGATTTGAGCAGTGGTTTGGTAATAGCATTTATTTGTTAAAATATTTCTTTGTGAACCATCGTTGCTATTTATGATCATAACAAACCAATATCTCCCATTAAAATAAATCAACCTTTGTATATCATATTTTTACTGCCGTGACAAGCTATATTTATCAACATGTTGAAGTTTATATTTTTGATTTTGAATTTTTGATAAAAACATGCTTAAAAACGTTGATATCTTTAATTTAATTCTTGGTTATTTTGATACTTTGTTGTATATTTTCGCAAGAAATAAACATAAAAAATTAGGGGTCATAATGACAGAATTAACAGAAGAAGAAATATTAAAAGGTGAACAGGCTTATAATGCTGATTCTATTAAGGTGTTAAAAGGTTTAGACGCTGTGCGTAAACGCCCGGGAATGTATATCGGTGACACTGATGACGGTTCTGGCTTACATCATATGATTTATGAAGTTTTAGATAATGCAATTGATGAAGCTTTAGCTGGTTATTGTGATAAAACAGAAGTTGTTCTAAATCCGGACGGCTCTGCTACAATCAGAGATAACGGTCGCGGTATGCCTGTTGATATTCATAAGGAAGAAGGTGTTTCGGCGGCAGAAGTTATTATGACAGAATTACACTCAGGCGGTAAGTTTGATAACAATTCTTATAAAGTGTCAGGTGGTTTGCATGGCGTGGGCGTTTCTGTTGTGAATGCTCTTTCAACATGGTTAAAACTTCGTATTTGGCGCGATAATAAAGAACATTATGCTGAATTTGCAGACGGAAATGTTGTTAAACATGTTGAAGTTGTCGGTGAAGCTCCGAATCGTCACGGAACCGAAGTTTCATTTTTGCCTTCGGCTCAAACTTTTACACAAACAGAATTTAGCTTTGAAACATTGGAACGTGCAATCAGAGAAAAAGCTTTCTTAAACTCTGGCGTATATTTGAAACTTATTGATAACAGAGGTGTAGAACCTAAGGAAGAAGTTTTTCATTATGAGGGTGGCTTATCGGCATTTGTCAGCCATTTGAACAAAGCAAAAGCCCCATTACATGATAATATTATCTCTTTTGTAGGAGAAGAAAATGATATCCAAGTTGATATCGCTATGCAATGGACCAATGCCTACAATGAAAGTATGCTTTGTTTTACAAACAATATTCCGCAAAAAGACGGCGGTACACACTTGGCCGGTTTTAGAGGCGCTTTGACCAGAACAATCAATAACTATATTACCGAAAACGGGTTACTTAAAAAAGAAAAAAGTGTTATTACCGGTGAGGATATGCGTGAAGGTTTAACTTGTGTTTTGTCAGTTAAAGCTCCGGATCCGAAGTTTTCTTCACAAACAAAAGATAAGTTGGTATCTTCCGAAGTTCGTCCTGTGGTTGAGGGGGTTGTTGCTGACAAACTTAAAGAGTGGCTTGATGAACATCCTACAGAAGCAAAAGTTATTGTCGGTAAAATCGTTGAAGCAGCAACAGCGCGTGAAGCAGCTCGTAAGGCTCGTGAACTTACTCGCCGTAAAGGTGTTTTGGATATTTCATCATTGCCGGGTAAACTTGCCGATTGTTCTGAAAAAGATCCTGCTTTATCCGAAGTGTTTATTGTGGAGGGAGATTCTGCAGGCGGTTCGGCAAAACAAGGTAGAGATAGAAAAAATCAGGCAATTATGCCTTTAAGAGGTAAAATTTTGAATGTGGAAAGAGCTCGTTTTGATAAAATGCTGAATTCTGCAGAAATCGGAACTATTATTACAGCTCTTGGTACAGGTATCGGACGTGATGATTTTAATGCAGACAAATGTCGTTATCATAAGATTGTAATTATGACTGATGCCGATGTTGACGGATCTCACATCAGAACATTGTTGCTAACATTTTTCTATCGTCAAATGCCTGAGCTTATTGAACGTGGTTATGTATATATTGCTCAGCCTCCGCTTTATAAAGCTAAAAGAGGTAATTCAATTATATACCTTAAAGACGATAGAGAAATGGAAGATTATCTTATCCGTGGCGGTTGTGATGAAGCTGTTTTGGAAAAATCTGACGGGGAAAAACTTTTCGGACAAGATTTAATCAGTTTTGTTGAACGAACAATTAAAGCTCGCAGTTTGATTTCAAGTTTGAGTATTAAGGCTCCAGAAAAGATTGTTGAACAAATGGCTGTATGCGGTTTGTTTGATGTGGAAATTTTATCTGATAGAGAAACTCTTACAACAGAAGTAAATAAATTAGCTCAAAAACTTGATATGGCAGAAGCTGAATATGATAAGGGTTGGAAGGCCGATGTTTTACCGGATGGCTCAATTTCATTTTACAGAACATTAAGAGGTGTTAAAGAAGAACATGTTGTGGGGGCAACCATCACAGATAGTGTTGAAGCAAGAGCTCTAAATGAGATGAAATCTTTCTTACGTGATAATTTCTCCGGTATGTCTTCTTTAATTTCGAAAAATGGTGGAGAAAAGAAAATTAACGGACCTGTAGGTTTGGTTGATGCAGTGATGAGTGCCGGCAAAAAAGGTATTTCGTTGCAACGCTACAAAGGTTTGGGAGAGATGAACCCTGAACAGCTTTGGGAAACAACTTTAGATCCTCAGGCTCGCTCATTGTTACAAGTTAAAATTGACCATATGGAAGAAGCTGATGAAGTGTTCTCAACATTGATGGGTGATGTAGTTGAGCCTCGTAAAGAGTTTATTCAAGAAAATGCCCTTAATGTGGTTAATTTGGATATTTAGTAAATTTCTAAATACAAAAAACAC
The DNA here is from genome assembly GCA_045613125.1 of Alphaproteobacteria bacterium. Lineage (GTDB taxonomy): Bacteria > Pseudomonadota > Alphaproteobacteria > RF32 > CAG-239 > JAFTYO01. Next base: position 36,395 of record JAZLAM010000005.1, on the reverse strand, counting down.
CCTTTCGAGGGTGTTTTTTGTATGCGCAAAAACCATATTGAAAAATAATTGATTTATTTTTATTTACTGCTGATTTGCATGGTAACAAACTTCAATATCAAAAAGTTTTTCAATATAAACGACCTCTTTTAATATTGCGCCGGCATATTAATTATAGTGTAGTAAATTGATATTTGTGTAGACAAACAAATTGTTGTTAATAGGGTGAAATTATAGTTATTGAATTGGAAATTAAAACTAAAAATCTTTTATACTTATAAAATAAATGCTTGCAATTAAGTGTATTATATGTTACAAGCCCAGTTGAAATAAAAATCTTTATGCATGAGCTTGGTTTAAGAATCCGTGGTAAAGGTTGTTGGTTTTATCCGCTTTGAGTTTCAAAGCACTAGAGAAAAGAAAGGAAAATTAAAATGAGACATGGTGATAAACATAGAAAGTTTAATATGCCGAAAAGTCAACGTAGAGCTTTGTTTGCAAATTTGACTAATGCATTATTGACACACGAACAAATCAACATTACATTGCCTCGTGCAAAAGAGTTGAGAACATTTGCTGATAATATGATTTCTTATGCTAAGAAAGGTGATTTGAACAGCCGTAGATTAGCTTTGTCATTTTTAAGAGATAAAGAAGTTGTTTCTAAACTTTTCTCTACATTAGCAGAACGTTACAAAGAACGTAACGGTGGTTATACTCGCGTATTAAAAGCAGGTTTCCGTTATGGTGACTGTGCTCCTATGGCAATCATTGAATTGGTTGATCGTGATGTAAATGCAAAAGGCGCTAAGGATTTGGCTCGTGTAGCTCAAGAAAAAGCTGCTGTCGCTGAAGCTGAAAAAACATCTGCTGAGTAAGTAAGAAGTTTGCTGTAAACTTAAAAACGAATCGGAAATTCCGGTTCGTTTTTTTATACCCTAATTGATTTGTTCAATTAGGAGATAAAATTTAGTTTAATAAGTTTTTATGGTAATAACGGTGACCAAGCCGGATCAGAAGCTTCGGCAGGTGTTACCACCAGACGCTCATTATATCCACTGACATCAATAGTGTATAAGCGAACAGGTGCATTTTTACGTTTTGTTCCTCTATCTTGCTTAAAGTACATTAAAACACGTCCGTTTGGAGACCATGTCGGTCCTTCTACCAAATATCCACTTGCAAGTAAACGTTCTCCAGATCCATCAGGATGCATAACACCAATGTAAAATTCTCCGCCGGCCATTTTTGTAAAGGCAATATAATCTCCACGAGGAGACCAAACAGGTGTTGCGTAACGACCGTTACCAAAACTTATACGTTCAACATTTGAACCGTCGGAATCCATTATGTAGAGCTGTTGATTACCGCCTCTGTCTGAATTGAATATAATTTTTTCACCATCAGGAGAGTAAGTCGGAGATGTATCAATAGCCGGATGTTTTGTAAGTTGGCGACTTGTTTTATTTTTCAAATCCATTTCATATATTTCCGTATTACCGTTGGAAGCAAAAGAAAGTAAAATTTTAGAACTGTCCGGAGAAAATACGGGCGCAAAAGTCATGCCTGGGAAATTTCCTAGCAATTCTTGTTTACCGGTTTCAACATCCATTACATAAACTTTTGGGGCTGAACCTGTAAAAGACAAATAAGAAACTTTTTGTAAATTAGGTGAAAATCTTGGAGTTAAAGCCATTGCGGCGCCTGATGTCAAAAATTTATGATTTTCTCCATCTTGATCCATAATAGCCAGGCGTTTTACACGTTTAGTTGCAGGTCCGCTTTCTGAAATGTATACAATGCGTGAATCAAAATATCCTTTTTCACCGGTTAAGCGTTCATATATTGCATCTGATATAATATGTGCAATACGGCGCCAGTTATCTTTTGTTGTGGTATATGATTGTCCATGCAATTGATCTTGAGCTACTACATCCCATAATCTGAATTCAACTTTTAATTTGCCATCGGGATTTTCGTGAACAGCTCCTTGAATTAAGGCATGAGCTCTGATTGCTTGCCAATCTACAAAAGTCGGTTTTTGATTGATAGATGTTAAATCTTCAATATAGCTGTTTTCATCAATGAGACGAAAAAGGCCACTTCTTTCTAAGTCAGCTAAAATAACACTTCTTATTTTATTGCTATATGTGCCTAACCATTGCATACTTGTTGTGTTATCTATCATTTCAGGAAATGCAATGGGCATAGGTTCACGCGTTGCTCCTGTAATATCAATTTCCAATTCAGCGTGAGCTGAAATGCTAAATAAACACAAGAAACAAATAATCAGACTTTTGATTTTCATTTTAACACCTTTAAAAAACAGTTTTGTATATTTTAGTGTAATATTATTAAAAATCAATTAGCAAAAAGTATATTTATTAGAATGTTAAGGTAAAATATCAATTATAGTTCCTGTTTTAGCATGTTCCCACAATTGTTTTATATCTTTATTACTGAGAGCTATATTACCATCTGTCCAATCTTTATTTTTTAGTAATATATTTCCAAGCCAATCAGGATAAATATTAGGGTATCCGTGTATCATTACATTTTCTCCAGGATGAAGTTGTCTTTTTCGAGCAGTTAATATATCCTGCTGACTTGGATATGATATTTTTAAAGATAAAGAGTATTTACCGTTGACAATTTTTTCTGCAATAAAGTATCGACCTTCAGGTGTCTTGCCATCATCTTTTTTTTCTTTATGTCCGCTAGGATTAAAACCAAGACTTATATCGTAAATGGCTATCACATTGTTTTGGAACAGTAGGGTCATTTTACGTAAAGCTTTCTCTACAACAATTCTATCAATGGTGTTTGTATGATTTTCTGAAGATGCTGTTCTAGGTAAACAGTTTGAACCGAACCACCAGCCTAAAAAAGCATCAAAAGAAAAAAATAGAACAAGAAAAAATATCAAAAAACTATTTTTTTTCATATTTTTCTACTTCTAAAACCACACCGTCTATAACGCCTACAACTTTTACTTTATTACCTTTTTTTAAATTTTCATCTTTGCTTTCTACTAACCAAAACGAATCGCCTACTTTAGCCTTTGCTCTTCCGTCAACAATATCTTGACTTAGTTGATATATTTTGCCTATATGTGAGCCGGCAATATCGTTTAAGTGCTTATTTTTTTCTGAGTTTGTTTTCAATAACTTTGTATATGCCCACCATCCTAAAGCAGAATAAACAGTGGCCAATAAAGCAAAAATCACACATGTTTCAATAGGAGAAAAAGTTATAAAATGAGCTAATATACCCATTGAAAAAGAGGCAAAGCCAAACCATAACAAATATACTCCCGGAACGAAAAATTCCAAAATAGTAAATAAAAGTCCGATTGCTAACCAAACTAAGTAATTTATTTGTGTTATCCAATTAAAATATTCCATAGTATCCTCACAAGTCCTATTTTTTATCCATAACTTCTTTTGCTATTTCAGCGATACCGGCTAATGCTCCGGCAACATTTGTAGTGTCTGTTGGAAGCATTAAAAGTTTTTGGTTAGGCGAAGTTACAATGCCTTGCAGAGCTTCAATATATTTTTGACCAAGAAAATAGTTGAGTGCTTGAGGGTTTCCTTCTTTTATAGCATCAGATACCATCTTTGTGGCGATAGCCTCAGCTTGAGCTAAACGTTCTCTTGCTTCAGCTTCTCTGTAAGCTACTTCTTTCTGAGCTTCAGCTGCTAAAATTGCAGATTGTTTTTGAGCTTCAGCTTTTAAAATTGCAGATTGTTTTTCACCTTCAGCTTTTAAAATTTCAGATTGTCTGACACCTTCTGCTTCTAAAATGTTGGCACGCTTATCGCGTTCAGCTTTCATTTGGCGAGCCATAGAATTAATCAAGTCGGTAGGAGGTGTGATATCCTTGATTTCAACACGGGTAACTTTAACACCCCAAGGAATAGTTGCTTCATCAACAACAGCAAGAAGTTTGCGATTGATATCATCGCGTTGGGAGAGCAATTCGTCAATTTCCATGGATCCTATAACGGTTCTGATATTGGTCATAATCAAGTTTAAAATGGCATAAGTTAAATCACTTACCTGATATGTAGCATATGATGTTTTTTGTATTTGATAAAATAAGACCCCATCGACTCTGACCATAGCATTATCTTTTGTAATTACGTCTTGTGACGGAACATCTAAAACCTGTTCCATACGACTGACTTTTGCACCTATTTTTTCAATTATTGGTGTGATAATATGAAGGCCTGGAGCTAGGGTTCTGGTATATCTGCCCCAAGTTTCCACTGTCCACTCATATCCTTGCGGAACAATTTTAATAGTTGATGCAAGAACAATAAAACAAAGTACAATCAGTAACAATGCAAATATCATAATAAACCTCCTAAAAAATAAAAATACTGTGACAAGTACATCATGTTTTATAAATATGTGCAATTAAAATATTTAATTTTTAACAATAAGATATCATTTTATAACAGCTTTTTATGAAAGCGTATTGACAAAAAAAATTAATTTGGTATAATTATCAGTAATTTTAATAATTATTAATATTAGTGTGTATGAAAGATAATTTTTCTTATTTTGTGCAGTGGCTGATTAGATTAGCTTCTTTTGCACTTATCGGTTTGCTGGTTTACGGTTTATGGGCTTTGATGGCTTGTTGTAACGAAGTTACTTTGGTTTCAATTTCCGGGTTTATTTTGTTAGCATTTACAATTCTCGCAATTGTATATTCCGTAAAAGACAAAGACTTTAGTCCATTAATTGTATTGATTGTGTGGGTTTTAGGTTCGGGCGTTATAGGTTGGGCATTAGGACTTGATCATTTGGCACATTTTGGATTGATCGAAAATTTAAGCGAGGCTCCGGGGCATATGCTTATTTATCCTGTGCTTGGTGGTTGTTATCTTGTTGCAGGAGGTATAATGCTTGCGGGAATTTTCATTACTTGTGAAGATTATGATCCATGGTGGAAAAATCTTTTGGATGTTATGGCAAACATGACGATTGTCGGATTGACAATATGGGGAATGCATAGTTTATTTCCGATCATTTGATGCAACCGATTTTAAAAAATTAAAACTCCGTATTTTTTACGGGGTTTTTTTGTTGTAATTTAGAAAAATATTAATATTTTTTATAATAGAATTTTTCACATATTTTATAAATTAGCAAAAAGAGATAATAAGATGCATGGAATACACCCTTTGATTGTTGATTTAACCTTAATTACGGTTTATGCGGCAATAACAACACTTATTTTTAAAAAGCTTAAACAACCTATGGTTTTGGGGTATTTGCTTGCTGGAATTTTTGCAGGACCATATTTTAATTTTGTTCCGACAGTGACAGATCGTGCCAATTTAGCATTATGGGCTGATATAGGTGTTATATTCTTACTTTTCAGTTTAGGTTTGGAATTTAGTTTTAAAAAAATGGTTAGTGTCGGTAAGTCAGCTATGATTACGGCTACCTTAAATATATTTTTAATGTTATTTGTGGGGCATTATATAGGACTCTTTTTAGGGTGGAGTACTATGGATAGCTTTTTCTTAGGCTCAATGATTTCTATGTCTTCTACAACTATCATTATTAAGGCATTTGATGATTTAAACATTAAAAAACAAAAATTTACAGATCTGGTTTTTGGGGTATTGGTCATTGAAGATATTATGGGAATTTTACTTTTAGTATTGTTACCGACGGTTGCTTTGGGGCGAGGTATTAATAGTGAGGAACTAGGTTTAAGCACCTTAAAACTTTTATTGTTTTTGATTTTATGTTTTGTTATCGGTATTTATATTATACCTACTGTTCTTAGAAAAATCGTCAGTTTCTTAAACGATGAAATGCTTTTGTTGGTGACAATTGCACTAAGTTTGAGTATGGTATATTTAGCTGTATATTCGGGTTTCTCATCTGCACTTGGTGCTTTCATTATGGGCTCAATTTTATCGGAAACAGGTGTTATAAAACGAATTGAAATGGTTATTAAACCGTTAAAAGATTTTTTTGGAGCAGTATTTTTTGTAACGGTCGGTATGATGGTAAATCCGGAAATGTTTATAGTTTATGCATATCCGATTTTGGTTATTACATTGGTTGTATTAATTGGTAAAGTTATATTTTCCGTTTTCGGTTTTGTAGTATCGGGACAGAATTTAAAAACAGCAGTTTGTAGCGGTTTTTCTTTAGCTCAGGTTGGTGAATTTGCATTTATTATTGCTTCGTTGGGAATGAGTTTGAAGGTGATTGATGATTTTGTTTATCCGATTATTGTTGCCGTTTCTGTTATTACAACTTTCTTAACACCGATTATGATAAAAACTTCTAACTATACATATAAGTTTTTAAATAAAATCTTGCCACAAAAATGGCTAAACTATATAGATCAAAGTGCAAAAGGTACTGTTACCGCATTAACAGAAGAAAAATTGTGGAGAGCTTTGTTTAAGAGCTATTTTACAAGGATTATCTTGTTTTCCATTATCCTTTATGCAATTATGGCTCTTGTTAGTCAGGGGGTTAGACCTTATGTCGTAAATTGGATGCCTAATGTTCCGATGCGAATCTTTTTAACTTTTACAACCTTACTTTTAATGGCACCATTCTTAAAAGCTCTTATAGGTTGGAATATGGTAATTCCGGAATTGGCAAATGATGTTTTGGTAAAATTACATCTTAAAAAAATTAAAAAAGAGGATAATGGAGAATGCAATGAATTGGCTATTAATGAGAATTGTATGCCTGCAAGTAACTCTTTATTGGAAAGTGTGTTATCTGAAAATAAAGAGATTATGAAAGAACTTTTTCTTTCTAATGGTAGAATTGCTCGTATCTCGGCCGTTTTGTGGTATTCTAGAAAAGCAAACCGTATACCGCTTTTGATATTGACCTCTTTTAGGTTATTTATTGTTGCGTTTTTTATAGTATCTGCGGTGCATCAGTTTTTAACCGAAAATACAAAAGTTATCTTCTTTTTATTGATTGCTTCGGTATTTTTAATTATGCAATCTAAGTGGTTGTTAAACCAGTATATGAAAATGGAAAATCAGTTTTTGGATAATCTGAAAGGTGAAAAAGAAGATATGGCTGAATAAAAAAAGACGCATACGTTACATATGCGTCTGAAATTAGTTGCTTACAGATTGACACCGATGCCGGCGGTCAAGTTAAGGCCACTGCGCTCGCCGGGCAATCTGTAACGATGAGCGTTTGGCACAATGTAACTTAAATCTATGTTAAAAAACATACGATTAGTTACAAATAAATTAGCGCCTACTTTAACTTTCCCTCTGAGACTATTACCCAATGAAGAAGATGTTGTGTAGCTATCTGTTGTTGGATAATCTGTTGTTGGGAACTCGTCAATACCCCAATTAGTGATTCCTGCCATAGCGTATATTGCGTGGCCGAATTCGTAAATGTAACCGACCATAGCAGATACGGCGCATAGGTTTTTGGTTGTTAAATCAGGTAATCTGAATTGAGCCCACCCAACTTCAATTTCCGTTCGGAGACCGAAGATTTGAACAGCAACAGCGCCACTGGCAAGAGGTGCGTTCTCTAAAGCATTGTAACCTCCTCGAGCAGTAATGTCGACAGAAGCAGTTTTACCTGTAGGATACCAAGCGTGTGCCGAAAGTGGCAAAATAGCTGTAAGTAACAGCATAATGATAATCTTTTTCATATACATAAAAATTAAAGTTGTAGCCCCAAGTATAATACATTATTATTTTTATGTCAAGTTTTTGTTTATTTTCTTATTGAGATGATTTTTTACATAAAAAACCCCACGTAAAACGTGGGGAAAGCTTAAAGTTTGATTCCGAGACCTGCTGATAAAAATACATTCGTATAATCTATATAACAACGCTGACTAGGTTGTTTCCTAAAATAGGGGCAAATTCCACTGAAGTCTATATTTAAAATCAGTCTCTCAGTTAATGAGAAATTAGCACCTATTTTCGCTTTTCCACGAAATCCGTCGCACAGTGTATATTTAGTATGATCATCAGAATTTAATTCAACTAAAGCCCAATTTGTGATGCCCATCATTACGTAAACAGAATGTTTGGTGCCAAAACTAATACCACACATAGTAGCGGAATATGGCATCTTGTATTCAGACAAATCAGGAAGGATAAATTGTGTTCCTCCCACTTCAATTTCTGCCTTGAAGATTCCCATTGAAAAAGCTACACCTACGTTGATATTAGGCGTTTTATTCAAGAAATCATACCCTCCGCGAGCAATTACTGTGAATGAATATTTTTCTACGGGCCAATAGTTAAGAGCCGAAACCGGCAAGCAAGCTGTAAGTAACAGCGCAATAATAAATTTCTTCATATCCTATAATAATTTGATTCTATATATAAAATAACACAAAAAAGTTTTTATGTCAAGTTTTTGTTTATTTTTCTATTAAAATCAATAATGGTGTTATTTGAATTTGCGTTTTATCATTTATATACAATGTTATAATTCAATTTTCGGATATTTTTTGCGCTTGCATAAATGACAAAAAGCGACCATTCGTAGGTCGCTTTAAGTTAGATTTTGACACCTAAACCTGCTGTTAAGTTTAAACCGGTGTGGGTGTCGTAAAAGTTTGAATGATTTTTTAGCGGTGGCCAAAGGTAGCTCAAACCTATGTTAAAGAATAACTTCTTAGTTACAAATAAATTGCAACCAAGTTTAACTTTTCCACTCATTATACTCTCTAGTTTGTACGGATGATTTTCATCTGTTGTAATTTCCGTAACGCCACAATTGGCAATACCAATCAATGCATAAAATGAATGTTTTGTTGTGTAAGAGTATCCGACCATAGTGGATATACAACAAAAATTACTTTTTGAATTATCAGGTAGGGTACACTGGGTCCAACCAATATCCATTTCCATTCGGATCTTCCAAAGTTGCATTACGATAGCGCCGCTGGTAATTGGTGCGTTTTCTAAAAAGTTATAACCTCCTTGAACAATAATCTCTAAATTGCCAGAGGGGGCTTCAGGAGTGGTAGCTTTGAGCGAAAAGGGCACGGCAACTGTTAGTAACAGCACAATAATTAATTTTTTCATAGCCCATAAAAATTATATTTCACATTGAATCTAACGCATTATGTTTTTTATGTCAAGTTTTGTTTATTTCTATATTTGATTTTGCAACTATTTTCTTAAATTAGCTGCGGATTGCCACATTTTTTCAAGGTTATAAAATTCTCTAACTTCAGGTTTAAAAATATGAACAATTACATCAAAAGCGTCAATTAGAACCCAATCAGCTTTCTCTTGCCCTTCCATAGATGATTTAAAGCCTGATTTTTTTAAGTTTTCGAAAACTTTTTCTGCAATAGAAGCTACATGGCGTTGAGAATTACCACTTGCTACAACCATAAAACCTGCAATTGAAGTTTTACCTTTAAGGTCAATAACTACAATATCTTCAGCTTTGTTATCATCTAAAGTTGTTTTTACAATTTTTAAAATTTTTTCTTCAGCATTTTCCACTTTGCTTCTCCTTTAATCTAATGGTGACCAAGTCTTTTTAACTTTGGTCTCAATCTCTTCATTTTTACGTAAATTGCGAGTTACGAATTGAGATACATCTCTTAAACAATCCGTTACACCTTGTTTTGCAATTGCAGATATGGCATAAACTGTGTGTCCGCAAGCTTTTTCAAGTTTTTTTACTTTTTGTTTTATTTCCTTTTCTGTTAAGCTGTCACATTTGTTTAATGCGACAATTTCCGGTTTTTTGATTAAATCGGATTTGTATAATTCAAGCTCTCTGCGAATCGTAGAGTATGGGGTGGTAACATCTTCTGCAGATCCATCAATAAGATGTAAAAATACTGCACATCTTTCGACATGTTTTAAAAATCTGTCACCTAAGCCTACGCCTTCATGAGCTCCTTCAATAAGACCGGGAATGTCGGCTATGACAATTTCTCTGTTATCAATCCATGCTACACCTAAATGAGGATGCATTGTAGTGAACGGGTAATCGGCAATCTTGGGCCTAGCTCTGGTAACAGAAGTTAAAAAAGTGGATTTTCCGGCATTTGGTAGACCTATTAATCCGACATCAGCAATAATTTTTAGTTTTAACCAAACCCACATTTCTTCTCCCGGCCAACCCGGTTCTGCATAACGAGGAGCCTGATTGGTTGAAGTTTTGAAACGTGTGTTGCCTCGACCACCATCACCACCTTTGGCAATTAAGAAACGTTGTCCCGGTGTTACCATATCTGCTAAAACAGTTTGTCCGTCTTCGGCTACGATTTCCGTGCCTACAGGAACTTTTATGATTAAATCTTCGCCTTTGGCTCCTGCCATTTCTGAACCCATACCATGTTGTCCGCGCGGAGCTTTAAAATGTTGTTGATAACGAAAATCTATCAATGTGTTTAAGTTTTCGACTGCTTCAAAAATAACACTTCCGCCTTTACCACCGTCACCACCGTTTGGGCCACCAAACTCAATATATTTTTCACGACGAAACGATACGCAACCTCTACCCCCGTCGCCGGATTTTACAAATATTTTTGCCTGATCTAAAAACTTCATATCGCCTCAATTTATAAAAAATTATTTAGTAAAACAAAGGGGGTAAAAAATTACCCCCTCCACCTGAAAAGTTTTCAAACTATTCGGTAACTACAGAAACAAAGACCTTGTCATCTTTTTTCTTAAATTCAACCTTGCCTTCTGCTACAGCAAAAATTGTATGGTCTTTACCCATATCAACATTTGTTCCCGGGTGATATTTTGTTCCGCGTTGACGGATAATAATGTTTCCCGGAATAACAGCTTCGCCACCGAATTTTTTCACACCCAAACGACGTCCGATAGAATCGCGACCGTTTGATGAGCTACCACCTGACTTCTTATGTGCCATTTGTCTTACTCCTTATCCCTTATTTGCCACAAACATCAGTGATTTTAACTAATGTAATTTGTTGTCTGTGACCATTTTTACGACGATAATTTTGTCTTCTTTTTTTCTTGAAGATAATAACTTTAGCGTCTTTAGCTTGCTTTAATACAAGAGCTTTTACGGAAGCTCCAGCAACCAAAGGAGTGCCAACGTTTTCACCTAAAGCCAAAACTTCGTTAAAGATTATCTCTTTACCTTCTTCACCGGCGATTTTTTCAATTTTTACAACATCACCTGTTGCTACTTTATATTGTTTTCCGCCTGTTTTAATTACTGCGTACATTTTTATTCACCTAAACTTTTAAATTTAAACATAAATAGTTGAATGCAATATACATAACTTTTTAAACGTGTCAACAAGAATCTGTCTTATTTTGAAATATTTTTTTTATTGTTTTTATATTTGTTTAAAATTCTGTATAATTCTGGGCGCATAAATTTACCTTGCCAAATACCAATTTGGCGTTTTCTGGCTTGATCTTCTAATTTTTGATAGCTGTCATGACGGTATACTACTGCGTATCCTGATTTTATCATGGCTTTGTTGATGTTGATATTACCTATGAAGCATTCACTTAAATCACGTTTATACTTATCCATACCTTTTTTGTTACATTTTAATTTTTGATTTTGCTTTAATCCGTTTTCAACCAATATTTTTAAGAACATGTAAGCTTCTTGCCCACACTCATATTCTATGTTATTAGCATCAAAGCAATATTGGTCATATTCTGGTGCATCTATACCTATAAGTCTGATATTTTTATTATTTATTCTTAAGCTGTCTCCATCAATTACAGGACTTTCAGCTCTAGCTTCAAAGGTGAAAATTAGTATCAAAACAAGTAGTATTTTCATAGTCGTCTCCATTTTTTTATTAGTATAAAACTCAAACAAAAATTAAGCAAGTTTATTTTTGTTTACTTTTCTTTCATATTATTGCCTTATAGTGTGTCATATTTAGTATGTTCACTTGTTTAAAGGATTTAACCGTGATTAAAAAATTGAGCTTATGTTTATTGACTGTAGGTGTTGGTTTTGTCGCTTCTTGCACTAACCAGTTTTATATTAATAGTGTTCGTCGGGCTGAAAACTGGCAACCTCAAATTGAAATGCCGTCTTCGGTGGTGGTTTGTCGCCAAAAGCAATGTGCTCCGGCAAAACTTGCAATGTCAAAAGAATATATCTATAATTCTTTGTTGCATCTTCTGGATAACAATTCTCAAAATAAGGCTTTGTTATGTAGAGCTGATGCTACCAGCCATATTTGTACCGAAAATTATGTTACTATTCCTGTGACAGTAGGTGTAACGCCAGCTAATATGTATATCGACGATGTTAAAATTACCGACGTGTCGGCATCTATCGGTAGTAAATCTCTTGATTTGATTTTAAATTATAATGTATCTTATAATGGCCAGTCTCCTGTTTGTAAGCCGGCAAAAACATTGGTTTATGTTAAAAATACCGATAATATTATAATGGAAGATGCCGGTTATAGTTGTAAAATGACTACCATAGGTAACACTACAATAAAGACACTGTTTGCTATTGACTATATTGATTTAGATTATGGTTATATTGGTGGATACTATTCTATCGGTCTTTCAGGTCCGGCTTATGGTGGTGATTCTGGATATATGCTTATGAGATTGCCTCAAGATGCTTATCCTTTATCGCCAGATTTAATTTTAAAAGAAGAACCAAAGCCTGAGCAGATGACGCCAATGCCTATAGGAGCTCCGATAATGCCTATTTCAGGTGACACTTATGGAATGCCTGTCCCAATGATACTTGATGCTAACGGTAATCCAATTCCGGTGGTTTTAGATGAAACGGGAAAGCCTGTAATGGCTGTTAATGTTGATGGAGTTATGGTTCCGACACAAATGTCGCATACCGTTGTCGTAGGGCAAGGAATACAAGCTCCAGCATCAGCAGTAAATCAGCCACAGCAAGTCCAAACACCTTCTGTTGTAAATCCAGCACCAGTGGCTAATGAAGTATCAGCTATAAAAGAAAAGGTGAAAGCTAAAAAATCTTCTGATATAGAGACAACAGTTACTACAAAAACTGTCTCGCAAGATAATGCTCCTAAAGTTTCAAAGATAACGCCTAAGGCTAGTAAAATTAAATCTGATGAACAGTATGAAGGAGTGAAGATTTTTCCACTTCCTGTTAAAAAGAAGAATGCTGTTTCTGATGTAAAAGCGCCTCTGAAAGATGAAGTTGCAGATACAGATGTAGATGTAGATGTAGATGTAGATGTAGATGATTAGTTTTGTGGATGAATAAATAAACCTCGCTTAACTAAGCGAGGTTTATTTATAACGAATATATGATATATAATAGTAATCGAAAAATCAATATATTTATTTTTATTTCCCAAAGATAAAATACTTGCTTCTTTCAAAATTTTTTGGTAGTATAAATACATAAAGGGCAGGCTGTCTGATATGTTATATTCCGCATGGTCTATCCGAGCCAACGTTAATAATATAGGGAGCTGTCACTGTTCAAATCGTGGTTTGATTATATGGCACCCACCTGGTCCTTGCGGTTCGATATGATATGTGATAAACGATCAGATGGCTTGTATAACACTTTTAGCACTCGATGTTCTCGGGTGCTTTTTTGTAATCATCTCTGCTCAAAACATGATATCTTATGGGTGTTTATCTTCTGCGACGTTTGTTTTTCGAAGGTTTTTTAAATTTAAACAGATCTTCACTCAATGTTGTATTCTGATTAACATTGTATAGTGATAAAGTTACTTCAACACTTTGAGGATCTACAATTTTCCATTGTTTAAGTTCGAAAGGATTATTTGAAAAGACTAAAGTTATTGGTCCGATATTTTCAGATTTTGAATGTTTCAATGTTATGGATGTTGTGCCGGAATCTTTATAAAAATCTGCAATTTTTAATATATTATTGTCAATTTTGATTGAATTGGCTAAAATCATCGTTGCCGGAATGTCTTCATAATCTATGTTTGTTACTTGATCCAATTCTTTATCGTTGAAGACGATATAATCACCATTTCCGACAATCAAAACAGATGTGGGATCTGCGTATTCCATGCGTATCTTATTAGGCTTTGCGATATAAATTTGTCCTTCGGAAGTGTTGCCGTTGCTTGCCGTTTGAACAAAGTTTGCTTGTAAAGATTGCATACCGTTAAGATAACTTTCTATCTTTTCTATATCTGATGCTGTTTGTGCTTGAGCTATGTTTGTATACATAAATAAAGTAAAAAATAAGTATTTTTTCATTTTAACAATCCCCTAATCAAAAACACCTCTAATATAATGTGATAAATGTTAAAATACAACAATTTTTAAATTAATATAAAAAAACCCTTAGTTTTACCAAGGGTTTTTAAGGATTCTAACTAAGATTAGTATCTTTTAGCCATTTCCGATAAAGGAATAACTTTAATCTTATCGCCAAAGCCGGCGGCTCCAAACTCAATATAACGAGCTTCGCAAACTTTTTGCATTTCTTCAATAGCGGGTTTAAGATATTTGCGTGGGTCAAATTCTTTCGGATTTTCAGCAAAAACTTTACGGATTGCTCCGGTAATTGCCATACGGCAGTCTGTGTCAACATTTACTTTTCTTACACCAGATTTAATACCTCTGACAATTTCTTCAACCGGTACACCATAAGTTTGAGGAATGGCGCCACCATAAGCATTGATAAGATCTTGCAATTCTTGCGGAACGGAAGAAGAACCATGCATAACCATATGTGTATTAGGTAATTTTTGGTGAATTTTTTCAATTACATCAATAGCCAAAATTTCACCATCAGGTTTACGTGTAAATTTATATGCACCATGTGATGTTCCGACAGCAACAGCTAAAGCATCAACATTTGTTTCTGCAACAAAGCGAGCAGCTTCGTCAGGATCGGTTACCAAACGTTTTTTATCAATTATACCTTCAGCACCATGCCCGTCTTCTTTATCGCCTTTACCAGTTTCTAATGAACCTATAACGCCCAATTCACCTTCAACGGAAGCTCCGACAGCATGAGCACGAGCAACAACTTCTTTAGTAACTTTAACGTTATATTCAAAAGAAGAAGGTGTTTTGCCGTCAGCTTCTAAAGAGCCATCCATCATAACAGAAGAATAGCCGTTTACGATAGCAGATTGGCAAATATCGATTGATGAACCGTGATCTTGGTGTAAACAAATCGGCAATTCTGGGAACATTTCAATTCCTGCTTGAACCATATGGCGGATCATTGGGTCACCGGCAAATTTACGAGCTCCGGTAGATGTTTGCAAAATTACCGGTGCATTAACTTTTTTTGCAGCTTGTAAAACAGCAATTACTTGTTCCATATCATTAATGTTAAAAGCAGGAACGCCGTAGCCGTTTTCGGCTGCATGGTCAAGAATTTGACGCATAGAAACTAAAGGCATGATATTCTCCTTTTGAAAAAAATATATTAAAACTCAAAGCAAATATAAGACAAATATACTAATTTGCAAGCATATTTTACCAATATATAAACAATGAAAAATATAGATAACTTGTTTATTTTAACTGTTGTTGCAAGGTATAAAATTTGTAGTATTCATTTTTCTCTTTAAGCAAATGTTTATGTGTTCCTCTTTCTACTATTTTACCTTTTTTAAGCACAATCAGTTCATCCATTTCGTTTAATGTTGATAAACGGTGGGCGATAGCAATAACGGTTTTGCCTTTCATAAGCTCTTTTAAAGATTTTTGAATAAAGCGTTCGCTTTCACTGTCTAGGGCAGAGGTGGCTTCATCTAAAATTAAAATTGGTGCATTTTTTAAAACAGCTCTGGCAATGGCAATCCGTTGTCTTTCTCCACCGGAAAGCATAACGCCTCTTTCTCCTACTTTACTTTCATATTTATTAGGTAAACTCATAATAAAATCATGAATATAAGCTTTTTTAGCTGCTTCTATCACTTGTTGGTCGGTGGCTTTAGGATTTCCGTAACGTATATTTTCCATAATGGAGCGATTAAAAAGAGAACTTTCTTGAGGAATGAGGGCAATGTGTTTTCGTAAAGACTCTTGGGTTACATCAGCAATATTGGTTCCATCAATCAGGATTTTCCCCTTATTGACATCATAATAGCGAGATATCAGTTTTATCAGGGTGGATTTCCCGGCTCCCGAATGTCCGACAAGGCCTACTTTTTTGTTTGCTTCAATCGTTAAGTTAAATTTATTAAACAGTTTTTTATTTTGTTTATAACAGTATGAAACATTTTCAAACACAATATCGTTGTTTTTGATTTTTAAATTAGTGGCACCAGGTTTATCAACAACTTCGCAAGGTTTATTTAAAAGCTCGAGACCATCTTTTACGGCACCAAACACTTGAGCAAAGTTACTTGCTAAATATCCCACATTTCTGATAGCATTGGTCATTGTGGTAAACAATGATGTTACAAGCACAACGTTAGCAACGCTTAAGTTATATTTATACCAAAAATAAAAAACTAAAGCATAAGATAATATATACAATACATCAAAAGATGTTTTGGATATCCAGTTTACTTTAGCTATTTTGAAAAACTCTTTTCGTTGAGCTTTTGAGGCCTTTTTAACAGCCTTAAAGAAAGTATGCTTTTCGTAAAAATAATTAGCAAAACTTTTCACTAATACTGAGTTTGTTACGGTATCAACAAACACTCCGTTTGCTTCGGCATTGAGTCTTGATTTTACTTCTGAATAAGAAGAAACTTGTTTTCTGAAATATAAAGTAAAAATCATAAGTGATATATTAAGTATGCCAAGTAAGAGGGCTAGAGTTTTATTTGCAATGGCAATAAAAGCCAAACTCATTCCAATCTCCATAATAGGAACTGCAACACCAAACAAAAGGTGCATATACATATTTTCGACATTAGAAGCAATATTTTTTACCTTGCCGGAAATGTTGCCGGACATTTCTTCTTCAAAAAAACGAATAGAATGTTTATGTGTCATTACAAACAAGTCTTTTGTAACTTGAGCATTAAAAAACGGAATAAAATAGGCTTCAACAATGCGCCTTAAAGCATCTCCGGAGCTTAAACAGATGATGACAATGGTAAACCAAAATAAGTATTTTGCCAGTTCTGAAACAATGTTTTCATAGTTTGTTGCATTTGTAATTATACCTATCATTTCAGCAGTCAGAAAATTTTCCATACGCATTAAAAAACTGGCGGCAAAAAACATAAGCAACAGCAAAATTACCATATATTTTGCTTGTTTTACATATCTATATAAAAAGGCCCATACTTTACGATTAGTCATAATATTCTCTTTTAACATATATCAAAATATGTTTTGCATTATATATTATCAGGACTTATGTTGCAATAGGTTTTATGATTTTAAAAACTCACGGATATTGCTTAGCATATTTAAAGCATCATGTCTTCCAAGTTCATACATCTGTTTAATGGTTTCAATGTTTGTTTCCATGCGACTTATTTTTACAAGTTTGCTCGGTTGTATAACTAATATTTTTTTCTTTTGTTTCATTTCATTTATGTCATTAATTGTTTGGTTATAATCTTTATGTCTGTTTCTTAAAGTTGCTATAAAATTTGGAAATTTATGATAAAAAATTTTCGCAAGCCATAACATTGAAAAAGGTTTTTTAACATATCCTTCCGGACGAGTTAACACTACAATGTTTTTTTGATATCCTAAGTCAAATGCCGCTTTTACAGGAATACTATCGGATATTCCTCCGTCAAGGTAACAATTGCCGTTTAATTTTACAATTTGTGAAACCAATGGCATTGAAGCTGAAGCTCTTAAATAATCAATATGGTTTTCCCTTAAATCAGGACATAAAATATATTCAGGCTTTCCGGTTTTTAAGTTTGTACATGTGGCATAAAATTTTGTATCAGCTTTTTCAAATGCTTCATGATCAAAAGGATCTAATTTATCAGGAAGTTCATGATAAGCAAATTTTGTATCTACCATATTGCCGGTTTTGAAAAGAGATTTAAAACTCATAAAACGATAATCATCATTATATTTTATATTGTATCTGATGCTTCTTCCCAGTTGTTTGGCTACATATGAACAACCATGTATTGCACCTGCAGATACACCTATTACTCCATCTGTTAGTATCCCCTTCTCAAGCAAAACATCTAAAACACCGGCTGTATAAATGCCTCTTTTAGCGCCACCTTCTAAAACTAAACAACTTTTCATAATTTTATCTTTCTTGATTAATCAATGTATTAAATGAAGATTTTAATAGGTTTGTTGCCCATTTTAAGATGATAAAACCTCCCAACATACCGATTAGCGGATCTAACAAAATAAGACCGAAATATTTTCCTAAAACTAAAGCAAGAATAGCCATAATCGAGGTTAATACATCTGCTAAAATGTGTAAATATGCAGCTTTGAAATTTAAATTTTCAGTATGTTCGTGATGACAATCGCAACTATGATTATGGTGGCCTTTTCCTGACATAATGACAATACATATAATGTTTACTATAAGACCTATAACTGTTACTAATATGGCTTCGTTAAAAGAAATATGATGAGGTTTTATAAAACGATGTGCAGATTCAAAAATTATACCGATTGCGGTAGCAAGCAGAACTATAGCACTTGTATATCCTCCCAATGCATTTAGGATTTTTTCTTTGTCTTTAAGTTTTGAAATAATATGGCAAACAGCATATGTAATGCTTAAAGCAAAAACATGCGTTGCCATATGAACTCCGTCAGCAGTTAATGACATAGAACCACTTAATATACCAAAACCTATTTCTAAAAACATAGTCAGAAGAGTTACAATAATGACTAACAAGGTTTTATTTTTTAGAGTGTCATTGTTCATAAATATCTTCCTTTTATGAGTTTACGAATCGTTATTTAATGCTTCTTCAAGCTCTTCGTAATCTTGCTCATCAAGTTCTTGGGCAGCAACAGCGTAAGAACCGTTAAACCAGCGCCCTAAATCAACATCGGCACAATGTTTTGAACAAAAAGGTCTATATTTTTCGTTGTCGGTTTCTTGCCCGCATATAGGACATTTATGCTTTTTTATCATTATTTTTCAACCCTGCCTGTTCCTTGGCAATTGGAACATTCTTCGGTATATATGTCTAATAATGATGGTCTGCGACGTTGACGCAAAATTTCAATATTGCCGGCTTTACTGAGGCCTAAAACTCTTGCACGGCAAGGGTCATCAGCAAGTTCTGTTTGTAAAATATCAATTACAGATTTCATAAAGCGATATTCTGAAGAACCTGCAAAATCAATGATAATTTTACCGGATAAGTTTTTCAGTCTGATTTGACGGGCAATCTCAATAGCCGCTTCATCATTTGCTTTTGAAACATTGCCTCCTGATTTCAAATCAGCGGTATCAACATCTATGGTAACACAAGCTCTTGTTTGTTCAATGTGAACACTTCCGCCGCTTGTTAAAGAAATTGTTCGATTTAAAGCTTCTATAATCTGTTCCTCGAGACCATATTCAGTAAACGGTTTAGCGTTATATGCAGACATGTCGTCACCAAGAATGTTTTCTAATTCATTAAGCAAATTATGATTATTTACCACAACTGTTTTTAAGGTGTCTTTATAGCGACGAATATATTCATATAAAGGATTTTCACGCACGTATAACAGAGCAGGGGCCGTGGCATTGCGAGCTTTAATCCTGATATTTTCATATATGTTACGCAACTTTACCATTTCTTCTAAAACATCATCTATCGAAAACTCGACAGCAACAGTTCTTAAAGCCCAACCTTCCTGACCTGTGATGTTGTTCCATACAGCATTTTTATATTCTTTTGCCAGTTCTTTATCTTCAATTTTGGAAGATACTTCTACTCCCATTTTGAACGGACGATATACTAAAGTTGTACCGACAATTTGAATGTTGCGAACAACTTTTGCTCCTTTTTCGGCACGTTTTTCTTGCGACACTTGGACTACTATGCTTTGTCCTTCGCTCATATTTGTTTCTTTTAAATCGTGCTCAAAAGCATTTAAAAAAGCTTCTTCTTCATCTCCGATATCAACCAAAAATCCGGTGTGATTGTTCGCTAAGTTGATTTTCTTTTTGATGCGCCCTAAATATATATTGCCTTCAACTGCATTGTTTTCGTTGTAAATATCAAACTCAACCATAGAACCGTTATCCAGTGCAGCTAAACGAATCTCGTTGTTGTTTTTTTCATATACTAAAGTATCTGCAATCATCTTATTCCTGCTCCTATTAATAAATTTCTGGTTTCATACAAAGGCAACCCGACAATGCCGGTAAATGAGCCTACCATATTTTTTACAAAACCGGCTAATATTCCTTCAATTTTATATCCACAGACACCAACCCATTCATTGCTTTTTATATAATCAGCTATTTCCTCTTCAGAAAGTTTTTTCATGCTAATGCGTGTTGTTACCGTGCGTTGCGATATTTTTCCGTTTTTATCAATTAAACAAACCGAGCTTATAACCTTATGATTTCTACCGGAAAGCAAACGCATAACCTGCGTTTGTTCTTCAGCATTTTTTGATTTATGTAAAATGCGTAACCCCACGGTAACAATGGTATCGCTGGCTAAAATATTTTCATTGGGATAAAGTTTGGCAACTGCTTTTGCTTTTTCTAAAGCCATACGTTTAACGTAAGGTAACGGACGCTCATGCAAAAGACATTGTTCATCAATATCTGCAGGATGTATCTTTTTCGGAACAAAGCCTATTTGTTCTAAAAGTCTTAAGCGTTGAGGAGAACCTGATGCTAATATAAAGTTATGCTCATTGTTCATATTTTTTAGGCTTCATCATCGTATGTTTTTTCCATTCTTTCATGGCGCTCTTGTGCCTCAATTGAAAGAGTGGCAATAGGGCGAGCTTCTAAACGTTCTAAACCGATAGGTTCTCCGGTTTCTTCGCAAAAACCGTAAGATCCGTCTTCAATGCGTTCTAAAGCTTCATTTATTTTGCTGATAAGTTTGCGAGCTCTGTCTTTTGTTCTTAAATCAATAGATTTGTCAGTTTCAAGTGAAGCTCTATCTATGTCATCAGGTTGGTTTAATCCGCCCATGCGCAATTCATCAAGAGTGTCTTTTGATTGAGTAAGTAAGGATTTTTTCCAAGCTTCAAGTTTTTGGCGAAAATATTCAAGGTGCATTTCGCACATATAATCTTCATTAGCAGATGGTTTATAATCGTGCGGTAAAATTATTGAACTGACCATATCTGTTTCTCCTTATAAATAATTTGTGATAAATGCTAACAACAACATTTGGTTATTTCAAGCACTTTAGAATACATAATAACAAAAAAACTAGTTAAAAATCCAGTGGATGCTATTTGACTCTAGATTGCAAGCCTTAGATACATCAGCTACGTTTGCCGGTAGCTCTTTGTGTTTTGTCAATGAAAGAAGACTCATATTAGAATATTTCCAACCCCAAACGGTATTATTAATCTTCATAGCATATAAATCAGATCCGTCATTTACAACCCATAATTTGGAACCAAGTTCTATACAAGCTTTTTTGGGAAGTTTTGTAAAGTTAATCTTGAACATGGTTTGCGATGCTACAGGATATACATTTACAGCACCTCCAAAGGCGTGTTTTAGAATTGAGCCTTTTATCATGTCGTGAGGTGCTATCTTTTCTTTTATAAGAGTTTGGGGAATTCCCAAATCATATTTTTCAACAGCAACATATCTTTGGCTTATAACTTTTTTTAAGTCAACTAATTGTTGATTGATACGGCCGGTACGAAAACGATCATAACCGGAGTTAACAGCGGCGGTCAGAGCTATGGTTATGGCTATCATAACGCTGATATAACCAATTGCTTCAAGCATGGTTCGTCCGGATTGTTCTTGTAAAAATTTTTTTATCATTGATTTCTCCTAAATACATAGCATGTATTATACATAAAAAAATATAAATACTCAAGTTTTTTAGTATATTAACTTTTTATTTTAATTTAGTATATTATTATCTAAGAAAGTTGTAAAATAATTAAAAGGAAGAAAAAATGAAAAAAATATTTTCTACCGGACTGTTTTTAGCTATGTGTTGCGTAAGTGATGTTTATGCAACTGATAATTTTGAATATATTCCGTATGTTGGTTTAGATTATGGATATGTTGATGCTAAAACATCTTATGCAGATCAAGATTATAATTTAGTAAATATAAATGTGGGAACCAAATATAACACAAATTTCGGTACAGAAGTGTTTTTTACACAATCATCATCTGATGTGGCAAAGATTGATAATGATAAGTTTAAAACATCGTATAGAGCATATGGGATAGATTTAGCTGCATATTTGCCGATTGGTTGTTATCAAACATTTGACTTATTTGGAACAGTAGGTGCCGGAGAATATGTTTTTGAAACTAAGCTGAACAATAATAAGCATAGAAAAGAAAGTGCTTTCGGATATCGTTTAGGAGGAGGAATTATGTATAATATTGGTGAAAATATCAGTTTAAGAGGTGTGATACGTTATGTGAAACTAAATGATATATCTAAAGTAAATCATCTATATGAATATAACGTTGGTTTACGCTATCACTTTTATTAAGGAGTAAGATTATGATAAAAAAAATTCTTGCAGTTTTAAGTTTGGTTGTAGTTATTGTCGCTGTAATATACAGTGTTTTAACAAAAGATAAAAAAGAATCGGAAAAAGTAGCAGAGCAGGTTGCCAAAACTCCTAAAACTGCTATTGAAGATGTTGTTTTTAAGTATGAAAAAAACAGCTTGACAACTGATTGTAATCAGGATTCTAAAATGCTGTGTGCTGTGGATTTTGCTACAAAATGTACCATTAATCCGGATTTTGACAGTTGTAAGGAATCTAGACTTCCGAAGTTTATTTTTATGAATGATGAAAACTTAAAGCGTCCGACGGAAATTAGTTTTAAAGTACATAAAATTAAACCCATTTCTGCTGATTTGGTAGAAATTCATACGAATAGTACCTGTAATGGTAATTGGTTTGGTTTGTGTCAAGGACGTGTAATTTATGTTGTGGTGCCTGATGGCGAATCTTGGCGTGTGAAAGATATATATGCTATTGAAGATAAGAATCTTTAGTTTAATAAAACAACGCCGGAGCTTATTGCTCCGGCGTTGTTTTATGGTTATTATTTTTTAGTAGTTATTTTCTTTTTGCTTGCAACTTTCTTTTTAATAGTTGTTTTTTTCTTGGTAGTAGCTTTTTTCTTCGCTACAGTTTTCTTTTTAACTGTAGGTTTTTTCTTTGTTTTCTTAGTTGCTTTCTCAATTTTTAATGCTGCCTTTTCAGCTTTAGCTTTTATAGTGTTTATTGCAATTTCCAAGTCTTTTTCAGAGCAAAGACCAATAGCAACCGGATTTTTAGCTCGTAAATTTGCCATATCTTTGTGGTTTCCGTTTTTAATTGCAGCAATGGTCGGGTTTGTTGTCCCAACCAGTTTTCTGATTTGCGAATCGGTAAGTTCCGGACAATTTTTGATAAGCCACAAAATGGCAGCCGGTTTATCATTACGTTGAGAAGGAGAAAGAACTTTTTTATTTTTGCTGTTTTGTTCTTTAACATTGCGTTCCATAACGTTTGCAACCAAATTTTTAGAAGCATCTTCTTCACAACGTTTTATTTCTTCGGCAGTCAGTTGTCCGTTGGCAATAGGGCTTATACCAATAATGTTATAAGCGACATCGCCATCTGCAATGGCTTGAATTTCAAGTTCGTGTAGTTCGCAAAAAGCAGCAATTTGTCTGAATGTTAATGCTGTATTTTCAACCAACCATACAGCAGTTGCTTTTGGCATCAAAGGTGCGGTCATAACTATATCCTTTCAATTAAAGTTTTTTATTGCTCTAACAATAAAAAATATCATCTCTATATACAAGTTTTTTTTTAAGTTTTTGAAATGATTGTTAGTTTTTTATGAAATAAATTTGTCAAAAAGTGCCTGTGTTTTAAAATTTTGCTTGTAAGTAAAGAGATTTTATGCTACACTGTGTCGTGAAAAATAAGGTTTATGTCAAAAAATTATGTTTATTATTGAAAAGTTTGGAAAGATTTTTCATTAATTTGTTTTACCTTATTGATTAAGAAAATAATTTAAAATGCTAAGATATGAAAGTGAAAATTTTTACTGCCTTTATTGCAGTTATTATGGCGATGATTTTTACCTTGTGTGAATCTTCTTCGTTTGTGTTTTTTGATTCTGCATAACAATAATCAGTCAACTGGTATTTAGTGCGGTTTTGCAACGGATGGCAATGTTTGTCGTCTCGATTTCTTATGAGGGAGAAGCATATTCGTTTCTTCGCTAATTTATTTAACTTGATTTAATAACGAGAGTTTTTTCT
Source organism: Alphaproteobacteria bacterium (assembly GCA_045613125.1). Classification (GTDB taxonomy): domain Bacteria; phylum Pseudomonadota; class Alphaproteobacteria; order RF32; family CAG-239; genus JAFTYO01. The sequence continues at coordinate 12,112 of JAZLAM010000005.1, read as the reverse complement.
CACAAAACAAAAAGTAAAATGAAAAAGATTTTTTTCGCTATCATGTTTGTATTGGTAGCAACAAGTCTTGATGCAAGTCAAGATAGTTTATTTGTGGATAGATATTTAAATAATCTGCCACAGTTCCAAACCATTACAGTCTTCGAGGGAGATAGTTTAGTATCTGCTAAGGGGGCTGAAGCTTTTGGCTCGGGAATAGAGTTGTACATTGGTTCAGGCTTTATGCGTGATGCTGTTGTTGATGGCGTTTTTATTACTCCTGAAGTTGGTCTGCGCTATCGTCATGATTGGCGAAGGTTATCATTGGCAATTGGTGTGGCGGCTTTAACACGTCAGTATAATGCTGAGGCTTTAGATGCGGGGAAACGATATCTTTCTTATAGTACAGATTTAACACTACATGTAAATTTGTTCTGTTTAGGGCAATATGAGCATATATTGAATCTGTATGCTCAAGGAGGTTACCTCTTTGGAAAGCATCGTAAGTCTTACGAAGAAATTGCTGCAACCCTATATCATAATGGTTCAGGTTTGACGTGGGGAGGCGGTATGGAATACCGTTGGCAAATCCATGCAACCGGAAATGCCATGTGTTTGAGAGCCGGCTACAAAAATCTTCCCAATACTTTCGTTAATAATACGAAACATAATGGGGAATTGTATGTTAGCCTAGGTTTTAACATAGGTGTTAAAAGAATGAGAATTAACACTTTTTAAAATCTATTATTATTTTAGAAACGGCGCTTTTACAGCGCCGTTTTTAGATTTTAAATTGAATGTAGGATATTGTTTATTCCATTTCAGCTAATCTTCTTGCTTGATCTTCAGTAATAAGAGCATCAACTATTTCATCTAACGATTCGCCGCAAACAACATCATCAAGTTTGTATAATGTTAAGTTTATGCGGTGGTCGGTAACACGACCTTGAGGATAGTTATATGTTCTGATGCGTTCACTCCTGTCTCCGCTACCTATTTGAAGTTTTCTAGTTTCTGAATAATTTGCATCAATGGTTTCTTTTTGCATGTCATAAAGTTTTGCACGAAGGTGGTTCATGGCTTTTTCTTTGTTCTTAAATTGAGAACGATCATCTTGGCATTGAACAACGACACCTGTCGGAATGTGAGTTATACGAACAGCAGATTCTGTTCTGTTAACGTGTTGTCCGCCGGCACCTGATGCACGATAAACATCAATTTTTAAGTCTGCCGGGTTAATTTCAAAATCAACCTCTTCAATTTCCGGTAATACGGCAACCGTGGCGGCAGATGTATGAACTCGGCCTTGAGATTCTGTTACGGGAACACGTTGAACACGATGAGCTCCGGATTCAAATTTTAGTTTTGCAAAAACATCTGTGCCGGTAATTTTTGCTGAAGCCTCTTTATATCCGCCGATACCATTTTCGTTGGCGTCTATAATTTCAAATTTCCAGCCTTGTTTTTGGCTGTATCTTTGATACATTTCAAACAAAACAGCAGCAAAAAGTGCTGCTTCATCACCACCTGTTCCCGCACGCACTTCTAATATTGCATTTTTTTCATCGTCACTTGATTTTGGTAATAATAAAACTTTAATATTTTTTTCTATAGCAGGTAGCTTTTCTTTTAAATCATAAAATTCAATTTCTGCCATATCACGCATATCTTTATCAAGTGATGCATCATCCATCATTTCTTTTGCATCGTTAAAATCAGACAGATGCTTTTGATAATCTTTAATAGCTTCGACAATTGGCGTTAGAGAAGATAGTTCTTTATTAAGCTTGACCATTTCATCAGGAGAAATATTGGATGATAGCAAAGCTTCAATTTCTTCATGACGTCGAACAACATTTGAAAGTTTTTCTTCTAAATTCATCTTAAATTTCCTTAACCAAATTATCAATATTTACCAATGTTTGCAAACCGGAATCTAAATCTTTGACAGTAACTCTGTTAGATGATAATTCATCAGAGCCGATGATCACTGCCTTGCAGGCATTGGCTTTGTTTGCTTTTATCATGCGTTTTTTTAGATTTCCGCTATAAGCGTGTTCTACTTTAAATCCTTCTTTTCTTAATTTATATGCAATTTGAAGAGCCGTATTTTTTACATCTTCGCCGACTTCAATCACGGCAATGGGTCTTACGTCTTCTATGTCTTTTTCTAGCAACATAGATAATCTTTCAACACCACAAGCCCAACCAATACCTGAAATGTCCGCGCCACCCATTTGTGCAACTAATCCGTCGTAACGTCCTCCGCCTAATACGGTTCCTTGAGCACCCAGTTTGTCGGTTGTAAGTTCAAAAACAGTATGGGCATAATAATCTAATCCGCGAACAAGACGATCATTGACTTTATATTTTATTCCTAACAGGTCAAGACCATGTAAAACTTCAGCAAAAAACTCAGCTGATTTTTGATTTAAGCTATCTCTGTACAGAGGGGCATTTTTAACTATCTCTTTATCGCATTCTTCTTTAGAATCTAAAATTCGTAAAGGATTTTTTTCTAAACGCGCTTTACTTTCTGCAGAAAGATTATCAAAATTGTCTTTTAAATATGCAACCAATTTTTCACGATAGATGTTACGACTTTCTTTATCACCCAATGAGTTTATTTCTACTGTAACAGCACCATCCAAACCTAAATTTTCTAAAAATTCATATGCCATTGCTATAACTTCAATATCTGCTTGTGGAGAATCTACTCCAAGCATTTCAATACCAAATTGTGTAAATTGGCGTTGGCGTCCTTTTTGTGGGCGCTCATACCTGAACATTGGGCCGTTGTAATACAGTTTTACAGGTAGATTTTGTTGCATGCCTTCAGAAATAAATGAGCGTACAATACCAGCAGTTCCTTCCGGTCTCAGTGTAATACTTTCTCCTCCTCTATCTTGAAAAACATACATTTCTTTTGTGACAATATCAGAAGTATCGCCTAAGTTTCGTGAAAAAACTTCAGTGAATTCGAAAATAGGAGTTTCAATTTCTTCAAAGCCATATTTTTCTGCCACAGCAGATGCAGTAGATATAACTTTTTTGGCTTTTTTCTTGGCCATGGAATATAAATCATATGTCCCTCGTACGCATTGTGTTTTTGCCATTTTTTTTCCTTTTCTTCTTAGACATTAAGAAACGGCGCAGAAAACTGAGCCATTTTTTGTTTTGTTTTTATCTTATGCTAATGATTTAAAAATTCATCAATGTTTATATTAGTTTGTTTTTTAGGCCCTGCCACCTGTGTTAATGTACCGTTTATGAATACATCAACATTAAAATAACGACCTACAGAAAGTACTAAATTAGGCACATCAGGAAACTCATATTCAAATCCAGTTGGATAAATGCCACTAAGGTAAACAGTATTGTTATCTCTAATTTCAATCCATGACTCACCCTTAAGTTTTATAATAACTTGATTTTTTGTGGCTTCGGGTTCAGATGTGATAACATCAATTTTTATATCTTCGGCTTCGTTAATTTTCTCATTATGTTCTTGAACAATTTGAGATAAATTATCTTCAACGATATCTTCCACAGGTTGTAATGAGGATATTTCTGAGATGTCTGTTGATAATATTTTTTCTTTTTTTTGATTTTCTATGGTGTTATCAGGATATATAAACGCCGAGACAATGAAATATATGCCTAAAATTAAAGAAATCCCTACCAATATATGTTTGTTATTTGGCATAGTAAGGGCTGTGTGTTTTTTTATGATAGTGTCTGTTTGTGGATTATTTTTTTTAGGCATTGATTCTTCTTTGTAGCATTGCACAATATGTTCGGCATTCAGCCCTAAAAATTCAGCATAAGATCTTATGAAACCTATACCATAAGGTACAGGAGGTAATTCATTAAAATTACTTTCTTCTATTGCTTTGATATATATTTTGCGAATACATAAAGCTTTAGATACCGTTTCGACGGATTTTTTTTGGTTTTGTCGCGTATATTTTAAGAACATACCAATTGTGGTAGCTTCTTGAGATAATGTTTGATTTTTTATATCGTCTTGTTCCACTTTATTTGCCCTTTTCCAATTTTTTTGTTATTAAAACATATTTTTTATTATATTGCAATAGCATGATCAACAGCATATGATAATAATTGAGGTCTAAGAGTTCGTTTAGGAGATTTAAACAAAATCTGAACATAATCTGATATATCTTGAACATTGAGTGAGCGGATCATGTTTTTTATGTTAGAATATGCCGAACCTGCTACAGATAAACGTCTGTATCCTAAACCTATTAAAACCATTGCTTCTATCGGATTACTAGCCATTTCACCACAAACCGAACATTCAACCCCTGCTTTATCTGCCTTTTTAACTATTTCTCTTAATATTTTCAAAAATGGTGCAGATAATACATCGTATCTATCTGCAATGCGAGGATTTCCACGATCACATGCAAAAACAAATTGCGCCAAATCATTAGTGCCGACAGAAATAAAATCAGCATGTTTTAATGTTTCATCTAATTGAAAAATAATCGATGGAACTTCAATCATAAGGCCAACTTTTATTTTAGACGGAACGCTCATCCCTTTTCTTTTTTCTTTTTCAAATTCGAGCATCAAAGTTTCTTTAGCGTCTAGAAATTCTTCTAAACTGGCTATCATGGGAAACATAACATTTAATTCTTTGCCGGCAGAAGCTTTTAAGAAAGCTTTCATTTGTTGCCTTAAAATTGCTCGACGATCAAGGGTAATGCGAATAGAACGCCAACCGATTGCTGGGTTATCTTCATTCATATCACTCCAGTATGGCAAGAGTTTGTCTGATCCGACATCAAGACTCCTAAATATTACGCTTTTATTGCCGGCTTTATCCATAAGCTTTTTATAAAAAGAAATTTGCTGTTCAACATCAGGCATTTTTTCTGAGGTCATAAACGGAATTTCTGTTCTATAAAGCCCAATTCCATCACATTTTGTAGAATCTAAATAATCCATATCAAAATCAAGTCCGATATTTATATTGAGTTTTATTTTTACACCATCAAGAGTTTTGTTAGGATATTTTTTAAGTTTTTCAAGTTGTTTTAAAATAACAGATAAATCTTTCTGATTTGATTGAATTTTTTCTTTAATATTGTTAGGTGGGTTGATATATACATACCCTTCTTGTCCATCAAGACCTAATAATTCTCCATCTTTTACATCTTTGAAAATTCCCCGTATTTTAGCAATGACAGGAATATTTAAAGCCTTTGCCACAATAACCACGTGCATTGTAGGAGTGCCTTCTTCAATAATAAGGCCTCTGATTTTTTTATAATCGTAATCCATTAAATCAGCAGGCCCCATAGTTTGAGCAACGATAATGATATCATCACCTAAATTTGTTTGATTTTTACTATCATCTCCGCTTAAAAACAAACGCAATCTGTCTGCGACATCTCTCAAATCAAGCAAACGCTCTTTCAGATAAGAATCGGAGCTTGAAGAAAATTTGTTCCACATATCTTCGTACGCTCGCTCAATTGCTGCCTCAGCCGTTAAACCACTTTCTATATTATTTGCAATTTTTTTATACCATCCCTTATCTTTAGCAAACATGCGATATGTTTCTAAAATGTCGGTATGTTCTCCAATCCCTAATCTGGTAGTGTTGAGTTTTTCATCTAAATTATTGTTCATTCGTATTTTAGCATCTTCTAGGCGTGCTAATTCAACATTTTTATCTTCGGAAAAAATTTTAATTATGGCTTGCCTTCTTTGATGAACAACAGCATATCCAACTCCAAAACCTTTATTTAAAACAACGCCTTTTAATCGGTCTTTGATGTTTAAACCGCGCGATTTTATGAGTTTTTTTCTATACGTATTTATTTCTTCAGTGGCAAAAAATGTTGTAAGAAACATTGCTATTGTTTCAAGTATAGATATCTCTTCATCAGTAAAATATCTTTCTTGTCTGCTGATCAGTAATATGACACCAGATGTTTTATTCCATCTTAACATGGGTACGCCTACAACTGATTTGAATTCGTTATTATTCTCATCGCTTTGTTGTATAGAACATCTTTGAGAAGCTATTTTCCCGATAATGGTTTCACCATGGCGAATGTTACCTTTATATTCTTCTTTTATACCATATTTGCAAAAAAGTTCCAGATAAGTGTCATCAATGGTAGTGTAACAAACGCTTGCATCAACATTAAAACCGGTTGCTATAAGCCTCATTACATGCTCCAACTTGACGGATATATCATTGTCTTCAGAGATATCTCGTTGAATTTTCTGTAAAATATCCATAGCTTTTGATGCACTGCTCAATGGTAAGTTCTCCATTATAAAATCAAAACTTGTATTGTTTATATAATTTATATTTTATTTCATCAAGAACATTCTTGAGTTATTAGTAGGATAAATGCTACCATTAACAAAAGTAGTTTGTTGGAGGCGGAAAAGAAAAATATATTGACAAGATATGATAAAAATGTTAGTGAGCTAAGTATCCTAGATAAGAGGAGTTTAAAAGATTATTTTGGGGTTGTAGCTCAGTTGGGAGAGCGCTTGAATGGCATTCAAGAGGTCAGGGGTTCGATTCCCCTCAGCTCCACCATTTTTTACGAAGGCTCTAAAACGGAGCTTTTTTTAATTTAAAATTATCGGCAAAATTTTCCTTATATTTGAGCTAATGTTGATATTAAAGTAATATGAATTTTAAAAGTATTGACAATAGATAAAAATATGTTATACATACCCGAATGTATGTATAATAGGAAAGAGGTATTATATTGAAAAAAACTAAAGAAGAAGCTCTGGAAACGAGAAACTCTATATTAGAATCGGCTCTTGATACTTTTTATGAAAAGGGATATTCTAGAACTACATTTGATGAAATTGCAAAGCGCATTGGTTTTACCAAAGGTGCGGTTTATTGGCATTTTCGCAATAAGCCTGATTTGGTAACAGCACTTATAAATGATTATATTGAAAATCAGGTGGAATATATAAACGCCAGATTACCGGTCATTAAAACTATTGATGATATAATATTATATTTTTTGCATATGGCAGATTATATTCTCAGTAGTGAAAAGACCAGAAAGTGTGCGTTTTTTATATTATGTCAGATGGAATGGTCCGAAACCTTAATTACAAAGGTTAAAATAGGCGTTGATAATAATAAGGTAAAAATATTTGATAATATCAAAGAAGCCTTGACATTGTTGCAAAAAAATGGCGATATGAGCGCCGATATAAATGTAGAACATATAACATACATAATAATGGGAATATGGAGTGGTATGTTAGGAGATTTTTTATCACATCGCTGTCCATTTGATTTAAAGGTTATGTTAAAAGAAAGTTTAAGTTTAATTTTTAATGGTTTAGTTAAAGAAAGGGTTCAAAATGCAAGTAAGTAAACCGCACAAAAGTGTTATTATCAAAAAGTTGGTATTTGTTTTATTATGTGTGGCCTTAGGTTGGTATTTTAAAGGTCGCACAATGGTTCAGCATAACATGGGTGCAATGGGTGGGCAAACTCCTTATGTTTTGGTAAAAGAAGTGAAATCTAAGGATACTACTAGAGTAGAAAGTCAGATTGCTCATGTGGAAGCTATAAATGCAGTAAATTTACTTCCTCAAGTTAATGGAACAATAAAAGAAGTATTGTTTGAAGAGGGGAGCTTTGTTAAAGAAGGAACTCTTTTGTTTGTTATAAATCCGGATAGTTATAAAGCAACTGTCGAATTAAAAGAAGCTGAATTAGCCCATGCAGAGGCAGGGTTTAAAGAGGCTGAAAAAAATTATAATCGTCAAGTAAAGTTGAGTAAACAAAATATTGCATCAAAAGCAACATTTGATGCCGCTGAAAGTGCTTATTTACAAGCTCAAGCAGCTGTTAAAAAAGCAAAAGCATCTTTAAAATTAGCTCAAGATGATTTGGAAGATACAAAAATTACGGCACCGATTTCCGGTTATATCGGTAAAGCTCTTGTAACAAAAGGAAACTATGTTGTAGCATCATCACAAACATTAGCTCGCATTGTTCAAGTAAGTCCTGTTCGTGTTACATTTTCTTTAACAGATAAAGAATATTTAACATTAAAACAAAAATATGAAGCAAATAAAGATCATAAACTTAAAGTTTTGGTAACATTACCGAATGGAACGGAACTTTCTGAAGAATTTAAATCATTGTTTATAAATAATGAGGTTAGCTCAGATACGGCAACAATTTCAATTTATACCGATTTAGATAATAAAGAAGAAACACTTATTCCGGGAAACTATATTCAAATTGCATTAGTTGATGAAAATCCGGATATAAATGTGTTGATTGATCAAGCCTCTTTAGCTCAAGATGAACATGGCTTTTATACATATGTTGTTAATGAAAACAATATAGCTGAAGAACGCCGTTTGGTTTTGGGTGAGGTAATCGGTTCTGAGCAAGTGGTTAAAAGCGGGCTTAATGCCGGAGAAAAAGTTATTATTCAAGGCTTGCAAAAGGTTCAAAATGGTGTTCCTGTAAACGCAGGTTTGGTACAATCTGAAAACTAATAACGAGGGGATAGATTAAGATGTTCTCGAAAATTTTTATTGAAAGACCACGTTTTGCAATTGTGATTGCTATTGTGATGACGCTTGCCGGTGCAATTTCGTTGTTTTCATTACCTATTGCCCTATATCCGCAAATTACACCGCCGGAAATTAATATTTCGGCCTCATATACAGGTGCAAGTGCAGAGGTTGTTGCCAATAGTGTAGGTATACCTATCGAGCAAGAGGTGAATGGTGTGGAAGATATGCTTTATATGTCTTCATCATCTTCCAATTCAGGATCATACAGTTTGTCAGTCAGCTTTGAAGTGGGAACAGATCCTGATATGGCTCAAGTAAAGGTTCAAAACCGTGTACAACAAGCTATGAACAAACTACCATCAGAAGTTCAACAAAACGGTATCAGAGTTAAAAGACGTTCATCAGATATTTTAGGCTTTATAAGTGTCCGTTCACCAAATGGCACATATGACACACAATTTTTGAGTAACTATGTTGAAAATAACATTAAAAATAGTTTGAGTCGTGTTTATGGTGTGGGAGATGTCAGTGTGCACGCTTCACCACTTAGTATGAGGGTGTGGCTTGATGCAGATAAAATTACAGCATTAAATATTCCGATAGCATCTGTCAGAGCAGCCATCCAGAGCCAAAACTATCAGCCTTCATTAGGTTCTGTCGGTTCAATGCCGGGTGATGGCGGACAACAAATGGTATATTCTTTACAAACACAAGGACGTTTGAACGAAGTAAAAGACTTTGAAAATATCATTGTTCGTACAGAGCAAAATGGTGGTTTAGTTCGTTTGAAAGATATTGCAAAAGTTGAGATAGGTTCTGAAAGATATACGTTCAAATCTGAAGTTGATGGAGCACCATCTGTTTCAATTTCGGTTAATACATTGTCCGGTGCAAATGCTATTAAAGCTATGAAAGCTTTGCGTGCTGAGTTAGATCGTTTATCGCAATTTTATCCGGAAGATTTTGTTGTAGAAGTGTTTTTTGATGCAACAGATTATATTAAAGCTTCCATTGAAGAAGTGGTTTTAACGCTTGTTCTTACATTTGCATTGGTGGTTTTGGTTTGTTATATCTTTTTACAAGATTGGCGTTCCACATTAGTTCCGTCAATTGCTATACCTGTGTCGTTGTTTTCGACATTTGCAGTGATGTTAGCGTTAGGCTATAGCTTAAATATTTTAACTTTGTTTGGCTTAGTTCTTGCAATCGGCTTGGTGGTTGACGATGCAATTGTGGTGGTAGAACGCGTTTTAGCCTTAATGGAACAAGAAAAATTGTCTCCGAAAGAGGCTGCAATCAAAACGATGAGCCAAGTATCAGGTGCTATTGTTGCTACTACGTTGGTATTGTTGGCAATTTTTGTACCTATTGCATTTTTGGGTGGTATTACCGGTAAAATTTATCAGCAGTTTGCTATTTCTATTTCTTTTGCTGTGTTGTTTTCAGCTATTAATGCATTAACACTTTCACCGGCTTTGTGTGCAACCATATTAAAACCATTGAAACCGGTCACAAAAGGTCCTTTGTCGTGGTTTAATAAGGTTTTGGACAGAAGCCGTAACAGGTATTTGGCTGTTATAGGCTATATTGCACGTAAAGTTAGTGTGATTGCTCTTATTTTAGGTTTGTTAGTCTTATTTAATATAGTGTTCTTAAAAATGAGCCGTACATCATTTATTCCGGCTGAAGACCAGGGCGTGATTCTGACCAATATCCAACTTCCAGAAGGTGCAAGTCAACCCAGAACAGATAAAGTTGTTCAACAGATTATTCCTCTTATAAAGGAAGAAGAAGGTGTAAGATCTGTTATGGATATTATAGGGTTCAGTATGCTTTCCGGACAAGGAGAAAATGTGGGTTTTGCAGTTGTAAACTTAAAACCGTGGAACGAAAGAACTGAAGATTCTAATTATTCTACCAGTATTTTAAATCGCCTGAAGGCAAAATTTGATAAAATTCCGAACGCTTCAATTAACTTGTTTGAATTTCCAGCAATCCCTGGTTTAGGTTCTACCGGTGGTATGGATTTTAGGTTGCAAGCTTTAGATGATACAGATCCTAAAAAATTAGAAGCAACTTTAAAAAGCTTTTTAGGTAAAGTAAATGCGTTGCCTGAAGTTATGTATGCATTTTCGACATATAATGCGCAAACTCCTCACGCTTATATTGAAATAAACAGGGAGAAAGCTGAAATTATGGATGTATCTGTTTCCAGTATATATTCTGTTTTACAAAATTATTTGGGTGCCGGTTATGTAAATGATATCAATATCGGAACCCAAGTTAACAAAGTTATGATTCAGGCAAATTGGGAAGATAGAAAAAATATTGAAAGCATTAATAAGCTATATGTTCAAAGTGCAAAAGGTAAGATGGTGCCTCTTGGTAGTTTGATTGAAATAAAAATTATTCAAGCTCCCCGTAGTTTGGATAGATATAACCAATATCCGAGTGCTACCATCACAGCAATGGCAAATCCGGCTGTTAGTAGCGGACAGGCTATGGCTGCAATTGAAAAATTGGCGCAAGAAAGTTTGCCGTCAGGATATAGCTATGATTGGTCAGGAATGAGCTTGCAAGAAAAGAAAAATAGTGGTCAAGTTAGTATGCTTATTGCTTTGGCAATTTTGTTCGGCTATTTATTCTTGGTTGCTCAATATGAAAGCTGGATGTTACCTGTTTCTGTTTTAACATCGGTAACTGTGGCTATGCTCGGTGCTTTTGTCGGTATGTTTGTTTGCTCGATGTCATTAAGTATTTATGCACAATTAGGTCTGATTTTGCTTGTTGGTTTGGCTGCTAAAAATGCAATCTTGATTGTAGAGTTTGCTCGTGATGAAAGAGCAAACGGAGCAAACATTGAAAAAGCAGCACTAGTAGCAACTAAAGAACGTTTTAGAGCTGTTTTGATGACTGCGTTTACCTTTATTTTAGGTGTGTATCCGCTTATTGTGGCAACAGGCGCCGGTGCAGGAAGCCGTGTTGCAATCGGTGTTCCGGTTTTCTACGGAATGCTTATTGGAACAGCCGGAGGTTTGGTTGTGATTCCGCTTTTGTATGTGTTGATACAAACCATAACAGAGCGTTACAGTAAAAAATAGTTGATGGTTATGAGTAAAAAAACTCCACTAGTGTACATTGGTGGAGTTTTTTGTGTGAATTTTATAATAAAATGAAAATATTTTACCATCACTGCTCCGAGCAAAGCGAGGTTCGGTAGTTTTCAAACTAATTTAAAAATCTATCATCGGAAGCGGTGTTGGTTGGGAAAAACTAATCGGAAGATCGCTTGACCTCTCTTTGTCCAGAGGCATGACGGTATTATATTTTTTGTTTCAGAGGCATAACAGTCTACAAAGTCATCGCTCGTTTTCGTTAAGAAAACGTCCAGCGATCTTCAAATTAGTTAATCGGAAGGTCCCTTGACGTTTCTTGGCAGAAACGAGGGAAGACAGGTTTGTGTTTTTTTGCATTTTTATGGCATAAAAAGGGTATATTTTTTAATAAACAAGAATCGCTAAAAGCTGTTTATTTACAATGGTTTTAAGCGTTTTAAACTGCTTGATTTAAACGTACG
>JAZLAM010000004.1:0-37185 GCA_045613125.1 Alphaproteobacteria bacterium | reverse complement strand
TTTTTAAATTTCCGGACTTAAAGCCTACTTCTTGGTCAAACCAAGTTTTTCAAGAAGAGCTTGACCTGTTGGAGTTCCGGCGAATGCCTCAATTGCTCCGGCGAGGTTAAAACCTCCGGCAGGAGAAAAAGCATCTCCCACGCTTTTTACGCCAGCTGCAACATTACCGCCGCCTGCGATAATTTTGACATCTGCACCCTTAATATTTTCTGCTTGAGCCATACCAACCTTTTCTTGAGCTTCAATCTGACGTACCTGAATGAGGTAGGTCTGATAAGCTTGGTTCTCACCAACTTCTTTAGCAAGAGCAAGTTGAGCCTCAACTGATGCAAGTTGCATTTGTTTCTCGGCCGTTGCCTTAGCTTCACCTTCAAGTCGGATACCTTCTGCGGTTTTTGTTGCCATCACCAGAGCACCTTCAGCCTCCTTGGTTGTCTTAACCAAAGTTGCCTCAGCATCAAGTTCAGCTTTGCGTCTTGCAGCCTCAGCGTCAATTTCGGTTTTGCGTTTTGTGGCCTCAGCTGAAATAATTGTTGATTCTCGATCAATTTCAGCTTGACGAACAGCCTCAACCTTTTTGACTTCCATATCACGCTCTTTGGTGATTTTGGCTTGCTCCTTGACTGCTTGAGTAGATTGCTCTTCCGCAATACCTACCTCTTTAGCAACAGTTGCCTTGCGAAGACCTACCTCCTTGAGTTTGTCTTGTTCCTTGAGTGCGATACCACGCTCAGATTCAATCTCTTGCTCACGAGCTGCTTGGTTGTTTTTTGCAACCGTGATACGGCTTTCTCTTTCAATCTCAGATTTTTTCTTCGCCATAATATTGGAGATTACCTTTTCGTTGTTGGCATCGCGGACGTCCATAAGCTCAATATTCTTTACGGCATCAACACCCCAAGATTTTAGCTCATCTTTGACTTCTTCGGTAAACTGCTGTCCATATTTGGAACGTTCACCCATAATCTCGTTGAGGTAGTCTTTGGCCAAAATTGAACGAACAGCACCTTCGACAATTGCACGGAGTTGAGCACTCAATTCAGTAACATCCTGAATACGTGATGCGGCAACAACATAATCTGAGATTCTGAAGAAACTTTGAATGTCTACCTCAAAAGGAACACGATCTTTATCAAAAGCTTCATAGTTTTTGATCTCAATAGCAATAATCTTCAGAGGTAAAACCTTCACGGAAACACCTAAACCGGGAATATACACCGGAAATTCGTAATAACTGTTTCCTTTGTTGTAATCGGAAGATGTTTTTCCTCCACTTTTTTTCTCGGCCTCTGTCAAATCAGGTGCACCATAGGTTTCTGTCTTTGCGCCTCGCCTTACGATGTGAACCTCGTTGGTAGGGACAACACGACGGAGTGAAAGAACCCAAATAACAAGTGCTAAAAGCACCACTGCTGCCACGCCAATGGCAATTAAAAGAGTTGTACTCATAGTTTTTAATAATTTAAATGGTTAATAATTGATAGTTGTTTGTATGATAAAATGTTTATCATTTTTAGACATAATTATAAAATTATGTCTGCATATTGCACACAAATTGTATTTAAAGTCAATAAAAAAATATAAAAAAGCTCCGATAAAATACCGGAGCTTTTTCTTAGAACGGACTCTAATTATTTTGCAGCATCAATAGCAGCTTGGATGCCGTCTAAATCAATAGTATTAAGTTTTTTACCATTCAATACTAATGTTGGAACGCCACGAACTTGAACCTTGTTACCAAGTTGGGCTACAGCTTCAACTGTTTGCTTAACTTTATCAGAAGCTACATCAGCTTTGAATTTTTCCATATCAAGACCAGCTTTTTCAACAATCTCATTGATTTTTGCTTCATCTAATCTGGCTGGATTTGTTAAAAATGCTTTGTATACTTCCAAGAATTTACCTTGTTCATTAGCAGCAATAGCAGCCAAAGCAATTGGTTTAGAACCTAAAAATGTCATAGGTTTGAACACTACTTTAACATCTGGATTGTTCTTTACAACACTTTCCATTGTGTTGGCGATTCGTTTACAATATCCGCAGTTGAAGTCAAAAAATTCAACCAAAACAACCTTAGCATCTTTAGGACCAACATAAGGCGTATTAGCGTCATTATGAAGTTCTTCAATATTTTCTAAGAACAATTTAGCCGCTGCTTTTTCTTCAGCTTCACGTTGTTGTTGTTCATATCTTTGTAAAGCTGTTATAACAATTTGCGGATTGTTTTCTAAAATAGATGCAACATCACTTTCTGAAACTGTAACAGCTGTAGGAACTACTTGTTTATTACATTTTGTGGCAACAACACCTGCTACACCTGCAGAAACTGCTAATGCCAAAAAAGAAACACATAAAGATGTTTTACTCATGTTAATTTTCCTCATAAATAATTACGTAATTAAAAACAAAATTAATGTAAACGAATATTTAGACATTTACAAGTATAAAATTATAGATTATGTTAATAAATACCAATTTTTCTTATTTACGAGGTAAAAATGTTTAATTTAAAAATTTCCTTATTTTCACACACTAAAGAATTAGAACAGAAAATTGATATATTACATGATAAAATACTTGAGATATCTCTTGTTTTTAAAAAAGCTGTAAATGTATATTTAAAAGAAAAAAGAAGTTCTGAATATAGACATTTAAGCAAGGAAATCAAAAATATTGAACATGATGCAGATTCTCTTCGCCGTGAAATTGAAAACAGATTATATACTCATAATCTTATTCCGGATTTTAGAGGAAATGTTTTGGAACTCGTTGAAAATTTGGATAAAGTAGTAAATGAAATAAACGATGTCGCACACAAATTTTATATTGAACAAACAGATTTTCCTGAAATTTACCATGAACAATTTAAAGAACTAACAAACCAAGTTTGTGAATGTGTTGAAAATTTAAGCATAGCATCTCGTTCTTTTTTTAGAGATTTTTCTGCCGCACGTGATTATGCTAAAAAGGTTTATTGGCTCGAACATGAAAGCGATAAAACAAGTGCTAAACTCAAAGAGGCTATATTTGCTTCTGATATGGAACTTGCTCAAAAATTGCAACTAGGTTCAATTATAAGTGAAGTTGCCGATATTGCCGATTTAGCGGAAAATTGTATTGACTTATTGTTAATTTACGTAATAAAAAGAGATATTTAATGGATATTACTTATTTATTTTTCTTAAGCAGTGGTTTGTTTTTAGGTTGGTCTTTAGGCGCAAATGATGCCTCAAACATTTTTGGCACGGCTGTCGGATCTAAGATGGTAAAATTTAGAACCGCCGCCATTATTTCATCAATTTTTGTTATAATAGGAGCAGTATATGGTGGACAAGGCGGAACGGAAACTTTAGGAGCATTAGGTGCCGTAAATGCATTAGGTGGCGCTTTTATGGTGGCTTTATCTGCAGCTATAACCGTATATTGGATGGCAAAAATTGGCCTGTCTGTATCTACCTCTCAAGCAATTGTCGGTGGTATTATCGGTTGGAATCTATATTGTTCAAAACCCACTGATATAACTGTTTTAACCAAGATTTGCTCTACATGGTTTCTTTGCCCTCTTATTACAGGACTTATTGCTGTTGTTTTATATTTAGTCTTAAAAAAAATTATAAAAAAATCTCATATACATCTTTTACGACAAGACTATTATATAAGAATAGGTCTTATTATTTCAGGAGCCTTATGTGCGTATTCTTTAGGTGCAAACAATATTGCAAATATAATTGGTGTATTTGCTGATTCGTCTCCTTTCAAACCTGTCCAAATTGGTAGCTGTTTTCAGTTAAGCGGGCTACAAATTTTATTCTTATTAGGTGGAATATCAATCAGTGTCGGAATTATAACCTATTCTAAAAAAGTTATTTTAACAGTCGGTAATAATTTGATGAAAATGACACCTCTTTTAGCTTTGGTTGTTGTACTGGCCCAAGCTTTAACATTATTTTTATTTTCATCTCAAGGATTACAAAATTTTCTGGAAAACCATAATTTACCAGCATTTCCGCTGGTACCTGTATCTAGTACACAAGCTGTTATAGGAGCAATTTTGGGGTTAGGTTTACTAAAAGGTGGAAGAGGAATAAACTGGAATATTACGCTTAAACTGATATTCGGTTGGATAACCACACCGATTATCACTATGGGTATTTGTTTTATATCATTGTTTTTCCTTCAAAATGTTTTTAATATAACAGTATATATACCATAATTTTTTAAAGTATTGACATAAAATATTATATATGTTCTAATGGGTCTACATTTTAATAATTATGTACCAAAAATATTATTACAATTATGTCGCGATTACAAGATGTTCGCCTCGTAGTAGTTAGACTATTTACCACGGCGGCCGGAGGACCGGTAAACACCACAGAAAAAATTAATCCTAAGTTTTCAAACACCATTAAACAAATCGAAGCAACTTATGGTGTAAAACTGCAAAATCCAGAATCTCTTTCTATTGATGAAATAGTTGAGATCTGTTATAATACATGCAGACAGAAAGCTTTGAAAAAAACTAGAGATTACATTAATGAGTATGAATTTGATGTAAAAGAGCTGTTTTCTCAACAATAACTGTGAAACACCTCTACTTTAAAAAAATCGCTGACATCAGAAGTCCGCGATTTTTTTATCTTCTGGCAAAAAGTTTTTCAATATCAGATAACCTTAATTCCACATATGTTGGTCTTCCATGGTTGCATTGGCCGGAATGCTCTGTTTGTTCCATATCTCGTAAAAGCCTGTTCATCTCTTCAATATTTAAGTTTCTTCCGGCTCTTACAGACCCATGACATGCAATTGTTGCACATATGTGATGAAGCTTATCTGTTAAACTAAATTGTGCACCCCACTCTGCTATTTCTTGTGCCAAATCTGTTATAAGATTTTTCACATTTGCTTCTGAAATAAGTGCGGGAACTTCACGAACAATTACCTCTGTAAGACCAAACTCCTCAACTACCAATCCCAGCTTAGACAATTGTTCTTTTTCTGTAATTATGTGTTCTTTTTCTGAAGCGCTCAATTCTATAATTTCAGGTATTAAAAGCATTTGTGTTGCAATCTTATTTTCTTGCAACAAAGATAATTTAAGCTTTTCCATAACAATACGTTCATGCGCTGCATGTTGATCAATTATAATTATGCTGTTTTTGGTTTGAGATATGATATACGTATCATGAAATTGAGCCTTTGCAACACCTAACGGACCTATAACTTCATCTGATATATTACTATCCGTAGTTTGAGAGACGACCGTTTTTACCGACAACATATTAGCAAATTCAGGTAAGTCCACCTGATATGTTCTATTCTGACGGGAAACTCCCGAAAAAACATTACTAAAATTTTTAATTTGTTGTGGAGGTTGCATTATCCCTATCGGAGATTCGAAAGTGTTTATATCTACATTTGAAAAATCTGTAACAGTATCGTTAATAAAAGATGATAAATCCAAATTAGAAGCGACTGCTTTATCTCCCAAAGATAACGCTTGTCTTATTGCGCCAACTAATAAACCTCTTACATGTGCACTGTCAAAAAATCGGACTTCTGACTTGGTAGGATGAACGTTAACATCAACATAAAAAGGATCAACATCAATAAACAACGCGCATACAGGATATCTGTTGCTTGCCAAAACATCTTGATATGCACCTTTTATAGCTCCCAACAAAAGCTTATCTCTCACAGGTCTTGAATTTACAAATAAATACTGCGATAAAGAATTAGCCTTATTAAAAGTCGGCAGACTAATATATCCGCTTATACTGATTTTTTCTCTTGTAGCATTTATCAAAAGAGAATTATTTGCAAATTCTTGTCCCATTACAGCTGACAACCGCTTAAGACGAGCTTCATGCAAATCGCCACTAAGAGCTTCCAATGCAACTTTCTTTTTACCGTCAGAATATAAATAAAACGAAATATAAGGATTAGCAATTGCTATTCGGTTTAATATATCAATACATTGTGCCGTTTCAGTTGAATCATTTTTTAAAAATTTTAAGCGTACAGGTGTCGTATAAAACAGATCTCTTATCTCAATTCTGGTACCTTGAGAAAGAGCTGCCGGCATAATTTCAGATTGTATTCCTCCATTTACTTCTATTTTATAAGCATCATCAACATTTTTTTCTTTACTGATAATGCTCATTTTGGCTACTGCACCAATTGAAGGTAACGCTTCACCTCTAAACCCTAAGTGGTTGATATTAAATAAATCATCATTTTCAAGTTTTGATGTAGCATGTCTTTTAATTGCAACAGATAACTCAGCACATGACATACCTTTTCCGTCATCGGCAACAACTATAAGATTTTTTCCGCCTCCTGCCAGAGTAACCTCAATTCTGGTTGCTTTTGCATCTATAGCATTTTCAACCAACTCCTTTACAACAGAAGCTGGTCTTTCTATAACCTCTCCTGCTGCAATTTGATTTATAAGGTTATCCGGCAGAACGCGTATTGTCATTTTATTGCTTTCTAAATTTTTTAATTTGTTTAATCAATGATAAAGTAGAACTATCGTGAGAAATACCAAATGCACTTCCTGCTAATTCCGGTAAGATGTTAAGTGCCATTTGTTTACCAAGCTCAACTCCCATCTGATCAAACGAATTAACATTCCAGATAACACCTTGAACAAAAACTTTCTGTTCATATAATGCTATAAGCATACCAAGTGAAAATGGATCAATTATTTTAAATAACAATGTATTAGACGGCCTATTTCCTTCAAAACTTTTATATTTTTTCAAAGCATCAATAACATTTTTGCTTTTTCCAGCTTTTTCAAGTTCTTTAGCAGCCTCTTCCACTGTTTTACCCCACATAAGAGCCTCACCTTGAGCTAAAACATTTGACATTAAAATCTGATGATGATTACCCATTTCATTATGAGAAATTGCAGGAATAATAAAATCTGTTGGCACCATTTGTGTTCCCTGATGCAAAAGTTGGAAAAAAGAATGCTGAACATTGGTTCCTGCACCTCCAAACACAACAGGACCTGTTGCATAATCTACAAAATGATTATTTTTATCAACTGATTTTCCGTTACTTTCCATATCAAGTTGTTGTAAATATGCCGGTAAATATTGTAAATATTGGTCATATGCGATAACTGCATAGCGATGAACATTAAAAAAGTTGTTATACCAAATACCAAGCATTGCCATAATAACTGGTATGTTTTTATGTAATTCTGCTGTTCTGAAATGCTCATCCATAGTATAAGCACCTTCAAGCAATTTTTCAAAATTTTCATAACCGACTGCTATCGCAACAATAAGCCCGATTGCTGACCACAAAGAATAGCGTCCGCCGACAAAATCCCAAAATTCGAACATATTTTCTGTATTGATACCAAATTTTTCAACCTCGACTTTGTTTGTTGAAAGTGCGACAAAGTGCTTATCAACAGCACTATTACCTAAAGCATTTACAAGCCATTGACGACAAGTCTTTGCATTGGTCAATGTTTCGATTGTTGTAAATGTTTTTGAAGCAACAATAAATAATGTCGTTTCGGGATCAATTTTGTTTAAAACTTCTGCGCAAGCTGTTCCGTCAATATTGGAAATAAAATAACAATTAATATCTTTTGCCCAATATTTACGCAACGCTTCACAAACCATTACAGGCCCTAAATCTGAACCGCCTATACCTATATTTACAATATTGGTAAGCTTTTTACCTGTATAACCCTTAAATTCTCCTGATCTAACAGCCTCTGAAAAGTTTTTAATTTTTTGCAAAACATTATTAATCTTTGGCATAACATTTTCATTATCACTAAAGATAGCTCTCTTAGATCTGTTACGGAGAGCAATATGTAAGACTGAACGATTTTCCGTGTTGTTGATTTTTACACCATCAAACATATCTTTAATTTTTTCTTCTAACTTACACTCTTTTGCCAAAGCAATTAAATTTTCCATAACTTTGTCATCAAAGCGATTTTTAGAATAATCAAGATACATATCTTTGAGTTTTAAGGTATACTTTTTAGCTCTTTTATCATCAGCTAAAAATAAATCTCTCATATGTATATTTTTAATTCTTTTGTATTCTTTTTGAAGTTTTTTCCAAGCTTTGGGTTTATTGTTATTAAGTCCAAACATATTAACGTTCACTCCTTTATTTAATTAATCCTATTACTACTTCTTTAGGTCGTTTATTATAATATTGCGAAGCTACTTTATTTACTTCTGCCAATGTAACATTTTCCACATAATCGTTCCTTTTTTGTAAAAAATCCAGCCCTAATTTATACTTTTGCATCTGTGTAAGCATTTTTGAAAGCTCTAAAGTTGATTTAAAACGCAAATTGTATGATGCTAAAAGGTATCTTTTAGCATTTAATAACTCTTTCTTTGTTACACCTTTAGACGCAAATTTAACCATTTGCTCTCTTAAAATTGTTTTTATTTTATCATAATTTTCCGGGACACAAGAAAATTCTCCAATTATAAGAGGTGCCAATTCTTCAGCATCTAAATATGTATAGATGCCATACGTTAATCCCTCTTTTTCTCGTGAAGCTACAGAAATTCTTGATGTAAGGCCTGAGCCACCAAATATGTGATTTGCAATATATAATGGATAAAAATTTGAATCCGTACGTTTTACCCCTTCCAAAGCAAATGAACTTATGACTTGTGCTGTATCTCTTTGTATTATGACAGATTCTGAAGAAAAATCTATTTCAGGCTTTTTTAGTTGAGTTTTACCATTACTTTGTTCTAAAAAAACAAACGTATCATCAACATAATCAACCAACTCTTCTTTCGTAATATTACCTGCAACACTGACAATCAGATTATCTTTTACCAACGATTTTTTCATAAAATTTCTTATATCCGACACATTTAATGCAGACACATTATCAGCCATATCTTCTATTGTTATTGAATACGGATGATTTTTAAAAAGCTCTTTTGTAAACTTTAATCCTAATTCAGTTTTCGGATTTTCTTTTTGTGTTTTCACTAACACTTCAAACTGTTTTTGCAGAGTTTTCAAAAAACTTTCATCTAAACGAGGTTCATATAAAACTTGTTTTAATATATCAAATGCCAGCTTCTTATTATCTGATGCCGGTATATTTGTTTCATTGGAATGCATCTTTATTGTCGGTGCTGTCATAAAACCGTTAAAATAATCATTATCTGTGGCAAAACCGATATATATTCCATTTATATCCAACAAATCATGATAAGATTTATAATCATAATCTTTTGTACCTCCTTCAAGCATTTGTGAGGTAATTAAAGATACTCCCTTTCTATCTTCATCATCGTAAGCTGTACCGGCCATATTAAAAGAAAAACTTACACTTAAAAGATTAACACTATCATCTTCAAGAAACCAAACTTTTATTCCTGACGGGGTAATAATTTCTACCGGTTTATTATTAAATGTTCTACCTTTTAATTCTGACACTTCAACAATTTTATCAAAATCAATAAAGCTGTTTTTATAAATACAATAACAGAGCACAGAAACTATAACAAATATAACAGTAAAAAATTTATTCATTATTCTGTTCCTTATCTTCAGTTGGCAATAAAAAGGCTCTAATATTTGTTGATAATCTAACCATATACCGAACAGCTCTATTAATATCCTCTAAACTCACTCCTTTAACATACTCTGCATAGGATTCTATTTTACTAATCGGAAAACCAAGAGCATAAAATCGGCCCATAATCAAAGCCATACTTTCAGGATCATCTTGCATATAAACAAGAGATGACAATATTTTTTTCTTCTCTTCTTCAAGTTGTTTCTCTCCAAAGGAACTAAGAGCTTCCAACAATGCTGTATTGACTACTTCTTCAACATTTGAAATATTATCAGATACAACAGAAATTGCGAACGTTCCCTGCCCTCTGTTAAATGTGTCACAAGAAGAAGATGCTGCTATCATTTTTCCCGTTAAAACATAATTTCTTTTCAGGTAACTATTATCTGTTTCTCCGAAATAATTTGAAAATAACATAAGAGGTAAAATATGGTTAAAATCTTTATCTGTTTCATTAATAATATATTTTTTTATATATCTAGGTTGTTTAATATCTTCCAGTTTTTGTTCCACCTTAAAAGAAGAATTTTTTACCACATTAAATTCGACTTTTTCAGGCTTATTTTTTTTATTAGGAATAGATTGAAAATATTTATTTACAAGTTTTCTGGCCGTTACAACATCTATATCACCTGATAAAACTAAAACGGCATTATCGGGAGAATAATATGTATCATAAAAAGAAATAACATCTTCTTTTGTGATAGATAAAATTTCGTCCTCCAAACCCGTAACAGGCCTTGCATAAGGATTATTTTGCCATAGTGTCTGATTTAATATTTCACTAAAACCGGCAAACGGATTATTAGAAATGCGCTGTTTTCTTTCTTGAAAAACAATTTTTCTTTCTGTTTCAAAAGCTTCATCATCTATTTGTAAATTTTGCATTCTGTCTGCTTCTAAAGCCAGAGCCACTTCTAAACGTGATATGTCCAAAAATTCATGATAAACAGTAAAATCATGAGATGTAAAAGCATTACTGTTTCCTCCATGAGCTTCAATTATATCATTAAAAGATGAGCCTTTAACTTTTTTAGTTCCTCTAAACATTAAATGTTCCAAAAGATGAGCCAATCCACCTTTTCCTAATGGTTCATCAACACTCCCTACTTTATACCAAAGCATCAATTTAATAACCGGTGCTTTATGGTTTGGTATAACAACAACTTTGAAGCCATTATCTAAGATAAAATCTTGTGCACCGAAAATCCTAGCATCTGCAGTGCTTATAAAAAAACACAAAATAAAAACTAAGACTTTTAACATAAAAAATTCCTTATTCGGGAAGCATATCAAAATCAGGTGGTAAATCAAGAGCTTTTCTGGTTTCCACCTTATTTTCATCAGGTATATTTTTTGCCAAACCTAAATCTTTTTTTGTAAGTCCGCATCCGTTTAACACAAAACAAATAACAAACAATAATCCTAACATTTTTCTCATTTTCAACCTTCCTTTTTACAAGATTTAATATTCAACAAACTATGCAAAATTATGATAAAAGCACCAATACATATAAAACTGTCGGCAACGTTAAATGCTGGCCAATGCATATCTTTATAGTGGAAATCTAAAAAATCATACACTGCGCCATAATAAATTCTATCCATCACATTACCTATGGCGCCACCTATAATCATACCAAGTGCAATCTGAATAATTTTTTCATTTTCTTTTCTCAACCACAAAAGTAAAAAGATAATAACACCTATGGCAAACAAACTTAATATTATTATTCCTATCAAGCCACCATTGTTAAACATAGAAAAGCTCACACCTGTGTTCCAAGCCTCTACCAAATTAAAAAAACTGCAAAATTCAACCGGAGAAGTAGCATTATCAAAATAACTACGAACAAAATACTTACTTAACTGATCCATCAATGCAACAATTAATGCAATACCTAAACCTAAAAACACATCATACTCCCAAAAAACAAATATTAACCGATATTATAAAAATTTTATTCTGTAATAAAAGTATCTTTTATGAAATATACCAAAAAAAATTATAAATGATTTATTTTATAAGTTGTTTTATTGTATAATTTGCCATGATAAGTCCAAATATTGCTGTAATTGTCGGCAATGAACCTAAAATATTTTTTTGCCCCTTATCCGTTAAGGTTATGGCTGAAGCAGGTAAAGATATTTGCTCATCAGAAAAAACACATGTTACACGACTAATATCAATATCAAGTTTTTTTAAATTTTGACGCACACATTTAGCCATTGAGCAATTTTGTGTCTGATTTAATTTTACCACCTTAATATTTTCTGTATCTGTTTTTAATGCGGCCCCCATTGATGATATAAAATCAATATTCTTATCAATTAATGCTTTAATTAACATACATTTAGGCTTTATACTATCTATCGCATCAATGACAAAATCAGGTTTGGAAGAAAGAAGATCATCTACATTATTTTCATCAACAAACATA
The DNA here is from genome assembly GCA_045613125.1 of Alphaproteobacteria bacterium. Taxonomy (GTDB): domain Bacteria; phylum Pseudomonadota; class Alphaproteobacteria; order RF32; family CAG-239; genus JAFTYO01. Next base: position 25,149 of record JAZLAM010000004.1, on the reverse strand, counting down.
TCTTTGATAATAACATTACAATCAGGATTAATCTCTTTGACACGCTCAAGAGCAACTTGAGTTTTTTTTCTACCTATTGTAGAGCTGAGAGCTAAAATCTGGCGATTTATATTACTCTCATCAAATGTATCAAAATCTACTAAAATCAAATTCCCCACACCGGAACGAGCCATTGCTTCCAATGCATAACCACCAACGGCTCCAAGCCCCACAATCATCACTGATGATGACCTAATTTTTTCCATTGCTTCATCACCCAATAAGGCAGAAGTTCTTACAAACCTATTATTTGTCACTTTTATACAACTCCATTGCATTATCATATAAAGATAATCTTAAATCTTCAAGTTTTTCATTTCGTATAACAGCAATTTTATTTACTAACATCTCTAAATCCGTAATATCACTTTGATACGGGGCATCTGTCTCTACGAGCATCTTTTCAACTGGAGTTTTAAGTAAAATCTCATTAGATTGCTTATTGTTCAAAATTTTTATATTAAAAGATACATACCCATTATGAGAAATTATCTGATTAAGTTGTTCAACATGTGCATTAAATGAATGAAAAACAAAGCGTTTGGGTAATATTTGCCACACATTTTCCATCCATACGTCTGCTTTTACCGCATGAATAAGTAATGTTCTGTTATATTTTTTAGCTAAATCAATTTGAGATAGAAACACCTCTTTTTGTACTTCATAAACCGGATTGTTTAATCTGTCAAATCCACATTCTCCTACCATGGCTGATGGATATTTTATTAAATATTTTTCAAGTTCAGTTATCCAAGTTTTACTTTTAGTATCAACATACCACGGATGAAGTCCGAATGCCGGAATAACTATATTCGGATATTGTTCATAAACAAAAGCAACTTTTTCCCAATCTTCTTGTTTTGCGCTTACACAAATACATTTAGATATCTTACCTGTTTTTAGCAAGGTAATAATATCTGTATTCTCAAAATCTTGCAAATGAATATGTGTATCAAAAAATTTCATATTTATCCTTCATAAAAAACACAGTAAATATTATCACTTTTATTCTTAATTACAACACATATTACAAAAACTTAGTCATAAAACATTTTTATCCATATCATTTGTAGGCAAACCTTTTCTTAAAAATTAAAAATATACCTAAGATATAATATTTACGTTTATAATGATAACTAACCACCGATAACAAGGTAATTTTACCTAGCTTATATTTTTTTGTTGTTTTCTGGCGATATTTTTTTTCTTTTTGAAACAGCATATATTCATTTGATGTTAATTTTTCTTTTATTAAATTTTCAAATTGATCATCTGTAATACTCTTATAGCGATTATTATAAAGTCCAGCTAATAAATTTATTTTCCATTCTAAAAATTTATTATGATACTGCTTTGGTAAAATTTGTTCTGATAATAAAAAAACATCAAATACATCAAAAACTTTATCACTAACATTATGAACAATAGAACTTTGATGTTGAACATAATAATATAACGCATTTTGAATAAAAGCAATTTTCTTTGCTTTAATAACTAAACTTAACACAAAAGGAACGTCTTCACATAATGAAAGTTTTGGATAAGTAATCCGATGTTTTTTGAGTAACGATGTCTTTATTAAGAAATGCCAACTATGAAAATCACTCTTAAAATCTTTATTTAAAATATCTCCTGATTTCAAAACAATATTATCTTGTTGAGTAAAATAATATAATACTTTTTTAATTTTTCCTTTTTTAACAACATTAGCATTATATGATAGTACCTCTGTATCAAATTCTTTGATTTTTTTATAACTGATTTCTGCAGTTTTTTTATCCAAATAATCATCCGGATCCACAAAATTAATATATTCTCCTAACGCATGTTTAACTCCAAAATTTCTTGCATATCCCGGACCTTGATTATATTGTGTTACAACTTTTATTCTACTATCTTTACCTTGATACAATTTAATTATAGATAAAGTATCATCTGTGGAGCCATCATTAATACATATTATTTCTATTTCTTTTAAAGTTTGATTGATCAAGCTTTCTAAACAAATTGATATATATTTTTCCACATTATAACAAGGTAAAATATATGAAATTTTAATATTATTCATTATTTTATCCATCTTAAATAATTTGCGAAATTTTATAATATTGCAAATATCTCTTCCAATTATTATACCATATTGAAAGAATGTTTTGTTCGTAAGCCCACTTAATTTGTTCGGCAAATACTTTCAACAGTTCTCTATTTTCCTGAATATCTTCAATAAGTTTTAATTCTGTTTTAAAAATTGTAGGAACCAAACGTTTCTTTAAAAAGGATATATCCTTATTGTTTTCAATAAAATATTGTAATACAAATTTTAACCCCTCAAAATAATCCTTACATTTTTTTACTGAAAACTTTGTCTTAGTCGTAGAGTTTGGGTTATAAGTATAATAATATAAGTGATTAGTGGTTACAACCACTTTCAAATTTTGACTACATAAGCACACTGACCATGGATAATCTTCAAAGTAAATTCCCTCTATAAATTTAAAATTTTTAATAATTTCAGTACGATATAATCGTGGACACACCATAAATCTTGTTCTGAATTTTTGATGTGAAAGCATAGACCATAAGGGATCTTTTAAGACTTTATAGTTTATTTTACTAACTCTATTTAAATTAATTTGTTCAAAATTGTTTTTATATTTTAAAATTCTATTCTCTGCTATATCACAATTATTATCTTTTAATAAATGTAACATAATTTCACAAAATTGAGGATGAATAAAATCATCAGAATCTAAAAATACACAATATTGCCCTGTTACCTCTTTCATACCGACATTTCTAGCAACCGATTGCCCCTGATTTTTTTGATGTATCACTTTTATACGATTATCTTTTTGAGCATATTCTTCTAATATTTGAGCTGAAGCATCTGTTGAACCATCATTTATACATATGATTTCTAAGTTTTTAAAAGTTTGATTACAAACACTATCTAAACATCTACGAAGATATAAATCGACATTATAAATCGGAATTACAACACTTATTTTTTCCATCTTACAAACTCCCCGCATAAAATTAAAATAACCACCTTTCAAGGGTGGTCGGGAAGTTCACAAATCATACACGCTGAAATGATTCTTTTGTTCTTTAGGTAAAACCTTGGACATACAACAAAAGCTCCCCAACCTTCTTATCGGGGATATATTTATTGTGCATATAATTTCTATATGACAATATTATGGTGCTACATCAGACACCACAGCGTGTATAAAAAAGTTTGTGACAACTCCGCACCCAATTCAGGTACTAACAGTAATTTATACATTACTGCTTATAGTAATTGTATATTGTTTTTAATAATATGCAAGTAAAATATTAAATCAGTTTCAACAAAGCTTTTATCATGTTATCAGCACCTTCACAAACTTCTTTTATTGAATTTGCAAGCATATAAGCCGGCGTGGTAACCACTTTATGAATTTCATCAACACAAACATCTACGACATTGGTATTCTCGTGAATAGCGCCTGTCATAGCAACAGATGCTGCCACTTTTTCATCATTTCCTATAGTTACTTTTACTCCTTCAGAGCCCAAAACTTTTGCTATCAACACTGGAGCTATACACATTGCACCTATCGGAAGATGATGTTTATAGCTATCCCAAATTGCCTTTCTTACAGATGTTTCAACCTGACAACTTACACCACTTACCGAAAAATCGCACCAATTTATGACGGCCCCTACTCCTCCGGGAAAAACTACAGCATCAAAATCTGTCGGATTAAATTCTTTCAAACTTTTAATATTTCCTCTTGCAATTCTGGCAGATTCTACCAACACATTTCTAGTTTCTTCAACTCTCTTGCCTGTTATATGATTCACAACCACTGCCTGATTAATATCTGGGGCAAAACATTGATATGTACAATTTTGACAATCTATAGCAAGCATTGCACAAGTGGTTTCATGTATCTCAGATCCATCAGATCTTCCACAGCCAGATAATACAATGGCAAAATGAGGATTTTTTTTCATATTTTATCGTCCTTTTTAAAAAATTATGGTTGATTTATACTATAGGGGTAATATAATACTGTCAATTAGGATTTTAAATAGGATATTAAATATGCAACACCAACAAACAATTTTAGAAAACGGATTAAGAATAATCACAGCAGAACGTCCTCAAACAGAAACAGTATCTCTCGGCATTTGGGTAAAAACCGGAGCCGCCTATGAAAAACAAGAAATAAACGGAATTTCTCATTTTGTGGAGCATATGGTATTTAAAGGATCAAAAAAAAGAAATTCTGTACAAATTTCAGAAGAAATTGAAAATGTTGGTGGGCAAAACAATGCATATACATCCAGAGAATTTACAGCTTTTTATGCTAAAATGCTTAAAAATGATGTGGAACTGGCTCTTGATGTTATTGCCGATTTTGTTCTCAACCCTACATTTCCTATTGAAGAAATGGAAAAAGAAAAAGAAGTTGTGGTCCAAGAAATTAAACAGGCTATAGATACTCCTGATGATGTTATTTTTGATTATTTTCAAGAAACCGCTTTTCCGAACCAACCGATCGGAAGAACCATTTTGGGTCCAAAAGAAAATGTCCGCTCATTTAATCCGGATATATTACATTCATATATGAAAAACAATTATGCCGCCGATAACACAGTAGTTGTTGCAGTTGGAAATTTAAAACATGATACATTTGTTCAAATGGTAAAAGATAGAATGTCTGATTATAGAGCAAAAACATCTTTTGACATTGCTCCGCAAATTTATAAAGGAGGTTTTTATAAAGAAAACCGCAAAATTGAGCAAACTCATGTATTACTTGGTTTTAATGGTATTGAATATAAAAATCCGTTATATTATCCCATAAGCATATTTTCCACAATTTTTGGTGGAGGAATGTCATCTCGATTGTTTCAAGAAATTCGTGAAAAAAGAGGATTGGTATATAGTGTATATTCTTACTGTTCATCACAAACTTCAAGCGGATTATTTGGTATTTATGCAGGAACATCAGCAGAACAATTAAACACTTTAATACCGGTTGTTGCCGATGAAATTAAAAAAGCAGTAAACGAAAAAGTTACCGAAAAAGAACTAAATAGAGCAAAAGTTCAACTTAAAGCCAGTATGCTTATGGCTCTTGAAAGTTCATCATCTACTGCTGAAGTAATTGCAAGACAAACTTTGCTTCATAACAGAGTTATACCTACAGATGAAATTGTTCAAAAAATAAATGATGTGACTCGTGAAGATATACTAAATGCATCACAAACTTTATTTTCTTCAAATCCAACATATACATTACTTGGTGATTTAAAAAATTATCCTGATTATGATACAATAAGAAAACATTTGTAATATTTAACACAAAACGTTTGACAATTGAAAGTAATTAGATTATATTTATTGCGAAATCTAATTATTAACAACCATAAATTTTTATCAAAATGAAAAGAAAAAGTATTATTATGATGATGCTTGCTTTTGCTTGCATCGTGCTTGTTTCTTGCAAACAAAAGACACAAGAAGTTCCCTATGTTGAACCTGTTTTGGAAGATGAAGTTTACGATCCTGTCACTGAATGGAAGGTCGTGGATTACACTTCTACAACTTACAACTACTACAATGCCCCATACAATATTGCGGCTGATTGTGTAGAAGTTGTCTACGATGGTTATGATACCTATGCTTGTCCTATTGAGATTGAGTATATGTATCAAAATGGCGATACATATACCTATATTCTTGAAGATTTCGGCATTTGGCAAAATTCAGAAGGCTCATATAGGATTATCGTAGATGATGAGTGTACTGTTTGGGTTCAGGGACAGACTGCTGCCGGTAAATTTTACGAGTTTGTATTCTATGGAGATCCAAGATATAACGGAATGAAGATTAGTCCAAACTCATATCGCAATTTACCCGCCGGAGAAATTAAATACAGAAAATAATTTTCTCCTCCTAAGTTTCATAAAAAACACTCTTAAAGGATATCCTTTAAGAGTGTTTTTTTTAATTCATTTCACGATACTACTTTTTTGCAAATAATTTCCAAAAAATAGGTGTGGTCCAAGCTTTGTCCTTGTAGATTTTTTTACATTTCTTACCTTTAATGGTAAACTCTATGGTCATATACTTATCTGTATAGATTTTAACGTTTTCCGCATCAGAATAAGTAACGAGGTTCCATTCAAATAAAGAAAGTGTCTTTTCTTCATGGTTATAAAACGCATTTGTTGCAATTTCTTCTCCACAATCAATCAGTTCTAATTCGTGAAGAAGATAGCGTTTATTACCTTTGTAGAGTAAAAAATTCTTTTCGAGAATAGAGTAGCCTAAATCCCAATAACCGTTATAGACAACTTGATATTTATCAAAAATTTCATCGATGAAGTATATGTTATCTCCTGCCAAGCAATAAACAAGAATTTGTCCTTTCTCATTTTTTAACATAACATATTCTTCCGAAGCACCAAAACCTAAAAAAGTTTCACCGCAATACTTTTTTACACTAACACCAATTCCTGCCAAACATTCCTCGTTGAACTCTAATGAAATTTCATCATCGTTATCAACATACTTTGAGAAAATTGCACCAAGAACAGCATCACCATTGTCTTCAAAAAAAGCCATAGACTTTTCTGATAACATCTTTAGTCCGCCTCGCGTAACCAAAGAAGCATAATCCAGTTTTTCAATTGTTACCATAATATCTTAATTATTAAAATTCTGATTGCATCTTATCACTCGACAAAATATTTGTCAAATAAAAAAACACCCAAATGGGTGTTTTTTTATAACAGTTAATCAAAAAGATTATTCTTCGTATTTTTTCAAAATAATAGAAGAGTTTGTTCCTCCGAAACCGAAAGAGTTTGACATAGCTGCCTTTATTTCTTTTTTCTTTGGTTTTAATGGCACTAAATCAATATCAGCAACCTCATCTTCAACATCTTCCAAATTTAATGTAGGAGGGCAAATCTGATCTCTGATTGCAAGTGTCGTATAAACAGCTTCGACAGCCCCTGCGGCACCAAGTAAGTGACCAATTGCTGATTTTGTGGAAGACATAGAAACAGTCTTCATATCTTCACCAAATAAGCGTTGAACAGCTTTAGCCTCACCGACATCACCAGCTGGGGTTGATGTTCCGTGTGCATTAATATAATTAATATCTTTTAATTCAACACCATGTTCTTTGGCATGATCTGTTGCCATTTTCATTGCTCTGTACGCACCATCACCTGACGGAGCTGTAATGTGATATGCATCACCGCTCATACCATAGCCGACAACTTCAGCATAAATTTTTGCGCCACGTGCTTTTGCATGTTCCAATTCTTCCAAAACAACAGCACCAGCACCCTCACCCATAACAAAACCACTTCTGTTTTTATCCCAAGGACGAGATGCCTTTTCCGGAGCATCATTAAATTCTGCCGTAATTGCTTTCATACGCGCAAAACCCGCCAAACCTAAAACATTAACAGCAGCTTCAGCACCACCTGCCACCATAGCATCAGCATCACCCATAGCAATCATCTTAGCTGCATCACCAATAGCATGTGTTCCTGTTGAACACGCTGTAACACAAGCATGGTTTGGACCTTTAAGTCCAAACATAATAGATAAGTTACCGGAAATAAGGTTAATCAAACATGATGGAATAAAAAATGGAGAAATGCGCTTTATACCAGATTCATTAAAAGATAAAGCATTTTCATAAATTGCATTTAATCCACCGATTCCAGCGCCCATCATAACACCAAAACGAAATTGTTCATCTTCGGTCTGAGGGATATATCCGCTGTCTTTAATAGCATCTATACCGGCTGCTAAACCAAACAATATAAACTTGTCATTTTTCTTTTGATCTTTAGGAGGCAAAACATCATCAGGATTAAACTGTCCGTCTTCAGTACCATATGGAACTCGTCCCGCAATTTGAACAGGAATATCTTTCAAATCAATATCCGTAATTTTTACTACCCCTGATTCTGAATTTAATAAACGTCTCCAGTTGTGCTCTACACCACGTCCTAAAGGTGATACTACACCTAAACCGGTAATTACAACTCTTCTCATAAAATAAACCTCTTTTTTTACTTTGTTATATTCTTTGATATGAAAAAACTCGCCTGATAGCAGCGAGTTCTTAAACTTACTTTAAGCCACAAGACTTACGCATTCTTTGAAAGATAGTCAATAGCATCTTTAACTGTAAGAATTTTTTCAGCAGCATCATCAGGAATTTCGCAACCGAATTCTTCTTCAAATGCCATAACTAATTCAACAGTGTCTAAGCTGTCAGCACCTAAATCGTCAATGAAGCTAGCGCTTTCAGTAACTTTAGATTCTTCAACACCTAAGTGTTCAGCAACAATCTTTTTAACGCGATTAGCGGTATCAGTCATGTATTTAACCTCAATAAATATTAAAACAAAATTCAGACTAACAATTAGTCTTGATTGAGTTGTTAGCACACATTTATATCATTTGACAAGCTTTTTTTTCATTTTACCTGCAAAAAAATTACATATTCCAGACTAACTTATTGATATTTATATATTTAACATTGAAACAAATTGTCATAAATAGTGCATAAAACCCTTGTTTTTTTTATTTTCAATAATACATAACAACAAAATTAACCAAAAGGAGTTGATATGAAAATCGGAATTATCGGAGCCGGAAATGTCGGAAGTGCCACAGCTTTTGCCTTGGTATTAAGAGGAATAGCAAGAGAAATTATATTAATTGACAGTAATGAAAAAAAAGCAATTGCCGAAGCCATAGATATATCTCATGCCACAACTTTTGCATATGCAAGTGTTGTCAGGGCCGGTACATATAGCGATTTAACCTGTGCAGATGTCGTAATTATTTCAGCCGGAGCAAATCAAAAAAATGGTGAAACACGTATTGCTCTTATGGAAAGAAATGTTGAAATTTTAAAATCTATCATCTGCCAAATTGTACATTATGCACCGGAAACCATAATTTTAGTTGCATCTAATCCGGTTGATATTATGACTTATTATTCATTAAAAATATCAGGTTTACCGACTCATAAAGTTTTCGGAAGCGGGACAATTCTTGATACGTCTCGTTTTAGAACCTTACTTGGCGAACACATGGGCGTTTCTTCAAAATCTATCCACGCCAACGTTTTGGGAGAACATGGCGACAGTGAGGTGCTTGTATGGTCAAATGCCGATGCCGGCACTATGCCTTTAGAAACTCTCAGTAAAGAATTAAATCGAGAATTTGACTGGGAAGTAAAAGCATATATTGACGATAATGTCAGAAATGCTGCATATAAAATCATTGAAGGTAAAGGCGCAACATTTTACGGAATTGCAGGTGGATTAAGCAGAATATGTCAAGCTATCAGCACAAATGAAAATGCAATTTTAACAGTATCTTCACTCCACGAAGAAATAGAAGGTGTAAACAATGTTTGTTTGTCTCTTCCGTCAATTATCAATAAAAACGGTATCGAAAAAGTTATTTATCCTAAGCTCACTCCGGAAGAACACATCTTATTAAAATCCAGTGCCGAAAAACTAAAAGAATATATGTCCTTTTAATTATTATGTTATTGTAATTACATTCCCGTATTACAAAAGAGCGATTCTTATTCTCGCTCTTTTGTGTTTTTTGTAACATAATTCATACTTTTAATTGTGGTAAACACATTATCGGCAATATCAGGGAAATGACGTTGTGCAATCATTTTCATTTTTTCCATGCTTTCTCCTTGTTGTGCAAAAGCATGAACTAATTTATTCAGTATAGCCTTATGTTGATCATGTTTGGTAAAATGATAATATGACCCGCCATTAAATAAAACTATCGCAGCTTCGCCAAATGCATATTCTTGATGCTTTGGCTTGTTTGCCTTGCATAAATCTATAAAAGAAATTCCTTCCGGTGTATAAAAAAAGTTAGAAGATTTAGAAGGATCTATTTGTAAACCGCTTTTACATATTGCCATCCAATCTGATGCAAATTTATCAAAAAATTTCTGTGGTTTATCAGCTAACTCTTTTATTTTGGCATAATATTCATTGGCGGATTGCTTAGAAAAATATGTTTTGTAAAGCTCTTCGCCCTCTGCTTTTTGTTGTAACACATAACCTAAAAAGAATGAATTAGGAATATCCCTAACTTTTTTATATTCAAGCGTAGGAACTACAGCAACTCCCTTTGAGTTTAATTCCTTTGACTTTTCAATTACAAATTTTATATCAGACTCGTAAAAAGCACCTTTCAGTAATGCATAATCATCAAAAAAATAACAATGGTGAGTACTACCTTGTCTATCAGCATGCTCTTTTTGTGATATGCGCGATATGTATGTATCAATAAGCGTCATATTTCCTCCAATTCTTTGATTATAGTAATATATTTTATACAGAACGTCAAATAAAAAAGCGAGAAGTTTTACCTCTCGCTTTTTTTTCCATTTTTTCAATCAATTTAATCCGGAAGTTGCATTGGGTTGAAATTATCATCCAAAAGAACCACGCGTTTATTATAAGGCTGATAATTACCCAACACGGTCTTAACAACATACTTCCAACCAAGGTTCTTCATATTGGAAAGGAGTACATTTTCACCCAATTTGGCTACTTCTTCATAATTAAGAACCTTTTTTGCAACCAAATACTCCTTTGGATTTCTTTTGTTTTTTTGAGTATCATCATCTTCTTGCCAATAACGTTTGTTATTGTATACGATGTAATTTTCAGAAGTAAAATAGAAACCGTAAAAACGACGTTCTTTGAACATTGTTTTTGCTTTTTCAATACCTTCTTTCACGCTTTTTACAACAAAAGATTCAGTTTCAGGCATAAAACATCCCGGATACATCAGATTCAATCTGATTTCTCTACGTTTTACAATAGTAGCGTTCATAAGATTAAAAATTTAATAGTTAAACTTAATAAGTGATATGTGAGGCGAATATAACACTTTAAAAAAATTCTGTCAACAAAAAACTCCCATAACGGGAGTTTTTTGGCTTAAAGCTTTTCAATAGCATTTCGTATTCGGCTTAATGTTTCTTGCTTACCTAAGACTACTGCCAATTCTGTTGCTCCTCCGGGCGTAGTTTCTTTTCCGGATAAAGCAATTCGCACCGGATATAAAATTTGTCCGTTTTTAAGGCCATTATTTTCAGCTACTGCTTTTAAAACATCAAACAGATTTTCATTTGTCCATACATCTGTATTTTCCAAAGTCTCTAAAGCTAATGCAAGAGATGATTTTGCAATTTGTTCATCTGTTTTCATTTTTTTATTTTGATACAATGAAATATCATATTCAGCCACATTTTCAACAAAATCAATTTGAGGACAAATTTCAGCCAATGTTTCAACTCGTTTTTGCAATACGGAACTTAAAAATTCCAAATTTACATCTCGAGTTAAGCATTTTTTATAATATGGCATTGCTAAATCATGAAAATCGGCTTGAGACAAGTTACGAATATAACAACCGTTCATCCATGTAAGTTTTGTAACATCAAAAATTGCCGGAGATTTATTTAATCTTTCTGCAGTAAATACCTCTTTTAATTCATCAAGAGAAAATATTTCCTGATCGGTTCCCGGATTCCACCCTAAAAGGGCAATGTAATTTAAAATTGCATCTGGCAAATATCCTTTTGCAACCAAATCTTGGAAAGAAGCATCACCGTTTCTCTTACTCAATTTATGTTGAGCATCTTTCATAACTTGTGGGACATGAACATATACGGGAGGTGTCCATCCAAAATCTTCATAAATCAGATTATATTTTGGGGTTGAAGAAATATATTCGTTTCCACGTACCACATGTGTAATTTCCATCAAATGGTCATCAACCACATTTGCAAAGTTATATGTGGGGAAGCCATCTGATTTTAACAAAACACCTTCATCTAATTCGTCATAATCGATTTCAATTTCGCCATAAACAACATCTTTGAAGATAGAAGTTCCTTTTTTATTGATAGTTTGACGAATCACATAAGGTTCACCGTTGGCAATACGCTTTTTAGCTTCTTCCAAAGAAAGTTTCTTACACGGATCATCAAATTTTGTGTTTGTTTGATCATCTTTTTGTTCCTCAGCCTCATCTGCCGAACAAAAACAATAGTGAGCTCCACCAAGTTCAACCAATTTATGAGCATATTGAGCATATAACGGTTTACGTTCAGACTGTACATATGGTCCGAAGTTTCCGCCAATATCCGGCCCTTCATCCCAATTCATCCCGACCAATTTCAAAGTTGAGTATATAATATCTGTTGCACCATCAACATAACGTTTTTGGTCAGTATCTTCGATTCTTAAAATAAAATCACCACCGTTTGCTTTTGCAATTAAATATTCGTACAAAGCTGTTCTTAAGTTACCGATATGCATATAACCGGTAGGACTTGGGGCAAATCTTGTTCTTATTTTCATCATTTCCTCACAAAAAATTTATCTTATGACAAGATAAAATAAAATATTTACAATGCAAGAACTTTTTGCATATCTACCACAATACAACTTTTTTTTACAAAAAAACAATATTATGATTTAATTTTTAGTTTTTTTGTGTGTAACACCTTGACTTTTTATTTAATAATAATTAAAAGATATGTGCTAGCAATTTTTAGGTTTTGAGAAGAAACCTTTTTAAGATTTTAAGGAACGACATGTCTGAAAAACAAAATCATGACTTAACTGCGGGAACAAATCTAGATTCCCCATTGATTGACTCGCTTTCAAGCGCAGTTAAAAATCTCATAGAAAAAGGAAAAGAGCGTGGTTATATTACCGTTGAAGATTTAAACAAAGCTCTTCCGCCGGAAAAAGAATCTTCAGAACAAATTGAAGACATTATGTCAAGCATTTCTGATATGGGGATAAGCATTATTTCTGAATCAGAAGCTGACGGATATGAAAATGATCTCAATGATGAAGAAGGCGAATATGCCGATGAAAGTGGCAACTTTGATGAAAAAGAGTTAGGCCGATCCGATGATCCTGTCAGAATGTATTTAAAAGAAATGGGAACAGTTGAGCTTCTATCCAGAGAAGGAGAAATTGCCATTGCAAAACGCATTGAGGCCGGCAAAACCGTTATGATTAGTGGTTTATGCGAAAGTCCGATGACTTTGAAAGCAATTGCTCTTTGGCGTGATGAACTTGTAAACGGTACTATGCAACTTCGCGATATCATTGATCTTGAAATGATGTATGGCGATGATACTGAAGCAATGGTATATGACGACGAAGAAACTCAAGTTGATGATTTAGATAAAGTAACGAAAGAATTAACCGAGAAAAACCTTGATGAAATTGACGATGATTTAGCCACAGACATTGAACTCGGAGACACTGTAAATGAAGAAGACATAGACGATATGGATGACATAGACAGTAGCGAATCGGAAACAGACTCTGATATAGATGGAGAAGAAGAGGGAAAATCATCTGATGATATTGATGATGAAGGTTCTATGGGACATAACTCGACTTCTATTTCCACGATGGAATCTGCTTTATTAGAACCTGTTTTAGAAATATTAACGAAAATATCCGGTTACTATGATGATTTGAAAAAAATTCAAACACAACGTATGGCTGCTATTATGTCCGGAAGAAAAGTAGCTGTTAATGTTGAAAAGAAATATTTAAAAGTTAAGAAAGAATTGGTTGAATTAATGAGTTCAATTCATCTTAATTCTTTAAGAGTTGAACAACTTGTTGAACAACTTAATGAATTAAATAAGCGCCTTATGGGTATGGAAGGTAAGCTTTTACGCTATGCTACATCTTGTAAAATCAAGCGTGAAGAGTTTTTAACGAGCTATCAAAAATCAGAGTTAGATCCAAGTTGGCTCGATGAAATATCAAAAATTAAAGACAAACATTGGCAGATTTTTGTTGAACGTTACGGAAAAGAGATTATCGAATTGAGAGATGGTATTGCTCAAATGTCGCAAGAATGCGGTCTGCCGATAAGCGAATATCGTAAAATGGTTGATACAATAAAACGTGGCGAAAGAGAATCTGAACGTGCAAAAAAAGAAATGATTGAAGCTAACTTACGTTTAGTTATTTCTATTGCTAAGAAATATACTAATCGTGGTATGCAATTTTTAGATTTGATTCAAGAAGGAAACATCGGTTTAATGAAAGCCGTTGATAAATTTGAATACAGAAGAGGTTACAAATTTTCAACGTATGCCACATGGTGGATAAGACAAGCTATAACTCGTTCTATCGCTGATCAGGCAAGAACCATTCGTATACCGGTGCATATGATTGAAACAATTAATAAACTTGTAAGAACTTCTCGTCAGATGTTGGCTGAAATGGGGCGTGAACCTGTACCGGAAGAGTTAGCAAAACGCTTATCAATGCCTTTAGAAAAAATTCGTAAAGTTATGAAAATTGCTAAAGAACCCGTCAGTTTAGAGTCGCCTGTCGGTGATGAAGAAGATTCATCTTTGGGAGATTTTATTGCTGACGAAAGTGCTTTACAACCGCTTGATAGCGCAATTCATTCTAACCTAAAAGAAACCTGTAGTAAAATTTTATCTTCACTTACTCCTAGGGAAGAACGTGTTTTACGCATGCGTTTTGGTATTGATATGAGTACAGATCACACATTGGAAGAAGTGGGGCAACAATTTAACGTAACAAGAGAACGTATTCGTCAGATTGAGGCAAAAGCTCTAAGAAAACTTAAACATCCAAGCCGCTCCAGAAGGTTACGCTCATTTTTGGATCAATAATTTCAGGCCCCTTTACGGGGCTTATTTTGTAGAGGCAAAATAATGACTTATAATACTGAAGATACAAAAATTATGTACAATACTTTTAAATCTCGCAATAAATCTCGTTTGCAAGAGCTAATTAATTTTGCAAAAGAATGTGATTTTAAGAAAATAGGTATTGCAAATTGCAAAACTGTTCAGCCATATGCTGAAACGCTTATTAATATACTAAAAAATGCCGGTTTTGAAGTGCATTCAATAAATTGTAAAGATAGTGGTTTAGATGGAAGAACTGTATGTAATGATATGGCTGGTCCCTGCTGTGATCCATTATCGCAAGCTCAATATTTAAATTCTAAAAACACAGATCTTAATATCAACCTTGGTTTATGCTTGGGACACGGCATCATCTTTTCCAAACATAGCATAGCTCCTGTTACAACGTTTTTGGTAAAAGACTTTGCAACAGCACATAGCCCGATTGAACATTTAAAATAGATTATTATAATATCAAATTTTATCGTCTACATTTTGATGTTTGTAAGACTAAAACGATGTCTTCTCTACAAATATCTCTTATGTAAATTACCCTAACAAGCGGGCTTTTTCCCGTTTCCAATCACGTTCTTTTATAGTTTCACGTTTATCATATATTTTTTTACCACGCCCTAATCCAACTTCAAGTTTTGCTCTACCTTTTTCATTAAAAAACAACTTAATAGCTACCAATGTAGCTCCTTTTCTGCTTAGTTCATTAATAATTTTAATAATTTCTCGTTTTTTAAGTAAAAGTTTTCTTAAGCGTTTTTCAGCATGAGTTTCGTATCCTTTATTTACATATTCGGCTATGAACATATTTGAAATATAAATCTCACCGTTTTTTTCAATACCAAACGCATCATTAATATTTGCGTGACCTAAACGTAAAGACTTCACCTCTGTTCCGGTTAGTTCTAAACCGGCAACAAAAAGTTCTTCAATAAAATAGTCAAAGTTAGCACGACGATTATGAGCTACTTGCCCTGTGCTTATAAAATTTGAATTTTTATTTTTTTTTGACATTTTCTCATTTATCGCTTGCTGCAGATTTAACCAAATTATCACTTGGCTTAACTTTTGCAACAGCTTCCAATTTTTTAGGTTCAGTTTTTCCTTCTGTACGTTGAACTCGTATACATCTTCCTTCTATATATGCTCCCGGCTCAATAGCTATCGTATGATGAAGAGCATCACCTGTCAAGTGAGCACTTCCTGCTATAAAAATACTTTCACTTTCAGCTGTTCCCTGTAAAGTACCATATAGGCTCAAACTTTTTGCTTTAACCTGCCCTATTACCTGTCCTTTAACACCAATAATAAGCTCTTCGCAAACAATATTACCCTCTAAACGTCCGTCAATATGAATAACGTCACCACCTAAAATATTTCCTTTAATCTTTGTTCCGTAACTAATAATACTTGGCACAGGTGTGTTAGACCCTCTACCCATACGAGCTATTTTTAAGTATAACATTCTACGAAATTTTTTCATTTTTATAACTCCTTATAATTGAATTTTTATAAATGCCATTGGGTCAACTGTTGCTCCGTTATATAAAATTTCATAATGAAGATGAGGTCCTGTTGAACGCCCACTAGAACCAACCTCTCCAATTGCTTCATTTTGCGCTACATACTGACCTTTTTTAACATATGACTTGTTCAAATGTGCATATTTAGTTTTAAAACCATTACCATGATCTATCTCAATATATCTGCCATAACCTCCATTCCAATCAGAACGAACAACCTTACCTTTAGCCATAGTTTTAACCTTGTTTCCGGTATTACTAGCCAAATCCACCCCTTTATGTGCTGCCGATTTTTTATTAAATGGATCTGCTCTCTTACCAAAAGGAGAACTTAACCAATAACTCCACACCGGTTTACCTATCGGAACAGATTTCATAACCTCCTTATAATAAGAAACATCATTTATAATAGAAAAAACTTTTTGCATTTTATTGCTTAATTCTTCATTTGACACTTCAGGTATATCTGCTTCAAAATTTCCTCCGGTTGAATCTTTTTTGCTGTTTGCAAGTGGATTAAAATATTTATTTTGATTTTTCATCGATTTATTAATTGCAGATAAAGCATCTTTTATTTTATCCATTTCTTTTGTTGAAATTTTTTCCATCTGATGTAAAATTTTGATTTCAGAATCTTCTAATTGTTCAACGCTATGTTCTAATATAGCTATTTTTTTAACCAGTTCATTTCTTTCTGACAACGCCCTATCTCTTTGCAATAAAGCTTCTCGAACAGTAACTTGATTTTCAAGATCTTCACTTTCTATCCAATCTTCATTATCTGTAATCTGACGTATTTTTTCTTCAACAACAGAGGCTTGCTGTTTATAACGATTTAATTGCGTTTCATCACTTATCTGTTCCTCATTAACTTGAGAAAACATCGAACTGACATTTCTATGAACAGCAACAAAATCAGTCATCAAATCAACCAAAGCATCTCTGGCTTCAACTAACTCTCGGTCTTTTGTTGATATCAATCTATCAGATATATTATACAGATAATAAGAGTAAGCACTCCATATACCTATACCTAAAAGCAACATTAGAATAAAAACCTGCAACCTCGATGATATGTTAAAAACTTTGGCACGACCACCACTCCGAAATATTATTTCCTTGTTGGAAAAAAGAGGTTTCGGTTCTGTATATTGTACCTTTGTAGGTTTCTTAATCTTAATTTTATGTGTGTTTCTTATCATATAAAACTCAGTTAAAACAGCCAGTTAGTATCAAACAAGACACATTTTGGCGTATTATAGCAAAAAAAATCTTTAAAATAAAGAGTTTTATTCATTGGATAACTTTTCATCTAAAATTACAAACTCATTAGGGCCGACCATATTAAGAACTGTTCTGACACGTTCATCTAACAAATCCAGATCTAACTTTGATGACAACAGGTCTACCTGATCGTTCCAATATTGTTTTTCTTTTGCATATTTAATCGACTCGATTCTGGCTTCACTTACTTCTTCTGTAAGATAGACATATCGTATAAGACCACGCTCGCCCTTTACAAAATATACGCTAAAATAAACAAACAATAGTATCATCCCAAATAAAAAGCCTGAAGAACTTCTTATTTTTGAAAATATATCATAAAATCTGCTCATTTGTACCTCATTAAAAACTCTAACGTGGTTATTAGATATTATCATAGTTAAAATTTAGTTTAAGTCTTTTATAAAAAAATCAATTTATTTTATAAAGCGCTGAATATATACTTTTTTCTTTTAAAATTAATTCATGATGTGTTCCCATTTCAACAATTTCTCCATTATTTATAACAATAATTTTATCAGCATTTTTTATTGTAGATAAACGGTGAGCTACAATCAATGAGATTGATGAAAAAAAACGTGTAGTAAACAATTTAAGATTATTTAAAAGACCATTACAAGCTGTATCCACATCGCTATTAAACCTCAATAGTATATTGCCAGAACTTGTTTTATCAAAGTATGAACAATCAAAAAACATAAGCTTATTAAATAGATCAGCTTTTACATCATTGGAAATTTTTCTACCCACCCATGTGTTAAGATATGTTGCTAAATAACTAAGAGAACTTTGAATTAAACTAAAAATAATAATTTTAAAAGGGATATACCATGTCTGAGATAGATTTTTCTCTATCATAACCACATCCATATATGGCTTTAGAGACCAAGCTATTAATGCATCTGCAGAACCTATGGGGATAGTGATTATACTGCTAAAAGTGCTCGCACCCAATATGGCTTTATGAAAGGAAAAATTTGTGTATAATTTTTTAATATGCAATAATTTCTGATTTTATATAAAACACTTTCTATAAGACAAATATACGACGATGCCCCGAAAACCTCGGGACATCGCTTATTTATATTTGTTTTATACAATTAAAATGTATACTTCAGACCGGCTGTGACTTCTTTAAGATTATTAGCTCTAGCCATACCCAAATAGGTATAACGGCCCATTACACGGATTGCCCAATTTTCATTAAAGTCATATTGAGCACCTATACCGGCACGATATCCTATACGGTTTTGATGTTTAGCTTTAACTTCAGGATATTTAAATCTCCAACGATAATTAGCAGCACCTACAGAACCTAATAAATTTATATTACCACACCATAATGGCATGTAACCATACAAATCAGCACCATAAGCTAAAAATTCTGCCTCATGTTTTCCATCAGGTTTTGAATTTTCTCTTTTTCCGGACATTTGGAAAAACGCTTCTAATCCCATATAATCATACATTCTGGTTCCCATATATACCGAACCTGAATGATAGCTATCTTTCATTGATTTTGCAGGACCACCAAATTTGACATTTGAGTATACATAATCAGCACCTACATAAGGTTTAATTTCATTAACTAAATTAGTATAACTGTAATCAGCAGCACTTGCTCCACATGCTATAACACTTGCAACACCTGCCAACAATAATGTTTTTTTCATTTTTTTGACTCCTATTTATAAATAGTTTTAAGTTAATACTTAATTGATTAGTTAGTTCGTCAAAAGCATTATATAACTTTTGTATAACACTTCTTGTGTGTATATATTATGCAAAAAACAATTTTAAATAGTGCAAACAATTTTTTTTTGTGTTATTGATGTCGCAGATTAAATTTGAGAAGAAAAAAACATGCCTTTTTGCCCACCAGATATTAACTGCACACTATGTCCACGTTTGGTTCAATTTCGTAACCAAAACAAGGCTAAATTTTGCCATTATCATAACGGATCTGTTGAATCTTTCGGTAGCCTAAATGCGCAAATTTTAGTTGTTGGTTTAGCACCTGGATTAAATGGAGCAAATCAAACAAACAGGCCGTTTACTAATGATTATGCCGGCGATATTTTATATCCTTGTCTAAAAGAGTTTGGTTTTGCAACCGGAGAATATAAAAAAGTAAAAAACGATGGTTTTGAACTTAAAAATGTTCGTGTCTCAAATGCTGTACGTTGTGTTCCACCTCAAAATAAGGTTACCGCTGAAGAAATTAAAAATTGTGGAATATTTTTAACCGAAGAAATAAAATATATGCCAAATTTAAAAATAATACTTTCATTAGGAGCTGTTTCTCATTCGGCGGTGTTGAAGGCTTTAGGCTACAAATTAAGCGAATTTAAATTTGCTCACGGATCAACACATAAACTTTATAAACACAATATTATCTTGATTGATTCATATCATACATCTCGATACAACATAAATACCGGTGTATTAACCTATGGTATGTTTAAAAAAATAATTCAACAAATTAAGGACTTAATTAAAAATGACTAAAAAAATACTTAATTCTTTCATCAGTATATTAGCTTTTTCTTTAATATTTATTGCCGTTTTAGGTACTTTAGCTGTGTTACACACATCCTACATATGGGGAGATATTTATTTTGAACAAATATTCATTGTTTTACAACAAGGTATCACCGGTATTGGTAAAAGTGTTATTAACTCTTACATTTATCTTGTCTTGGTTCCGTCTCTTATAATAACATTATTAATAATTTTCTTCATCAACAGTAATCGTAAGCTTATTTTATTATCTTTATGCCTCATTATCATTTCATTACATAAGATAAGCTTTTTTGAATATCTGAAAAATGAAGCTTCATACACCGAAATTTATAAAAATGAATATGTAAATCCGGATAAAATTGAATTTAAATTTCCCGATAAAAAGAAAAATTTAATAGTTCTGTATATGGAATCGTTAGAGAAAGATTATGCTAACCCTAAATTTGCAGGAATAAATCTATTACCTAATTTAACTTCTTTATCAGAAACAGGAACATCTTTTGATGGTTTTATACCTCATCCGACACAAAATTATACTATTGCCTCATTAGTATCGGGATCTTGTGCTGTACCTTACAGACTAAAGAAAACAAAAAATTTCACTGATTTACGCAATTTCATGCCATCACTCATATGTTATTCCGATATTTTAAAAGAAAATGGTTATGACTTGCACCTTCTTAAATCAACTAACGTAACATTTGCACGTTTAGGTCTTTTCTTCGAAAGTCACGGATATGATTATATTAAAGGGATGGAAGATTTTGAAGAAATTTATGGGTATAAATTGGAAGATTATCAGGGAACATCTTGGGGATACAGAGATAGCGTATCTTACGCAATAGCTAAAAAAGAACTGACTAAAATTGCAAAAAATAATAAGCCTTTTGTTTTTACAATGATCACATTAGACACACATAATCCTGATATATATTTAGATCAACAATGCTCAAAAACTTATAATAATGCAAAGGATATAATTTTATGTGCCGATAAAATGGCTTCAGATTTCATCGAGTGGATTAAACAACAAGACTTTTATGATAACACCACCATCGTAATTATGGGTGATCACACTGTTAGTGGCAGAAATGAAACGTATCCCAAACATAATAACAGACAAATCTTCAATCTTATTACAAATTCATCAGCCAATATACCCTTGCAAACCAGTAACAGAAAGTGGACTCATATGGATATTGCTCCCACAATATTAAATGCCTTGGGAATTGAGTTTAATGATGGTAAATTTGGTCTTGGTCGCTCATTATATTCCCAAACACCTACGCTTTACGAAAAAATGGAAAACAAGCTGTTTACCGAGTTACTAAAGCAATCCGATGAATATAACAGATTCAATGAAAACGTATTATTTTTCAAAGATTTATATACATCATATCCTAATTACGGAAAACAAATCAAAGGTGCAGAAAATATAAAACAATATGCTGCTTTTTCTGACCATTTCATTAATACAGTTTGGTTAGATACGCTTTCTTTTACACTTCCTAATAAACCACAAAAAGATATAACCTTAGAAATTGATTTTTCTATTTTATTTATGGAAAACAATAAACGTGATATAAAAATTTGGATAAATGGAACTCAAACGGATAATTTTATTTACCCGTACGATATAAAACAACCTATAAATCAAAAAATTACCATTCCTGCTAATTTGATTAAAGAAGATAAAAAGGTAAAAATTGAATTTCGAGGTGATGATTTAGGTTCCACTGCGGCATCTGTTGGAGTAGGAGTTATATCCTTTAAAATCTACTAAACATTGAATTGGTAAAAAACATTCATATTTTTATCTCAAAGGAGATACAAATATGTTTACAAAAAAATTACAACCATATATTTGCTATTTTGCTAATTTTGCATATAAAAAATGCTTTTTGTATGCAAAATTTCTTTACAAACATAATATTTCAGCAAATATTATAACATTTTCAGGAGTCATTTTTGCAATTTTAGGACTAAATTTTTTAGCTATAAATAATTATTTTCTAGCTTTTATATGTTTAATTTCTAATCGTATATGCGATATTTTAGATGGAATTTGTGCCAGACTTAAAAATATTACCCCGTTTGGTGTTTTCTTTGATATTTTGGCTGATTATACTTCTTTTGCCCTATTTATTTGGGGATTCACACTGGCTAATCCGCAAAACAATTCAGCTGGAGGAATTTTTATGCTTATATGCTTACTAATATCTGCTGTTTCTCTTTTATCATACGCTCTTATTTCGAAACAAGATTATAAAAAAATAAATCAGTCTTCTGTCAAAATTTGTATTTGGGGGCATTTACAAAATTTCGACACTTTTATAGCCTTAGTTTTATTATGTATATTTAATCAACATTTTTTGCCTATCAGCATATTTTTTAGTTTACTCTTACTGGGAAAATCTTTAATAATAACAAGTAGAGCTTATTACACTTTGGAAATTAAAGGCAAAGGCTAATTAAAAATATGAAACTTATAAAATTAATCTATCTTCTTCTTGTAACTTTTTTTATAGCATCTCATTCTTTTGCCTCAAAACCAAATTGGCAAAATGAAAAACTTGATATAAACATATACTCTAAAAAAAATAATGAAAATAAGTTTTATATTATAGTTGAACTAATTTTAAAAAATGGCTGGTTTATCTCCTGGGATAACCCAGGAGATGTAGGATTCCCCACTACGTTTTCGTGGGATGGGAACATCAAAAGAGTTGCTAATAGCAAACCGGAAAAAAGAATATTTGAAGATATTATTGCACAATATGGATATTCTGGTAAAGCCTATTATTTATTTGAAGGATTATCATATAAAAATGATATATCTGTCAATATAAGCTGGGAAGCTTGTAAAGATGAGTGTGAAAAAGAAAATGCTTACATTGAGTTTAATTTATCTCAAAATAATAATGCAATTTTTGATAACGTGCTTAAAGAAGCAAATAAAACTTTTCCTACTGTATTAAAAAAACAATCATATGGTAAAACCATCCACAAAAATAACACATACTTTTTAGATATAACTGTTAAAAATATAAAAAGTGACGAAAAAATTTCAGACACTTATTTTATCCCTTATCAAAAATCAACCATTATTAATGCTCAAAAACAAAAGTTCTTTTTCGAAAATAATACATTAAGAATTATTCCACAATTAGAAGGCCCTATTAAATTATCACAAGGAGGATTGCTTATAATAAACGATGATGCCTATATCTTGAATCTTAGTATGATACATAATGAAATATCTCTTTTATATACATTATATATATTATTTTTAGCTTTTTTAGGTGGTATAGTGCTTAATTTTATGCCCTGTGTTTTTCCGGTATTAAGCCTTAAAGCTCTCACAATCAAATCAAATAAAAATAAAAAACAAAATATCAAGAACGCCATTTACTATTTATCCGGAGTTATATCAAGTTTTTTACTTATGGCGTTTTTACTTTACATATTAAGGAAAGGTGGACAATCTGTCGGTTGGGGTTTTCAACTTCAGTCCCCTTTCTTTGTAAGCACTATATTAATGATTTTTATCATTTCATTACTAATGATATTAGATATTATAACTATAAAATCTAACATACTTAACTTATTTACTAAATTAGGAAGTATAAACAACTTTACTGCCGGTTTTTTTGCTGTGTTAATTGCATCTCCTTGTACAGGACCTTTTTTAGGTGCCACATTAGGTTTTACACTACTCACTTCACCATCAATTTATTTTATCGTCTTTTTTTTGATGGGCTTAGGTTATGGTTTACCATTTGCTCTTTTGGAAGTATATCCCGGTAAAATTGCTAAAATTTTACCTAAATCAGGAAATTGGATGAAATATATGAAATATATACTTGCCATACCTGTTTTATTAACTTGTATTTGGTTAAGTTGGCTTTTGTATAATCAAACTTTTTCAACTAAATCTCAAACCGAAGAATATTGGAAAGCATATGATGAAGTAGAAATACGCCGTCTCATAAACCAAAATCAACCTGTTTTTATTGATTTTACAGCTAAATGGTGCTTAACTTGTTTATTAAACGAAAAGACAGTTTTGCATAAAGATGAGTTTATAAAATTTGCTAAGGAAAATAACATTAATCTTTTTAAAGCTGATTGGACTGAACCTAATGAAACAATTGGTGATGCTATAAAATATTTTGGCAGGAATAGTGTTCCTTTATACATTTTTTATCCGGCACGAAATCCAAATTATATTATACTACCACAAATTCTTGAAATAAATTATCTTAAATCAGCTTTGAGTAAACAAAAGAAAAAATAAGATTTTAATATTCAATTTTTTTTAATAATCTTTAAATATACTTTCAAAATATGTTGTTATCCGGATTAATTTAATGAATTTAAACAAATTAAAATATTTTTTAGAAAATGATGTTTTACATAAAGAGATTGTATATCTTAAAAATCTCAATCAAGGCGGAACATCAATAAATTTAATGTGTAAAACCACTGATACTAAATTCTTGGTTAAAATCCTGCCAAATACAAATGTAAAAAGAGCCGAACGTTTATTAAGTATATTAAATTCATTAAAGCAAATATCAAATATTTATTCACCTCACATTATTGAATTTAATGGGAAACAATGGTTTGAATTTGATAATTGTATTATTCTTATAATAGAATTTATAAGTGGTAAAAAGCTTCAATATACAGAACTAAATGAAAATCATTTAAACAGAATTTATACATCTTATCAATACATACAACAACTTAAATTAAATGCATTACCACAAAGAGACCTTAAGAAAATATACAAAGAAAACAAAGAGCTTATAAATCAACTTTTATCAACTGAAAATAATTTTTTTAAGCAAAAAATTTTACATAAGCTTAGCGTTTTTAATGAAAAACTAAATATTGATGTAAAACTTAATGATGAAATCGTTATTATTCATGGTGATGCAAGCTTAAATAATACTTTAGAAGATATGAACAAAAATATT
>JAZLAM010000003.1:0-71811 GCA_045613125.1 Alphaproteobacteria bacterium | reverse complement strand
GATGAACTGGTGGCTCTTGCAAAGGTGTCCCACCCGATCCCATTCCGAACTCGGTCGTTAAACCCTTTAGCGCCTATGGTACTTTGTCTTAAGGCACGGGAGAGTCGGTCGCCGCCAGTTCTTCTATCTTCTATCCCCTTTTTACTATATTACGCCTCCTAATTGGGAGGCTTTTTTTATGCCCGAAATTTTGATTTTTTTTCTGTTGCTTTTTATTTTTCCTATGTTACCATCTCTTTAAACTATCTCTTTATCTATCAATATAGGACTTTATATTATGAAAAATTTTGACACATTAGATGTAGTGCAACAAGAATTTAGAGCCTTTTATGATTCAAATTTGCAAGATAAATATACGCAATTAGAAATAATCAGAAAACGTTTATTAAAACAATTTTTTATTACAGCATCTTTATATGTTTCTATTATTTTGTTGTGTATTTTTATGAATGTTATTGCTTATTATGATTTTTATCCAGAAATTTTTTCTTATGTTTTTACGCTTTTTCATGGAATTTTTATTTATTTATGCTTTAAACCATTTGATAAGTATAAGAAACAAACAAAATCTTCAGTTATGAAAACGATATTATCTTTTTGGGGAGATTTTCAGTACAAAAATGAGTATGATGCGGTATCTAAATATATGTTGGAAAGATCTGAAATCTTTGGTTTTTTTGATTTATGTATAACTGACGATGCTTTTTTCGGAGAATATAAAAATACCAAAATCAGTGTGTCGGAAACTGAATTATTGCTAAAAGGAAACAGAGGCGCTATAGGTATATTTAAGGGTATAGTGATGGATCTTGAATTAAATAAGAAGTTTGAGGGGAAAACAATTGTTAAAAATCGTAATAATATAGGCTTTGCACTGAAAAAAAATATAAAGTTGGCTGCGTTGTATTTACTTTCTGCTTGGATGGTTATATCAACAATATTGCTTATTTATATGTTTGTTAAATTTTTTGAAATGATGTTTGAAAATATTATGATATCGGTTGTGCTTATTGCTATTAATATATATCTATTTTATATGCTTCATAAGGAAATTAAGAAGAAAAAAGTAAATATAGCTAAACAATATGTATGTCTTGAAGATGTTTGTTTTAATAAACAATGGAAAGTTTTGACTAATAATCAGATAGAGGCTCGTTACGTTTTAACACCGGTTTTGATGGAAAAAATTAAGGATATAAAAAAGCTGTTTAAAGGAAAATATATAGATTTCAGTTTTTTTGGAAATAGCTTGATTTTTGTTATTCATACGAAAAAAAATATGTTTGAAACAACATCTTTATTTAAGCCTGCATTAAATTATAAAGATATCAAAGATGTTGTTAGTCAATTTTACAGCATTTTTTCTGTGATTGATATTTTAGAAGGCAATAACAAAAAAGGGTAAGATGTTCTTACCCTTTCTTCAAATTCAGAAGAAAATTAAACGCTGCTTTTATGAGCTTTTTTTGTTCTCTTTTGCCCAAATATTTCCATAGTGCTACAATCCACGCAATTAAGAAAAATGTTTTTTTCTTACCGCTTTTGGGCTTGTTATTTTCGTCAGTTTCTTCTTTTATATCTTCAATCAGCTCTTTAACTTCTGCATGATATGGTTTTAAGATGGCTTCAATTTCATCGTTTGTGATATATCCGCCGTGAATGCGGGTTAATTCTCCGTTTCCGGCTAAATATAAACCATCTCCTCGGCCTATTAAGTTTTGTGCGCCTACAGTATCAAGTATGGTTTTAGAATCAACTCCAGAGGCAGTTTTGAAAGCCAATCTTGATGGAAAGTTTGCCTTAATGCTACCTGTTACCACATCAACTGACGGGCGTTGTGTTGCAAGAATGAGGTGTATGCCTGCAGCTCGAGCTTTTTGAGCCAATATTTGTATATGTTTTTCAACCGATTTATCAGAAAGCACTAAATCGGAAAATTCATCTACAATGGTTACAATATACGGAATAGGTTTTTCTTTTTGATTATATTCTTCGATGTTTTTTGTTCTTGATTTTTCAAACAAAGCGTATCTGTCGTTCATTTCTTTAGTTAAATATTCAAGAGCTAAAGCTGCTTTTTGATTATCTGTGATGACCGGCATATACATATATTCTTGATTATTATAAATTGAAAATTCAATACGTTTAGGATCTATCATCACAAACTTTAATTCGTGAGGGCGTTTTGCCTTAATTAAAGATATAATAAAAGCATTGAGTTCAACCGATTTTCCCGAGCCTGTAGCACCTGCTACCAACAAATGAGGCATTTTTGCCAAGTCAGCAAAAATAGCAGAACCATCAATTGTAACACCTAAACTGAGTGGTAAAGCCCCTTTTGCTGTTTTAAATTCATCAGTTGCCAAGATGTTTTTTAAAAATACGGTTTCAAACTGCTCATTCGGAATTTCAAAACCGATACAATTATCTTCACACACATTGCTTATTCTTAAGCTTTTAAAACCAGCTTCCCTTGCAATATCTTCTAAAGAAGTTTCTATGTCTTTTATTTTTGTACCGGCAACAGGTTTAAATTTTATCTGTGTAATTAAAGGACCTTTTTGGTTTCCTATAATTTCTCCGTTTATTTTATAGTGGCTCAAAACTTCAGTTAAATCTGTCATTTTAACCTCCTAACTGGCTTTAAGCATCACTTCAGGTGCTTCTATACCAAGTAAGAACAGCATCAACGTGAGAGCTTCTTTTACCATGTATGCCAAACTTAAACGAGATTTTACAATCTTTTCATCTTCGGCGTTCATAATTGGGCAAGCATTATAAAAACCGGAAAACGTTTGTGCCAAAGTATAAGCATAATCAGCAATGATGCTCGGCTCTTTATCATTATGCGCTCTGAAAACAATGTTTTCAATTTGTGCAAGTTTTAAAGCTAACGCACGTTCATCATCATTATCTATAACAATGGAGCCTTTTTCAATGTTGTTTGCTTCTGCTTTTCTTAAAACAGAATTTATACGAGCAATTGCATATTGAATATATGGTCCGGTTTTACCATCAAATTTTGCAAAATCTTCCAAATCAAAAACATAACCAGATGCTATGGAATTTTTTAAATCTTGAAATTTGATTGCAGCCATCGATATCTGAGAAACTAATTTTTCAATTTCTTTTTCGCCATATCCATCAACTTCTCCGGCTTTTGGCATAGATTGACGAACTTTATCTTTACTCATATTTATCAAATCTTCCAAATTCATCACTCCGCCGTCACGAGTTTTAAACGGCTTTCCGTCTGCGCCGTTTACCGTACCGAAACCGATATGCTTCAAGGTTGTTTCAGGAGCTAAGTTGAGCATGTTTGCAACTTGGAACACTTGTTCAAAATGAAGTGCTTGACGTTTATCAACAATATAAATAATTTCATCTGCATTTAAATCGTCATAACGCATTTTAATGGTTGCAATATCGGTAACCTGATAGCCGAATCCTCCATCAGATTTAACGATAATAACCGGAGGCATAGGTTTGTTAGTTTCCGGTAAACGTATAATGGTTGCTCCATCATCAATTTCGGATAAGCCTTTTTGTTTTGCAATGTTTACGACTTCTGCACTGGCATTATGAGCATCGCTTTCTCCAAGCCATAAATCAAAATATGCGCTTAATTCGTCATAGTTCTTTTTAACATCATCTACTGAAACTTTTCTTAAGTGTTCCCATGCTTTTTTATATTCTTTATGACCGTTTTGGAGCTCTGCCGTAATTTGACGAGCAGTTTCTTTTGCGGTTTCATCTTCTTTGCAACGAATGTTAGCTTGTTTATAAAACGCTGATATTTGCGCAATGTTATATGTTGATGTTTTTGAAAGGTCACCATCTTTTTTAATGATTTCTGCCAAAATCATTCCCATTGGTGTGCCCCAATCTCCAAAATGGACATCTGATACAACATCATTTCCGATAAATTGCTCAATTCTTCTTATCGATTCGCCAATAACGGCAGAACGCAAATGTCCGACATGCAAAGATTTAGCAACATTAGGTCCTCCGAAATCCATTACAACTTTTTTAGGGTTTGTTGTTTTAGAGCAACCTAAACGTTTATCGTTCATCATTTCTTGCATTTTTTGTGCAATAAAATCATTATTAAGTTTGATATTAATAAAACCTGGTCCGTCAATTGAAAGAGATTCTATAGCATTGTCTGTTTGGAGTTCGTTTACAATTAATGAAGCAATTTCACGCGGATTTTTCTTTAGTTGTTTTGCCAAAGCTAAGGCACCGTTACATTGTAAATCGCTTAAATCAGGCCTGTCTGATGTTTTTACGATGGCAAATTTTGTATCAAGTTCAAGTTTGTTAAAAATTGTTGCAAGTTTATCATTAATTGTTTTTTCAATAGACATAGTCATCATATTTTTCTTTCATTATTTAATACATTTAAAATAGTCATGAGTAGGTAAAAACATTTTACAGGTAAATTTTGTTGTATGAGTTTTAACGGCATGTGTTCCCGTATTGTGTTTTTTACATTCATTATCTGCTAAATTTTGAATTTTTGCTTCATCAGTAAATAAGCCGTTATAACATATTGCCGGCTCAGAAGGTGTTGAACGCCCTACATATAATTTTTTAATATTTTCTGCTCCGGCATTTCGTCGTCTGTCAACAAAAGGTTCTAAAAGAGAACAAGAAGCTACAAACATCAAAATAAATATGGTTATCAGCATTTTTATACTAGACAATTTTTTAAACTCCGTTAAATTGAGTATTAATGTTTTAACCATATTATACAAAGAAGATTTTAAATGCAAAGCGAAAATGAATATATTGGTGATGATAAATTTAAAAATTTTTTAATTCATTATAACTGTCCTACTTCATTAGAAGTTGTAAAGCTAAAATTTGCGGGAGCAATTTGTTCTCCTAACCTAAATTTGCGTCCGACAGATGTGATTTCTTCTTTTTGGGAACAAAATAAGCAACCTCGTCTTGAAACGAAAAAAGAAGCAGAATTGTTTTTTAAGTTTTTCATGGGCCTTTGGGATGATATTTTTGATAAAATTCGTCGCAATAAGCTTTCTCTATCTAAAGCGCCAAAAGATAATATTACTTGGGGACAAGTTCGTTTTGAAGAGCTTGAATATGGTTTTTTAGAAGGTTTTTGGGGAGGTTGTGATGATCTTAAAGTGCCAAATTATGTGGCTCAGATTGTCGATTCTCTTTCGGAAATGGCTGATGCTTATTTAAAACTTTCGCAAAAAGCAAATGAATCTAAAGAGCAAAAAGCTATAGCAAATGCTTTGCTAAACACTGATAAAACAGTTGAAAAAGCTTTTTCTTTTATTATTGAAAATTCTGTTTTACCCAGAATTGCAGATTTAGAAAGAACCGTAAACTAACGTTGTATTACCAAAATAAAAATTTTTTCTTTTTTGGGGTTTTGTTTGCAGATTTTGCGCTTTTCTTAGAAGATTTTGCCGTCTGATTTGGTAAATCAAGAGTTGTTAGCATAATTTTTTTCCAAATTTGTGCCGGTAAGGTTCCTCCTGTAATGTTATCCATGGGCGAATTGTCATCATTTCCTACCCATACGGCAGCGACGTATGTCGGTGTCCAGCCAACAAACCAAGCATCTCTATAGTCTTGTGATGTTCCGGTTTTACCGGCTGTAAAACAAGGTAAAGAAGCTTTTTTTCCTGTTCCGGTTTTTATAACATTTTCTAACATATCCGTAATATGGCTGACAGTTGTTTCATCTAATATTTTTAATGGTTCGCTGAAGTTTCTTTGATACAGTTGTATACCATCTTTTGAATATATTTCGGAAATTGCATAAGGCCAAACGGCATATCCTCCGTTGGCAATGCTTAAATATGCGGTTGCCAAGTCTAAAACTTTTACTTCGTCAACACCTAAAACTAAAGACGGATTATTTTTTAAAGGTGTACTTATACCCATTTTTTGTGCTGTTTTTATGATATCTTTTAAGTTTAATTTTGTAGACAGATTGATTGTCGCCAAATTAAGAGAATTGCTTAAAGCTTGATTTAAACTAACATCACCATATGTTTTTTTATCATAATTTTGAGGTTCCCAATTGCCGATTTTTATAGGGGTATCTGATATTATATCTTCAGGAGTGAAACCCTGTTCAAGTGCTGTTATGTATACAAAAGGTTTAAAAGCAGAGCCGGACTGACGCAAAGATTGTGTAGCTCTGTTAAATTGGCTTTTGTTATAATCCGTACCACCAACAAGAGCTTTTATGGCTCCTGTATAATCTAAAATAACAATAGCACCGTTGGTAACATTTTTGTTTTTATTTGCATTGATAGAATCTCTTAAAATCCATTCTGCTTTTTGTTGTAAATCTTGGTCAAGAGTTGTGCTGATGTACAAATCTTTATCACGTTCAGTAATGTAAGCATTTACTTCGTTATAAACCATATCAGCAAAATGTCTTGCCCCTTCAACTTTATATTTTGAAGGATCATGATAAGGCTCATTAACGGCTTTATCGTGTTGTTCTTTGGTAATTGAACCGTGTTTAAGCATCAATTTTAAGACAAGTTCTGATCGTTCTTGAGATTTTTTAGCATCTGATATCGGATTGTAACGAGATGGAGCTTTTAACATACCGGCAATGGTGGCGGCTTCTTTTAAACTTAAATCGGCAGAACTCTTACCAAAATATCGATTTGATGCAGCTTCAATACCGTAAGTGCCGGATCCTAAATATACTCGGTTTAAGTAAAGTGTCAAAATTTGTTCTTTAGAAAACTTGCTTTCTAACCAAAAAGCAATCAACAATTCTTGAACTTTACGTTTTATATTTTTTTGTGAAGTTAAAAACAGATTTTTTGCTACTTGTTGAGTAATGGTGCTGGCTCCCTGAACGTATCTGCGTTTTATTAAATTTATAACAGAAGCTCTGGTAAAGCCTATGATATCAAAACCAAAATGAGAATAAAAACGCCTATCTTCAACATCAATGATAGCAGCCGGAACATAATATGGTAAATCTTTTAAGTATACCACTTGAGCAAAATTACTGCCAAATGTGTAAATTTCATTTCCGTTTTCGGCAATTATGGTGGTGGA
The DNA here is from genome assembly GCA_045613125.1 of Alphaproteobacteria bacterium. Taxonomy (GTDB): domain Bacteria; phylum Pseudomonadota; class Alphaproteobacteria; order RF32; family CAG-239; genus JAFTYO01. Next base: position 64,746 of record JAZLAM010000003.1, on the reverse strand, counting down.
GGCTAATCGGGTGTGAGAAACAGCTTTATCAAGATTAGGTAATGTTACAAAACAATAAAAAACATATAAACAGGCAACTAAAAAGCACGAAAAACCGGTTATAAGTAAAAATTTGAACCATGACCAAGATTTTTTAACATTTTTTTTGCGTGAAGTTGTTTTTTTTCTTTTTGTAGGTTTTCTGTTGCTTGTTGTTTTGCTTTTTTTTGCCATATTCTTATCTCATCAAAGTGGTGTTTTGGGGAAGTATAAAGCAAAATATCTTAAATTTTTTTTACTTAGTATAAATTTTTTTATTTCTTGGCTAAAGAAAAATAAAAGACTATATTTGAAAAAACAGAAAGGTAAAAATATGAAGAAAAAAGTATGTCTTATTGATGGTTCCGGTTATATATTCAGGGCTTTTTACGCTCTTCCTATGATGACATCTCCTCAAGGTGTACCGGTTAATGCTGTTTTGGGATTTATGAATATGTTTATGCGTTTGACCACAAAAATAAAATGTGATTATTGCTTGGTTCTTTTTGATGCTAAAAGACAAAACTATCGAAATGACATATTCAAAGATTATAAAGGAACCAGAAAAGAAACACCTGAAGAACTTATACCTCAGTTTCCGATTATACATAGAGCTGTAGAAATATTAAACTTAAATCATCTCGAGATGGAAGGTTTTGAAGCAGATGATTTAATAGCTACATATGCTAAAAAAGCAACTGATAAAGGTTATGATGTTGTAGTTGTATCTGCCGATAAAGATTTAATGCAACTTATCAGAGATGGTGTAGAATTTTATGATAGTATGAAAGACAAGTTTTTTACGCCTGAAGATGTTAAAGAAAAATTTGGTGTATATCCGGATAAGGTTGTTGATGTTCAAGCCTTAGCCGGAGACAGTATTGATAATGTACCGGGAGTTCCGGGAATTGGGTTAAAAACGGCAGCTGAGCTTGTAAATCAGTTCGGTTCGTTAGATGAAGTGTTGCTTAAAGCTTCAGAAATCAAGCAAAACAAACGGCGCGAAACTATACTTGCTAATATAGAAAATGCACGTATTTCCAAACAATTAGTTGAATTAAAAAATGATGTAGATGTTGAAAAGGCAATCGAAGATTATGCTTGTAGAGCTCCTATTTTGGAAAATGTTATGGAATTTGTTGATGAATATGGCTTAAAAAGTCTTAAAAGCAGAGTTGAAAAGTGGGTCGTAGAGCAACAAGAAAGATGTGGTCAAAAAGTAGAAATAACAAAAGCAACAGTAAAAAATTATGAGCTTGTTCAAGATGAAACAACATTAAAAAAATGGGCTGATATGGCAATTAAAAACTACCGTTTTGCCATTGATACCGAAACAACAGGATTAAATCCGTTAACAGATAAAATTGTCGGCATATCCATTGCAATCGATGAAGGAAGCGCTTGTTATATTCCTCTTAATCATAAAGTGCAAGATACCGAAGTTGATTTATTCGGAAATAATGAAAAATCGACACTTAAACAACTTTCTGCCGAAACGGTTAAAAAATATCTTAAACCTCTTTTGGAAAGTAAATCGGTTTTAAAAATAGGACATAATATAAAATTTGATATGCATTTTTTAGCTCAAGTTGTGGGCGCTGATACAACAATTTTTCCGATAGAAGATACAGCAGTATTATCTTATAATTTGGACAGTTCTGAACATGGACATGGTTTAGATGAATTGGCAGAAATATTTTTAGACTATAAAACCATAAAATATGAAGATGTTTGCGGTAGTGGTAAAAATAAAATTACGTTTGATTATGTAGAACCGCAAAAAGCTCTTGATTATGCGGCAGAAGATGCTGATATCACTTTAAGATTGTATAACGTATTAAAACCAAGACTGATATCAGAAAAGAAAACAGAAATTTATGAAAATTTTGACAGACCGCTTATATCCGTTTTGCAAAATATGGAAACAAATGGTATTATGCTTGATATCAAAGCTTTGATGAGCTTAAATGAAGACTTTGAAAGAAAAATTAAAAATTTGGAAAAAGAAATTTTCGTGCTTGCCGGTGAAGAATTTAATTTAGGTTCACCAAAGCAAATCGGTGAAATTTTGTATGTAAAAATGGGTATAAAAGGTAAAAAAAATTCTTCCGGAAGTTTTCAAACCGGAGCAGATATTTTGGAAGATTTAGCCGATGAATATGAAATTGCTGAAAAAATTTTACAATGGCGCGGGTTGGCAAAACTAAAATCAACATATACAAATGCTTTGCTTAGTTTAATGGATAAAAATCATAGGGTTCATACCACATTTAATCAGACAGTGGTTAATACGGGAAGATTGGCTTCTTCTAATCCGAATTTACAAAACATTCCGATAAGAACCGAAGACGGTAAAAAAATAAGACAATGTTTTATCGCAAAACCGGGACATAAAATTATAGCTGCAGATTATAGTCAGGTAGAATTACGTTTATTGGCAGCGGTGGCAGATGTTAAAGCCTTAAAAGAAGCTTTTGCACACGGTGTTGATGTTCATGCTATAACTGCATCAAAAGTTTTTGGAGTTCCTTTGGAAAAGGTTGATTCTTCATTGCGCCGCCAAGCAAAGGCTATAAATTTTGGTATTGTATATGGTATTTCACAATATGGACTTGCAAAACAAATAGACACTACACCTGATGTTGCAGCAAAATATATTGATGCATATTTTGCATCAATGCCTGAAATTAAAGAATATATGTCAGAAACTATAGATTTTGCACATAAGCACGGATATGTTTTAACTCCGTTCGGGCGCAAATGTTCGGTTTTAGGTATAAATGATAAAAACAAAAGAATAGTGGCGTTCGCACAAAGAGCTGCAATTAATGCGCCGATTCAAGGTGGTGCGTCAGATATTATTAAATTAGCAATGAAAAAGATACATCATAAATTAACAGAAAAGGTATATAAAACAAAAATGTTGTTACAAGTACATGATGAGCTTGTTTTTGAAGCGCCTGTTGAAGAAGTGGAAGAAATAAGTTTGTTAATCAAAAATATTATGGAAGAAGTGGCGCATTTTGATGTTGATTTTGTAGCTTCTGTCGGTGTCGGAGATAATTGGGCGGAAGCACATTAATAAAAAAATATAAAAATTATTATAAAAAAACTTGACGTATGCAAAATGATGGTGTAAATAGGTGCAAAGTAAGTTGTTGATGATAACACTTACAGATGGAGAGATGGCAGAGCGGTTTAATGCAGCGGTCTTGAAAACCGTCGAAGGGGCGACCCTTCCGTGAGTTCGAATCTCACTCTCTCCGCCATTACAAAAAGCCCACCAAAAGGTGGGCTTTTCTGCTAGGGCGGTGTGAGATTTGAACTCACGAAACAAGTGAGTTCGCACTTCAAGCGAAAGCGAGGCGGGAGCATCGCGGTCGGCAAAAAGCCGATGAGCGCTGAGCACGAAGTCATCTCACTCTCTCCGCCATTACAAAAATATCCTTGAGTGTTAAAACTCAAGGATATTTTTAATTACAAAGAAGCTACAATTGTTGTTTCGCAAAAATACCTTATCAGATTAAAGATATACGAAAAGAACATTAACTAACAGAAGCCATTAAGGTCAACCACATCTACTTTTTCGGGGCCTCTCTTAATTTTTCTGGTACAGTATGTCAACCAGCCAATGCAAAATATGAACCATAACACTGTAAGCAACATACCGGCACCGATAAATGACATATTAGAGGTCCACCAACTTAATAGCCATTCTTCGAAACAAAATAATACAACGAGTGCAACACTCCAATACACTACTGCTCCAAGTAATGCAATCAACGAAATAATGTTCGTCTTTTTCAAAATTAATTCTTTTTTGTTCATAATGATTAAGATTAAAGTGTTTATTAATAATATTAAATGATGTATTTTTATACATTACAGATAACTTAAAGTCAAGTTTACATTTTTTCTCCATTACAAAAAGCCATCCAAAAGATTTTTTTCTGTTAGGGTGTATGAACAATAGTTTTCGCTTATAAAAAAATTGACAAATTTTATTCGTTGTATTATAGTCAGGACATAAAAATATGTATATGTTTCACTATTAATCCCAATTATTTATGAAAACAAAAAACTTAACTGACGAACAAATTTACAATTTGTTGTTGTCGCAAAAGCTTCCTTTTGTAAAGCAAGAACATTTTGAGCGTTTTCTTAAAACCGCATCAGAAGAAGATGTTTTGCTGTATTTTAGCAATTTTGGCTATGCTGTTGGAGAAGATCAGCATATAGCATTTGTGCAATCTGTTTCTGTAGAAACACTTCGAAAATATCTTGGTGTTGCTGTCAGCAAATATTATGTTTCATCAAAGATTATGATGGAAGTTGTTGCAAGAGGAGATCATGAAGCAATTATGCTTTTAATACGAAACGGCAGAGTTGATATCACGGCAGATGTTATAGTTTCCATTATTAAAAGGAATAATGTAGAAGAGGTTGAAAAGCTCTTGTTGCACTGTATCTTTTCAGCGGAAGCAAAAATTGCTCTCCTTGAGTTTGACAGATTAAACAACACTCATGAAATCAGACGTTTTTACGACTATTTTGAGCGTTTGCCGGAAGAAGTTGAACTAGCTTTGGTTAAAGAAGGCGAGTTTAGTCAGATTAAGCACTACTTCGCAACCAAATGGTGTTACAATGCTAATTTGGGAAAGTATATCTCTATCAACTCTGAGAAAGTTTTATCAGCTTTGTTGAAACGTGGTGATATATTTGAACGTTTGGTAAAAGAAGCTCCTCATCTGGAAATATTGTGTGATCAATTTTTGATGAAAGAAGCCTCTCATGAACAATTGATGCTTTGGCTGAGTAAACATAATGTTTTTGGTAAAGAAACTTTCAGTTTATTGGTTGCTCGTAAGAATATTGATGAGCTGTTGGGTTTAAAAAATCATTTCAATTGCATTCTTATGTCAGATTCAGACATCAGTAACATTATTTCTTTGGGTAAAGAAATTTTAGTTAGATGGCTTTTGGAAGATTTTTCTTCTGCTTATCTGAAAGAGGACCATGCATGCCAAATTTTGGAAAATGGTTGGCATCATTTGTTCCGCGAGCTGATTGTGTCTGCTAAAAATAAGTTGAATGCAGTAGAGATGATATCAGCTGTTATCAAAGCCGGAAATGAGGAAGATATGCTTTGTGTTTTCAATCGTATCGGTAAGTTTGATCCTAACTGTTATTCATTGTTGATTTCGAGTGGAAATACAAAATGGATAGAAATGTATCGTAAGCACTTTTGTTTGCCTGCCATACATTTTTAGCAATTAGCTACAAAGTGTTAAATTTTATAAAAAAGTGGTTCTTTTTGAGCCACTTTTTTATTTTTAAAAGAAAAAACAAACTTGACAATACGTGTTCGTCATGTCATTAAATATTGATATAAATCAAATATTTGTTGTTGAGGTTAAGACCTTTTTTGAAAGATATTGTCTATGAAAATTTATATATTGGCAATCGGAAAATGCAAAAAAAACAGTCCGGAAAGTTCTATCATTGAAGAGTATGTTAAACGTTCCGGTTGGGATATCATTATAAAAGAAAAAGATAATTCTACCCAAGAAAATGAAGCAAAATTTTTAAATCAATCTGTTCCTTTGGGTGCAAAAGTGGTTGTTCTTGATGAAAGAGGAGAAAACATAAAAAGTCAGGAGCTTGCTAAAAAGGTTGAAAATTGGCAATTAAACGGTTGTTCTGAAATTTGTTTTTTAATCGGTGGTGCAGACGGACATCTGGAACAAACTCGTAATAGAGCAGATCTCATACTTTCTTTCGGAAAACTTACATTACCGCATATTTTGATGAGAGCAGTTTTGACAGAACAAATTTATCGCATACAAACCATTATAAACGGGCATCCTTATCATAGAGAGTGATTTTTTATTAATAAAAATTGACAAACTCGTTTTTTTTATTTAGATTAATTGTGTTAAAAAATAAGTCTATGTTTCACTATTAATCCCAATTATTTATGAAAAAGAAAAATTTAGTCGACGAGCAAATTTACAATTTGCTATTGTCAAAAAAATTACCGTTTCAGAAACTGGAGCATTTTGAACATTTTCTTAAAACGGAATCAGGGGAAGCAATTTTGCTATATTTGAGAGATTTCTCATATTACATTGGAGAAGAGCAACATATAACATTTGTTCGGTCTGCTCCGGTAGAGTTGCTTCGAGAGTATCTTGATGGTTCGGTCACACAGTGCTTTAGTTCTTTGGATATTGCAAAGGAAATTGTTGATCGAGGTGATCATGAAGCTATCATGCTCTTTCTTAAAAACAAAGGTTTCGAGGTAACTCCTTCATCAATTGCGGTTTCTATTATCAAGAGAAATGATATAGATGAAGTTCGAAAGCTGCTGCATTTTGGCCTTTCGGATGAGGCAAAAATTGCTCTGCTGGAGTTTGACAGATTAAACAACACTCATGAAATCAGACGTTTTTACGACTATCACGGAAGTTTATCGGAAAATGTGCAAATAGCTTTAGTTACATATGGCACATTTGATCAAATTAGGCATTATTTTGCAACAAAGTTTTATTACCAGACGTATGATTACAAGTATAAGCCTATCGATTCTGAAAAGGTTTTGACGATTTTATTGAAACGTGAAGATATGTTTGAGCGTTTGGTAAAAGAAGCTCCTCATCTGGAAATACGGTGTGCTGAATGCTTAATGAAAGAAGCTTCTCATGAACAGCTGATGCTCTGTTTAAACAAAAAAGATGTTAGACTTAGTCAGGAAGGCCTTAGTTTGTTAATAAAACGTAAGAATCTTGATGAACTGTTAGCTTTGAAAAATCATTTCCATTGTATTCATATTTCCGATTCGGATATAAGTGAACTTATTTCTTTTAGAAGTGAAACTCTGGTAAAATGGTTGTTGGAAGAATGTTCTTTTGCTTATCTGAAGTCAAATCATGTACTCCAAATTTTGAAAAACGGATGGCATCATTTGTTCCGACAGTTGCTTAAAAGTGGCAGTAACGGCCTATCTGAAACAGGTATGGTATCAGTGGTTATCAAAGCCGGTAATGATGAAGATATGGCTTGTGTTTTTAACCATATCCGAGGCTATAATCCTAATGTTTATTCCGTTTTGATTTCGAGTGAAAATCAAAAATGGATAGAAATGTATCGTAAGAAATTTAAACTTAAACACTAAGAAAGTGTTTAATCATTTATAAAAAAACGCAACATAAAATATGTTGCGTTTTTTTAATAACTTTCATCTTCAAATTTTAATGTTTTAAAGATGATTTTCAAATCAAGCCATAAAGAGTTTCTTTTCATATACTCAAAATCAAACTTGAGTATATTGGTTAAAACACTTTGTCTACCTGTTAATTGAGCCATACCCGTTATACCCGGACGCACTAAAAGACGATATATATATTTCGAGTGCGTGTCCAAATGTTCTGTCACAAAACGCATTGTTGGACGAGGGCCAACCAAACTCATATCGCCTATCAGAACATTATAAAATTGTGGAAATTCATCTATATGAGTTTTCCTTATAAAACGTCCGACAGGTGTAACACGTTTGTCGTTTTTAACAGCCATGTTATAATTAGCATCTTGATACATTGATCTAAACTTATAACAAGTAAACACTTCTCCAAAAATTCCGACTCGTTTTTGAGCAAAAATAATAGGTCCCGGTGATGTTATTTTTATAATTATACCTAGTGTGATATACATAACAGGTAAAATTGTTATACAAATAACCAAGGATACAATTATGTCAAATAATCGTTTTATTATTTCACTACCTAAGGTTGGATTTTTAATGCAGGAGATGTCTAATTTTTTTTGATTAATGAATCGTTTTCTTGATTTAGAAACTGATATGGCTAATATTGTTTCACATATAGTAACGCAAAACAAAATTACTAATAATAGAATTAAGTATAACATAACAACATAATATTTTTTGCAAAAACATTATACCTTATTTTTATTGTAATGTCCAGCTGTAAAAAAGAAAGATATATAAACAAAAAAAAGGTCACTCAATGTGACCTCTTAAACTGGCGGGAGCGACGAGGCTCGAACTCGCGACCCCATGCGTGACAGGCATGTATTCTAACCAACTGAACTACGCCCCCAGCAATTAACAAACATTTTATACATAACAAAAAATATAAATGCAAGTATTTTTTTTATTTTTTTTAATTTTTATTATAAATGATTGTAAATATGCAATATTTTTTCTGCTTTTGTATAACTTGATTATCTACTTGAAAAAAAAACACTCTTGTTGCATTGTATAAAGAAATAAAAAATAAAGGATCTTATTAAAATGGACTTTACCCAGAAGAGAAAAAAAGCAAAGCGTCTTAGAACAGAAAGAACATTATTGTTTATATATGCTGTTGCTGTTACAGGAGCTTTGTTGATTTCTATTTATAATAATAACAGCGTAAAAGCTTCTATCCCTAATAAACTTGAGATGGAAGATATGGTTTCTGAAGAATTTGATTATGAATTATCGGAAAATATAAATGATGATTTAAGGGCTGAAGAGTTTTTAGAAGAACAAATTTCAGATTCGCAAGAAACACAAATAATAGAAAATACGGAAACACAAACAGATGCGCAAGAAATTGTTCAACAAGCAAAAGGAATGCGCATAAATCATGATATAGTGACAGTTGCTAAAGGTGATAGCTTTATAGGAATTTTAACGAGCTTAGGTCTCGATTATTCAAAAGCGACAGATATTTATGGCGTTTATAAACAAGTGTATGATGCTCGCAATATCAAGGTTGGACAACAAGTTGATATAACCACAACAGTTGATAGTGTTTATAACGAACTTGTATCTGTTGATAAAATTATAATTGAGCCAATTAGTGGAACCAAATATATTTTAGAAAAACAATCTGATAATACATATGTATCACGAGTTGAACAAGATGATTTAACAACCGAAATCAAAGTTATAAACGGTATTATAAACGGAAACGTATCATCAGCTATGAAAAATGCCGGAGTTCCGGTAAATGTGGTTGGAAATTTTATAAATATTTTTTCATTTAGTGTAGATTTCAGAAGAGACATAAAAGCAGGAGATGAATTTGAAGTAAGATATGAACAAGAAGTTTCACCGAGTGGAAATATTGTAAAATATGGTGATATAATTTATGCTTCATTAAAGCTAGGTAAAGATAACATTGAACTTTATCGTTTTGAAGATAAAAAAGGCAATGTTGACTATTATGATGAAAAAGGTTTGGCCCTAAAGAAAACGCTCGATAAAAAGCCTCTTGCCTTTAAAAAGGCCAGAATTTCTTCACGATATGGTCGTCGTTTACATCCGATATTTAAAGATTATCGTAATCATCACGGTATAGATTATGCTGCTCCGATGGGAACAAAAGTTTATGCAAGTGGTGACGGAACGGTAACGCAAGCAAAATGGGTTGGTGGATATGGCTATTTTGTTAAGATAAGACATAATTCGGAATATACAACAGGATATGCTCATCTGAAATCTTTTGCTAAAGGGATTCGTCCGGGTGTTAGAGTAAAACAAGGACAGGTTATAGCATATGTCGGCAATACGGGGCGTTCAACCGGACCACATCTGCATTTTGAAGTTGTAAGAAACGGTAAAAAGGTTGATCCTCTTAAAATCAGAGCGGCAACCGGAGAAAACTTAAGCGGTGCAAAGCTTGCTGAGTTTAAAAAAGAAGTTGCAAAAATAAAGCAAATGAGTGCTACAAAAAAAGAAGTTGCTGACAACGATCAAATTGGTGAGGTTATAGATACTCTGGAAAATCAAGAACAGATATAAAAAATTTTTGATAACGTTTTTATTTTATTGACAGCCTAATTTAGGGTGTTATTTTCGTATACAGAACTAACTTTATTGAGGAGAGAACTAATGGAATTAAAAGGCTCTAAAACAGAACAAAATCTTAAAGAAGCTTTTGCCGGAGAGTCTATGGCTCGCAATAAGTATACTTATTATGCATCAAAAGCAAAAAAAGAAGGTTATAACATTATTGCTGATAAATTTACACAAACAGCTGACAATGAAAAAGAACATGCAAAATTGTGGTTTAAACTCTTACATGGGGGAGAAGTTCCTTCAACTATCGAAAACTTAAAAGATGCAGCTCAAGGTGAAAATTATGAGTGGACAGATATGTATGCTCGTATGGCTAAAGAAGCTAAAGAAGAAGGTTTTACAAAAATTGCATATTTGTTTGAAGAAGTTGCAAAAATTGAAAAAGGTCATGAAGAAAGATATCAGGCACTTCTCGATTCTTTATGTGAAGGAAAGATTTTTGAACGTCCTACAAAAGTGATTTGGGAATGTGGAAATTGCGGACACAGAATTGAAAGTCCGAAAGCTCCGTTAAAATGCCCCGTTTGCGATCATCCGCAAGCATATTTCTTTGAATTGCAAGAAAAGTTTTAATATTAAATTTTAGATTTAGGGCTTTATCATCACTGATAAAGCCTTTTTTATTATTTTCACGATTTTTTACTGTTTGTAAAACAGCTTGACTTTTGTCTATATTTTTTATATAGTAAACTTATTGTAAAATGCTTCGGAGTAAAACAAATGGAAAATAAAAAAGAGTTGATTGTTAAAGATAGGCATGGTGTAGAACATAATCTGTATGATTTACCCAAAAATTTTGTTTTTGATGGTGATATAGATTTGAGTGGTAGTGACTTTAAAGAACTACCAGATTTATCGACTATAACAGTTACAGGAAGTTTTTCTTGCAAATCGTGTGATAATTTAATCACATTAAAAGGTGCTCCGGAAAAAGTTGGTGGATATTTCCTTTGTAACTATTGTAATAACTTAACCTCTTTGGAAGGTGCTCCTCAAGAGGTTGGTGGATATTTTTTCTGTAATAATTGTGAAAACTTGGTCTCATTAAAAGGTGCTCCCAAACAAGTTAATAACATGTTCGCATGCAGTGATTGTAATAACTTGACATCTTTAGAAGGCGCCCCTCAAGAAGTTGATGGACGTTTTGATTGTCAAGATTGTAATAAATTGGTATCGTTAAAAGGTGCTCCGAAAGTGGTTGTCGGGGATTTTATTTGTAGCTATTGTGAAAACTTAACCTCTTTGGAAGGTGCTCCTCAAAAAGTTGGTGGATGTTTTGATTGCGTAGGTTGTAAAGAATTAACATCATTAAAAGGCGCCCCAAATAAAGTTGGCGACAATTTTTATTGTGGTTGCTGTGACAATTTAAAATCTTTACTTCACGTTTCAAGATGTAGGGAGATAGATTCAGATTATGAGTTGTTGCACCGATATGCTCCAGGATTAAAAGAACATCCGTTTGTAGGAACGCAATCATTAACATATGCTAGGTTAATGATTTCTCCATTATATAATATTGAGCGTGCAAATCAAAAAGTAAGAGAAAAGCTTGCAAACAAACACCAAGACGGAGAAAAAACTGCTCCCAAAGAGCAAGTTGCAACCACTGTAAATACAGCTGTCTTAAAAGCTAAAGAAAGCCGAGATATCTAAACAAAGCTTATATTTATAAAAAGTCCCCCTTGAAAGTTTTCTTCCAGAGGGGGATTTTTGTATCATAATCTATTTATGCTTTTTTGAAGATGATGCATTTTCTTTTGGAGCGCTACTACAACTTTTTTCTGTTATTTTAACTGATTTTTCAGAATTACATTTACAAGACATTTTTTCCTCCTTTAAAATTTTAAAATGTGCTGTTCTCAGCGCTTTTGATATATGTTTAAAAATATTCCATACAATAGATAAAAGGGTTAAACCTACATTTTAAAATTTATTTACTAAATATAAACAATGCATATCTAGAATAAACAGAATTATTAAAAGGAGATTTTTGTATGCTTTATTTGAAACATGTTCCTATACATTCTTTTGGTGAAACCATAGCCTTTGTACATAAAGATTGTAAAATATATAAAGTTGATGATATCAGAGCTCTAACACGTGTAGAAATTCAAGGAGCTCAAAAACCTTTATATGCTTTTTTGAATGTTGTGGAAGATGAAAACCTTGTTGCTCCTGATGAAATAGGTCTAAATGATGAGGCTTTTTCACACTTAGGTTTACCGGAAGGTGCTATGGTTACCTTATTACAAGCTGATATTCCGCAAAGTTTGGAAAATGTGGCAAAAAAAATTGAGGGTAATGTCTTAAACTCGCATGAATATACATCAATAGTTAACGATATTGCAAGCGGACGTTATTCTAACACCGAAATTGCGTCTTTTATAACAGCGTTTAATTCGTTTGCGACTGTAAATGAGGTGGCATATTTAGCCCAAGCTTTAAGTTTTGGTCATAAGCTTTATTGGGATGAAGAAAATATTGTAGCAGATACATACACTTTGGGCTATGTTCCTGCAAACAGCGTTGATATAATTGTTAGCGCAATTGTGGCAGCATATGGTTTGCCTATGTTAAAATCGGTTATTTTAAATCCGTTGGCATATTTGGGTGAGGCTCATATAATGCAGGTTTTTGCTAATTTGGATATAGATGAAAATATGCTGGCCAAAATGATTAAAGATACAAAAGGTGCTATTTTTAATTATGAAAGCATGAAAGGTTCTGAAGCGTCAATTAAGATTCGTAACATTAGCCAATATCTTAATTTAAAAGATAAAAATATGGAAATTGCTTTAATGATGGCAATGAAACACAGTTCAGGTATATCTCATTTGGTTGTTGATATTCCCGTAGGTCCGCAAGCTTTTATAAAAAGTATAAAAGATTCTGTTACAATCAGAAAAACGGTAGAATTTGTTGCAAAAGAGCTAGATATGACGGTAGATGTTGCCGTTACGGATGGTAGAGAGCCTATAGGTTGCGGAATAGGGGCTTTATTGGAAGCAAAAGATGTTATTAGAGTTTTAAAAAGAAAGGATAATGCTTGTGATGTTTTAACGGAAAAAGCTCTTTTTATAGCCTCCAAAGTTTTAGAATTTGATCCGAAATTAAAAGGCGGAGAAGGATACATGGTGGCAAAAGAAATGCTCGATTCGCTTAGGGCGTTGGATACGTTTGATAATATTGTAAACATTCAAGGAAAATTACAATCGGCTGATTTAGGCGAATTAACACGTGATATAACGGCTTCTAAAAGCGGAGAAGTAAAAGCGCTTAGTAACAGACTTTTAACTCATATTGCAGTTACAGCAGGTGCAAGTTCATATGCCGGTTCTGGTATTCAGCTATTTAAAAAAGCTACAGACAGAGTAGCAAAAGGCGATGTGCTATATAGGATATATTCAAATAATTCGGCAGATTTTACTATGGCTACAACAATAGCAGAAAATTCTAACGGTTTTGAAATAGAAAAATAATTTAAAAAGAACGTCTTTTTTGTTATCAAAGAAACAGCTTATGTTGACTAAAATTGTTATAGCTGTAATATCAATTATATTTCTTTTAGCTATGGAAAAATAATTACAATGATAAAAAAATATCCTTTTACGACTTTTCTTATTATCCACTTTTTTATATGGAGTTTATTGCCTCTATTAAGGGGTTCGTTACCTATGGATAGTATAGAAGCAATAATTTGGGGACAATATTGCGATTGGGGAACAAATAAGCATCCGTCATTGTCAGGCCATATGGCGTTTTTGTTTTATAATCTGTTTAACGGTTCTCATTTAGGAATATATATTTTAAGCCAAATCTGTGTGTTATTTGCGTTTATATACATTTATAAGTTGGCAAAATTCTTTTTACCTAAAGAACGGGCAGTTCTTTCAACAATGATTTTGGAAGGAGTAATATACTACGGATATAGCACAATGGAGTTCAATGTTAATGTTGTTTCTTTAGCTTTATGGCCAATGTGTGTATATTATTTTTATTCTGCCTTAATCGAAAATAAAAAATATTGTTGGTTTTTAACGGGATTGTTTGCCGGATTAAATATGTTTAATAAATATGTAAGCGGTATATTACTTGTTTGTATGTTTTTATTTATGCTAATTGATAAAAACGGACGTCAAAAATTGAAAACAAGCGGTCCATATATATGTGCTTTAGTGTGTGTGTTGACTTTTTTACCACATCTTTATTGGCTTTATGAACATAACTTTTTTGTAGTTGACTACTTTTTAGGTAGAAGTTCTAAGACCGGATTCGAGAAACTTCCTTTATTAAAGCATATTATTTATCCGATACGGTTTTTAGGTTCTCAAATGTTGTTTGGTTTGGGAGCCCTGCTTATTTATTTTATTGCGACAATAAAAGCAAAAAAAGAAACAATATCTACGTCAAAATTTGATAAGAATTTTTTGTTTATGATGGGTGTATTACCTCTTGTTTTGATGGTAATAATAAGTATGCTTGGTGGTATAAAACTAAAGAGCATGTGGGGATTTCCGGTATTATATATGCTGGGAATTTTATTATTTAAGTTTTTCCCGAAAAGCATCGATGATAATATTAAAAGCAGAATAATTAAGGGTGTTTACGTAATGATGCTTGTGTTATCGGTAGGGTTAACATCAGTTCTTTTGTTTAACAAAAGTGATAAGATGCATTTACAAGCTATAGAATATGCTCTAAAGATGGAAAATATTTATCATATACAAGCAAACGGGAGACCTTTTAAATATGTCGCGGGAGATGTTTGGTGGGTGGATAATATTGCTTTATATGCTCCATCAAAACCTAAACCAATTATTTGGGGAGATATCAAGAAAAATCCATGGTTTGATGAAAATGATTTCATGTCTTCCGGCGCTTTAGTGGTAACTGCCGGTAAAGGAGAATATAATGCTATTACAAAAGTTTTAGACAATATATCCGAGCCAAATGTTTTAGAGCTTGAAATAAAAAATCCTATGGGTAAAATAAAACGTAAGACCATTTATTATGGCTTTTATAATTTGTAGTGAGGAAAATATGAAAACAGTCAGTGTTGTGATTTCAGCTTATAATGAAGAAGGTAATGTTGCTGAGCTTTATAAACAGTTAAGTAGTGAGTGCGAAAAAATAAAAAATATTAATTTTGAATTTTTATTTGTTGATGACGGCAGTAAAGATGACACTTTACTTGTAGTTAAAAAATTGCAACATAAAGATGCTAGGGTAAAAATTGTTCAATTAAAACGTAATTTTGGACATGAAATCGCAATGACTGCAGGGATGGATTATGCAATAGGTGATGCTGTAATTTTCATGGATGCCGATTTGCAACATCCTCCGGTTTATATACCTGAGATGATTAAATATTGGCAAAAGGGTTATGAAATTGTTTTAACTAAAAGAGTTGATAATGTTGCAACATCCAGATTTTATAAATTCTGTGCCAAAACTTTTTATTGGGTTTTGAATTTGCTTTCTGATACAAAAATAGGCGAAAGTATGCCGGATTTTAGATTGTTAGATAGAAAATATGTTGATTTCCTGAAAGGTTTTAATGAACAAGACCGTTTATTTCGAGGACTTTTAAGTTGGATTATGCCAAATGATAAAGTTAAAATCATAGATTTTGTAGCGCCAAATCGTTTTAGCGGGACGACAAAATATAACTTTTTCAAGAGTTTACGTTTAGCAATCGATAGTATTACACAATTTTCCGTAAAGCCGTTACATTTAGCAACATGGCTCGGATTGTTGGGAGCCGCCTGCTCATTGGTTTTGGGTTTTTATGTTGTTGTAGAAAGGTTTATACTACATAATCCGACACCCGGATATGCAACTATTGTGGCAGCAGTAGGATTTATTGGAGGTGTCCAACTGATTACACTTGGTATTATAGGTGAATATATAGGAAAAATTCACATGGAAGTTAAAAAACGTCCTCTCTATTTAGCGGATTTTATAAAGGCAGAGGAAAAAAAGAAAGAAAAAATAAATGAACGCAAAAATAATTTTTAATGCTGATGATTTTGGTATCAGTAAAGGCGTTAATGCTGCAATTAAAAAAGCCTATGATGAAGGCGTACTCAACTCTGCCAGCTTGATGATAAACCAAAAATATGCAACAGATGCTGTACAAATGAGCAAGAATATGCCGAACTTAATGTTGGGTTTGCATGTTAATTTAACAAATGAATATCCGGCAGCAGAACCAAAAAGAATTTCTCTTTTAGTAGATAAAAATGGCAAATTTAAAAATGGTTTTTTAAAATTATTATTACTTTCAATCTTTAGACCTCGCAAATTTAAACAACAAGTGAGAATTGAAGTTGAAGCTCAAGTTGAAAAAGCTCGCCAAATGGGAATTAATTTAACACATATAGATTCTCATCGTCATGTTCATATGATACCGGCAGTTTTTGATGTTTTTGAAGAAATTATGCAAAAATATAACATTAAAAAAACGAGAGTTATAAATGAAAATTTGTTTATGACAATAAAAACAAACAAAGATAAAAGCTGGATTATAGATGGTGGTTTGATAAAATATGCACTTTTGTTGTTTTTTTATATGCTTAATTCATATAAATCTTCTACTTACTTTTATACAATATTATATACTTGTAAACTATCTAAAGAAAAATTTAAACAAGTTCATATTCCTGAAGGTTATGATAGTGTTGAAGTGATGATCCATCCTTCAATTACTAAAATTGATCAAGACCATAAAGAAGATATTTTTGATGAAAATATTCTTTCTGTTTGGCGAGATAAAGAGTTGGACACTCTTTTGGATAAAAACATTAAGTCTAATTTTATATTTAATGCGAAATATCCTTTCTTGTGGGGCTTGTATAAAAAAATAGAAACTTTTTGGTTTAAAATTAATCAAAAAATCAGATTTATACTAGTTGGTGGTTTTAATACAGTTTTTGCGTACGGTGTTTTTGCCCTATTGTTTGCTATTTTTCATTTACCCTATTTATTGGCGCTTATTATTCAATATTTTATTACGGTAAATGTGTCAATTTTAACCATGCGTTATTATGTTTTTAGAGCTACTGGAGATTTTATAAAAGAATATTGTAAGGCTTGGTCTGTTTATGTGGTAATGTTTTTGTTTAATAGCGTATCTTTAAGTTTTTTGGTTGAGGTATGTGAGATTCCGGAGCTATATTCTCAAGCAATTTATTTAACGGTATCAACCATCTTTACTTATCTGTTGCATAAATATTTTTCTTTTTTGAAAAAAAATTAAATAAAAATAAACTGATATTATGTACTATAACAAAAAATATAGTCATAACTTATAGGTTGGGATAAATATGAAGTTTATTAAACCGATTGTCGGAATATCTAAAATTATTGAAGGTGTTGATAATATTGTTTGCGGATTCAATGGTGTGTTATCTAAAGGCGATAATATTAATTCGGACGCTTTAAATGCTTTGAAATTATGTGCTGAAAAAGGTAAAAGTGTAGTTGTTTTAAGTAATTCTTATATGCGAATTAATGAGATAGCTGAAATAATAAAGCAAGGAAATAATGAAGTATTAAATAATATAAAAGCCATTATTTCTGCCGGAGAAATTTTACACTATTTACTTAAAAATACTGAAAAATTAGGTCTTGGCGGAAAAAAATATTACAATATGGGGCTTAAAAGTGCCGATTCGATATTTCAGGGTCTAGGATATCAAGAAGTTACAGATATATCAAAAGCAGATTTTTTGTATATAGGGTCTGTTAAAAATGACACAGATATAGTAGAAAATTATAGCTCGGAACTAGAGTATGCAAATTCTTTAGGTATTCCTCTTTTATGTGCGGGTAATGATATTGCAACCTACAAAGGAGGAGAAATATGTTTAGGAGCCGGCGCCATAGCTGAGCAATATGCTCTGTTAGGAGGTAAAGTTATAACTTTTGGTAAACCGAATATAAATTTGGCAAATTATGTTAAAGAATGTTTTTCCGAGAAATCCGGTAAAATTTTATATATAGGAGATAGTTTTACCACAGATATGAAAATTGCCACAGTTTTGTCGGCTGATATGGTGTTGATTTCTAAGGGAATTCATGTCAATTCCTTAGGAGAAGGATATATTCCTGATGTTGAAAAAGCACGTAATTTGGCTCAAGAATATGAAATTTATCCTGATTATGTTATATCTGGTTTAAGGTGGTAGAAGTGAAAATAAGTAAAAAAAGAAGATATATAATTTTATTTGCGGCTTGCTTAATAATTATAAGAGTACTCAGTTGTTCTATTATACCGGATATTAGTAAGAATGTAAATCCTGATTGTAAACCTATGAATACAAAAGAACAAATTTCTTCTATAGAGGCGGACAAATTTCTTCAAGATTGGGTAGAATATATTAATAAAGGCTATCATAACTTGGTCCCTGAAAAGATATCTCTTATTGAAGGCTCTCTTGATGAACATTTACCTTTACCTGTGAAAGTATGGTTTAATAAAAAATGTTGGAGCGCAAAACGGTTTTATTATGTTGAAGATAGATTAAGAACCACGCTTCAAATGTTATATTTAAGACGCCATTCAGAAAGTATACTTGCAATATTAAATGAAAGAATGAATGGAGAAAATGAAGCAGAATATAAAAATATTATAGAAATGCAAAAAAATCTGATCCATATCGAGAATATCAGCGAAGAAGAACTCAAATTTGTAGCGATGAGTGAGGCAGAAATCGTAAAAATTTTGAATATGAGATAAGGATAACGTAATATAATGTTAATAATATAGTATTATAATTTTGGAAATATTCAATTATGAACAAAGGAAATAAATATGACACAAATGTATAAAGCCGCTATTTTATCTCTTACGACAATTTTGTTTTGGGCAATGTCTAATGTGTTTTTGCGTTATTCAATCTTGGAATATGATTGTAATCAATTTGCTATAGCTTGTTCCAATGTGTTGTTTAGCGGTTTGGCGATGATAGCGCTTGGTAATCATCAGGTTAATATTAAAAAGATTGTAACCAATTATCAAACATGGGTGTTTGGAGCTTTACAAATATTCAGAAATTTATTTATGATAATGGCCTTTTTCTATATTTCATCAACACAAGCAAATTTATTATCAAATATTGAAATAGTTTTTTCGGTGTTCTTTGCGTGGATATTGTTTAAACGTCGTCCTGGCGGTATAGATTTTATTGCCATGTTGTTTATTTTTATCGGCTGTTTTATTTTGGTTTCCGGCTTACAATTTGATGTTATGGTAAAAGTTACTATTTTTGTTGGAATATCATCGTTTTTAAATACATTAAGAACCATAATTGCCGAAGTTCATAAAGATAATAAGGTAGAGATGAGTTTTAAAGAGCGATTAAGTGTTACAGGTTGGATTATGTTTGTAAGTGGTATAGCTTTTATAGTTATATTTGCTTTGCTTTCATTTATTCTTTCTTTTATGCCCCAATCAGTTACAACGATGTTGCCTTTTGTTGAATTTTTACCATCTCCATATGAGTACATAGCATTAAATAATGTTATTTGCGGTTTAATTAATGGTGTGGTATTTTATGCTTTTTCTATGTATTGCTATTTATATGCAGTTAGTTTATCAAACAGCGAATATTTCATGATGTTTCGCTCTACACAAGCAGTGTTTACATATATAGTAGAAATTTTAGTCAGTAGCGTAACTGTTTTACCATTCTTATCACTTAATGCAACAGATTGGATTGCAGCAGCAACAATTATATTTAGTTCGGCAAGCATGGTGTTGATGCGAACACCCAAGGGGCGAAAGCTACGCCAAACAATAATAGACTTTATGCAACAGTAAATAAAAATTTATCCGAAAGTGAACTGTCTAAGTTGGAATTGACAGTTCACAAAAATATCTTTTTTTTATTTCTGATTATATGGTATCATGGTTTTTGATGCTGCTTGAAAAGTTCCGGGCATTTCTTTGATTTCTCTTCCTATCAGCAGAAGATTAATTGAGCAGTAAAAAGATATGATCAGTATAAAGAAATGCTTTATTATACTTAAAAATGTTTCCTTCCAGTTTATTTTATTTTTTTCCGGAAAATATACACATTTGAACATAGATATATAAGATGAGGCTATCAATAGCATAAGTAAATAAAAAACTATATCAGAATATAAGGCATTTATATAATAATAATCTAGACTTAATTTACAAACAAAACCGATAACAATACCTATCATCACCATCGGATTTAAGATAAGGCGAGTACGAAATAGTGCCAAAATACCTTTTAAAATAGTAAACATAAAGATCTCCCCAATAGCCAAGATATAAATTATTTATATTTTGAAATTTCTAATACTAGTGTTGAACTTATTTTGGAAACCAAATTCAAATCTTCTCCTTCAACTCTTACTTTAATTACAGGTTCTGTACCAGATTTTCTGACAATAACGGAACCTTTACCTTCGATTCGTTTTTTTGCATCTGAAATGGCTTTTTGTACCGATTGAGCATCAAGAGCATAAACTGCTTCACCTACTGATAAGAAACGAATATTATTAATTTGACAAGGACATTTTTCAAACAATGGGAAAATTTCGCTCATCTTTTTATTTGTTTGTAATAATCCTAAACCAATAATTATAGATGTTACTAGAGCATCTCCTGTTACGCTATAATCAGACAAAACCATATGTCCGGATTCTTCACCGCCGACATTTGATCTGAATTCACGCATTTTTTCAATAACATAACGTTCTCCAACGGCACTCCTGCAATAGTTAATGCCTAAATTATGTAAATATTTTTCTAGTCCCAAATTTGACCATATAGTAGCAACGACAGTGTTTCCTTTTAGCATTTTGTGTTCATAAAAGTAAGTTGCTAAGAAAGCAATTATTTGATCGCCATCAATGCGATTTCCTTTTTCATCACAAATAATTATTCTATCTCCATCACCATCTACGGCAATACCTAATTGAGCATTACTTTCAACGACAACTTTTTGTAAGTTTTCCGTATGTTGAGAACCGCAATCTTTATTTATGTTGTAACCATCAGGAGCATCAGAAAGAGCAATAACTCCGGCTCCTAAATCTTTAAAAATCTGAGGCATTATTTTTGAGAAAACTCCATTAGCACAGTCAAGAACAACTCTTAAGCCTTTTAATGCATTATAATTAGGAGCAATATTACGTACATTATCCATGTATCGTTCAATAGATTGTGTGTCTTCGTAAACCTTTCCGATCATATCTTTTGAAGAAATAAAATTTTCAGTTGAAGTAAGCCTTTCTTCTATTTTTGCAGTTTGTTCATCATCAAATTTATCGCCTCGTGCATTTATAAGTTTTATACCGTTATCTTGATAAGGATTATGAGAAGCTGTTATCATAACAGCCATATCAACATCTAAATTTGAAACTTGAGAAGTAACAAGAGGCGTAGGAACTACTCCCATTTTTACAACATCTGTTCCCATAGAGGTAAAACCTGTTATAAGAGCAGATTCTAACATATCTCCGGAAATGCGAGTATCTTTTGCAATAGCTACTCTTTTAGTATTATTACAGACCATAACACTTAAAGTTTGAGCTAAACGAAAAACGAGTTCAGCAGTCATAGGAAATTCATTAGCTACTCCTCTTATTCCATCGGTCCCAAATAGATTATTTGCCATATAAATTCTCCTTTATTTAAATACAATATGCTTAGAGTTTATAATCAAGATTATAAAACTCAAGCATAATTGCATTTTCTCTCACAAAAAAAGGGAGCATGAAGCTCCCTTAAAATTTTATTCATAAAACTAGAATACGTAACGGATGCCACCATAAATTTCTTGAGCTTTATCGTCAGTTTCGCCCAAACGACCTAATTCATAATAGCGGTATCCAGCATCAACGTTGAGACGGTTTGTAACTTTTAAGGATAAGCCACCGCCGACAGCCCAACTGAATTTTGTTGTTTCTTTTGCAAAATCTACAATATCAGCTTGTTTATCAACAGCATTCGTTTTTAACCTTGA
This sequence comes from Alphaproteobacteria bacterium, assembly GCA_045613125.1. GTDB lineage: Bacteria > Pseudomonadota > Alphaproteobacteria > RF32 > CAG-239 > JAFTYO01. The sequence goes on along the minus strand of JAZLAM010000003.1, from coordinate 42,861 downwards.
AAAACCTACTCCAGCACTAACATATGGTGACCACCAGTGATAAGGCATGAAATCATAATAAGCATTTAACATATATGAATATGTTTTGTACTTTTCGGAATACCAAGGATCATCACCTTCTACAAAATCACGATAAACAAATTCTGCTTCACCGCGAAAATGTTTGTAACGATAACCTAATGCCCCAGAAAGCATCAATTTTTGATCATCATATTTAATCGTGTCGCTGAACATTGCAGAAGAGCTGTCACCTTCTACCTCATGTTCTACAATACCACCTCTTAAAGCTACATATAAACCATCACATTCTGCATGTGCTGGATTGTACATCATAGCGATAAGAGTGAAAGCTGTCGCTGATAAAAGTACTTTTTTCATTTTGAAATCTCCTTTAGTAATCGTGATAACCTAATATGAAAATAAATTGATTAAAATATGCTTAAGATTATGTAAAAACTTTTTAAAACCATTGCTTTTATAGTAAAAAGTGTATATCTTTTATTTCGGGTGACCGGATAGTCGCGCTATAGAAAGTAAAATCTAATAGTGAGGAAAGTCCGGGCTTCATGGAAACAGGATACCGGATAACGTCCGGCTGTAGAGATGCAAGGGAAAGCGCCACAGAAAATTACCGCCGGCTATATGCTTGGTAAGGTTGAAAAGGTGAAGTAAGAGCTCACCGCCAAAACAGCAATGTTTTTGGGCATAGGCAAGCCCTATCCGATGTAAGACCAAATTAGGATTTTTCAGGGTTATCCTGACAGAGCGTTTCCACTCTGATCCAGAGGTAGGTCGCGATAGCAAACCGGAAACGGTTTGCAAAGATGAATGACTATCGGCGTAAACTTTGTTTACAAAGCAATTACGTATACAGAACCCGGCTTATAGGTCACCAATTTTTTTATGAGGAGCATTAATGAAACAAAAAACATTACAAAAAGAAATACAAATAAAAGGAATAGGATTACATTCCGGCTTAAGTTCTGTTGTGAGTTTAATGCCTGCTCCTATTGATACGGGTATTGTTTTTTATCGCTCAGATGTTGAAAATTCACCTCTTATTAAAGCAACATATGATAATGTTATTGATACAAAAAATTGTACATGCTTGGGTAAATCGGGAATTAATGTGAGTACAATCGAACATTTAATGGCCACTTTATACATTTTAGGAATTGATAATGTTATAATTCAGTGTTCAAATCCAGAATTGCCGATTTTAGATGGAAGCGCACAACAATTTTTGAAAGAATTACAATTAGCAGGTACCATAAATCAAGAAGATGAAGTTAAAAATCTTAAAGTGATAAAACCTATTAAATTTGAAGATGAAAAAGGCAATTATATTGAATTGCTACCAAACGATGATAATGTATTAAGTGTGTGTTTTGATATAGAATTTCCATCTAAAATTGTCGGTCATCAAAATTTTGATGAAGTGATAACAAAGGATATTTTTGAAAATAAAATAGCTCCTTGCCGTACGTTTTGTGAAAAATATCAAATAGATTATTTAAAATCTATCGGTTTGATAAAAGGCGGAAGTTTGGATAATGCAGTGGTTTTAGATGGTGAAAAAATTTTAAATCCGAATGGTTTTAAGGTTAAAAACGAATGTGTAAATCATAAAGTGCTAGATTTAATAGGGGATATGTATACTTCCGGTTATAAAATGTATGCAAATGTAAAAGCTTTTAGAACTGGACATTTTCACAATAATGAAGTGTTGAAAAAATTATTTGAAAATCCGGATAATTATAAAATTTTGTAAAGGAAAATAATATGAAAAAATATTTAACGCTATTATGTATGGTATTAATGTTGGTTTCATGTGCTTCTTCTAAAGAAGATGTTGTTTCTGACACTTCACAAACAGCTGAGCAACTTTATAAGCAAGGTTATCAGAATTTACAAAAAACAGCTTATGTAAAGGCTGCCGAAAATTTTGAAAAAATAGAACTAGAGCATCCATATTCTAAATGGGCCGTAAAATCTAAACTTATGGCAGCATATGCTTATTATAAAGGTGAAAAATATGATGATGCGATAATGGCTCTTGATAGATTTATCAAATTTCATCCTTCCAATCAAGATGTGGCATATGCTTATTATATGAAAGGGTTGTGCTATTATGATCAGATTACTCCGGCTGAAAAAGATCAAAGTAATACTAAAAAAGCGCAAGATGCTTTTGCTCAACTCGTTGTATTGTTTCCGGATACAGAATATGCTAAAGATGCTAAAGGAAAAAATAATCTGATATTGGATCATATTGCTGGACAAGAAATGACGGTCGGACGCTATTATTTACGCAATCAAAATTATTTATCGGCGTTGAACAGATTTAATGTTGTAGTTGATAAATATCAAATGACACCTCAAATTGAGGAAGCCTTATACCGCCAAAGTGAAATATATACCATACTGGGCATGAATAATCAGGCAATTAAATCTGCTAAAATTTTACAGTATAATTATCCTGACAGTAAATGGAGTAAACAAGTTCAAGATATTGTAAAATAGGTTTTATTAATGCTTAAAAGTCTATCAATCAGAAATGTTGTTTTAATTGAAAAACTCGATTTAGATTTTTCGGAAGGTCTTAGTGTTTTTAGTGGAGAAACCGGTGCCGGAAAATCTATTTTACTGGATTCAATAGGGTTAGTTTTAGGTAATAGAGCCGATGTGAATTTAATTAGAAGTGGTCAAGACAAACTTTCGGTTAGTGCCGTTTTTGAAATAAAAGATAAAAATAATCCTTTTTTTATTCTTTGCGCAGAAAATGATATAGATATTGATGATGAGATAATTATTAAACGATCTTTAAGTCGAGATGGAAAATCAAAAATATTTTTAAATGACCAACCTATAACACAACGCTTGTTAAAGGAATTAGGGGTATATTTGATTGAAATACATGGTCAGTTTGATAATCAAGGTCTCCTAAATCCTTCCACTCATTTGTCGGTGCTGGATAATTATGCCGGTTATAAAAATGAACTGGATGAAATGTCTGATAGCTATCAAATGTATAGAAAGCTTAGCAAAGAATTAGAACGAGCAAAAGTTGAATTTATTAAAAATTCAGAAGATGAAGCAAATATAAAACATTGGTCTGATGAACTGGAAAAAGCTAATGTTAAAGTGGGTGAATTTGACGAATTAAATAGGAAAAGAATTGAGAGCATGAATGCTGAAAAAATTATTGAAAATTTCAACATAGCTTATTCCTGTTTACAAGGAAAAGATATCTCATCTATGTTGCAAAAAGCCCAAACAGCATTAAATAGAGTTAATAATTTAACTGAAAATCGTTTCAATGATATCGCAGAATTGTTAAACACAGCTTTAATTGATTTTGATGAGGCTGTTAATAGAATTGAACAAGCAAGCCAAGATATAAATCATAATTCAAATGAAATAGAATTGGTTCAGGAAAGATTGTTTGCATTAAAAGCGCTGGCAAGAAAGCATCAGTGCGAGGTTGATGAGTTGCCGACAGTGTTGGAAAAATTTCAAATAAAACTTGCGTCTATAACTAAAGGTGGTGAAAATATTGCCGAATTAAGTCGAAAGGTTGTTAAGGCTAAAGAAGAATACATTCATAAAGCCACTATAGTAAGACAGTTGCGTACCAATGCGGCTAAAGATTTGGATAAGTTTGTTGCCATAGAACTAGGGCCGCTTAAAATGGAGAAGGCTACGTTTAAGACTAATATTGAAAATTTGGCTGAATCTAATTGGTCACAAGATGGTATGGATAATGTTTATTTCAGTGTTGCTACGAATATTGATTCTGCGCAAGGTCCATTAAATAAGATAGCATCAGGTGGTGAACTTTCTAGGTTTATGCTAGCACTCAAAGTCAACTTAGCACAAAAAGGAAGTGTGGAAACACTTATTTTTGATGAGGTTGATGCCGGTATAGGAGGAGCTACAGCTCAGGCTGTGGGAGAAAGATTGGCTAAGTTATCGGATAAAGTACAAGTTTTGGTAGTTACACACTCTCCACAAGTTGCAGCTTTCAGTAAAGAACATTTTAATGTTTCAAAATCAGTTAATAATAATATAACACTTACTTCTGTTAAAAATCTTTCAAAAGAAGAAAAAAAAGAGGAAATTGCTCGTATGCTTTCAGGGGATAAGATAACAGATGAAGCACGAGCCGCTGCTGAACGCTTGATAGCTGGATGTATGGTAAAATATCTTATATAAAAAAACCTTGAGAAATCTCAAGGTTAAAGTTTTATTCAAAGACCCAACTGATACTATTTTTATTTGTGCAATATTTTTTTGCGTTACCTTTTGAAATAGGAATAGCATTTTCTTGTCCCCATTCAAATTCAATTGATATATCTTCATTTCTTAAAATTATTTTATGCAAACTTAAATGTTTTTCATTATCAATATCTAAAGTAGCGATATCTTGACAAGATTTTTTATTTAAATTTGCTAAAGTAATCATAAAGTTACGTTGAGATGGCATAACTATATCGCCAAGTTCATTTTGCCCTACAATAAACTCACGCCCTATTGAACTGACAACTTTATTGTTTATAATCATATCCTTAGGAGCAAAATCTACAACATTTGATTTGTTCAAGCCCCAATAATCAGGCTTGGTTTTATATTGCTTACGAATACTTTCTGATAACATTACCAATTCATTCTTTACTTCAACATAATTATTTTTCGGTGAAAAATCAAATAAAAGAAAAAGTGTTGCAATGAGTAAAATACTCACTGCAACACAAATCCATATTTGCATATTTTCAAATGTTTTTAATATTTTATCCATTGGAATTAGCCTCCCATAGAATCTGTAATTTGTTCTTGCATTTCAAACACACCAAATACGGCCCATGCAATTACACCAGATACAGATAGTAAAGCTACCATGTTTAAGATAGATGCTTTTTGTTCAATCATATAAACAGATTCTTCTAACCAGTCATTTGCAAGTTTTTCCAATGCTTCTTCAAAGTTATCAAGCTCAGAATAAATTTTTAAGTCTGATATAATCTCCTTATCAGGAAAATTTAACCCAGTTTTCATCAAAGATTGACCTAAGTTATCACCATTTTTTACAAAAGACAAAGTTTTATCGATTCGCTCTTTCAAGTATGGACTGGAATCTTTTCTCAATGATTGAAGTGCAATAGATACGGGAACACCACCTTTAACCAAAGCAGATAAAGCTAACAACCACGTAATACCGACAAAAACCTTATACAAAGACCACGGTGGAAAGCTATCAATTACAGCCCGTATAGGTCCTGTCCAGATACCAATTGTGATGTAAATTAATAACATTGCGGCAGGTAAGGAGCTAAAAGCAGCAAGCCAATTATCCTGAATCCAATAAGAAATATTTACCAATGATGCAGCTGTGCCAACCCATCTGGTTTGTGGTGCAGCGTCAATCATAGGTGGAACCATATATGCACCAATTGCCCAAATAATTACAATTGCCATCATCATAAGAAAGGCAGGATATGCAATAGCGCTACGAATAGGCCTTATCATTTTTGTTGTTCCTTCAGTAACCTTAATTAGGTTCATTAAGGCACTTTCCAAGTCAGATACGTCACCAACAGATAACATTAATCGTTCACGATTGGGTGCCCAACCTTTTAATGCATCAGAAAAAGGAATACCATTTTGAAGAGCTTTTCCCCAACTTGCTAAAGCAATTGCCATCGGCTCTCCAGGGTTTTTTCCACCATTTGAAATACCATCATGAAGCATATCTAAAGCATCCATCAATGAGAAACGGTTACGCATCAAAGATGCTAATTTACGAAAAATTTTTAAACGAGCTTCATTTGAAAAGTTACAAATCATTTTTGCGTAATAAACTTCTATTGAGTTTAAAGAACGCATTGCCTTGTTAAATTGTGTTTTTTTTCCTTTAACCATAATTATTTACTCCTAGTAAACCGGACGTTGATCTAGTAAGCCACACCAACGCTCAACCTCATCTAAGTCAATATTTCCTTTTAACATTCTTTCAATAGCGCCTTCCTTCATTGGTCTACCATCAAGTTCACTGGTCCAATAGTCAATAGCACGCTTTGTGTCGCCACCAATCATTAATTGCAAAAACATTGCATCTGGTAAAATAATTTCCGGAACAGACATACGTCCACTAAAACCTTTATATCCGCAAAACTTACAACCTTCTCCACGAATAAAAGTGTTCTCAATACCAAAATCTCCTAATGCTGTTTTTAATCTCTCATAAGAAGGTTCTCCAAATCGTTCTTTTATAGATCGTCTGCAATGAGGACAAAGTTTTCTGAACAAACGTTGAGATATCAAGCCTTTTATTAATTCAGGATCGCCAAGCATATATGGTTGAACACCCATGTCTCTAAAACGTGTAATAATAGCAGGTGCTGAGTTTGCGTGCAAAGTTGTCCACATACCGTGACCTGATAAGGCACCTTTAAAACATAGTTCTGCAGCTGACAAAGAACGTATCTCACCAACCATCATGACGTCAGGGTCGGAACGAAGCGCAGCATTAAGAGCTTTTGTAAATTCAGCTTCTTTTTCTTCTTCTGTATTAGCGTTAGTAACAGGCATCTGTCTGGCACCAGGAATAGGATACTCAGGAGGGTCTTCCACAGTAATAAGATTAATTTCATAATTCTTTTCTTGTAAAAGCTTAATCATATTTCTTTGTAGAGTTGTAGACTTACCGGAGCCGGTAGGACCTGCAACAATACTCAAACCTACAGGAACAGCTCTTAAACGATAAAACATTTCTTCTTCTCGTTCACCTAAACCTAAAGCTCTTAAGTCAGAACTTCCATCAGGATTATCATCTGCGTACAATAAACGCATAACCAGATATTGAGAACCAAACGCAATAGGATTAAATTGTAAACGAATAGCCAACACATTATGTGGCAACATTAATTTTCCGTTTGAACCACGAAGAGGTGTTTTACCAAGTTTTTGTGCGCCTTGGAATTCATTTTGAGCATAGTTTGAGTCAGAAATATCAGCTGAAGCAAATGCGGCACGCACAAAAGCCTCTCCCCACTCTTTATTATATTCCATTTGACGTTGCATCATACCATTAACACGGAACATAATAACTGTAGAATCTGCAACAATTACGTGCACATCTGATACTTTTTGTGCAGATGCTCTGGCTATCACATTAATGAAGTCAATTTGCATTTGCATTTGTTCGGTATTTTCACCATCAACATCGGCGACACCCGTTCCTCGAACTGCATATGCATAAATTGCCGTAATTTCATTTTGACTTACATACTGTGGTGCATTTATTGGAATTTTTCTTTTTTTAATTGTTTTTTCAAAGTTATAAACAGGGCCGTCAAAACGGTGATCTTTTGAAACCAAATATGTTCCGTCAGAAAACAAAGCGACTAATCGCCTTGTTTCATTTGTTATCATAATATCCGAATCAGGAAGGGTTAAAAGCTTATTGCCATTAGCGAACAGTTCTTGCAGAATATTTTTTTTCTTTACCTGAGTTTGTTCAGTTTCTGCTAAATAAGAACTAACTGATATTTGCTCTTCTTTTTTTTCTGCAGTTTCCTCATTATTTTTATTATCTTTATTTTTATTGATATTAAGGTCTTTTTTAGAATCAGCAATATCTATATCTTTTTTCTTCTCATCATTAACAGAATCTTTACCGACACCGTTCGAAGCGGTATCGGTAGAAAATTCTTTTTTATCTTCCTTTATTTCTTTATTTTCAGGCATTCCCAATTATCCGTAATACTATTTCACGAACATACCAGCACCCAAAGTTGGAGCTGAAGAAACATTACCTACATTAGATTTTTCTTTCTTTTTGACAGGAGCAGGAGCTGCTTTGGGTTTTGATGTTGTACCATCAGAGGCAAATTTTTCAGGTTCCATTGTATCTACTAAATAAAGAAACTGCTTGATTCCTTTAATGTTAAACATAATGTAAGATGGTGTTATTTCTTCAACAACATGACCTGTTTGTAAAACTGTTCCTTTCCTGGTAGAAAAAGAATCTCCTTCTTTGTTTATAAGTTTAGCTACCAGATTATCACCTTTACCGCTAATATCCAAAATAGCATATGCTTTAGCAATATTTACAGGAGTATCAGCACCGAGATCTTCAGACGCATTAGGACTAAACGGATTTGGTGTAGCTGTAGCTGCTTCCAAACGTTTTTTTAGTTGAATATTCTGCGCTGTTAAGCTTGCGATGGTTCTATCATGATTACTTTTTGCACTGTTTGCACTTTGAATAAAACTATTTGACAATGTGGTTAAATTATCAAGTTTACCTTTAAAGTTTTCTGCTATTTCATCTCTATCTTTTTCAACTTCTTTCAATTTTTTAAATAGTTCGGCGTTTTCTTTTATCCAAATCTGCTTTTCTTCCAACATTTTGTTCATATAAGCAACTAAAGCTTTTCTTTGCTTAACTTTTTCAAGCTCTATTTCTTTTTGTTTTAATAGCTGCTGTTCTCTCAAAATTTGAGCTTCCAGTTCTTTTTGTCTTTCAAGTTCTTTACGCTTTTTCTCTTCTTCTGCAGCAAGTTTTTCCTCTTCAGCTTTGTTACGTTGAGCTTTTACTGCTTCAACTTCATTACGTAATTTCTCTCGTCTTAATTCCAAAGTGAGCAATGTCGTCTGCTTTTCAATATCCGACATTTGCGTAAACAAATCATTATCTATTTTCGATAATACTCTATTTGCAAAAAGTTCTGCAGGTTTAACAGGTTCTTTTTCTACAACCTTTTCAGGTAAAGGATTAAGCCCTACAGCCGGTAAACTGTTAGGTGTTGAAGGTGTTTTTGGCGCGACATCAGTTTTTTCCAATCCGGTAACTAAAGGATCTTCGATGGTTGCTGTTTCCTCTCCTAAAACATCTTCATCATTGTTAAGTAAATTATCTATAGGATCTTCATTTAGGATTTCTTCATCAGCATCAACTTTCGCTGAAGCTTCCGTTTCAGCAGTTTTCTGTGAGTTTGTTTTGTTTTCGGTTACAGGTTTGTCCTCAACAATTTTTTCCTTAGTTGGTTTATTATTTACTTTTTCCTCTGCAGGAACAGTTTTAACTGCTGGTTCAGGAGAAATCATAGCTTCGCCATCAACGGGAATAATTTCATCATCTTCTGGCAAACTTTCAGGAATTTCAGCTTTGATTTCAATACCAAAATCGTTGAAATCATTATTTTCCTCAATAGCTTTATTTGTATTATCTTGTGGCGATACGACTTTTTCTTCATCTTCCACTAAAGAAACAACCCCCTGAGCTTCACAAGTTCCGGTAACACCTAAAGTCATAAGTGAAACCAAAGCTGCTGTGATTATATTTTTATTTAATAGCTTATCGTACATATATTGCTCCTTCATACTGCCAGTTATTTGTTTTTGGATCATATTTTATAGTTGTAACCTTAAGTCCTGAAAAATTTATTAACAAATCCAACCATTGCAAAGGATTATGTTTTGAATTGAATGAAATTTTTACAGACTTATATATTTTCTTCTGTGGAGATGTCCACGTCTCATTACTTGTCTTAATCGGCACTTGGATGGCTTGAGACAAGTCATTTAGTATGTTTATCATATCAACAGAATTTGTATCCGGAGGTGAATCAATCTGTTTTACTCCGGTTATAGGCATGGAAACAATCACACTTGTTCCATTTGGTGAAATTGATCTGCTGGAAAAATTAACTCCCGACGACGATAAAGCTTTATCAATCCATGTGATTCTACCAATTTCTCTTCTCCAAGAGGTTACCAAACCTGTAGGAGTACATGTAACACCTTCTATTTTCCATCCCGGTGTTACAATACCTACAACTTCTTGTGTCGCTTCAAAACACTTTATCATTACATCTTGAGGATCCTGAATTTTCTCCCATGGCTTTGGCTCCGGAGGAGGAGGAGCTTTTTCAATAGGTTTAACAGGAACAGGCGCAATGATAGGTTTTGGCGGTGGTGTTGTAAAAATTGAATCTATAAGTGTCGAAATCAACCATATAATAACAATACCGATTGCTGCTATTAAGCCAAATAGTTTCATACCACGTATAGCATGTATCTTTTGTAACTTAGATTCTGCTCCACGTTCCAATAAAGCGTCTAAAGATATATCTTCAGTTTCTTCCAACAACCATTCCGGAGGTGCTATTTTATGCCCCCAATCCGGTACGGCTAGCATGGAAAGATATTGTTCTTTAGCATCTTCTTCATTTAAGAAAAGCATATCTCCGTCGGATAAGATAATATCGTTACGAGCACATACATACCACCAGCCGTTACTTACTTTGAATACTGCTAAAAATGAGGATCTGTCAGATAAAGCTGTTGCCACAGCAACTGCTGCCGATGAATACTTTTTAGAGTAGCCTTGATACGAGATACATAAACCGAACTGTGGAGATTTTCCAGGTTTTAAGCAGAATAAGTCCGCTCCCTCAAGTACATTTTCTGAAGCTTCTGCCACTTCTGTGTATGGATCATCACGGTTCTGTAAAGGCTGCCAAAATAGACTGGCAGCATAAGTTGTGCCACCGCTTTCAAAACTGGTACCCCACGCCTTCGTCTCTTCTCTTTCAGAAAAGTCGTTGTTGGCGTAGTTATCATCTAAATTAGCATCTTCTAACACGACACAATCCTTTATAAAATTAGAGTTTCATTCTTGATTCTGGAACCAAAGGAGATTCCAATACTACAGGGGTTAGCAAGATAACCAAAATAGAACGAGTTTGGTTTGCTATTGCTGTTCCTCCCAATAAAGAGTTTTCAGCTGAACCTGTGCCTGTCTTTTTGGATGTGTTTTCAACACGTTCGTAACCTGTTAAAACTAGCGTTTCGCCAGATTTCATTGCAACTTCTTGTGTGAAGCCACGAGTTTCAATTATTGGGTTCTGAATATATTGACCGCCTGTTTCCTGTGTTGTTCCAGCAAATTCAACTTTTTGCAATTCAATCAAATCAGATAAAGTTAAATTAAACATCAGCATTAACCGGCCGTGTTCCAAAATACGTGGCAACACATCTAAAGTAAAGCCGGTTTCAATTTCTTCAGTTGTTGTAGATATATCATAACTACCACTATCAGAACCATTACTTGTTTTTGTAATTTCAGATATATAGTTCTGAGTTTTTACCACTTGGATAGGAGCAGGCTTGTTGTTTAAGGTTGTAACAGTGCCACTTGTTATAAGGTTGGTGTTGCCTTGCTCTGAAAAAGCTTGTATTAAAGCTGATAGATTCCATTTTCCTGATATTATAGACATCGTTAAATTATTAGGAATTTCAGCACCTAAACCGGCAGGGCTGGCCAATGATAATTCTTTTATTCTATTGTTTCCTGAAAATACAGCTTCTAAATTTAAACCGTAGTTATCAGAATCGCTCACATTAACTTGCAAAACCTTAACACTGATAGCAACTTGACGTGACATACGAAGATTTTGCTCATTTACAAATTTGGCGACTTTGCGAATATCTGTCGGTGTGCCTGTAAGCGTTACGGTTCCGTTAGATTGATCAATGGTCAGTTGAGCATCTCTGGAAATCATGGATCTGATAGAGTTTTCAACATTCGACCACAAATCAATATCAGCTGAGTTTGTTAATGATACTGAAGAAGAACCAGCACCACCTTCAGTTGATGAACCACCAACGTTAACTGATAATGTAGGTTTCGTGGGAAGAGTATATAACACAAAAGTTTTAGTTATATATTTATAGAAAAAGATTTGTTTATTTTCGTATTTCCACCAAATTCCGAAGCGGTTACAAACCTCGTCAAGTAATCCGCTTAAAGGACCTTCATAAGAAACGAGCATCTTAGTGCTATCAGTCCATTGCGCACCAACAGATTCAAGAGTTGGTTCGTTTGCATCGCCAAGAGCTACTACACTTTCTTCCAATTCTTGTTCATAACGAACGGAAAGAGATGTGATTTTGTTAATCATGCCACCGATTTCATATAAAGTTATCGGACGATTACTAATCAATGTAATGCCATCAGGTGTTTCCAAGTATGAAGGAACAGGATCTCCTTCATATTCTACTTCACTGCTATCCCCAAGCCAAATATCGTCTTTTACACGAACAACATCAATAACTTCAGGAGTTGTAGGAACTTTAGCTTTTTCTTTCAGATTTGATGAGCTTTCAAATTCTCTACTCATCTTTGTATCTAACTCTGTTGAAACGGAGCATGCTGCCACAAAACCGACAACAACCGCTGACAAAGCTAAGTTCAAAATTTTATTCATACGCATTTTCATCCTCCATTGTTTCAACAACTAATACGCGATTTCCTTTATAAAATGTAGCAATAGGAGCTGGCCTTGCTCTTGCAAAAGCTCTTATAAGAGCAGAGCTGACATCAGCAAAACGACCTCTAAACATTGCTCCGGCGTTTAATACATAATTACGATTTGTGTTCCAAATCAGTCTCCACCCGGAAATTTCGCTCCATTCTGTCAGAAGAGCTTTTAAGTTTTGACCCTCTTCAGCAAGCCAATCTTGAACCGGATCTTCATTGTCTTCGGTTTCTTCATCGATAGATTCGGAAACTTTTTCATCAACTTCTATATCCAAAAGATCATCATCTTCATACTCTACGTCATCAATTTGAGGTGTTTCTTCTTGAACAGGGGGTTGCGCTACAATAGTCTCTAAAACAGGAGCTGATGTGTTTTCTGTAGCAGGGATATTAGAAGCATGTGTTTCAACCGGAGTGGCTTTTTTAATCAGTTGTTCTTCGTATAAAACAACCTCATCTTCAATTGATGGGGGAATTGTGGCTGATAAATTATTACCAGCTGCGGCTTGAGATATCATATGACTGCGAGGAGTTAATTCTCCGTGTTTCCTGAAATCAGCAGCTGTCCTTGTATAATTTACAAAAGGATCAGATGGACATAAATCAGGATCAAAATTTGTTTGACACATATAGTCTACATAATCCTGACAATCAGGTCCGGTGCAGTCTGAATAGTCTGGACGAGAGTGTGTGCAGCCCATTAAACCTAAAAAGCACACTGTGCAGACCGATAGAAATATTTTTTTATTCATTTTTAATTCCCCTAAGTCATATTTCATAGTTTTTCCCATCATACAGTTTGAAATTTAAATAATCAAGCACTGCAAATCACTTATTACCAGTATTGATAATTTGTATCTAGTGCTTCATCATCTACTATAACCTCATCATTGTTGTTAAATCTTATATTTCTAATAATAAACGAGTTTGGCTCGCGAGAAGTGAATATCACATTCACTTTCCTAAAATCTACTCCTCTGTTGGCAAAAATAGAACTTAATAAATTTAGTCTTTTTTGCTGTAGAGCAAATGAACTTGTGCCGTCAATCCTGATTTCTATATAAATTCCATGATTATCACGAGCATTGTCGGCAAAAGCATGAATCCACCTTAATGTGTGTCCGGAAATTTCTGCCCGATTAGGTTGAAAAGATAACTTTAACTCAGCCGGCATAATTTCAGTTGTTCCTGCTAAATCTCTATTTTCTTTATCATCATTTTCTCTGTCAAATAAAAATATTCCGCTTCTTTTCTTTTTCTTTTTATCCTGTTGCTTATCTGATTTTTTATTATCATCTTTGCTTTTATCATTACTTGAAAACCAAGAGCTTATACTTTTGAATAAACCACTTTCTTTTTCCTCTTTTTTAAGTTCTTTACTTTCTTTTTTTGTAACTTTTACAGGCTTTTGATTAGGCTCTGATGAAAGTTGAGGCGTTAAATCTGCATCGGTGGCAATATCTTCAGGCAAAGGAATAATTAAATTTTGTATCATTTTATATGCCAATTTTGTTCCGTTTCCGTCTGAAGGAATAAGCAAAGGTTTATGTGATAAGATATCACTTTCCTTTCTATCTTCATTATTATTTTTATCGGTTTCTTGTGATATCTGTAACGAAAAATCTTCCTCATCGATAGTTTTCTCAATATCTTCCGAGGTCATATCTTTTGTAACTGGATCATTTTGTTGTGACTGAGTTTTATCTTCTTCCTTATATACTGTAATAGGATGATTTGTTTCAGTCGCCGAAGCGATATTTTCTTCAATATCCGAGTTTGTTTCAGTAGAAGAAGGTGTTTCTTGATTAGGTGTATCCTCTTGTGAAGATGCTTCTTGCTCTTCTTGTTTTACTTGTTTTTCTTCTTCATCCTCGGCTAAAGCGTCGATCTGAGCGATTTTATTTTTTGCAAAACGATTTCCTTTTGCTACAACCCACGGATTATCGTTTTCATCTGTGGAAATTGTTGACATCTGAGTCCAGGAGCTTTCTGTCGTAAACTCTTTCTTAAGATCGATTTCGGCTATATGCTTTTCTTCCGGCTTATCAAAACTGTCTATGGAGTTTATTAAACTATTGGGTTCTAGCATTGCAATTTGCGTCGTTTGAGCAGATGTTAAGATATCTATATTCTCATGCAACAAATCTTGATTTTCAGTAAGTGGTATGGAATTTTCTTCCGGTTTTATATCGTTTGTAACAGCTTTTACCTCATTGTTTTTTTCTTCAGGTGAATAAAAAATCTTGTTTTCCGCTTCAAGCAAAAGTTTTTCATCGTTTAACGTGTCGCTAATGTCGGTATATACAATATTGCTTTCTGATTTTAAATTTTCCGTCTCTTGAGTTTCATCTGTAGAAATTTTTGATTCTAAGACCATCTCGCTTGCTGCATTTAAACTAATGTGTTTCTTATGTATCTGATTAAGGTCTTCAGATAATAGCTTTTTTTCTTGTTGTTGATAGACAATATTAGTAGTAGGCAGAGTTTTTTCTTTAAATGATGCTTGTTTTGGTGTTATGTTTATTTCCGGTAATATCTGTTCAGTATAATCTTTTTCCGGTAATACCAAATTTTCTATCGCTTCAAAAGAAGATTCGCTTTTTGATAAATCAATATTATCTTGTTTTTCAGAAAATAAAGAAATTGTTTTGGTAACGGATTTGTTTTTCTTCTGATGTTTTATAGGCTCTTCTGGCATATCAAAAACGGCCTTATTTACGGCCACAACCGCTAATAAGGATAGTAAAAAACTAAAAACAAAACTTTTTACACCATTTTTCTTCATTAAAAAGATATACTCCTTTGGGATTTAAAATTGTACAAAATCAAGCAGTTATGCGTGTTTTACCATTTAAAATCCAGTTTTATCTTGTGTAAAGATACAACTAATAATATTAAAATTGCGTTAATAGAATTGAATCTTAAGGATTTTTTGCTTTATGAGTTTAATTTAGATAATAAGAAAAATTTTTAATTGTAAAGATACATAATATATTAGAGCTTTTTTTACTTTTTTAACGTATAAAGGCGGTGTGATGAATATCAAATGTATTATGAATTTTTTGTTACACAACATACTTTATCAGTAAAAACAATATGTTAGCGAGAGTGTATAGTGTATAAAAAAACTGGTAATTTTAAAAAAAATTTGGTATTCTAAAAGTGTATAAGAAGTTTGTTACTATTATAAAGGAGAAAAACAATGAAATTCTTAAAAAATAATTTTTGCACAATACTTACTTTTGCTTTAGTATTTTCATTGGCATTTATAGGCGATGCTGATGCTCAGAAGGCAAGTGTGATGAGTACGGCTAGAACTAAGGCAATAGCTGTGTTCAAAGCTGTTAAGACCATCGTGTTTGTTGTTGGTGGTTTCGGTTTGGTGGCTTTAGCTTTCCAAGCTATTTTCGGAAAAGTAAAATGGCCGTGGTTTGCAGGTCTTGCCGTAGGTTTGGCTATTTTGGCCGCTGCCGGTGCTATTGTTGACTACGCAACAGGTTCAAACGATGTTCAAGGTACATTAGGTGACTCATTCCAAGATGGTGATACAACTGATATGAACCAAGGCTTTTAATATATAATTCAAAGGAGAAAGTTTTGACAAGCTTTCTCCTTTGATAAATTTTAAGTTAGGAGAATGATTATGCTGGGTATAAATTTAAAGAAATATGTTTTTGCGGGGATATCTGTTTTTGCTCTTTCTTCGATTTTATGCGTAGCAGATGCGTATGCTGTTTTTGAAGATTTGACAAAAACAGGCTGGGAAATTTTCGGCGGTATGCGTAAGATTATTTTCGGTGCCGCCGGTTTTGGTATTATCGCTGTTGCAATCGGCGGTTTTTTTGGCGTCTTGAATTGGAAATGGCTAAGTGCCATTATAATAGGCTTGGTTGTTATCGGTACTACTGTTGCTGCAATTAAATATATGGTTGCCGGAACGGGAGCTGATGTTAGTGTGGAGGGAATTTCTGATACGTTGATTAATCCCGGTCAAGGAGAAGAAGATGATTGGGTTATATAGTTTTCAATAATGCTTGATTGATGAAATTTTATATCGGAGGTGTATTATGAAAGTTTATTTTAAGTGTTCTTTTAAAATTATGTTGTTAGTGTTTTTGGTAACAATGTTTACGCCGACGATATCTTTTGCGGCCGGAGATGTGTTTGATACTATTCAGGCAAAAATGATAAGCACCGTTAAGGATGTTCGTAAAATTGTTTATATCATTGCCGGCTTTGGTCTGGTGATGTTTGCTTTCTTGGCAATCTTTAATAAGATTAGTTTCAAGCATTTGAGCTATATTATGATAAGCTTAACAATTTTAGCATTGATGATGCCTTTTATTGAATATTTCAGCGGATATAAAATGGAAGATAATGAGCTTAATTATGATAATTTTTTAAGAGAAGATGATACTTCAATTACTGGGTCTGATGCATCGAATACAACCAATTGTCCCCCCGGAAAATGTCCGGAAGATGATATTAAGCTTCAAAATCCTTATAGTAATACAGATCCTCTAGCTCCTGAGGCTCCGGATATAATTGTTCCTCGAGGAGATTTATATGGCGATGGTTTGGCAACTGGAGCCGAGCAAAAAATGTCATTCAAAGATTTTATGAACTCAGCTATCTCGGGAACTCAAGACTTTATAAATGCAGCTAATAATGCAATAGACATGGTTGAGGCTGGTAAAGGTGTTGTTAATGGTGTGGTTATGGGTGCGACGGCAATAGGTGATGTTTTATCCGGAGACGGAAATTTCCTTGATAAAATTATAGGCTTATCTACGGCAGTTTCGAGTTCGGCTACTAATATAGGGTCTAATTTAAATGGTGTTTTAGGTGAAGGTATGAATGTTAGTAACTATTTCGGACTGACCGGCCTTAGCGATATTTTATCTGGCGCCAAAGGGGGCGTAGCAAATGGTGTAGGCGGTGTACAAGGTTGGGCCGGTATGGGTTCTTCTGTTGGCGCTTTAGGTAAGGATCTTGGCCGTTTAGGAGGACGATTAGGTTTAGGTAAATAATGTGGATACATAAAGCTGTATGGTGGATTGTTTTTATAAAATAATTGACGCTATTACGTGCTATGTCTATATTAAATTAGATTGTTGTGTAGGAGATTAAGATGCGTGATATGGTTTTAAAAGCAGTTGCTCAGCCTCCAAAAATATTTTGGGGGCCGGTGCTTCCTGTCGTTTTAAACATGGGTTTGCAATTTCCTCTTATGTTTATGGCAATGGGTGTTTGGAATATTAATCCTTTGATGTTTATTTTTAGCATACTCTTAGCTCATGGGGCAATCGTTATGGCTGGATTCAAAGATCCGCATCTTTCGGCAATGATACAAGCTTTTGGGCAAACTAACCTGACTTCCAAAAATTTATATTCAGAAAAGGGGAATAAATTTGAACCTTGATTTTGATTTTTTTACAATGTTTGTTGATGGCTTGACCAGTATTGAGGTGTTGGTGGCTGTTATTGGTTTTGTGTCGGCTATCGCTTTTACTGCGTTATCGATTTCTAAGTTTGGAAATATAGTGTTGCCTCAGCCTCGGGAATCTCGAGTTTCTGACTTTTTGCCTTTTGCTTCTCTTATGGAAGACGGTATGACGATTAGGTGTATTAACGGTTCTTTTGTGAGAGTTTTTAGAATAACAGGTATGGATTTGGCTTCTGCAACGCCGGAAAAAGTATATTCGATGATGGAAGCTCGCAAAGCTTGGATTGATAATATGTCAGAATTGCAGGTTACCAGCCGAATTTTAACCTTACGAGAATTAAACGCTTTGGAAAACGATAAGGGCGATTTTAATAATGATGTTTTAGCAAAGGTTTCTGAGATATGGTTTTCCGGTATGGAAAGGATTTTTAGCAATACTCATTATGTTGTGTTGTCCGTTCCCGATAGAAAAGATGCACTAAAAGATTTAAACTATGCTTGTCAGTCTTTGGTTTCGACTTTGAGTGAATATGGTGTTTCTCAGCTTTATGAAACGCCTGAAAGTAAAGCAGTTGATAGTCCGTTGTATGTTTTTTCAAGAATATGTTCTCCGGTGTCAAAGCCACAACCAAAGGTTAGAAATGCAAAAAATAATGAGCTTAGAGAAATGCTTACGGCAGATCATATACATTTTACACGTGAAAAAGGTATTATTAAGTTCTTTTCAGGTAATAAAGAGCTATATGAAATTACTATGGGGATAAGAACTACAGGTGATTATATGGATGAAAGCATGATTGTTTCTCTATTATCCATAGATTGCGAATTGGTTATGATGCATAATATAAGACCGATTTTTAAACCTCAAGCACGAATGATTTTGTTGCAACAGCAACGTATGGCAGCTTTAACCAGTTTTTCTTCTGAAGTTTTAGATCAATATTCACAAGCTTTGGCAACTATTGAAGATAGTGATGCTGATTATCAGGCTTTAACAGAATATGCTTTGAGTATTATTATCAGGGGCAGATCTCAAGAAGAGCTTGATTTTGGTGAGAGTGAAGTTCAACGTATTTGTCGTTCATATGGTGTAACTCCGGTTCGTGAAGGATGGGTAACGCAAGCTACATTCTTTAGTCAGTTTCCTACATATGATACATACCCCAGAACTTATCGTTACTTATCAAGAGTAGTGGCAATGGCTGTGTGCTTTGATAAGCCATCTGAAGGTTTTGGTAAAAGCGATTGGGGGCCGGGTGCTATTACAATATTTAGAACTATGTCGGGTTCTGCATATAAGTTTCAGTTCCATGTGTCTCCTGAAGAATCTGCTGTTGCGCACTGTTGTATTATCGGTCCGACAGGACAAGGTAAAACAACGTTGCTTACATTTTTAGCTGGACAAGCTATGCGACATCGCGATTTGAAAGTGTTTTTCTTTGATCGTCACCGTGGTGCTGAAATTTTTACCAGAGCTGTCGGCGGTGCATATATAGGTTTTGACGGAGATGAAAAAAACGTATCTCTCAATCCGTTTGATGCTAGTAATACAGCTAACAATAGGGCTTTTTTACGTCGTTGGATGAAAGCGATTACTATGGCAGATGATGCTTTATCTGAACGTGAAGTCGCAAGAGCTGTTACTACCGCTTTTGATTATTTGCGTCCGGAAGAACGTATTATGAAAAATTTGTATAAGAGTTGTTTTTCGCCTACAGGTGTGATGCGGAGAGAATTGTATCGTTGGGTTAACCCTGATCAATATGGCAATATTTTTAATGCTGATACCGATAGCCTGGATTTGAAATCTAAACGTTTTATGGCATTTGATTTTACGCATATATTTGAAGATGAAACCTTGGCACCGGCTGTTATTAGCTACATTATGCACCGTATACAATCTGAAACTGGTGAAACAGGTGTGCCGTCATTGATTATGATAGACGAGACTGCGCCGATGTTAAAACATCCGATGTTTAAGGATTATTTTATTATAGGTTTACAAGAAGGACGAAAAAAGCGTCAGGCGTATTTGTGTGCTTTTCAGCAACCTAACATTATAGATAGGTTAGGAGTGGGAGAGGTCATCAGAGGACAGTGTCAAACGGTTTTATTTTTTAGAAATCCGCAGGCAATGCCGGAAGACTATGCAACTTGGAATCTGACACAAAGTGAACTTGATTTTGTGTTTGGACGTTCTTATCGAGATTTTCCGTATGCAATTTTGCTTTCTCGTCCGGCAACCGGAGAGTCTGTGATTTTAGATGTGAATTTAGGGGCGTTGGGGCCATATTTGAAACTTTATAATTCCGGTAGAAAAAATGTTTTGTTAGTGGAAGAATTGATTAAGGAATATGGTGAGGATAATTTTGTTACAAAATATTTAAATATTTCATAAATATGCAAAAAAAACTTTAGAATAACAAAAATATATGATACAATATTAATATGTAAGAGCTAATTGTTAAGGAGGTAATAATGAAAAAAAGTGATATACTAAAATATATTATTCCTGTTTGTTTCGGAATAATATTATGGACGCCTCCTTGTTACTCTTTTGGTTTCCCTTCTTTTGATATAGCTGAGGTTGCCGGTACTATTAAAGGTGTTATAACGAGTGCTCAGTCATATGTGTCAACAGCTCAATCTACCATAAGCCAAAGTAAAGAGCTTTTAGCTTTGGGCGATGGAATAAGCTCAATAATGAAATTTAAAGATGAGGCGTTGGAGAAGGTAAGAAAGGCAACCAAAGAAGCTAAAAAGCTAAAAAATTTGGAACGACTTAAAGATTTGAGAACGAAAATAGAAAATGGAATAGACAGGGTATCAGATATAAAAAATGAAGTAACGAATGCTGTTGAAGGAGCTAAGAGTACGGTTACAAATGCTGTGGATCAAGCCAAAGGTATTACAAATCAAGTTACTGGAGTTGTTGATCAAGCTAAAGAAACAACAAATAGGGTTGTTGATATAGCCGGTCAGAACAGAAACGATGGCTTGAAAAATAATAGCTCTAAAGATACAACTCTAGAGAAAAATAATACAAATTTAAGCCAAAATATAACATCAACAACAGTTGCAAATAAAACAATAGAAAATACTGAAATTAAAACTACAGCAAATGTAGGAAATGCTACAAATAAGGTTGTTAATTTAAACTCTAATTCCACAGGTAGAAGTTTTACGGTTTCAGAATCTGTAAACACTCCTGCGGTTTTGAATAAAACAACGAATGCTTCTACATCTCTTAATGGTAAAACTGCTAATGTTAATACTTCAAATAAGGTAGAAAAGCCGGTTGTTTCGTCGGTAGGATCAAATAATAAAACAGTGTCTTTTTCTGCATCTTCGTTAAAGACTGAAAATACAACACAAGCATTAAAAACATCTAATGCGGTTGTTGTGCCGAAAGTGGATACAGGTTCTAAAACTATAAGTGTGCCAAAAACATCAGCAGATGTTAGAACGGAAACTACAACTAAGCCTGAAGTGTTAAAAGTTGAGACAAACACATCAGTTACACTTAAAAATCCGACTGTTAATTTGCCGAATGTTAGTGTCGGACGAGAGCTTGGAAATACAACAGTAAATACTCTTCCTGTTAATAATGTTCTTCCGGTTGTTTCATCAGCAAAAGATTCTGCAACGAGTAAACCAAAAATCAACACTAAGCCATCAGTTTCTTCTAGAATGTTCAAAACGAGTAATTTAGATTTTAATATTGTGTCTTCTTCTTCTTTTGCACAACTGTCTTCGAGCTTTAAGGGGGGAACTACAGATGATGGACGATTTGTTTTTTCAGATATTTTTGCGGCTAAATGCAACTTAAGTTTTGAAGATGCTGAAAATGAAGATAAGGTAAAAGAGTGTTTTAAAACTTGGGTTTTATGTATGAATAATCAGGACAAAGAAGAAGCTCTTGCTTGTCGAGAAGAATATAAAAAGGCTATGCATGAGCAGGTAGCTGCAGATTTAGCATCATCGATTAGTGATAAAAAATACGCTTCTTCTTTTGATACCGATGTTGCAGAAGATTTGGAAAGTAAAGCAACAGCTCTTACAAACGAAAGAGAAGAGGTTTCTTATGTGGGTGAAGTAAATAAGGCAAATCAGGAACTTTTATTAAGGTTGATGCATTCAATGTCTAGTCGTATAGTTCAAGAAAGCTTGCTTGCTATTGAACAAATAGACGCTTCTCACTATGATGAGGAATAAACAGGGAGCAAAGATATGTCTAAGCCATCAATATATATAGTACTACTGTTATCGATGACTGTTTTTTCTAAAGCGGCAATTGCTGATATTGAGCCTATAAATGTTGTTGTAGAAAATGTCGTTTCAAGAGTTGAAGAAGGAAAAAAGATGTATTATGACGCTGCCGATGTTGTTAATAAAACAAGAGCGGCAATTAATACAGGGCGGGATAAAATCCAAAATGTTATGAATAAAATCAAAGATTTTATCGAAGATCCGATAGGTGTACTTAAAACAGTTGTTATGGATGCACTTCAAAGTGATGATCCGGAGCAGACAGATAATGAAAGTTTAGAGGCAACAAAGCAAGCATATAGTCGTACACGAGGCATGCAAGATAACATAGCGGCACAAAAAGCTCTTAATGAAGTGGTAAACGAAGAAAAGTTTAAAAATATAAGTATATTATTTGCAAGATCGATATTAAAAAGACAAGAACTTAAAAAAGAAGAGAGCGAAGAGCCTGATTTAAGCACCTTAGCGGCAGCACAAAAAGCTGCTACCCAACAAATGATTACGTCTTCAAAAAGATGGAATGATATTCTAATGACACAAGCTTATATTCATTCGTTTGAATATACCTTAGAAATTCAAAACTATCAAAATGACGAAGAAACGGAGGAATAAGGCCATGAATAAAAAATATATTATACTTATAGCTTTATTATCTGTATTGTCTTTTGAGACAAAAGCTGGTCCGAAGCTTGATGTTTTATCGGCTTTAGAAAGAGCTCCTCTAGATTTTGTTGGTGATTTGGGTGAAGGTTCTAGTGTTGTAACTGATGCTGCAGCTATGGGTAAGGAAGTTTATCAAAAAGGAACAGAGGCCAAAGCATTGTTTGAAAAAATCAAACTTAAAGCTCAAAATGCAATAGAAACTATTAAATCACATATACCGGGATATGGCGATGACAATGACGCATCATATGAGGAACAATTATCTCAAGCAGAAGACAGCTTAGCAAATACTCCTAATAAGCTTAAAAATGAGAGCAAAGGTCTCGATGTTGATATGCAAGATAGAAAAAATGCTTTATATACTCAAGCAGCCGGTAAAAAACAAGCCGCAGAGGAAAATATCAATGTATTAAAAGCAATGTTAGGAGATGGAGCAGATGCTAGTACAGAGCAAATTTTTTCTTCTGTAATAAGCGAAAATGAACAACATGTTCAAAAGTATCAAAGTGAAATGAACGACATTTTCAGTGGTGATAGCCAAATTTTGAAATCAGATGCTAGCTATCAAGCTTTAAGTGCGGCAAAAGAAACTGTTACTGGTAAGTTAGATTCTCTTTATGAAAATGCGAAAAGCAAGTTTGGTAATTTAAGTTTGGGATCTGTTACCGGTATGTTGCAAAAATCTCCGGCAGATAGAACAGCAGATTATAATAAGGTTATAGAAGATAATTTTTTACTTCCTGAAGAACAAGAAGATGCCGATACAATTTCAAGGGTAAGAAAAAATCGTACAGATGCTCTTATTGATGCTATGGCTGAAGCATTCGTAGCTGCTGTAAAATTTAAAAATACTGCAGATGCAAGTGAAGATAATTCTTATCAAATTCAGGATAATATAATGGGTGCCGATCAGCAGGTGTCTACAATAGGTATGTCTATAGAACAGAAAATTCAGGAAACCAAACTTTTACATGATTATAATAAGCTACTATTAGCGAATATGAAATTAAAAACTGCTCTAAATATGAACAATCAGGATTATAGACTGAAAAACTATGATAAAGATCCTGCTGTATTAAATTTAGACAATTATGTGTTTACCGAAGAAGATATTGTTTCTGATGAAGGTAAAAAAAGCTTTTTAGATAGTGTTCAGGCAAAATAAGGGGGAAGTTATGGAAAGACGTTTATATATGAGAAAATTTTTGGTTGTAACATTGTGCGTCTTTACAATTATAAGAAATGCTGAAGCATTTTTGTTACCTCCGATGCCTTGGAGTATATCTTTTGATGGCGTTGCTGATGCTTCAGGTGGTGTTGAAGGTGGGGGAAATGTAGCTGTTAGCGGTATGGAAAAGGCACAACAAAAAGTTACTGAGGTGTTAGATAAAATAAAGAAAACTAAAGCTGATATTGAAAGTAAAATAAATGATGTTAAAGATGGTTTTGAGGAAAAAATAGCAGATTTTAAAGATAAAGCCAGCAATTTTATAGGAGAAAAAGTTAATAATATTACGGGAGCTTTACATAGTAAGAAAGAAGGGGATTCTGCTATAGCTACATCAAGAGAAATTAAGGAGTGTCAAGTTGCCGATATAAGTAGCGAAGAATCAATAGTTGAGGCTTTTGATGTCTTATTTGGGCAGTATCCGGCAGATATATTAAAAAAATATCCTCAGGATCAAGAAAGTGTAAAAAAAGCTTATACCGATAAAGCTGTTGAACTGAGCCAAGACGCTATGATTGAATTATATATTACTGCACGTGATATGAATGAGCGTATGGAGGTTTTGCAGAAAGAAGTTGATGGCATGAGTGATAAATATGTCTTAGGCACAACGGTTGAGGCAACACCGGAAATCAGCGGAGAAACAGGAGAAGCAAATGACGAGCTTGGTTCTTGGGTTAATTATTACAAAGTAGTAAATATTTATGATTCTATTTTGAGAATTACGGAAGAATTAAGTGCTCTTGATGCTCAATATGAGGCAGCACAAGCCTTAAGAAAAGGTATAAGACCCAAAGAAGCTATAGGAGATAAAGAGGCTTCGTTAAATGGCTTTTTTGAATTTGGCATAAAGTCATCATCTTCTTATGCACAACAAGGGGGTGGTTTAGCTTCATTGTTTAAAAAAATTGATTTAAGTAATATAAAGAAAGCAGCGGGAAATATTGTTTCTGTTAAGTCAAGAACAGCTCAATCCGCATTTAAGGGTACGGCTGATCAGTTTGAAGATTTGCAAGCTACTAATGCAATTGCCTTTACACTAAATGAAGCAACAACACTTCATAATTTAATACAACAATTGGATAATTTCAAAGAAACATTTGTAGAATATAATCGCATGAAAACTTTACACAAAGAGGTCATACAAAGATTAAAAAATTCAGAAGATTGTGTTGTGGCTCATTTGGGACGCTATTATAATGACCCTTATAGTGCATGGCTTGGTAAAGGTTGTACATATACAGATGATTTGGGAATATTTTGCGATGAAAATATAAAAGTAACTAAGGAAAATTTACGTAACATTACTGAAGGAGACCATTTATGTAAATCTGATAAAACAAAAATTTGTAGTAAATTTGATCTTAACAGATATGAACGCAGAGGAGGTTTATCAGGTTGGTTGTTGTCAGCATATCAAGTTGCAAAAGCTGCAAAAACGCTAGATGTTACAACAGATGACTTGTCACCACAAGTAAATGATGTTGAGATATCAGGTGTACCTGAGGTGTCAAATTTGGAAGATATGGAAGAAGTGGAAGCTAATGGAATTGCTGCTAGTGAGCAGGGCTTAAATGATGCGTCTCTTTCTCCGAGTGAAGAAGAAAAAATGCTAGAAAATGACCGTGAAAGAGATGTTTTGGCTTGGCATCTAGGTGCTATTACAGCAAAGAAACTCGGAGCAGAAATGTCTAGCAATGGCAGTTCTGTTTATGGATTATTAAAAAATAAGTATCCGTTATGGAATGATGAAAAATATTTTTATGATAAATATCTTGAAGGTAAGTATTCTAATATGGAAGTATTTATCAAGAGTGTGGACTTGCGTGATGTGGTATTGCATATTGCTGAAAAAATAAACGATTCTTTGTATGTTGTGGAAGATGAGGAAGAAAAGCAACAAGAAGGATATGAAGGTCCAAAAATGTTAGATGTTTTATTTGAAGAAGTTCTGGAATATAATAAAATAGGTTTTGAGGCTCTGAAAAATAAAGTATCTGAGATTTCTGCTCCACAAATTAATAATTTAGAAATACTGCAAAATTCATGGGATGCACGATTTCGACAAACAAACGAAGAGCTAGAAAAAACTTTAGAAACTCAAGGCAAATTAATTGAATCAATATATACACAGCTTGATGAAAAAAATGTTTCTTTGAATGAAGCAAAAAAACGACATAATGCTGCAAAAGAAGAAAAAGCAAATATAGAAAGTAATATTAAGGCTGAGAAAATAATGTTGGAGACATCTGCTGCAAGATCTGCAAAATCATCACATGTAGATGCGAAAACATTTGAACAATCTGCAGAAAAAAATATAGAAGAATCTAAAAAAGCTGTAGATGTTTCAATAAAAAATGCAGAAGCTGCGTTAGTTGATATTAATGCATTGAGAGATCAAACAGATACTTTAAAGGAACGGCTTAATACATATAATAATGTGATAGAAAAAATAAAAGAAAATCATATTAAAAAGGTTGCTCAGTTGCAGTATCAGAAGGAATTGGCGTTAACGACTGAATATGGTAATATACAAAAAATTACAGCACCGGATTTAGTTTCACTACTGAATGATGCAACAGATACTAAAGGGATAATATTTAATAATATAATAAATCTAGCAAACAGAGTTGAGGAAATTGTTAGGAATAATGCTCTTGAAGCAATAAAAGATGGGTATGAAGAAATTGTGGCGCTTGGAGATGATCGTTTTGATGTTACAAAATATTCTATTATAGAAAAAATCCATACTAATGTCATGAATAGAATCAAAAATCCACCAGTTGATTTAGATGATGTTTTAGGGGTGTTGACAGGTTATGTAGATTTAGAACCAATAGAAAAATTAGTAGCTAATATGATGGTACAATCGTTGTTTAACCATATATGTCCTGATAACAATTGTTATAAATCTGACACACAATATTATGTTGCACTAACACCAAATGGAAAAGATTTTACCATTCCTAAAACTATAACTCCGTCATATACACCTCCATTAAGAGAGATTGTGCATCTTGATGGTGTTGATTTTGATAATCTTAATATATCAAAAGATTTGGTTATGGAAAAGTCGGCCTTTATCAATCAAAGTAAAGGAAATATTTCTGATGCTGAAGGTACGAATATAATGTTAGATTTAGTTCCGCCAATATGGTCAATTTTACTAGGTGATAAGGGTTTTGTTGAAAGAGATGTGCCTATTATTCCTCTTTTTGAGCAAGAAATATCAGCGGCCGTGTTGATAGATGAGGATGGCGATGTTATAGGGACAGCTGACTCGTCAGGAAAAATATTAAATGATCTTAATATAAAAATTGGCCAGGTTAGTAAAATAGATGAACTTATGAAAGGTGGTATATATCCGTGTTCTTTTCAAGGAAAAGGAATAGATGTATATAAGGGTAATTATGCACTAGTTGCAAATAAGAATTATCCGACATGTAAACATATTAAATCGCTTGATACTAAAGGAGTTAAGAAAACTTTTACAACATTGGATGGAGTTGAAATTCGGATTAGAGAAAAAGCATCTATTCAAGGTGTTAATATGAGTGAATTATCTTTATTTGTTCGCATGACACCGGAAGGTTTGATGTTTAATGAAGATATTAAAAATATTATGGAATATTTAGATAATCTGGATGATGATTATGATAAAGAAGAAAAGAATAAAAACGATAATGTTATGCTAAATAAAAACCAATTTGGAGATTATCTGAAATTTGTTGAACAAGAATTAGAATTTCAAAAATCGTTAGAACAGTTAGATGTAAAGGTTGAAAATGCCAGAAATACGCTTAAAGAAGAGTTTTCTAAATTTAATTATACTCCAGAAGAAAAGTTTGATTTATCAAATTCGAAAACGTATAACGAAATTGTTCAGATTATGAATCAAGAAAAGGATAAAAGAGTTGAAGATGTTTCTAAAAAGTTGAAAAACTATAAAGCTAAAAATGATCTTTTAAAAGAAAAAATAGAACAACTTAATAATACATTAGCGATGCTTAAACTTGATAGTAAAGAGCAGGTTAATTTATCAGATTCTATGAGTGTTGATTCACTTCAAAAAGAATTAAAAAGAGCTCAGGCAGATAAAGATGCTATGAAAGGATATGATAAAGAAGTTGAAAAGTCATATGATGAAAAGACTGATGGTTATATGGCGCCATACTGTGCGGTTTATTAGACTACGGAGAAGAAATGACTAATCAATTAGGTGTGACAAATGATCGTTTAGCAATAACGTCGGGACAAAACTTACCACAGCATATGGATTATATTACTGATGTAAGCATTCGAGGTGGTTCAGCTCGAGAACATTATTATTGTTGGTTATCAAGATTTGTTGCCTTTTTGGCTATTATATCTTTGATGTTTTTTGCAAGTGCTTCATTGGTATTATTTAAGCTTGCTCCTGAAGTTCAGATTGAACCATTTTTAATTATAAGACAATCAGATTCTGATGATATGGTAAGATATGAGGCAATATCTCCAACGATGCCTTCATCCAAACAAATGATGGAATTGTTTATTCGGCAATATGTTATATTACGTAATACAGTTGTTGGAGATCGAAGAGAAATGCAGAGCCGATGGTATGGAGGCGGTATGATAAATTATCTGTCTTCCGGTAAAGTTTTTGCAGAATTTTCAAAAAATATTGAAAACAAACTTATGAAAACAATGGAAGATAATGTATCAGTTGATGTTGAAATTATTTCTGTCGGTAAAACAGGTGGTGATAGAAGTCCGGTATGGAAAGTTGATTTTAAAACTTATGAATTATCTCCTAAAATTCGAAACGAAACTACAAGAGAGATGGTGTTGAAGACCACATATTGGACGGCATCGCTTCAAGCAGTATTTGTTCCTGAACGTATGTTTATGTCAAAACGTTTAATAAATCCTTTGGGATTTACCGTTATCAGATATAATCAAGTAAAAGTTGAAATTCTTTAATTTATTTTAATCTTTTTGATTTATGATACCCTAAAACGATTCCGAACTTGTTGATAAGTTGGGGATTGCTTAGGTTCATATTAGACTTTTAAAAATAAAGGGTTTAATGTGATAATGTCTGGACATTATAATTATAAGGAACATTGCAATGAGTAAGAACTTAATTTTATTTCTTATGCTGATGTTTTTATCCGCTTGCGGTTCTTATTATGAACCGGAACCGGTTGGCGTCGGTAAAGATGTTAATGAACTTAAATTATCACCGTGTGCCTGCATAGAAGTGGAGCTGCCGCATACACTTCCTGATTGGTTTGTAGCAACTATATAGGATTTAAAATATGGTTGAACATTTAGGTGTAAATAGTACGCAACAACGCTTGTTGACAAACAGGGGAGCTCCGGCGCAAAATGTACGTAGAAGTTCTTCGCAAGGTAGTCGTCGGGGTTATGATGATATTATAGTTAATGCTGCAGAACGCAGATATTTGTGGACAGCCAGAGCTTTTGCTGTCGTTGTTGCTATTAGTTTATGCTGTAACCTGATTCTTTTGTTAGCAATTACTCAAGTATTGCCGTTGTATAGGCTGGAGCCTTTTATTTTAACTTTTGAGAATAAGCAAGAACAGGTTTATGATATTCAGCCAATAGCTAATATGATAGATAAGCAAGAAATCACGGAAGTTTTTGTGCGAGAATATGTGCTTATGCGTAGCGCGTTTTCTAATAATGTTAGTGAAATGGAGGCTCGCTGGATGCCTGGCGGTCCGGTTGAAGAAATGTCTTCATCGGCCGTGTATCAGGCATTTATTGAAAAAACGGCTAATAAGGTTTTGGGAACTATTAAAAATAAAGGTTTAACCAGATCTGTTAGAATTATGACAGTAAATGAGCTAGGTCGTGGTTTATGGCAGGTTGAATATGAAACCAGAGATATGTATCCGTCATCATCGGCTCCACACATTGAATATTGGGTGGCTTCGTTGAGAGTGGGATATCGTAAGAAAAATGTTAAATATGGCGAAAGACTTAATAATCCTATAGGTTTTACTGTTGTAAGATATTCAAGTCGTCGAAATAAGACAGATTAAAAGGTGTAATGGAAAATGAAAAAAATTGTAACTAATATATTTCCTATTTTAGTAGTAGCGTTTGCTTCTGTTTGTGCTCAAGCGCAAGTTACTACTAACAGTTTAGATCAAACAGCAAACAATGCTCAAGGTCAGTATCAGCCAATGAATATGAGCTATGCTATGGGGTCTATGGGTATGACACAAAGTGCGTGGCTTGATCCTTTGCAAAACTTGGGTGAAGGTCAGACAAAGCCTGCATATTCCAAATATTATTGGTCGCCTGATTTAGTTTTGCCATTACGTTTAAGGGAAGGAATGATAACATTGCTTAATTTTCCTGAATGGGAAATGCTTGAAGATGTATATATAGGTGATACTAATAAATTTACAGGACAAATTTCAGGACCTAACACACTTTTATTGTACCCACAGAATGGATTTGGTGTAGATACGAATATTATAGTTTTTGGCCGTTCTGGTAATAAATATGTTTTTTACGCAAAAAGTGAAGGCTTTAATACCGAAAGATTGACTAATTCGGTTATTGATATTGAGGTTGTTGATGGCCCTAATGGTTCTGTTTCAAATAATTTAGGCCATGCAGGAGGATCAGGTGGACACATTAATGCCAGTAGCTTTAGAGGTGGCGGTAAATCTGCAGATTCTACTTTTACAAAAAGAAATCAAAAAGATGATTGGATTAAAAGTATTCCATTAGATCCGACTAAATTCCGTTTTGATATGGAGGTTTACGTTCCAAATCCGGATGATGTTGTGATTGCACCAGAAAGAGTATGGCGTGATGATATTTTTACGTATATTGATTTTGGTGAGAGAGCATTGACAATGACGCAACGTCCGATAGTGACATTAATAGTTGAAAGAGTTGAAACGCCCGTAGGGTTTAGAGCAGCAGGTCCGGATAATAGGTTAATCATTGTTGAGGGTGTCGGTGATATGGTTTTACGAAACGGAAAGCGTATTGTGTGCTTGAAACAACGTCGCTCTGATGATTATGGTACGGAGTTTGCTCAGGTTGCTGAAAATAATGAATGGGATGTACCTGCAACAATACCGAGTGGTAAAAAATCTCAGACAGAAAGCGTCGTTCAAGGTTTTGAAGTTATAGATATTAATAAGAAGGCTCCAGAGCCTGAAGTAAATATTGCCCCGATTTCTTCATCAATTAATTTGGGGATAAAAGATGGTCAGTCAGATGGTCCTTCGTCGTCAAAAGCTTCAAACGAGCGTTTGGAAGGAGAGTTTGTCGTGAAAATGGGTCCTGATGGAGAACTTTTAATTCCGGAATATGTTAAAAATTCTATGTTGAAAAAAGGTGGCACTAAAAGAACGAATTTAAATGCAGATAAACCTCAGGGATATCGCTTCGGACAAGGTTTTGATAATGAAAACGCTGTAAGTATATCTGTTGAATTGGGAACAGATGCTGATGTTGATAATTTGGAAGATTTGTGGCAAGAATTATCAAAAAAATATAATTCTGTGTTAGGAGGTTATCAGCCATTTTATTCTGTTGACGCACCAGCCGACGGACAAGGTAAAGAGTTGTTCCATTTGAGAATCGGACCTGTTGAAAATATAGATGTAGGTGATGAAATTTGCAGTCAGTTAGGTCGTAATGGAGTATTCTGTAGCGTGGTAAGGATACAATGAGTAAAGAAGTCTTAACATCATCGGAACGTTATGTTCGTAAAACAAACCGTATTATATTAATAATAGGTATAGCGTCTTTTGTGGTTTTTTTGTTTGGTCTGTTGTTGCTTTTTTCCAGTGGCTCAGAGCCTCAAGAACAACAGGAGTTTGTTTTTTCCGAAGATGAAGACGCTTTAGGCGAAGAAGAAAATAATAGTTTAATGTCAGAAACTATTGAATTTGAAGATATAGAAGATGTTGAGATACCTATAACAACTACTCCAAATCCGATAAATATGGGGCAAGTGGTTCTTGGAACAGAAGCAAAAAATGTGTTAACAATTGGCACAAATGGTCGAAAATCTATACGCGTGGTTTCAGTAAAATTGGCCGAACCCCCCTTTGATGGCTTTACTTATAAGGACAATTGTACAAGTGCAGAGCTTAGAGGAAATCAGACTTGTAATGTTACAATGCAGTGGGCCCCTGTTATTTCAGGAAATGTTCAAAATAATTTTATAATCTCATGGCATGAAACGAATGTTACTGCGGCAAACGCAAAAGCTCAAAAAGTTCCGGTAGAAGGCAAAGCCATTGTCAAAGAAGATTGTAATTATTGTGATACAGCACCTGGAGGTGTGAGCCTTGGCGCAAAAGTTGTAAGAGATGCTAATGGTAATATCATAGGGAAAGTTTTATCAGATGGTACAGTTGTCGATGAAAGTGGAAATGTCCTAGGTAAGGTTCAAGAGGATGGAACAGTTGTTGATGAAAGCGGAAATATTCTAGGTACTGTGAGTGCCGATACTTCAAAAATGCGGGTTGCATACGATCCTGACGGAAAAGTTATTGGTTACATTGATGAAGACGGATATGTAAGGGACGAAAATAATAATTTAGTAGGTAGAGTCAACTCAGATGGTTTAGTTGTCGATAATGATGGTAATATAGTTGGTGTTGCGGGTAATAAAAAGCTTATTTATGATGAAATAGGTAATATTATAGGATATGTTTCTCCAGATGGAACAGCTATTGATTTTAGGGGAAATGTAATAGGTAAAACACTTGCGGATGGCACAGTTGTAGATTTAGACGGAAATATTATCGGTAAAAGTGTTGAAGCCGGATATGTTTATGATGATAATGGCAATATTATAGGTAAAGTCTTAGATGATGGTACTGTAGTTGATAGTCAAGGTGATGTTGTAGGACGATTAAAAGAGACGGGAGAGGTTGTTGATATAAATGGCAATGTAATCGGTCATGTCAGTCAATCGGGAAAAACAGCTGTTGATGAAAATGGTAATGTATTAGGTGTTATCATGCCGGATAATTCTATCGTAGACACTAACGGAAACATAGTGGGTTATGTTGATGAAAATGGTGAAGTTTATACAGTTGATCAACATAAGAAAGGTCGTGTTGGGAGAAATAAAAGTATGGCCTATGATAATAATGGAAATGTTATAGGTTATGTTGATGAAAATGGTAAAGTTATAGATTTTGAAGGTAATAAAATCGGAACAAAAATTGATAAAGATACTTTTGTTGATAAAGATGGAAATATCATAGGTGCGGCAAGTGAGGAAACGGCAGTTTATGATGAAAAAGGCAATGTGGTTGGATTAACCAGTAATAAGAACGTAGCCTATGATGATAATGGAAACATTATAGGAGTTGTAGGTGAGGAAAAAATTGCTTATGATGAAAAAGGTAATATAATAGGCAAAGTTTTATCAGATGGAACTGTCGTCGATGAAAATGGTAACATTGTAGGTAAATCACGCGCAGATGGAACAATTGTCGATAAAAATGGAAAACAAATAGGAAAAGTAAGTCAAGATAAAGCTATTTATGATGAAAATGGAAAATTAATTGGTGTCCAAAAAACAGATGGAAGTGTAGTAAATAAAACTGGTGCATATATAGGAAAAGTAAGTAAAGATAAAGCGGTTTATGATGAAAATGGAAAACTGATAGGTGTAAAAAAGACTGATGGAAAAGTTGTGAATAAAGAAGGTAAACATATAGGAAAAGCTACGACAGATAAGATTGTTTATGATAATAAAGGTAATATTATCGGTATGAAAAAAGCAGATGGTCGAGTAGTAGATAAAGAAGGAAAACTCCTATATACAGTTAATTCAGATGGTTCAATAACAGATGCTGATGGTAGTATTTTAGGTCAAAAAATAGATAAAGGAAGTATAATCGGTAATAATGGAGAAATTATAGGTAAAGCATTTGGAAAAAATGATTTGGTAGGATCTGATGGAAAGTTAATAGGAACCATAAGCGATAATAATTTAGTCTATGATAAACAAGGTAATCTGATGGGGATGGCACTTGCAGACGGAACAATCGTTGATAAAAACGGTAATGTGGTCGGTAAAGCTTTGGCAGAAGACATGGTTGTTAATAAAGAAGGCAAGGTCATAGGAAGCACAGGTAAAGAAACAATAGTTTACGATGAAAACGGCAATATGGTAGGATTAACCAGCGATAAAAGTGTGGCGTATGACGATAAAGGCAACCTTATGGGTGTTGTGGGAGAAGAAACAGCAGTCTACGATAAAAAAGGTAATATTGTAGGATTAACCAGCGATAAAAGTGTAGCGTATGACGATAATGGTAAAATGATAGGAGTTGTGGGCGATGAAAAAATTGTCTATGATGAAAACGGTAACATACTTGGACGAGTTTTATCAGACGGAACAGTTGTTGATGAAAATGGTAATGTTAAGGGGGTAGCTCTATCAGATGGTACTGTGGTTGATAAAAGAGGTAAAATTATCGGAAAAGTAAGTAGTGATCAGGCTGTTTATGATGAAAAAGGTAATTTCATAGGTGCCAAAAAATCTGATGGTAATATTGTCAATAAAGAAGGTAAGAAAGTTGGAAAAGCAAGCACAGATAAAGCCGTTTATGATGAAAAAGGAAAACTTATTGGGGCAAAAAAGATAGATGGTAAAGTTGTAAATAAAGAAGGCCAAGAAATTGGAAAAGCAAGTAGCGATAAAGTAGTTTATGATGAAAAAGGAAAGCTGATAGGTGCCAAGAAATCTGATGGTAATATTATAAATAAAGAAGGTAATATTGTCGGAAAAGCAAGTAGTGATAAAGCTGTGTACGATGAAAGAGGTAATTTTATAGGTGCAAAAAAGATAGATGGTAAAGTTATAAATAAAGAAGGAAAAGTTGTCGGTAAAGCAAGTAATGATAAAGTTGTTTATGGTGAAAACGGTAAAGTAATCGGTATTAAAAAAACTGATGG
Organism: Alphaproteobacteria bacterium; assembly: GCA_045613125.1. Lineage (GTDB taxonomy): Bacteria > Pseudomonadota > Alphaproteobacteria > RF32 > CAG-239 > JAFTYO01. The sequence continues at coordinate 7,971 of JAZLAM010000003.1, read as the reverse complement.
CACAGTTGTTGATAAAAATGGTAATTTTGTTGGTAGGGCATTATCTGATAATGTGATTCTTGATAAAGATGGAAAAATAATCGGTACATCAGGTAAAGAAGTAGTAGTTTATGATAATCAAGGTAATATAGTTGGTTTAGCAAGTGAAAAAAATGTTGCCTATGATGATAATGGTAACTTTATGGGTGTTGTGGGAGAAGAAACCGCTGTCTATGATGAAAAAGGTAATGTGGTAGGATTAACCAGTGATAAAAATGTAGCATATGACGATAATGGTAAAATGATAGGAGTTGTGGGCGATGAAAAAATTGTCTATGATGAAAACGGTAACATACTTGGACGAGTTTTATCAGATGGAACAGTCGTTGATGAAAATGGTAATGTTATAGGAAAGTCTTTAGCCGATGGTAGCGTTGTGGACGAGAATGGTAACGTTATAGGAAATGTTAGCAATGATAAAGCTGTTTATGATGAAAACGGAAAAATTGTTGGTGTAAAAACAGATGATGGTAGTATATTAGATAAAACAGGTGAATATATAGGAAAAGCAAGCACGGATAAAGCTGTTTATGATGAAAAAGGTAATTTTATAGGTGCAAAAAAGATAGATGGCAAAGTTGTAAATAAAGAAGGCCAAGAAATTGGAAAAGCAAGTAGCGATAAAGTAGTTTACGATGAAAAAGGAAAGCTGATAGGTGCCAAGAAATCTGATGGTAATATTATAAATAAAGAAGGAAAAGTTGTCGGTAAAGCAAGTAATGATAAGGCAGTTTATGATGAAAAAGGTAATCTAATAGGTGCAAAAAAGGTCGATGGTAAAGTTATAAATAAAGAAGGAAAAGTTGTCGGTAAAGCAAGTAATGATAAAGCTATTTATGATGAAAAAGGTAATTTTGTTGGTGTTAAAAAAGCAAATGGAATTGCTGTTGATAAAAATGGTAAAATTGTGGGAAGGGCTTTTTCAGAGAGTGTTGTTGTTGATAAAAATGGAAATATTGTTGGTGCTGCTAGCAAAGAATCCGTAGTGTATGATGAAAAAGGTAATATTATCGGTGTAGCTAGCGATAAGATTATAGCATATGACGATAATGGTAATATTATAGGTGTAGCAGGTAATGAGAAAATTGTTTATGATGAAAAAGGCGCTATACTTGGAAGAGTTTTATCAGATGGTACGGTCGTCGATAAAAATGGTAATGTTGTAGGAAAAACTTTAGACGATGGTAGTGTTGTAGACGAGAATGGAAAGGTTATAGGAAAAACAAGTGACGATAAAGCTGTCTATGATGAAAATGGAAAACTTATTGGGGCAAAGAAATCTGATGGAAGTATAGTAAATCAGAAAGGAAGAAAAATCGGTAAAGCAAGTAATGATAAAGCTGTTTACGATGAAAACGGAAAGCTTATAGGCAAGGCTTTGGCTGATGGTAGCGTTGTAAACAAGACGGGGCAAAATATCGGAAAAACAAGTGACGATAAAGCTGTCTATGATGAAAATGGAAAACTTATTGGTATGGCTCTTGCCGATGGTAGTGTTGTCGATAAAGATGGTAATATTATTGGAAAATCTTTATCAGGCGACATGGTTGTTGATAACAATGGAAATATTATAGGCTCAATAAGTGAAGAAAAAGCCTTTTTAAATGTTGATGGAACATTGTTAGGAAAAGTTTTAGATGATGGCACTATTATCAATTCAGATGGTTCTGTTTTAGGGAAAATGCAATATGACGGATCGATTATAGGTGCAGACGGCATAATTTATGCAAAACTTGGCGGATCATCAGATGTTGCTATCGATGAAAATGGTAATATTCTTGGTTATATAAATTCAGATAATGAAGTTATTGGAAAAGATGGAAAAAGAATAGGTTTCGTTAATGAAAACGGAGATGTTTTTTCTTCTGTAGGTGAAGTTGCTCAACAAAGAAGATTAGCTTATGATAACAATGGAAATATTATAGGTTATGTTGATGAAAATGGTAATGTTGTTAATTTTGATGGCAATATTATAGGAAAAATGCGAGAAGACGGCACAATTGTTGATGAAAATGATAATGTTATCGGTAAAGCAGGTGATTATACTAATTTAATTATTGATGAAAAAGGCAATGTTATTGGGTATATTGATGCTGATGGTAATGCAATTGATAAATATGGTAATATTATCGGTGTTGCTGATAAAAATGGCCAAGTTGTTTCTTATGATAAAATAGGTATAGGTTCAGTTGTTAAGGCAGATTTGATACCTATAGGTATAGATGGTGAACTTTTGGGCTCTATTTCAGATAACGGAGAAGTTATCGGTGAAAGAGATTTGATTGTAGGTCGTATTTTACCTAACGGATTGATTAAAAATAATACTGGAGCGAAATATGTCGGTAAAGGTGTAAAAGGCGGTATGATTATCGGTTGGGGTTGTAATAATGTTGGTATATTAGGTAAAAATGGTAGAGTTGTAAAAGATGGTGAAGAAAAAAATTATAGAGTTTATCTGGATGGTAGTGTTTTTAGTGAAACAGGTGTTTATTTAGGCCATCCTGTTAAGACGGGAAGGGTTTTTGACGCCAGATGTAATTATCTCGGTTATGCTAATGAACAAGGTGTTGTAAAAAATAATGAAAATTATGTAGGATGTACAAATCCAGATGGAACTGTTTTAGATGAGAAAGGCGAAGTAATAGGTAAAGTTGCTGAATATAAGACAGTTGTTGCTGATAATGGTAATATTGTTGGTAGATTATCACCTAATGGTCAAGTGGTTTCATCTTTATCAAAACCCGTAGGGTGCGTTGCTCCTAGTGGTGAAGTTTTTGGTTTTGATGGAGCATACTTAGGAAAATTAACAGATAAATTTTATGCTTTCGATATGAAAGGAAAATTATTGACCGTATTTAAAAATGACGGCACATTCGTATTAAAAGACTATCCTGGTGCTAAGCTTTTCTTACATAAGTATATCGTAAACGAAAATAATAAAATTATCGGCATTGCCTTACCTGAATATAATAGAATTGTTGATTCTGCTGCTGAAGAGATAGGTCGTGTTTTTGCTGATGGTAAAGTGTACGATGCAAATGGTGTCGCGATAGATGTTATCTATGGAGATGGTTTCAGCTTTTATAATTCAGTTGTAGGAAAAATTTTGCCTTTAGGATATGTCTCAGCCATAAATGGAGATAAAGCAGGATTTATCAACTTTGATGGTAATGTTGTTACTCGCTTTGGTGAAATTTTGGGTAAAGCAGATACGGAAGGTAGATGGTTTAGTAATAAGGGTGAATATTTAGGAGCATTGGTAAAAACAGGACCAGCAATTGGTTATGATGGTTCATATATAGGTTATGTATTAGCTGATGGTAATGTTGTAAATCAACAAGGACAGATAATTGCCTATGAAAATGGAAGTGGTTTGATATTTGATAACAATCATAAGGTGTTAGGTGAGAGAATTGAAGAGCTTCCGGTTATAGATTTGTTTGGTCATTATAGAGGATATGTTAATACATTAGGCGAATTAATGGATTTGAATGGAACGTTTGTTACATATGTTTTACCGGGAGGGTCTACTGATAAAAATTTGAGTGTGTTGAAAAGAGGAACAGTAATTGATTTTGCCGGAAATGTAATAGGCTCTGTTTTGCCTGATGGTACAGTAATAAATACAAAAAATGTTATGATCGGTAATGTTCACTCAGATGGTAAAGTAAGCAATATGGAAGGTAAAGTAATCGGAGAGATTGTGACCGGAGATATTGTTATAAATAATCAGGATAAAATAACGGGATTTGTCTCTTTTGACGGAAAAATAATAAAAAATGATGGTAGTATTATGGGCCATGTCTTATCATCAGGCTTAGCTGTAGATAATCAAAATAATATTATAGGGACAGTTTATAAGATAGGGACTGCTATTCTTTCAGGTGATGGAGAACATTTGGGATATTTAGATTCAAGAGCAAAAGTTATAAGTGTCGATGGAAGAGAGATCGGATATTTAAAAAGTAATGGTTCATTTGTTAATTTAGATAAGCAAGTGGCAGGATATGCATTGCAAGAAGTTGCACAAAATCGGAGGAACTAACGTGTTCGGGATATTAAGTAAAGTAAAAACATTTTGTAAATTTTTTGTTTTTGGAGCGATGTTTGTTGCGAGCTCTGTTTATGCAAATGAAATTACAGCAATTGATTTTAATGGTAATATAATAGGTAAAGTTATTCCTGATGGTTCAGTTATAGGAATGCAAAATAATATAATTGGTAAAGTTACGGCTGATAGTTTTATTGTTGATAACACAGGTGGTATAATAGGAGGAATAGTTCCTCAAGGTGTTGTAATAGGTAATGATAATAAAGTACTTGGAAAAGTAAATAATGATGGAACGGTGAGGTTGCCAACTGGTAAAATAATTGCAAAAGTTTTGCCTAATGCTCTAGTTGTTGACGATTCTTATAATATTATTGGTTCTGTTTTATATCCGGGATTGATATATGACAATGAAGGGAGAACAATCGGACGTCTAACAGGTGATGGTTTATATATAAGTATGGAAGGTCAAAATATAGGCTTTGTATCTACTTTAGGATATGCATATCGTAATAATGGAACAGGCTATAGTTTAGATGGCCGTCTCATGTCATCTAAAATGGTAATTTCCCCCTCGGGTGAATTTATTGGAAGTGTTGCTCCCGGTGGAAAGGTTACAGACTTTGATAATAAAATTATCGGTAGCATTCATGCGAACGGATATGTATACGATGAAAATTCAAAAATTATAGGAAAAATAGTTACCGGTGGGTATGCCTTTGATAATATAGGTAATTATTTGGGTGTAGTTTCATATAATGGTGAAGTTGTAGTAAATGGTAAGGTGTTGGGATCATTAAGAGCTGATGATAAAATCGTTGATACTGAACAAAATGTTATTGGTTTTTATATCGATATAACTGCAACAGCAACAGATTTTAAAGGCAACTATTTGGGACGATTGTTGCCTGAAGGTAAAATTGCAAAAGCTCGTGATATTATAGGACGTGTTGGTGCTCATGGCTTTGTCTATAATAATGATGGTAAAGTGATGGGGCAAATATCATATGCTGGTCCTGTTTTTGATTATTTAGGTAATTTTGTTGCACTTGCGCTACGTAATGGTACAGCGGTGTCTACAGAAGGTTCTTTGTTAGGATATGTACAAGGACAATATGTATACGATAATATAGGTAGGATGTTAGGGGCAAAAATAGGTGTGGCTCAAGTTGTTAATTCTGCAAATGATGTTTTAGGATTAAGTGGTGTAGGTTCTGAGTTTAAATCAGCAAATGTTCCTTATCGTATATCTCCTTACGGATATGTATATTCATCTGATAGCTCGGTAATCGGAAATATATTAAAATTATCAGCATTATATAAAGAAGACGGAACTGTTAGTGGTTATTTAGGAGTCAACGGACAGGTGGAAGGTATTCCTGTTGAGAAAGGTGCAAAAATAAATCAATTTGGTATGATTGTTGATCCGTCAGATGAGATTTTGGGTTATACCATTAAAACACATTATGCTGTACAAGAAAATGGTTCAATATTAGGCTATTTAGCAGAGAATAATACTATAGTTAATGATAAATTTTCAGTGATTGCTAAAGTTGTACCTGAAAATAAAGCAGTTGAATCATCAATTGATATAAAAGATAATTTGATGCCGGTAGTTGGATATACTGGGAAAAATTATATGGCTGTCGGTTTCAACGGTAATATGTTAGGTTATGCACAATATGATGGACAAGTGCTTGATTTTCAACGAAATGCATCAGGTAGAGTCGTGGAAAATGATATGGTGCTTGGAGTTGATAAATCTGTTGCAGGTAAATTAGTCGGATTTAGTAGTGTCGTTAGCGATAATTGTAGCTTTTTGGGTATAGTTAGCCCTAAGGGAGATGTACGTAATACCAGAGATATAGTTATAGGAAAAATTTTATCTAATGGTCAGGTTGTTTCAGAGACTGCAGTTGTTAATGGTTTTATACCATTAGTAGGAACAGTGATTGATTTTACAGGTAAAAATGTAGGAACTGTTAATATCTTTGGGCGAGTTCTGAATTATGCTAATGCCGATATGGGGTGTATCAAGAGTAATGGTCGTTTATATAATAATGAGAATGTTTTTAAAGGTTCTGTTGTTGTACCAACATCTGTAATAAATTATGAAAACACTATAATCGGTAGGGTTTTATCTTCTGGAAAAGTTGTTGATATTAATAACAAAATTCTCGGTAGGGTTCTTCCTAATGGTAATGTTATATCTTTAGATGGAAGTAAAGTACTTGGAATGGCTTTTAAATATAGATTTGCATTTGATAGAGATAATAACTTTTTGGGAAGAATTAATGATAATGCTGAAGTTATCAGTAGTGATAATAAAGTTTTAGCAACAGTAAGATATGATGGTTCGGTTTATTCCGGTAGAAAAGAGATTGGATATGCTTTGTATGATGTGTATGTCTATGATGAAGATGGAAAAGCAATAGGATACCTTACAAAAGGCGGTATCGTAAATGGATTTTCCGGTAATAGGTTAGGTCAAGCAGATAGAGGTTTTTTGGTTGATAAAAACTATAATCTTATCGGAAGAGGTGCAAGAGATTATTTTCTTCGTAATAGCAGGCAAGAAATCGTAGGCGAATTATTACTTAATGGAGAAATGGTTGATAATACACAATCTGTTATAGGAAATCTTTTGGGGAATGGTGAAATTAGAAATAAAGACGGAAAGTTGATGGCAAAAGCACAATATTTGCAATATTATAATGTGCAAAAAGTTGCATCAATTAAGCCTGCAGAACAAAAAGAAACTTCAATTAAAATAGGAGAACTGGTTATTCCGACCCCTACTTCTGATATAGATGCTGGTGAGAATGATGAAGACGATATTGATAATGATAGTGTTTCGGAAGAACAAGGTAAACAGGTCTTATCATCTTCTAAGTCTAAAAAAGTACCGGGTAAATATGAATTAAAAGCAATAGGTATAGCTTTAACACCAGATGGTAACTATTTAGGAGATATTTTACAAAACAATGATGTAATTGATAAGCTTGGAAATTTGGTTGGTAAAAAAATGCCGGACGGATTAATTATTGATAATCAAGGAGGCTTGATAGGTGTTGAAGAAGTTAAAAACACTTCAGCAGAAAAGATGTTTGTTCCGAGAGGAAGTTTTGGTGATGGAGCAGCCTACGGAACCGGCAATCAGCCTAAAAATCTTGGTCCAGGAGGTGGCTATGGGGCTGGAGAAAGATACGATCCTGTACGCGCTCATATCTTAAATGAAACACAAAATTTGAGAAGAAGCGAGTTAGCTATGGGTAAAATTTCAACTAATGTAAGTAAAGAAGCATTTGATGGTATGCAATCTAGTTGGAAAGGTGTCCCCAGAAAACTTTCGTCATGGCGTGTTGATATGAGTGAGATGATTTTGGCTGATAAACCTATTCCGGCTGTATTATCCAGAACATTGATGTCGGGAGCAGATAGCGTTCCGGTAACTGCAATTGTAGAAAGAAATATTTATGCTGAAGTTGGACGCAATATTGTTATTCCGGCCGGAAGTCGTGTGATGGGCTCAATGGGAAGTTTCGGTACCGGAGGTGGAACAGGAAGTGCTGTCAGAGTTAACATATCTTGGGAACGTTTAATTAGACCTGATGGTTCAGCGTTTGAATTTGCTGCTGCTCAAACAGGTGATGCACAGGGTAAGGCAGGTGCGTTGGGTTATATAGATGAACAATTGTTGAAAAAATATACTTTACCGATTGTGACTCAGCTTCTTACAGATGGTTCAGCCTTTTTGATGTCTGCCGGAGAAAATACATCTGATGGTAATGGTGGTAGTACTCAAGATTCTGCTTCAGAAGCTGCAAGTGATGCAAGACAAAACTTTTTAACAGGTATGAATCAGATATTTGATCAGATATTAG
>JAZLAM010000002.1:0-25614 GCA_045613125.1 Alphaproteobacteria bacterium | reverse complement strand
TCCAAAGCCATATTCTACATATGGTTTTGCACTCATTTCTTCTAACAATACATCATCTGCCTTAACTTCGGCATCATAGATATAATGCTTATAACTTGCCTTTGCATAAGCACCAATTCCGTTATCAAAGCCTTTTCTGACCTTGAGTTCAGGTGCTATTGTTACAACGTTTGAAAACTCATTTTCCATTTTAACACCTGCCTTGTTGGTGTAGTCTTCGGTATCCATACCGGTATAGGCCACATACATCGCTGGTGTAACCGTCCGTTTAAATGTAGCAGTCTAAAACGCTTAAAACCATTGTAAATAAAGGGATTTTAGTGTTTCTTATTTGCTAAAAAATATAATAAAATCATGCCATAAAATGCAAAAAAAATTTAAAAAAAAATCACACCTGTAGTATTTTCTGTATACAAAGCCCCTCGGCCTAACCGTGAGGAGGCTTTTGGTGATAATTAACTCATGATTTACGAGCTAAAACAATATTACCAAAATTTTTCCTAAGCTAAAAGAGACAATATATGATAACCTCTGGTAAAATTTAAATTTTCTTCTGCTATAAGTAAAATTTTATAGTTATCTTCTACGAATAAAATATCTTTTTACGTCTTATTATGAATATCAATTAGAGCTTTTATTTTTTTAATGATCCGTCAGTATGGATAATATGTTCATAAGGTATTCCAAATTCTTCAAAAATAATTTTATTTTTAATGATCCTAAGAGATGAATCAGTTGATGTTACAATAAAAATATTTTCGAGTGTTTCATAAAAATAGCTAGTTTTGAAAAACGAACACTAGAAACTGCTGAAAGACTTGGTTTATATAGCAAAACAGCGCTCCAAAAAGAGCGCTATTTGTATTGGTGATGTTTACCTCGCAGTTTACGAGCTGAATTTTATATTTTTTGCATCAGAAATCAAAGATGTTGTTCCAAGTATAACCACAGGTACATTGTATTTTTTTACCAAATTCAAAGCTTCTAATAATGAATTTGTATAGTTAACTTTTATGTTTTTTTGTTTTAATACTTCAATTTGTTTTTCAGTAAAGATGTAATGCGGATTTGATGACTTAGTTAAGATAATTTCTTCAGATATATCAGTCATAACTTCGGCAACACCCAAAAAATCTTTATCATCAGGAATACCGATAATCGTAACAACCCTAGTAAAATCTAAATTTTTCAGGGTTTCTTTTACCCTTTCGGCATTAAGGCGATTTATACAAGCATCAAGCATTATAAAAGGCTTTGAACTGATAATTTCTTGCCGGCCCGGCCATTCTAAAGCTGATAATTTCTGCTTCATTTTCAAAATATTTATATCCGGTAAGATTTGTTCGCAAACAGCTATTGCCAAAGCACAATTCTTTGCTTGATGTATTCCGAAAAGCGGTATCTTAATGTCAGTATATTTGTTTTGCGACGTTACAACATCAAATACCATTCCCGATTGGGAAAATCTCACATTTTCTGCTCCAAAATCTTTACCATATTCCAACAAACGGCACTTTTTTTGTTTCGCTTGATTGTGAATAATTTCTAGGACTTCAGGTTTTTGCTCTGCCGTTGCTGCGATTTTAACATCTTCTGTAATAGTGCAAACTTTATCTTTGGTAATTTCTTCAAATGTTTTACCGAGTTCTCTTGTATGTTCCAAGAAAATTGTATTTATAACGGCATATTGATGATTTATATTCGTCACATCATCATATTTTGCCCCTTTCCCGTGTTCAATAACATTAAATTTCGTCTGATTTTGGTTAAAATATGTCAGCGCGATTGCTGCCTGAATACCGATTGGACTGATATACTCATGAGGAGCCAATATTTTTTCGATTTTTGCAAAATCAGGTTCAATTTTTTCTACACTTTTAATAAAATCAGCATCTGATATTTGCCTGCCGTTAATCTTAAAACGCTCGCAGAAGTCTGTAATATGCGGACTTGTCATTAAGCCGACATTGTATTTTGTTTGTAAAATTTCTGAAATCATATAGGCGACCGAGCCTTTACCTTTGCTTCCGGTAACCGTAATTGATGGTGTTCCGGAAAGTTTATGCAAAATTTCTTTAGAATATTGAGGATGCCGCTTGATAGCATCTTGATCCTTAAAATTAAGATGTTTTTCAGCCTTCAAATACGACTGGTATATATAGCTTTCCGCCTCATCTTTAGTCCGCATTAAAGTCTCCTTTAATGGTTTTTATCACAGTACCGGAAACATTTATACCACTTGCTTTTTCAATACCTTCCATTCCGGCAGTCACATTTATTTCGCAAAAATATGGCTCGTTTTTTCCGAAAAGCAAGTCAAGACCGATAAAATCCAAACCTGTTTGCTTATAAATGTCTTGTGCGATAGCTTGAAACTCCCGTGTTATATCTATTTTATGAACCGATGAACCGAGGGCAACATTTGCTCTGAAATCATTATTTGATATTCGCTCCATTCCGGCAATTACTTCTCCCCTGACACAATAAAGGCGCATATCTCGACCTTCGCTTGATTTTATAAACTCTTCGAAAAGCCATTCTTTATTTAGTAAAAAAAATTGAGATAAAGCATTGTATTCATCTTTACTTTTGATTAAAAAGACTTCCTGCCCCATAGAGCTTTCAAGTCCTTTGGCTACAAATGGTAATTTTAAGATATCTGCTAACATTTCAAAGGGTAAATCAGACATACCGGCAAGATATTTTGGCTTTTGAAAATAGTGAGATTCGATATTTTTTAACTGTTCAAGTTTATTGATATAAATATTTAATGGTTCGGTGGCATTATAACTTTTTTTACCAAGCTTATTTAAATTGTTTTTGATTTTGCCGAATTTGTAACGATTGATTACAAAATCGCGAGCAGAGAGTAACGTTCCATTGTTATAACAACCGTCTTGAGTAACCGAAGAATCGTAAACACCAATTAATTTTAAATCAATATTTTGTTTTTGAGCCTCTTCCAATAAACGCCTGCAAGTATAAGCGTTCCCCATTTTGTTATATTTTTCAATCAGATATCCGCTTAATTTCATCTATTTTTCCTTTAATATTTCAGACCAATCAAGAGCAGATAATTTTTGAATGATTTGTCGTAAGGCGGCTATTAATGCCGTAAACTGTTCCTGATTATTTGGATTTCGGTATTCTGCATTGATTTCAAGTTGCAAACAGGCCGTATTTGTATTTTCGGAAATACCTTTTGTAATAGTATTTTGCCCACCGGCTGAAAAAACTTTATTTTTCCAAACGGATTTTTTAGGAGTTTCCAGTTTTGCAAAATTTTGATTAAATGACGATATCACAACATCTTCAATTATGTTGATGCCGTGCAGTGAGGTTAAATCTTCTTGTTTTTCCTGTTCTGATTTATCCGGCGACGGTGCTGTACCCAATTCAACCGCATATTCACGACTTGCAGATGAACCGTGCAAATCAAGCAAAACATAAATAGGTGTATTTTTTAAATATTGTTTTAAAGCCTTCTGATAATCATTATTTTCCGGTGCATCAAAATTCGGGTCTGTCTCGGTAAAGCAAGCATTATAAATTAAGTGACAACCAGTAATTTGCTGCAAATAAAGAGCTATTTCTCCCGTCCATAAATCAGCCCACTTCTTTTGCCCGTTGCGAAAATGATTTACGGCATGCGGCGCAGAAAGCATCACCGGAATACTTCCATGGATTATTTTATAATTTTCTCCTACATTCCCGTCATAATTGTTCGCGCTGAATATTTTTTCATTTTCCGCAATTTGTTCAAATATAGATATCATTTTTTTCACCTGGTACTTATAACCCGTTAATTTCTTAAATAATACAACGGTATTATAAAAAGTAAAACTGTTTTTTGATTTTTTACAGTATATGAGTTAACTATTTGATTTTATTACATTGTTGCTATAACTAGTTCGTAAAATTTCCCAAAATGCTTGTTTTTAAAAACACAACATTCGAACTCGGTTAAGTGCTTGAGTTAAAAAGAAAAAACAGCCATTTTACAGGCTGTTGTTTGTATTGGTGATCCCAACGGACGGCCGAAATAAAAAGTGCTATAATGCACTTTTTATAAGGAGACGCAATGAGACTTAATGTTGCAAACAAACAATGTGTAGTGTAGCAACATTATAGTCGGAATTGGAGAACCCTGGGTTCGAGCCCCTAGGGTCAACAAAAAAGCCTCCCATAAAGGGAGGCTTTCTTTATTGGTGATGCTTAACTAACAATTTGCGAGCTATTGTTTGCTCCTTATTATGTCTCCAACCTCACTCATTGTTGAACAAACAGCAATTACACCAGCATTAATACATTTTTTTCTATATTCTTCAGTATCATTACCCTCTGCACCAACAAAAGCAATGCATTGCATATTTGCAGCTTTTGCACCTGCAAAATCATTTAAACTATCACCAATTACAATGCAGTCTTCTGGTTTATATCCTTTGGTTTTTGCCGCTAATAAAAACAAATCAGGTGCCGGTTTACCTTGCTTGACCATATCAACAGTAAAAAAGTATTGTGACGATATATATTTTTCAATCCACCTGAATTGTGTCATTTTCCAAGTATGCTGTTCTTTAGTGGCTCCTGTTGCAATACAATGCTCAAATTGATTATTTGACATTACATCCTCAACTCCATCTATAGGTTGCATAAAGTGCATACCTTTATAAATTTCACCTTCATCAATTTTTTGCATAAATTCATCATCTATAACCAATGTAGGAAAATATTTTTTTAGACGTTCTTTTCTTGTTTTATCGGATACACCTACTAATAAATTTAATTTTTCTTCATCACTTAATTGTAAATTCTTTTCTTTTTCAAGCGTTTCTACCCAAACTGATACCCATAACTTTTCACTATCAGCTATTACACCATCAAAATCCCATATTATCAATTTTTTCATAAATTCTCTCCTTATCAAAAGAATATCTGAGAATATACTATAATGCAATTAAATCTTTTCGAATATTTGCCTAAAACATCAATTTTTGAAAAACTAACACTCGAAACTGCTGAAATGCTTGGTTTATATAGCAAAACAGCGCTCCAAAATGAGCGCTGTTTGAATTGGTGATCCCAACGGGACTCGAACCCATGTTGCAAGAATGAAAATCTTGAGTCCTAACCACTAGACGATGGGACCATCGCTAAAGACAAGGCATATATATATGTATTTTTTTTACCTGTCAAGAACTTTTTTTTATTTTTTTCAAAAAAAATTAAAAACTTTATAATTTCAAAAATTTGAATTATGCTTTAATATTCAGTGTTCAGTAAAAAAGTATTTAAGCCTTAACCTATATGTTTAATTTTATTTACTTTTTTATATAAAATTTTTCCGATTGTATTTTTAGGTAAACTTATTTTACGATAAATATACACAGCAATCGGCACACCAAGCAACATACCCCACATTCCTATAACACTATGTGCAATATACAAAATGATAAGTGTCATGACCGGATTTATGCGCATTACAGAAGATACAATCCTGGGATTTAACACATAGGTTTCCAACATATGTATTGCAATAATCATCATTATTGCCCAAAAACCAAGATGTATACCTCCCGTATTAACTGCCATTAAAACTATTGGAACAGAAGAAATAATCATACCTAAAACCGGAATTAAACCGCACATAAACACAATGGTACATAAAAGGGCAATGGCTTTTACACCCAAAATATATAAGCAAATAGCTGTCAGGAAAGTGTTTATTGCGGATATAAACAGTTGAGCTCTAAAATTTTCACCCACTACTTTTGCAAAAAGCATAATGCTTGATGCTGTTTCTTTATACGATTCTGATAATCTTGTAAAGCGCAAATTACGAACACCTTTTGAAAGTTTAGGTAAATCTAGCATAATCAAAAAGCTGAACAACATAGCCAAGAAAAACCAACCGAAATAATGCAATCCTTTTTCCAAAATCCCCCTAACAACATTCCATACGCTAACAACCGTATTGTCAGGAAACAATGCTTCTTTAATTTGTGGTAATAATGGTGTTATAAACTCATTATCGGTAAAATTGGTACTTAGCCATTCTTTTGTAGACTTTATACTGTTTGGAAGTTGTTCGGTAAAAGACATAGCTTCAGCGAGCAATTTGGGAGGAATTATTGTTAAAAAAGCTATAACTCCAAGCAAAAATAAAAGATAAATACATATAACTACGGTTCTACGATTTATTTTATATCTTTGACGTATATAATGAGTTATACCAGAAACGATAAAGCACATTATAAATGTGATAAAAATCAGACCAAACATATCTTTAAACAAATATAACAAACCAAAAAATGCAACCCAAATAAAGTATGCTCTGTTAATTTGAATAAATTTAGAAATATCAAAAGTCATATTTAGCCTCATTAAAATTATTTTTTATCTGTTAAACTTAACGTCATTTTTTGTTCAATCGGAATAAAACCGTATTTTTCATAAAAACTATACGCTATCGTATTTTTATTGTAAACACCTAAACTAATTTCTTCAACGCCTTCTTTTATACAAAGATCAAACAGTGTATCCATAAGTTTTTTACCGACACCTGTGCCTCTGACATCTTGTTTAACACCAAAATTACACACATGCATAATGTTAGAATGTATTAAATGTGGCGAAATTTTGCGTTCAGCCAACAAATATCCAACAATCTGACCATTGACAACTGCCACAAAAGCGCAATATTTATCACTTTCTAGCGAATCCATAAAACCCATTTGTTCATAATAGTCATTTTGAGGAGTAAAATAGCCGTTTAACAGTTTCATATGATGATCTCTAACCTCTCGGCACAGATCTAAAACTTTAGATAAATCTTCTTTTTTAAAATTTCTTATTTCCATTTTATATCCCTTTCAAAAATGACAATATAATATCTAGTATTCCTTTTAAAACCAAAGTATAAAACAAATTATAAATTTTGCAATTTAAAAAAAAGATACCCTGGTCAGGGTATCTTTTTGTATAAATCGGTAAAAATTATTTATTTTCAGTTTTTTCTTCTGATTTAGGTGCGGTAATTTCTTTACCATCTAAATCATACTTAACAATTGTTCCCGTTTTGTATAAATTATCAAATGTTTCGGCAACAACTTTTTGAGTTAAGAAATTTTTGATTTGAGGTTCAACATCTTTAAGAGGAAGAGGTGTCGAATCTCTAAAATCTTCAACTAAAATTACATGGTAACCAAACTGTGTTTTTACAGGAGTTTTGCTGTAATCACCTTTTTCCATAGCAAAAGCAGCTTTTGTAAATTCTGGAACCATAACATTTTCACCAAAATAGCCAAGATCAACAGATTTATCCAACGATACTTCTTTTGCCAATGTTTCAAAATTTGCACCATCTTTTAATTTTGCAATAACATCTTTAGCTGTTTTTTCATCAGCAACTAAAATATGTTTTGCTTTAACTTCTTTTTGGCTCTTGAAACTTTTAACATATTCATCATCATATACTTTTTTAACAGCATCATTATTTACTTTTTCAGCAACTATCTGTTCAATATAAACTTTGCGCGCTAAATCTTCCTTAGCTACTTTAAGCTGAGCTTTATAAGCATCTGTTTCTTGAATGTTAGCTTTTGTAGCAGCCTGATACATTAATTTGCCATTTATATAAACATCAACAGCTTTGTTATAAAATTGATCAAAAGGAACTTGTGCGGCAATTTGAGGGTTGTCATTGTAACCTTTTTTTATTTCTTCAACGCTTATAACCTCTCCGTTTACACGAGCAGCAACTCCTTCGCTTTTTTCAGCGCAAACTTTAAAAGAATAAGCTGCTGCTACAGCTATAACAATGATAGCAGAAGCTCCTAATAAGTATTTTTTCATTATAGTTTCCTCCAAAATTAAAAATCAACTACATTATATATAAACTTTTTTTTTCAATATTCAAAGCTTTTTTTAATATAAGTTTATAACTTTGGTTGAGAGTATTGACAAGAGCATTAATAAACACTAAATGTAACATGTTATAATAAGATAAGGTAAAGTATATGTTAAATAAAATTGCTCGTAAAATTTTTGGCAGTGCCAATGAAAGATTTGTAAAAAAACAATTTAAAATTGTGGATAAAATCAATGCATTAGAAGAAAACTTTATAAAATTATCCGATGAGAAATTAAAAGCTAAAACCAACGAATTCAGAAAACGTATTAAAGATGGAGAATCTCTGGATGATCTTTTGCCTGAAGCATTTGCCACTGTCAGAGAAGCTGCAAAAAGAACTTTAGGTCAACGCCATTATGATGTTCAATTGGTAGGTGGTATTGTTTTACACAAAGGTATGATTTCAGAAATGAAGACCGGTGAAGGTAAAACATTAGTTGCTACATTGTCAGCCTATTTGAATGCCCTTGAAGGGAAAGGTGTTCATATTGTTACGGTTAATGACTATTTAGCTAAGCGTGACGCCGAATGGATGGGCCAAGTTTATCGTTTCTTGGGCTTAACTGTTGATTATATTGTTCATGGAAAAAATGATGATGAACGTCGTCAGGCATATGCTTGTGATATCATTTACGGAACAAATAATGAACTTGGGTTTGACTATTTACGAGACAATATGAAATTTAATCTTGAAGACAGGGTTCAACGAGAATTTAACTATGCTATTGTCGATGAAGTCGATTCTATTTTGATTGATGAAGCCAGAACCCCACTTATCATATCAGGAGCTGCTGAAGATTCATCCGAACGTTACATCAGTGTAAATAAAATTATTCCTCATTTAACCGAAGCTGATTATGATAAAGATGAAAAAGCAAAAACAATCACTTTAACTGAAGTTGGTATGTCTCATGTTGAGCAACTCTTGAAAGAAGTGGGGCTAATCACTGATGGTGGTTTATATGATATTGGCAATGTAAACTTAGTTCACCATGTTAATCAAGCGTTACGAGCACATAAAATGTTTTCTCGAGATGTGGATTATATCGTAAAAGATGGTAAAGTTGTTATTGTCGATGAATTTACAGGTCGTATAATGGAAGGTCGTCGTTATAGCGACGGTTTACATCAAGCGTTAGAAGCAAAAGAACATGTACATATTCAATCTGAAAACCAAACTTTAGCGTCTATTACATTCCAAAACTATTTCAGAATATATCCCAAACTTGCCGGTATGACAGGTACTGCTATGACTGAAGAAGCTGAGTTTTGTGATATATATGGTTTGTCTTGTGTGGAAATACCTACTAATAAACCGATCGCTCGTATTGATGAACACGATGTAATATATCGTACTGAAAAGGAAAAATATAAAGCTATTATTGACACCATTTTAGATTGTCATCGCAGAGGACAGCCGGTTTTGGTTGGAACAACTTCTGTTGAAAAATCTGAAATAGTGGCGGATTTATTAAGTCGCGCCGATGCAAAGATTCATTTTGAAGTTCTGAATGCTCGTCATCATGAACGTGAAGCATATATTGTGGCTCAAGCCGGAATTCCCGGAGCTGTTACAATTGCAACCAATATGGCAGGACGAGGAACTGATATTCAGCTTGGTGGTAATTTTGATATGAAATTTAAATCACTACTTACAGGAGATGAAACCGAAGATCAGATAGAAAAAATAAAAAAAGATTTAAGGGCTGAAATTGAAGAAGATAAGAAAAAAGTTTTAGAAGCTGGTGGTTTATATATTCTAGGAACAGAGCGTCATGAAAGTCGCCGAATCGATAATCAGCTACGTGGTCGTTCGGGACGTCAAGGAGATCCGGGAACTTCAAAATTTTTCTTATCATTGGAAGATGACCTGATGCGTATTTTCGGTTCTGAGCGTATGTCTATTGTATTACAAAGGTTGGGTTTGCCTGAAGGGGAAGCTCTTGTTCACCCGTGGATAAGCAAAGCTTTAGAAAAAGCTCAACAGAAAGTTGAAGAGCGCAACTTTGATATCCGTAAAAACTTGCTCAAATATGATAATGTTATGAATGAGCAACGTAAAGTTATTTATGCTCAAAGAAAAGAACTTATGGAAACTAATGATGTTTCAGATACCATAAAAGATATGCGTCAAGAATATATATGTTCAATTATTGCTTCATATATTCCTTACGGAAGTTCAAAAGAAGAATGGTTAACTGCAGAATTAGCGCAGGAGATTGCTAAAATTACAGGTTTTGCATTACCTATTATTAACTGGGCAAATGAACCCGGAATTGATGTTCAAGACATGATGCAAAAGATATTAGATGAAGTTGAGCAAAGGATGGAAGAGAAAAATCAAAATGTTCCGTCTGAAGTTGTTAAAATGGTAGAAAAAAGTATTTTACTACAAGTGTTGGATCAGTTATGGAAAGAGCATATTGCAACGCTTGATTTAATGCGTCATACCATTGTTTTGCGTGCATATGGGCAAAAAGACCCATTAAATGAATATAAAAAAGAGGCTTTTAATATGTTCTCTATGTTGCTTGATGCATTAAAAGAAAAGACAACGATTGTTGTTTGTCGTTCTGTTATTCAGAATAATTCTGAAGAGGCAATGCAAAAGGAACAAGCTAGAAGACAAAATATAAAAATGAATGAAATTCATAATAATTCACAAAGTTTAGACAATGAAATTAAGCAGGAACCAGTGCGTAATTTTAAGGGAAATATAGATCCTCAAAACTCACAAACTTGGGGAAAAGTGGCCCGTAATGATTTATGTCCTTGTGGAAGTGGTAAAAAGTTTAAGCATTGTCATGGGAAATTTGATTAAGTTTTATAAGGAGATTTTCAAAATCTCCTTTTTTAATTTTTTAAAACTCTTGATTTTCAAATTACAAAGTAATATGGTAACAAGAAATTTAATTGAACTTATTATAAGGAACTAAATATGTCTTATCATACTCCAAATGAAATTGCATCACTTTTTGGTGATAGCTCATATTCTAAAGCTACAACTCCATTATTAAGAGCTATTTTACTAGCTATTATGGGAGGAGTGTTTATTGCTTTAGGAGGTTTATTGACGATTATTGTTGCAGGAGGCATGCCCGAAACAGGCATTTCTAATCCTGGATTGGTAAAATTTACAGCGGGAGCTTTATTTCCGGTAGGTTTGATTATGGTTTCTGTTGCTGGAGCTGATTTATTTACTAGTGATTGTGCCGGTATGGTTTTATCATCTTTACAACATAAAACCACATTTACAGATTTGCTAAAAGTCTGGGGATTGGCTTATGTGTTTAATTTTGTAGGAAGTCAACTTATCGCATATTTTATGGCATATAAAACAGGTATTATTTCAGCTTATCCATATGCAGATTATTTAAATGCTCTTGCCATAGGAAAGCTTAAATATTCATGGGATGTGGTTTTATTAAAAGGTATAGGCGCTAATGCTCTGGTTTGTCTTGGCACATGGATGGGATATGCCGGCAAAGATATTATAGGAAAAGCTTTAGGCATATGGATTCCTGTTATGATTTTTGTTACCTTAGGTTACGAACACTCTATAGCTAATATGTTTTTTATACCGGCAGCCATATATAATGGAGTTGATATTACTTGGGGGCAATTTATTATAAATAATTTGATACCGGCAACAATTGGTAATGTCTTTGGTGGAGCTGTTTTTGTCGGTTTAGTATATGGATATATATATAACAAGAAATAGTGTCTAATATTTCTAAGATAATTACAAAACAACCTGCCGGTTTTAAGGCGGGTTGTTTTTATTTACGGTTTGGAGATATAAATTTATTATATTTTTTCATTTATCTAGTTCTCATATCCCAATGGTGCCATTCCTGTAATTCCACCATTTTTGTTATTTAGCTCATCATAACGACATATATTCTCTGCTAATTGCACAACATAAACTTTTGCTACCATTACCGAAAAATTCCATCTTATTTTTCTAATTAATGATACAATAGAATTTGTGTAATAACTAAATTGATGCCGTCCACTTAAATAAACAGGGACAAAACGAACTAACAATTATCTATAAGGAAAAATACAAATCTACTGTTCCAAAATAACATTTTAATTAAATAATATTTATTTCAATTGTAGCATTTCCCAATCATTGGTATCAATGTTATACATATAAACATTTGTTAATTTGTGTTTTAATACCCATGCATAAACACTTTTTTCATAATTTTCGGAATTAATCATTCTAATTCCATTCCAAGGAAATGGTGGAATCAATCCTGAATATCCGTTGATTGTTTTAATTTTATAATAATTAGCAATTTCAAAGGCATCAAGCTGTTTTATATCAGAAGTATAACCAGAGTATTTTATATGAGAAGTATTTGAATGGCCGATATAAAAAGATTTTATATCTTTTGGTGGCTCTTTAACATTGTTTATAAAATCTGTTTCAGAAAGATAACTCCAATCGCTACTAATACCATTGGTATTAATATTACTTATAAAGACTAATATTATTAAAAACAGTGAAAAAATTTTAGTCTCTTTCTCTTTAAAATCAAAGTATTTATTTATGCATATAGATATAACAATCGCAACGGGAAAACTAAGCCAAAATATAAAACGAGATATAGCCCTAACCGATCTGACAATGGGCAATAATGTATACAAAAACCACCAACCAGAGAATCTATCAGTAAAACGTATAACACATAGGATTGTAATTATGGTACATACTATAGTACTACAGAGCAGAATATCCTTTATCGTAATTGTTTTTTTTATTAATTTTTTTAGTTGTATGAAAGATAAATAAAAAAACATCAAGAATATAATTATAGAAAATCCTATTTTTAATTCTAATTCTCTTGAAAATATATTTGTTTGTGTTATGAAATTTCCCAACACCAAATTTGATGAACCTACATTTAAAAGATCAATAAGCTTAGGTGAATAATATAAACTTACACTATATGGATATCCTGTAGAATGCTTGAACACGGGAAAATATATGTATATAAATGGTATATACAAGACAAAAGTATATAAAACATATACAATAAAAATTCTCCATTGAGTAATCACTTTTTTAAGAATTAAAGAAAGAAGTTGAGGTTTTTTTATTTTAGTGATTATATAAAAAACAATAATGTATATTAAGCAAAATATTGATGTAAATAACGCAATATACCATGCGGTATAAGACAATAATACAAACCATGTTATAAAAGATAAAGCGTATATATTTCTCTTAAGAGATATATTATAGTTTTGTATAAACCCAATAAACAAGATTAGTAAAATTGGTAAAAAGGAAACAGCATTTAACTGAGTATGATAGAAATGAATTGCATAAGCACTTGAAAAACAAAAAGTTATAGTTGCAAGTAACGAACAAAACGCATTTAAATTAAATTTACATTTGAGCAAATAATACATAGAAAATGTACCAACTAAATGAAATAAAATTAATGAATATTTATAAGATAAAAATATATTATATCCGATAAATCTAAATATAGAATGAACTAAACCAAAACCAAGAAATAAATCTGTATACCCTAGAACATCTGCTTGCGGATAAAACATTGAAAGTTCAGCTAATTGTTCATTACCTATAAAAAAATTCCACCAATGTTCTGCCAGTAACGTTGTTAAGCGTCCGTCACCTCTGTCACCTATAAGAAATTCATTATTTACACCTATAACATTCCTAAAGAAGAAAACTTCACAAATCAATAAAATTGTCAAAACAAAGATTGTTTGTAGATATTGCTTCTTTAACATAATGCAAAACTCTCTCATAAGGTTGATTTTTAATCATGCGTTTATGTACCATATTATAGAAGTACTATAGTCAACATTTTATATTTACACAACATAAATAAACTATCACCATCAATATTGTTAATAAGTTATATATTTTATTTGTAACATCATATCATTTGTGAAATGCTTAAACTCAAGTAAGTAATTATTTTTAGAATAAAAAGATAAAAGGAACTATTGGTGTTTAATAAGAAAAAAATACTAGTAACAGGTGGATGTGGTTTCTTGGGATCCCATTTATGTGAAAAATTGGTTAGTGATAATTATGATGTTGTTTGTGTCGATAATTTATATACAGGTCGTTTACAAAATGTTATCCATTTGTTAGATAAACCGAATTTTCGGTTTATAGGTCATGATATTACAGAACATTTAGATATAGAGGTTGATTATATTTATAATTTAGCTTGTCCGGCGAGTCCGATTCATTACCAGTACAATCCGATACAAACAGCAAAGACATCAGTACTTGGATCATTAAATCTTTTGGAATTAGCAAGAAAATATGATGCAAGAATATTGCAGGCGTCAACAAGTGAAATATATGGTGATCCCGAAGTTCATCCGCAACCTGAAAGTTATAGAGGAAATGTTAATACAATAGGCATTCGTTCTTGCTATGACGAAGGAAAAAGAATGGCTGAAACATTATTTTTTGACTATCACAGAAAATATAACACGGATATACGTATAATCAGAATATTTAACACTTATGGACCTAAAATGGATATAGGAGATGGACGCGTAGTTTCCAATTTTATTGTGCAGGCTTTAAAAAATAAAGATATTACAGTATATGGAGAAGGAAAACAGACTAGAAGTTTTTGCTATGTTGATGATTTAATTTGTGGTATGATAAAAATGATGAATAATGAAATTAATTTTTTCGGCCCTGTTAATCTAGGCAACCCACAAGAGGTAAGTATATTGGACTTTGCAAAAAAAATTATTGAACTTACAAATTCTAAATCACAAATTATTTTCGAACCGTTACCATCAGATGATCCTAAGCTAAGAAAACCTGTAATTGATCTTGCTAAAGAAAAGCTAAATTGGCAACCGAATATAGATTTTGAAACAGGCTTAATGCACACAATTAATTACTTTAAAAATATAATCGGAGACTAAAATGTATAGCACTAAAATATTATCATTAATCATTCCTGTTTATAATGAGGAACATACATTAAAAACAATAGTTGATAAGGTTGTTGAAAACTTAAACCCAAAGATCTCTTTAGAACTAATTATTGTTGATGATTGCTCTACTGATAATAGCTATAAAATAGCAACTAAAATAAAAAAAGAAAATACTGTTATAAAAATTTATAAGCATGATATAAACAAAGGAAAAGGAGCAGCCATACACACGGGGATTATGCATGCAACTGGAGATTACATAGGTATTCAAGATGCAGATTTGGAATATAATCCTGCAGAATATATCAAATTAATTGAAGTCTTAGAAAAGAATGATGCTGATGTTGTTTATGGATCACGATTTATAAAGCTCAATGAAAATAAGATAAATAGTTTTTGGCATATTATGATAAATAAATTTCTTACATTTGTCTCAAATTGTTTTACAGATTTATCAATTACTGACATGGAAACATGTTATAAACTGTTTAAAAGAGAATTTATCCAGTCTATCACACCAAAATTAAAAGAGCAGCGTTTTGGTTTTGAACCGGAAGTAACGCAATATGTTGCAAATAATACAAAAAAAATTTATGAATGTGCAATCAGTTATTTCCCAAGAAATTATGATGAGGGTAAAAAAATAAATTGGAAAGATGGTATAAGAGCACTTTATTGTATTGTTAAGTATGGATATTCTACAGCACCTCTAATAACTAAACTGATAATAATATTTGCTCTAATAGGTTTTTTCTACATAATATTATAACACCTTTCATTGGAGTTACATAAAAAAAGCAAATATGCCATAACAATACTTCTGTGTTTTTTTAGAAATATTGGGTATGTTTGCAAGTAATTTATATTATTATCTTGCAGAATCAACAAATAGTTGTTTTATATGAACAAAAAACAGTTAAAAATTGTCATATTATTTATATTATCAAAATTAGATAATAAAAAAACAGGAAACAACCATATTGCCATCTGAAATTATTATCTCCCCTGATGATTTATTGATACCTTGGATATTAATAAAAACACACTCCTCGTTCAATATTCTGAGATGATACATACTTAGTATTATATTTCTCATTAAGTTCTTATTGCAACAACAATTATAACCAATAAATATTTCAAAGAACTATGTTATATATCAATTTTTCACATTAATAACCCAAATATCATATAGTAATATAACATGATATTTTGCAAAACAAAAAGATATTATACAAAAGCTTATTCAATTTATCATAACTAAAAATATAATTTTACGGAATTGTTTGATGCTTGACAAGCTTGTCCATTGTTAATTTCAACGCGATTTGCATTCCACGGATTATTTTGTATAATAAAGCAAGATGAACCATCAATATTATCTAAACTTACATAAAATTCAGCTGATGAAACCGGAACAACTTTCCAATTAACTCCTCGTAAACCACTAAAGCTCAACAATGAAGTATCAATATTTAAATAATCTTGTATAAATGTACTTTGAATTTCATTAACCAAAAGCGTTATATCCTGTTGCAATTGCATGCGAGAAAGAGCGTTTTGCATTTGACCGACATTATTAATTGCATTGCTGTTAATCACTCCGCTAACACCCAAAACTCCAATCATTTCATTCATTTGCGCTTGCACATTATTAATTGAACACAACACTGTAAGAAAACATAAATACTTTCTCATTTTACCTCCTTTATCTTGTTATATAGTATTGTAATGTCTGTTAATATTTATGTCAATTAAAATCCGTTATCCCAAAAGTACAATTTAATATCACTAAAATAACAACTTATTTAACATAGTGGCATCATGTTTTGTATAACACCACATTTATGGATCTTAAATTACAATGTTGTCAGGGGAAAATAATAATCTTTATTGATTATATCTGCGACAAAACCAATTTCAGCATCATTTACTTCATGTGCCAAATCTTCAAACGATTTCGATACAGTTTCAACACCCAGCCGGTTAAGAGCTTTTATGCTATATTCCATACATTTATATAAAACTTGTTTATCTTTTTTACCATGAAATAAATATATTTTGGGTTTTGAACAAATCTTATCTTCTAATTCAGATTTAGCAGCCAATAAACCGGAAAAAGAAAAACATCCTTTGATTTTGCTTTTACGCATCAATGAAACCCATATACCAAGCAAAGCTCCTTGAGAAAAACCAGCTACATAAGTTTGTTTATCTGTAAAGTTATATTGTTTTTGTATATTATCAATAAAATTATTCAGTTGATCAGTTACTTCTGATAGTAAGTTGCCAGCTTTATCATAAATAGAAATAATTTCATCAATAGCAGTTTCCGGATTAAAACGTTTGCCTTCAGCATCGAAATTTGAAATTTTCCACCAACTGTGTCTATTTACATCACTCAGTGATGTATACTTACCAATAGGAGTTATTATTGCTAAGTTTTTACTTTGTTCCAGTAATTTTCTGTATATGTGAGACATTTCATCTTGCGTATTATTATATCCATGTAAAAAGACAAGCAGTTTGTCTGCTTGTTCTGAATTGCTTAAATATTGATACTCAAAATTATTCACAAATAGCTCCTTTAAAATTTATTTCATATTTATATCAATAAATATTTAAATTTAATTAAAAATGGATATTACGTCTTCTAAATATGGTTTAACCAATCAGTTATCTTATTATCAACCTTATTATTATACTTTTTATCAACATTATTAAAAGATCTTCCCTCACCTATTTGAGCATTTTTTATTATATCTTTAAAATCTTCAAAAAAACTACCATAATTACTCCCTTGTGTTGAAAAAGGAAAAACTTTTTTATTTTTAAAATCTGCCTTTTGCAAAAATGCAAATCCTGGCGTTGCTATTGTATACCACCAAACCGGAAAACCTACAAATATAGTATCATATTTTGCAAAATCAGGCATTGTTTGTTCTATTTTTTGATAATTTTTAGTATTTAATTGTTTTTTTATTTCAAGATAAAAAGGTAAGCCTAATTTTATTTTATCCAAAGTTTTGATCTCAAACAACTCAGCATTTGTTTTTTTAGCAATATTCTCTGCAATTTGTTTGGTATGACCACTTAAAGAATAATACACAACCAAAACTTTTTCCAACTTATTATTATAAATAATCTCTTTATTTGCAAATTGCTTTAACTCTCGCTTATTTTTATATGCAACTCTAAAAAGATGTATTCCACCAACCAATAAACTTATCAGTAAAATTAATCCGACAATTAACATTAAATATTTAAGCATGTACCCTCCTAAACGAAAAAAATCCCCTTAACATCAAATGAAATTAAGGGGATTTACATTCTCTGAAATTAAACTATTTAACTTCTTCATAATCAGCATCTACAACCTTTTCATCTGTTCCTGTTGTATTTGCCCCACTAGCTGTTGCATCTGCAGAATTTACATCTCCTTGAGCTTTATACATCGCTTCACCTAATTTTAACGAAGCTTGCATCAAAGCATCGCTTTTTTCTTTGATAACAGCTGTATCCGTACCATCTAAAGCGATTTTCAAAGCTTCGATTGCTTTTTCGATAGTTTCTTTATCAGCTGTAGAAATTTTATCAGCATTTTCCTTCAATGTCTTTTCTGTTGAATGCATTAAAGCTTCTGCATGATTTCTGGTTTCTACTTCTTCTTTTTTCTTCTTATCTGCTTCAGCATTTGCTTCTGCATCTTTAACCATTTTTTCAATATCAGCATCTGATAAACCACCTGAAGCCTGAATTCTGATTGCTTGCTCCTTATTTGTAGCCTTATCTTTTGCAGATACATTCACAATACCATTAGCATCAATATCAAAAGTAACTTCAATTTGAGGCATACCACGAGGTGCCGGTGGAATACCAACTAAGTCAAATTGACCTAAAAGTTTGTTATGAGCAGCAATCTCTCTCTCACCTTGGAACACCCTTATAGTAACAGCGGTTTGACCATCTTCAGCTGTAGAAAATACTTGAGATTTACGAGTAGGAATTGTTGTATTTCTATCAATTAAACGTGTAAACACGCCACCCAATGTTTCAATACCCAGTGATAACGGAGTAACGTCTAAGAGTAACACATCTTTAACATCACCCATCAAAACACCACCTTGAATTGCCGCACCTACAGCAACAACTTCATCAGGATTAACACCTTTATGAGGCTCCTTACCAAAAATTTCTTTAACTTTTTCTTGAACTTTTGGCATACGCGTCATACCACCAACCAAAATAACTTCACTAATTTCTGAAGCACTTAAGCCAGCATCTGCAAGAGCTTTACGGCAAGGTTCAACCGTACGATCAATTAAATCATCAACCAAAGCTTCAAGTTTAGCACGTGTCATCTTGATATTTAAATGCTTAGGTCCAGTAGCATCTGCCGTTATAAATGGCAAATTAACATCTGTTTGTGTAGCTGATGAAAGTTCAATTTTAGCTTTTTCGGCAGCTTCTTTCAAACGTTGTAAAGCCAAGCGATCATTTTTCAAATCAATTCCAGATTCTTTTTTGAACTCATCAGCCAAATAATTAACTATTCTTTGGTCGAAGTCTTCACCACCTAAGAAAGTATCACCATTGGTAGATTTAACTTCAAAAACACCATCACCTATTTCCAAAATTGAAATATCAAATGTTCCACCGCCAAGGTCATAAACAGCAATTGTTCCCGTAGCTTTTTTATCCATACCATAAGCAAGAGCTGCCGCTGTCGGTTCGTTTATAATACGCAAAACATCAAGACCGGCAATTTTACCAGCATCTTTTGTGGCCTGACGTTGAGAGTCGTTAAAATAAGCGGGAACCGTAATAACTGCTTTTTCAATTTTTTCACCTAAATAACTTTCCGCATATTCTTTAATCTTTTGCAACACAATTGCTGAAACTTGTGACGGAGCATATTTTTCACCTTTAACTTCCACCCAAGCATCACCATTATCTCCTTGAACAATTTTAAAAGGAGCTGTTGCTTTATCTTTTTGAACTTCGGCAGAATCAAAACGGCGACCAATTAAACGTTTGATTGCAAACAAAGTGTTTTCAGGGTTTGTAACAGCTTGACGCTTTGCTGCTGCACCGACCAATCTTTCCGCATCTGTAAATGCTACCATTGAAGGTGTTGTTCTTGCCCCTTCAGAGTTTTCTAAAACCTTTGCCTCTCCACCTTCCATAACAGCAAAGCAAGAGTTAGTTGTTCCTAAGTCAATACCTATTACTTTATTACTCATATAAAAAATCCTTATTTTAACATTTTAAACTTTTTTCTAAAAAATTATATAGGTAGCAATTTTTAGTTAAGCAAGAGGTAAAACAATTTTTTTTAAAAAATATTAAAAATAATTTTCTAAGCAAACCCTGTTAGATTGATATAACGTGAAAAATCTATTCCGGTTTCATCTAGAGCGCGTTCCCATTTCAGTTCATCCGGTGTATTAAATAATAGATCTTTACTGGCATCTGTGACAAACCATTTATTATATTTTATCTCTTTTTCAAGTTGATAAGGTTCCCAACCTGAATATCCCAACGCAATTAAATTATTTTTAGGACCTAAACCATAGGCAATATCGGTTAAAACATCTAAGGAAGAAGAAACAGCAATTTCAGAATCTATTTTCAAGGTTCCTGGTTTAAAATATTCAGAGCTATGTAAAACAAATCCCCTTATTTTTTCAATTGGCCCACCTTGATATAAAAACATATTTTCTAAATTGATATGTGAACTTACCGGTATTTTCACAGCTAAATCAGTGAAAGAAAAATCTTTTAATTTACGATTTACCACAAACCCCATTGCACCTTCTTTTCCATGAGAACATACATAAATCAAAGTATTGGCAAACACTTCATCTTCCATATCCGGCATAGCCACCAAACATTTTCCTGCCAAAAATTTATTATCACCTAGCTTCATTTATTGTATATATCCTAAAAATATATTTGTTTATTGCACTTTGTTATTATATCATGAAAAATAAATAAATAAATACTTTTTTATATAAAATCATGATAGCGTTTTTTAAAAATATAGTTTTTTTACTTCTAACTTTCAATATCCTGACTGTTCATGCAGCTTCAGTCAAGCTAGATTTACTTAACGAGGAAGCAAAATACATATCTGCAGAATTCAAAGGGGCCTTAAACCTACCTCACCCAATTATCTTTAAGCAAATTTTAGATAAAAAAGATAATAATTATTCCGGACGTTTATTCGTAATTGCATACTATTTTGACGCTAAATATCAAGATGACGCCATTGAATATGATTTTAGCGAAGATGTTTCCACCATTTTTCCCGAATTGACACCTGAAGAAGTAATTGTTAGAACAAATCTTATACGCAAAGCTGTAAAAACATACCGTTGGGGAAAAAAGAAATATACAGATTTAGCCATAGAGATGACCGTTCCTAAAGAACCACCTTTATTAGTTGACGATGACGAATATGCTCTTTTAGAAACAATAGATTATATACCTACACCTGAGGACTCTTTTACTGTTATTAATGATTTTAAGAAAGTTGTAAGTTATAGCGATAATCCTAAAGATATAAAAGCAATGGAAGCTTATCACTTACGAAAACTAGAAAAAAAAGAAAATAAAACCGATTATGAAAAATTCACATATATGTTAAATAAAATTGAATTATCGAAAATTCCTTCTTATGGAATTGATTTACCCAATCCGTTCATCGGTAATGCAGGTATGGGAAAATGGGTAGAACAAGATGGTTTCAAAGCAAGAAGCGTATCAGAGCTGGGACAAATAAATAACTCAATAAGTTTTATTGCTGGGCTACATATAAACACACCTTCTCACAGATTTATACTTGCAAATAGTTTATCTGATAAAATGCAAAAGCCTCAAATAAGTTTAACAGAAACCCAAAATATAAAATCTTATAAAGTATTTTATCCCTTATCTACACCTACTATTGATGATAATATGATAAATGCATATTCTGATAATTTTTTATTTCCCATCTTGATTGAAACAATTAACCCTAAAGAAGATATATTTTTTAATGCTAGGATAGATTTTCAAGATTGTGATATTCGATTAGATTGTATTCAAAGAAAAATAGATGCTCCTCTTTATATTGAAAAAGGCCCCGATAATATTCCATCATCTATTAAAAATTTTGTTAGACAAAGCTATTATAATATCCCGACGGAACATAACAAACATATAAAAATAGATAATGCCTACATTGATATTAGTAAAGATGGTGAAACCGCTGAAAAAATTAACTTTATTTTTTTATACACAAAAGAACCTAAAAATTTCAGTATTCTGATTGAAGATAATCATTTTACAACATTTTCTGCACCAAAAATAAATATTAACGATAACAAAATATACGTCTCGATAACTCCTTTATCCAACCAAAAAAAATTGATAAACAAACCTCTCACCATTACTACAAAGCTTGATGGATCTTCTTATATCAGAAAAGAAATAATCCCTAAGCCATACTCTGTTGAACAAAAAAAAATACAAGCTATCGGCAGTTTTATTATTATATCTTATCTTTCCGGTCTGTTGTTTAATTTTATGCCGGCAGGATTGATGCTATTACTTCTATCATTAAGTTTCATTAATGTAAAAGGTAATACCAAACAAAACGTTTATTACATCACAATTACAGTCACATCCATAGTATCGTCTCTATTTTTCTTTCTATATATAAGTTTTTTCAACACCAATATATATTGGGGCAATCAGTATAATAACATTATTTATCTTAGCAGTTGTACCTTTATCAGCTTAGCCCTATACTTTTCTTTAAAATATAAACAGTCGCTCATGCTACAGTACCCAAAAACCAAATCTATCTTATTTAGCTTAACATTAATCTTATTTATCCCTTTTTCGTGTACACCATATTTGGCTCAAAACTTCAATTATGTAGACTTCCACAATCATAAAGAAGCCATAACATTTATTTTCTGCACTATGATAGGTGTTCTTACACCATACATATTAATTGCATTATGGCAAACTAAATACACACATATAAAAATAACTGAAACAGTAAACAAGTGGATATCTTGCATACAACAATACACTTCCATGCTAACCGTTATGTATTTTATCGGCTTATTTTTCTTACAAATAAGTTCTACATCTTTGATAAATATTATAATTATTTTTATAATCTATATTTTACTATGTAAATATTTTTTCAATTTCATTGAAGCTCTATATAAAACTGATTTAAGTTATAAAAAGAAACACATTACAGAAAACATCCTTTTAATAATTGCTACTATATTGATATTTTTTATAATCTCAAAAACCAATGAAAAAGCCACATTAAAACTCAACCAAAATCCTATCTTAATAGATCAGGAACAAATTGATGATATGTTAAGACAAAATAAAAATATTTTAATTTCAATTACTCCTAATTGGAGTTATATTGCAACATTAAATAATATTATAACATTTAACAATTATACACTTGAGCGTTTGAAAAAAAATTATAATTTAGAATATATATCAATTAAAGCACCTTATATTTCACCGCAAATCTTACAATATATAAACACTTATAATCGCTATAGTCTTCCTATATATGTTCTGTATACCATAAATATGAATAAAGGCATTGTATTACCTAAAATCATAAAAAATACAGAATTAGAAAAAACAATCAAAAATTTTATGCTCTAATCTTCAATAGCATCTTGAGAAGAAAAGATTTCCAATAAATCTTTACGATATATCCAAATGTTTATAATCCCTAAAATGACAGACATAGAGCCAAATAAATATAAAAAATAATACCAGTTTAATTCACTTTCTTGCATTAATACTGTTTGTTTTGAACCACTAATAAACATAATCGACACAGCCGTTATAATAAAAGCTGAAATATACGCTAAAATCCAAACTCGTTTAACAACTTTTACCGGAATAGTAAATGCAGTTAAGATATAAATAAAAAATAAGGCAATAAATAAAAAAGCTTCCATCAAATACTCCTTTCTTATACAAAAATTATATTTTTTGATATAAGAATAGCTTTTTTCTTTTCAAGAATGATTAATTTTTAAAACATACCTTTTTTTCTAAAAAATATGATAACAAAGATAGTTGCTAAAATAGATAGAGCTACAACAATCAAAAATCCGTGTTCATACGCGGCACCAGGAACAGGCACATTCATTCCCCAAAAACTGGCAAACATAGTAGGAATCGAAAGTATAATTGTAATTGCCGCCAAAAATTTCATTACTAAATTCAAATTATTATTAATAATTGATGCAAATCCATCCATCATACCTTCTAAAATAGAACGATGCATATCAACCATTTCAATTGCTTGCTTATTTTCAACAATAACATCTTCCAATAAGTCAATATCTTCTTCCGTAAATTTAACAACATTAGCTAAAGCCGGAGAATTAATCATGCGTAAAATTTTAAGTAAAACCAAATGATTATCTTTTAAAGCTGTTGTAAAATATACCAAAGATTTTTGAATTTCTATTAACTTAAACAAGGCCTTATTTTTTGTAGTTTTACGAAGAGAATATTCAATCTCTTCTGTTTTCTGATTTATGATAGCCAAATATTTTAAGTAATATTGCGTACATTTTGATAATATACTCAATAAAAAGCGTCCACGTTCTCTGGTATCAAAGGTTTTTGCCGTATTTTTATTAAACGAACTCAAAATACGATTATCTCGTGAACATATAGTTACAAAGTTACGTTTGGTAAAAAACATACCACAAGGAAGCGTATCAAACTTTCCGTCATCATCTAAAAGAGGTAAATTTACAATCAAAGATAAAACATTATCTTCAAACTCCACTCTGGAACGTTCATCTAGGTCAAGAGCATTTTTAACCATATCAAAATCAAGTTTCAATTGGTCAGAAACTTTTTCCATTTCCTCAACACTCGGATTTATCATATTATACCAAGAAAGAGAAGCTACCTTATTTTTTTTAAGTTTAACTAATTTACCGCCATTTTCTGATTTATAGATTCTTAACATAGCGGCCTCCTTTTATAAATAAATTTTGATGATAAAAAAGAGTTTTTATGGTGCGGTCGAAAGGACTTGAACCTTCACGAACTTAGTTCATAACGACCTCAACGTTACGCGTCTACCAATTCCGCCACGACCGCACAACAAATAAGACAAGTTACACATAGTCCATAAATAAAAAATAATCAAGAACTTTTTTTATAAATTTATAACTTTTTTTTACTTTTTATATATAAACACCAATATCTCATCAACTTATAACAGATCTTTTGTGGATTCATACTTATTTTTATTGCTGACAAACACTAAGCAACATTAATCCTATTTTTTACTTGCACTCCCTACAACCCCTATCCCCACTATTTGTGAGTTAAAAGAACTATCATTTACCAACAATCGCTCCGAACAAAAAAACACAGTCACTGCTCCGAACGAAGTGAGGTCAAGTGATCTTCAAATTAGTATAAAAAATCTCTCATCAAAAGCGGTGTTCGTTGGAAAAACTAATTTAAATATACTTTGACCAAACTATAAATCAAAAAAGGCGAGAAAATTCTCGCCTTTTTTGCTGTTTTGAGTTCTTGCTTAGAAATCAAGTTTTAAACCGAGGTTGACATTCCAGCCCTCACGACCTCCGTCACGACGCGTAAGTTCAACGTAACCGGATTTATCAGCCCAGTTCTTTTCAACTCCGAAGCCATATTCTACATATGGTTTTGCACTCATTTCTTCT
>JAZLAM010000001.1:0-2307 GCA_045613125.1 Alphaproteobacteria bacterium | reverse complement strand
AAAAAACTAGAAGACCAAATTCTTGTCACAAACTAAAAGAAAAGCCTTCAGGAGTTCAATCCTGGAAGGCTTATTTTTATGGCTCTAATAAATTTTGCAGAAGTAGAAATTGTTCATCATCGAGTAAATCACCGTACTCATTTAATAGGTCACTATTCACAACAATCTTATCTTTATATGTTAAATACAAGTTTTCTGTTAAGTGACGAATAACTAGTGGAACAGGCTTTTGGTGATTGAATTTATTCATATGCTTATCCATAAATGATTCGGAAAGCTCGCATTCCGTATTATTACCGAGTGCGTTAAAGTCAACATATTTTAAATGCGCTGTTAAAAAGTCTTCCGTTAAGTATGGGTTATACTCACAAATCAATGTCCAATCAAGTTGATCGCGATAACGATGAATCCAGTGTAGTTCGAGCGTATAGGTAATAAGCTCGCGCTGTTTGTCATTAAAATTAGCAAACTTTGCATCCATCTCTTTATTTGTACAACGACGATAGCCAAATTCATCATATAGTTGTGAAGCTAATGATGGAATGCCTTTTACTAAGTGTTCACTACCTGGCCATTTATTGGGACCGCGGTCATATTCAAAAAACTCTAAATCAGCGATCTCATCATCTTCTTCAAAAGTAGGTAAAAAATTATTGATAGGATCGATATCTGAATCTAGTTCTAAAAATTCTTGTAGCTCTTCAGCAAGAGCCGTATCTAGTTGACTATACATATAGTATCGAAACGGTGTAGATAACCTTTTTAATACGGGATAGTTACTAGCAATCATTTCAAAATTAACTAATGGTAAATGTTCAATTAAATAACTTTCGGATAAGTACGAATTGATGGCACAAATAACATCAAAATCGATATAAGACATATACGGTTTTATATCATTTGGATGCATTTGAGCTGTCTGATAGCGCCATTTTGCATATTCACTAATAAAAACAGGATCATAATCCGGATAATCGTGCAAAATTAATTCTAAATCAACTTTAGAAACGACAGATTTCACATATGGAGGAATAGATTTTACATCAAAATCTTGTGGGAAATTGAGCTCGCGAAATCTTCCTTCATATGGATAGCCCTTTTTACGACCAGCATGTGTGCCAAAACTATAAGAGCCGACTGAACCACGTTCCTCTAGTAAAAGATAGGCGAGTTCCTGTTTTTGATCCCGCGTTAAGCGGACATGTTTAGGGAATTTTACAGAAGCAAAATACGTTACGTTTGCCATATCGTAGAAAAATTTATAGTCGCCTTCAGCAGTAAATTCATTTTCATCCGTATTTTGGCGCCAATATAACAGAGCACCATAAATCGGTGCATAGTTTGAAAAAGTAATATTCGCAATTGAAAATATATTATGTGAAAGAGATTCATCATAAACAACTTTAATAAACTCAATATTTTTAATTTTTAACATAAAAACCTCCGCACTTCATCTTTCTTTTAATAAGTATAACGAATTTTCCGTCAAGAAAGTAATAATTTCAACAAAAAATTAAATAAGTGGATTTTTGGAGATGAATTCAGCTAAGTTCATATTGTTAATCGCATAAACGGTACGAAATCTGGGCGATTACTTTTTTATAATTACTTAAAAATTTTTAAAAATTGGTTACATTTTCTTTCTCTTTTACATATATTTTTCCTAAGGGAAACATATTATCGTTAATAAAAAGGACTGAATGTTATGACGAACGAAACGAAACTGTTCTTATCGTTTTTTATGTGGATTTTGTTCTTATTCATGTGGTTATTTACAAAATCTGCAATAATTGCGGCGCTATTTTTAGTTGTATGGATTGGCTGGCGACATGTAGTTCGAAGAAATTATTCGAGAAAGGAAGAGTAAAAAATTTTGAAACGTTGTTTAGGAATTTTAGGTTTAAGCTTTTTATTGGTAGCATGTGGAGATGATAATGCATCAACTAATGAAGAAAGCAAAGGCAATGTTGTTGCGACAACTGGTCAAATTGCAGATGCGGTAAAAGTAATTAGTGGCGATTATCTTACTGTCACAACATTAATGGGCCCAGGAGTAGATCCCCACTTATACAAAGCGACACAAAGTGATTTAACAAAGCTTGATAATGCAGAAGTGATTTTTTATAATGGCTTACATTTAGAGGGACAGATGCAAGATATTTTTGATCAAATGGCCGAGGAAAAAACAGTGCAAGCAGTTGCAGAGAATTTAGATAAGAATAAATTATTAGAAGACGAAAAAGATGCAACATTACACGACCCACACGTTTGGTTTGATATCGACTTATGGAAAGAAGTTGTTGATGT